>NZ_CP089214.1:4800000-5528961 GCF_021183625.1 Nocardia asteroides
CGATCGCGGTGCCGAGCAGCGCCGCGCAGGAGCGGCTGATCCGGAAAACGGTGGCGGCGGCCGGGATTCCGGCGGAGTACATCGGCATGATCGAGGGCCACGGCACCGGCACCGCCGTCGGCGACCCGCTGGAACTCGAGGCGCTCACCACCGTCTACGGCACCGCGGGCTCGGCCGATGACGGCCCGCTGCTCGGCTCGGTGAAGTCCAACGCCGGGCACGCGCAGGCCGCGGCGGGCATGCTCGGGCTGATCAAGGTGCTGCTCAGCGGCCTGCACGGCGCCATAGCGCCGACCCGCTACGCCGACAACCCGACACCGGAGGTGGACTGGGACGCCACCGCCATGCGGCTCGCCGCCGAGCTCACCCCCTGGACCCCGATCGCGGGCGTCCGCTACGCCGCCGTCTCCTCGTTCGGGGTCGCGGGCACCAACGCGCACGCCATCGTGGCCATGCCTGCGCTCGAGGAGGACCCCCGTGGCTGACTACCGGCTCCCCGACGGCAGCACCCCGGTGCTGCTCTCCTCCGACGGCGCGGAGACGCTGCGCGCCGAGGCCGCCGCAGTGCGCGACTACCTGCTCGCGCACCCCGGCGCGACCCCGGACGCCGTCGCGGAGATGCTCTTCCGCACCAGGACGCCGCGCCGCCACCGGGCGCTGGCCATGGTCACCGGCCGCGACGAGTTGCTCGCCGCGCTGGAGGCGGTCGCGGCGGGCCGCCCGCATCCGTCGGTGGTGGCCGGTGGCAAGCCCGCCATCGCGCGCCGGGTCGGGTACACCTTTCCCGGCCAGGGCAGCCAGCGCGCCGGCATGGGGCGGATGTACTACGAGCGCTCGCCGGTCTTCAAGGCCGCGGTGGACGAGGCCGAGGAGGTCTTCGACCGACTCTTCGACGTCTCCCCGCTGACCTACCTGCTGGACGAGGCGCAGGACGGCGAGGAGCGGCTGCGCGTCGTGCAGCCCGCGCTCATGATGCAGATGCTCGGGCTGGCCGCCATGTGGCGGGCCGCCGGGGTGGAGCCGGCCGCGACGGTCGGGCACAGCCAGGGCGAGATCGCCGCGGGCGTCGTCTCGGACAGCTTCACGCTGGCCGACGCCGTCCGGGTGGTGACGCTGCGCGGCACCCTGGTCGACGGGCTCGGCATGCGCTTCCGGGCGGAGCGGCGCTCCTTCTCCATGGCGGTGCTCGGTGTCGACCGGGACGCCTGCGAGGCGCTGCTCGCCCGCACCTCCGGCTTCGCCGAGCTCTCGGTGATCAACTCGGCGCACGTGCTCGTCATCGGCGGCGACCAGCCGGTGCTCGCGGAGATCGTCGCCGAGCTCACCGCGAAGGGCATCTTCGCCAAGGAGATCCGGGTCGCCTACCCCGCGCACACCTCGCTGGTCAGCGAGTTCCGCGCCACCTTCTGCGATCCCGCGCTGGTCGCCGAGTTCGACCGGCCGTCCTTCACCGAGGGGCCGATCGAGTGCATCGGCGCCACCCTCGGCGCCGCGCTCACCGCCGACCTGCCGGTCGGCGACTACTGGTACTGGAACCTGCGCAACACCGTGCGCTTCGACCAGGCCGTCGGGCTCGCCGTCGAGCGCGGCATCGACACCTTCGTCGAGATCTCCGAGCACCCGACGCTCGCGTTGGCCATGATGGAGAACCTCGGCACCGCCGCGGCGCAGCGCGACTTCCAGGTGCTCGGCACCTCCCGGCGCACCGCCGACGACCTGCGCGAGTTCACCCGCTCGGTGGCGCAGGTCGCCGTCTCCGACACCGGGTACCGCTGGGACGCGCTGCGCGTCGACGGCCCGAAGCGGCTGCCGCTGCTCGACTTCCCGCACACCGTCACCGGCGGCAAGCACCTGTGGGCCGTGCGCGATTACAGCGCCGCGCCGGTCGAGCCGGAGCCGGTTCCCGCGCCGGTGCACCGGCTGGTCGAGCGGTGGAAGCCGCTTGGCAAGCGGAGACTGGTGCCGCCGCGCACGATCGCGGTGCTCGACTACAGCGGGCACTGCGCTGACCTGGTCACCGCGATCGGCAGCGCCGCTCCCCGGCACGGGGCGACCGTGGTCGACCGCACCGCGGGGCACGACACCCTGGTCGTCCTGGTCCCGCCGGCCGGCGCGAGTGTCGCCGCCGTCGAACCGCTCGCCGAATTCGCGGCGCTCCCGGCGCTGCTCACCGACCTCGGCGGGGTCACCGACGTCTGGCTGGTCACCGCCGGTGGCGAGGCCGTGCTCGACGGCGAGACCCCGGACCCGTTCCACGCCGCCGCGCAGGCCGCCTACCGCTGCCTGGCCGCCGAGCACATCGGCACCGCACTGCGCCACCTCGACCTGCCGGCCGCCAGCACTCCGGAGGAGCAGGCCAAGGCGCTGGTCGGCGCGGTGCACGCGGCCGGTGAGCCGGAGCTCGCGGTCCGCGCGGGCAAGGTGTACGCCAAGCGGCTCGGCACCGCGGACGACCTGCAACCGCTCGACCTCACCGGCCGCACCGAGATCGTGATCGTCGGCGGCACCGGCGAACTCGGCCTCGACTTCGCCGAGCGTTTCGCGCGGGCCGGCGCCGGGCGGGTCACCCTGGTGAGCCGCTCCGGCGGCTCACCCCGGGCCCGGGCACGGATCGAGGAGCTGCGCGAACTCGGCGGCACCGAGATCGCCGTGCGCCCCTGCGACGTCACCGACGAGGCGGCGGTGCGCGAACTCGGCGCCGGTTTCGACGGCAGGCCGGTCGACCTCGTGGTGCACGCCGCCGTCGACTACGCCGCCGCCGGCACCGCCCCGACCCCGGCGGCGGTGCGCGCAGCCGCCCTGCCGAAGAGCACCGCGCTCGCGCACCTGGTCCGGCACCTGCCGCGCACCGCCGACGCGCGCATCGTGCTGTGCTCCTCGCTCTCCGCCACCATCGGCGGCCGCGGCCACTTCGTCTACGCCGCCGTGAACCGGCTGCTCGACGCCGCCGCCGCCGGGTACCGCGCCGACGGCATCGCGGTCACCTCGGTGCAGTGGGGGCTCTGGCGCGCGGTCGGCGCCGACCGGGCCGACGCGCTCGCCGCCATCACCGGCACCGGCCTGCTGCCCATGGACCCGGCCGCTGCCATCACCGCCGGCATCACCGCCGAACCCGGCAATGCCCTGGTCGCCGCCGCCGACTGGGCCAGGATCAGCGACCTCTTCGGGCTCTTCGGTATGGCGCCGCTCTTCGCCGATCTGGAGATCGACGCCCCGGCCCCGGCCGGAAGCGCGGCGCCGACCTCCGGCGTGCCGGGGACGACGGCGGCCGGGCCCACCGGCTCGGCCGGAGCCGGGAACACCCCCGGCGCCACCGCCGATTCCCCCGCGGGCACGGCGGAGACCGTGCGCGTCGCCCTGCGCACCGTCATGGGCATGGAACCGAACGACGACATCGACGGCACCACCCCGCTGGTCGCGCTCGGCCTCGACTCATTGCAGGCACTCGACCTGCGCAAACGCATCGAGACCGACCTGAGCCGCGACCTCCCGGTGACCGCCATCCTCGGCGGCGCCTCGCTCGACGAGGTGGTCGCCCTGCTCGGCTGAGCATCCCCCGGCCGGAGCGGCCGGGACCATTTCCGGAAGGGGAGCACGACGTGACAGGAAGTAGCGCCGACCCGGCCATCGTGGTCGACTCGGTGCGCAAGCGCTTCGGCGAGGTACACGCGCTACGCGGGATCAGCTTCAGCGTCCCCGCCGGCAGCGTGCTCGGCGTGCTCGGGCCGAACGGCGCGGGCAAGACCACCACCGTCTCGGTGCTCTCCACCCTGGTCGTGCCGGATTCCGGCCGGGCGACCGTCGCCGGGTTCGACGTGGTGCGCGATCCCGACGCGGTGCGCGGCTCGATCATGCTCACCGGCCAGTACGCCGCGCTGGACGAGATGCTCACCGGCCGGGAGAACCTGGTGCTCTTCGGCAGGCTGATGGGGCTGCGCCGCAGGGCCGCGCGGGCGAAGGCCGACGAGCTGCTCGCCCGCTTCGACCTGGAGGATTCGGCCGACCGGCGGGTCGGGCAGTACTCCGGCGGCATGCGCAGGCGGATCGACATCGCCTGCGGCCTGGTCCGCCCGCCGAAGGTGGTCTTCCTGGACGAGCCGACCACCGGGCTCGACCCGGTGTCGAGGCAGGGCCTGTGGACGCTGGTGCGCGAGCTCAGGGAGCAGGGCGTCACCATCCTGCTCACCACCCAGTACCTGGAGGAGGCGGACGTCCTCAGCGACAACATCATCGTCGTCGACCGGGGCACCGTCATCGCCGAGGGCAGCGCCGACCAGCTCAAGGCGCGCTCCGGCGCCAGCTTCTGCGAGGTCGTCCCGGCGGACATCACCCAGCTGGCCGCCGCCACCGAGGTGCTCGCCGGGCTCGGCACCCCCACCGTCGCCGCGACCGCCGACCGGGTCTCGATCCCCGCCCCGGACGGCGCCGCCACCCTCTCCGAGGCGCTGCGCAGGCTGGAGGCGGCGGGCATCCCGCTGATCGATATCGCGCTGCGCCGCCCCTCGCTGGACGAGGTCTTCATCGAGCTGACCGAGAAGCCCGCCGAGGTGCCCGCGTGACGGGCGCCGTCGAGCGGGTGCCCGCGAGCCTGCAGTGGACCGCGCTCAGCGAGCGCGGCATCAGGGCCGCGCTGCGCGAGGGCGACCTGATCCTCGCCTTCGCCTCCCCGCTCACCTTCTTCGTCTGCATCTACGTGCCGCTGCGCCGCTCCATGGAAGCGGGCGGCATCGACTACGCGCAGTACCTGGCACCGCTCATCGTGGTGCAGGCCATGTTCTTCACCGCCATGTTCGCAGGCGACCGCGCCGCGCGGGAGGTGCGGGGCGGCATGGGAACCCGGCTGCGGGCCATGCCGGTGCGCGCCTGGGTGCCGCCCGCCGCGCGCATCTCGGCCAACCTGGTGCGCGCGCTCGCCGCCCTGGCCGGGGCGCTCGTGGTCGGCACGCTGTTCGGGTTCCGCTTCGACGGGGCCGGCCACACGCTCGCCTTCGTGCTGCTCACGCTGGCCTTCGGCACCGCGGTCATCCTGGCCGCCGACGCGCTCGGCACCGCCACCGCCAATCCGGAGCTTGGCGCGACGGTGCTCTTCGCGCCGCAGCTGCTGCTGCTCATGATGTCGACCGGTTTCGTCCCGGCCGATGGGTTCCCCGGCTGGATCCAGCCCTTCGTGCGGAACCAGCCGGTCTCGCAGGTGGCGGGGGCGCTGCGCGAGCTGGCCGATGGCAGCGCCACCGCCACCACCGCGGTGGCGACGGCCTGGGTGGCCGGGCTGGTGCTGCTGGCCGCCACCGCGGCCGTTCGAGCCGAGCGGAGGCGCAGGCGGTGACCCCCCTGATCGATCAGAGCCTGGTCGAGACCGGCAGGCTGCTGCGCCGCTGGAGCAGGCAGCAGGAGGTGCTCACCACCACGCTGCTGCTGCCGATCCTGCTGCTGCTCATGTTCGAGCTGGTGCTCGGCAAATCGCTCACCCCGCCCGGCGGGGCCGAGCCGATCTACGGCTTCGTGCCGATGATCGCGGTGGCCGGCGCCATGTACGGCGCCACCGGCACCGGGCTCTCGCTCTACGGCGAGCGGCAGAGCGGGCTGCTGCGCCGCTTCTGGGTGCTTCCGGTGCACCGCTCGGCGGGGCTGATCGGCCGGTTGCTCGCCGAGTGCGCGCGGGCACTCGCCGCCACCGTCGTCGTCCTGGTGGTCGGCGTGCTGCTCGGGCTGCGCTTCCACGAGGGCGTGCTCGGGGCGCTCGGCGCGGTGCTGGTCCCGGTGCTGGTGATCGCGGGCTTCACCCCGATGGTCATCGTGGTCGGGGTCAGCGCGATCGGCGACAAGGTGGTGCAGATCTTCGCCGCCGTGCTGCTGCTCGCCATGTTCTTCAACTCCGGGTTCGTGCCGGTGGAGAACTACCCGGAGTGGTTGCGGCCGATCGTCCGGGGGCAGCCGATCAGCTGCGCGGTGGAGGCGATGCGCGGGCTGCTGCTCGGTGGGCCGGTCGCGGGGCCGCTGGCGCAGACCGTCGCGTGGTCGGTGGGGCTCACCGCGGTCTTCGGGTTCCTCGCGGTGCGCGGGTACCGAGCGGCCGCCCGGCAGTGACGTCAGCCCGCGGCCCGCTGGAGGGCGGGCTCGAGGCGGTTCAGCAGATAGGGCACGGAAAGGGCGGTCGGGTACTCCAGCCCGGCCAGCTCCACCGGGTCGAGCAGCACCGCGGTGCCGTTCCGCACGGCGCTGAGCTCGCCGTAGCCGGGGAGCGCGGCGGCGTCCGCGCCCGTGCCGGGGGAGTGGCCGATGACCAGGACGTCGGCGTTCAGCTCGGCGAGCCGGTCCACCGGGAGCAGCACCCGACCCTGGTCGCCGGGGAGCGCCGCGAGGGCCTCCGGGAGCCGCATGCCGAGCCGGGTGAAGAGCTCCAGCGCGGGCGCGGCCGGGTCGACGGCAACGATGAGCTGCCCGGGTCCGGCCAGCCACGCCACCGCTACCGTGCGCCCGCGCACCCCGCCCGCCTGCGCCGCGAACCGGTCCAGCCTGCGGTCGACCGCCGCGATCACCTCGTCCGCCTCGTCCGGCTCGCGCAGCGCCGCACCAAGCGCGCGCACCTGGTCCCGCCAGCGCCCGACCGGCGCGCCGTCCAGCGCGGGGACCGTCGGCGCGATCGAGGTCAGCTCCAGGTACGTGCTCGGCGAACCGAGCGCACCCTCCACCAGGATCAGCTCCGGCCGCAGCTCCTTGACCTGCTGACCCAGTGGCTTCGCCGGGTCGATGCCGGTCGCTGCCCCCGCGCTCGACCGCCAGGGCGGCACCGTCCCCGCCACGTCGGTCAACTGCCCAACCGGCGTCACGCCGAGCGCGAGCGCCGCGTCCGACCACTGCGCTCCGAGCGCCACCACCCGCACCGGTGTCCGCTCGAGCACGGTCTCGCCCTGCGCGTGGGGTACCCGCACCGCTCCCTCGACACTTCGCTCCGGCAGCTGGCAACCGACCAGCAGCAGGGCCGCTGCCACGAGCACCGCGATGCGCACCGCTTCTCCCTCCGTTCCGGGCAGGGTGCCCGGTGATCGGGACCGTATGCGACCAGCGCCGCGGTCTGCTTCACTCCATCGATGGCAGAGGCTCGCTACGACCGCACCGGCCGCACCTACACCGCCACCCGCCGCCCCGACCCGCGGATCGCGGCCCGGCTGCGCGCCGCGCTCGGCTCCGCGCGCAGCGTACTGAACGTCGGCGCGGGCACCGGCTCCTACGAACCGCCCGGCACCGTGCTCGCGGTCGAGCCGAGCGCGGTCATGATCGGCCAGCGCCCGCCCGGCGCGGCGCCCGCGGTGCGCGGCGTCGCGGAGGCCCTTCCGCTGCCCGACGATTCGGTGGACGCCGCGCTCGCGGTGCTCACTGTGCACCACTGGGCCGACGTCCCCGCCGGGCTGGCCGAGCTGCGCCGGGTGGCCCGCCGCCGGGTCGTCCTTCTCACCTGGGACCACACCGTCACCGCCGATTTCTGGCTGCTCCGCGAGTACCTGCCCGCCGCCGCGGCGACCGACGCCGCGCTCGCGGTGCCGGTCGCCGAGGTCGCCGAGTGGCTCGGCGCGGCCGTGCATGCGGTGCCGGTGCCGTGGGACTGCGCCGACGGCTTCGCCTGCGCCTTCTGGCGCCGCCCGGAGGCGTACCTCGACCCGCTGGTCCGGGCGGGCGCCTCCATGTTCAGCCTCACCCCGGAGCCCGAACTCCGCACCGGCCTCGACCGGCTCGCCGCCGACCTCGCCGACGGCAGCTGGCACCGCCGCCACGCCGAGCTGCTCGACCGCACCGAACTCGACCTCGGCTACCGCCTGCTGACCGCCGAGCTCAGAGCAGGCTGACCCGCTGATCCTCCGGCAGGAACAGCGTGTCCCCGTCCTTCACCTCGAAGGTCTGGTAGAACTCCGCGACGTTGCGCACCACCTGGTTGCAGCGGAACTCGCCGGGCGCGTGCGTGTCCTGCAGCATCCGCACCGCCACCGCCTCGGTCATCTTCTCCCGCCAGTTGCGGGCCCAGGAGAGGAACATCGTGCGGTAGTCCGGCTGCTGCCCGGCGCGCTCGGCGGCGCGGCGGTAGGCGGCGAAGGCGATCTGCAGCCCGCGCACGTCGGCCAGGTTCTCGCCGACGGTGAGTTTGCCGTCCACGTGCTGGCTCGGCTCCAGCCCCTCCGGCACCAGCACGTCGTACTGGGCGACGAGCTGGTCGGTCTTTGCCTCGAAGGCGTCCAGGTCCGCCGGGGTCCACCAGTCGCGGCGGTTGCCGTCGCCGTCGTACTTGGAGCCCTGGTCGTCGAAGCCGTGTCCGATCTCGTGGCCGATGGTCGAGCCGACCGCGCCGTAGTTCACCGCGTCCAGCGCGTCCTTGTCGAAGAACGGCGGCTGCAGGTAGGCGGCGGGGAAGACGATCTGGTTGGTGGTCGCCGAGTAGTAGGCGTTCACCGTCTGCGGCGACATCGCCCACTCGCTCTTGTCCACCGGCGTGCCGAGCCGGGCGAAGGCCCGCTTCACCTCGAACGCGTTCACCGCGAGCAGCGACTCCACGAGCTTGCCGCGGGTGATCTCCAGCGTCGAGTAGTCCACCCACTTGTCCGGGTAGCCGATCTTGGTGTCGATCTTCTCCAGCTTGGCCAGCGCCTCGCGCCTGGTGGGCTCGGACATCCAGGACGAGTTGGTGAAGCTCTCCCGGTAGGCCGCCATCAGGTCGTCGACCATGACGAGGGCCCGCTCCTTGGCCTCGGCCGGGAAATGCTTCTCCACATACAGCTTGCCGAGCTGCTCGCCGAGGTTGGAGTCGACCACCCCGACGGCCGACTTCCACATCTCCGGCTTCTGCTCCAGCCCGCTGAGCTGCTTGCCGAAGAAGTCGAAGCGGGCATCCGCGATGGCGGCGGGCAGGAACCGGGCGTAGGCCTGGATCACGCTCAGCTTCAGGTAGTCGCGCCAGACCGCGATATCCACCTCCGCCCAGAGCGCACCGGCCGCGGTCACGAAGGAGGGCTGCCCCACCACGATCTTGTCGAAGAGCGATTTCGGCCGGTCGGTGTTCCCGGCCAGCCACGGCTCCCAGTCGAACTGCGGCGCGAGCGCCGTCAGCTCGGTCCAGGACATCAGGTTGTAGGTGGCGTCGGTGTCGCGCAGCCGGACGTTGTCCCAGTGCGCGGCGGCGATCCGCCGCTCCAGGTCGAGCAGCCGCTGCGCCACCCCGGCCGGGTCGGGCAGCCCGGCGCCCGCCGCGGCCTTCTGCAGGTAGGTCTGGTAGCCGGCCAGGTCCTCGGCGAACTCCGGCTTGCGGTAGTACTGCTCGTCCAGGCCGAGCCCGGACTGCCCGATGCTCGGGATGTACTGGGTCGAGTTCTTCCGGTCGATGCCGATGCCCATGCCGATCAGCCCGCCGATCGGCAGCGCGGCCATCACCTTCGCCAGCTCGGGCTTGCCCGGCGCCCTGTCGATCTGCTCGAACAACCCGGCCAGCGGGGTCAACCCGAGCCGCTCGATCTCGGCCAGGTCGAGCCGGGCGTCGTAGAGGTCGCGGAGCTGCTGCGCCTCCGAGCCGGGCGCCGGGTCGGCGATGCTCTCGATGAGCTCGCGCAGCTGCAACTCGGTGCGCTCGGTCGCCTCGGTGATCGCGCCGACCTGTGCCTTGTCCGGCGGCAGCTGGAACTCGCGCAGCCAGCGCCCGTTGACGTGCCGGTAGAGGTCGTCCTGCGGCCGGATGGCGTCGTCCGCGCCGCCCATGTCCACCCCGGTCAGCCGCACCGGCGCCTCCTCGGCCGAGCAGGACGCCAGGTAGACGGCCGCGGGCACGACACCGAGCGCGACCAGGAACGCGCGCCGGTCCAACCGGCCGGATGCAGTCACCAGGATTCCCCTATCCGATGCGACCGCCGGCCGCATCCCGTCGTCGGCGCCCGACCGGCGCACCTCACCCGCGCGAGGCTACCCCGCCACCCCCGATTTCGACCGAGCCAGGTGCTTCCCATACACTAGTGCGGTTGCCTGCGGAGGCCGTGCCCCCGCAATTCGGCAGTGAACCCCCAGCGGCGGCTCCGGAACCTCGGAGAACCACTGGCAGGCGCGCGTCGGAGGGCAGCCGACCACGCCCGTCGGGTCGGAAATCCGGCGTGCTTCATGTCCAGGTCAACGAAAGGTTGCTGAAGTGATTCAGCAGGAGTCGCGGCTGCGCGTCGCCGACAACACGGGTGCGAAGGAAATTCTCTGCATCCGCGTGCTCGGTGGCTCGTCGCGCCGCTATGCCGGTATCGGCGACATCATCGTCGCCACCGTCAAGGACGCCATCCCCGGCGGCAACGTCAAGCGGGGTGAGGTGGTCAAGGCCGTCGTCGTGCGCACCACCAAGGAGCGCCGCCGTCCGGACGGTTCCTACATTCGCTTCGACGAGAACGCCGCCGTCCTCATCAAGCCGGACAACGATCCGCGCGGCACCCGCATCTTCGGCCCCGTCGGCCGCGAGCTGCGCGAGAAGAAGTTCATGAAGATCGTCTCGCTGGCCCCGGAGGTGCTCTGACCATGAAGGTGCACAAGGGCGACACCGTGCTCGTGATCTCCGGTAAGGACAAGGGCGCGAAGGGCAAGGTCATCCAGGCCTTCCCGCAGCAGAACCGGGTCCTCGTCGAGGGTGTGAACCGGATCAAGAAGCACGTCGCGAACTCCGCCAACGAGCGCGGCGCCTCCTCCGGCGGCATCGTCACGCAGGAAGCCTCCATCCACGTCTCGAACGTGATGGTCGTGGATTCCGACGGCAAGCCGACCCGCATCGGCTACCGCAGCGATGACGAGACCGGCAAGCGCGTCCGCATCTCCCGTCGCAACGGGAAGGACATCTGATCATGACCACCACCGAGAAGACCCAGCCGCGCCTGAAGCTCCGCTACCGCGAGGAGATCAGGGACGCGCTGAACTCCGAGTACGACTACGCCAACGTGATGCAGATCCCCGGCGTGGTGAAGGTCGTCGTCAACATGGGTGTCGGCGACGCCGCCCGGGACGCCAAGCTGATCAACGGCGCCGTCGACGATCTGGCGCTGATCACCGGCCAGAAGCCGATCATCCGCAAGGCCACCAAGTCGATCGCGCAGTTCAAGCTGCGCGAGGGCATGCCCATCGGCGCCAAGGTGACGCTGCGCGGCGACCGCATGTGGGAGTTCCTGGACCGCCTGGTCTCCATCGCGCTGCCCCGTATCCGCGACTTCCGCGGCCTCTCGCCGAAGCAGTTCGACGGCAACGGCAACTACACCTTCGGCCTCAGCGAGCAGTCCATGTTCCACGAGATCGACGTGGACCGCATCGACCGCCCGCGCGGTATGGACATCACCGTCGTGACCACGGCGACCAACAACGAAGAAGGCCGTGCCCTGCTCAAGCACCTCGGCTTCCCGTTCAAGGAGAACTGAGCACATGGCGAAGAAAGCGCTGGTCAACAAGGCCAACTCGAAGCCGAAGTTCGCGGTGCGCGGATACACCCGCTGCCAGCGGTGCGGCCGTCCGCACGCGGTCTACCGCAAGTTCGGGCTCTGCCGCATCTGCCTGCGCGAGATGGCGCACCGCGGTGAGCTGCCGGGCGTGCACAAGAGCTCCTGGTGAGCTGATCTCCCCCCGAACAGGGACCCGAGCCACGGCTCGGGTCCCTGTTCTGCGTTCTGCATGATCCGGTGGGAAACCGGGCGTAACGGTGCTTTGTTCACGACCCATTCACCGTTGTGACAGTGGGTGTCACTAACGTTGCCGCGGTCCGTTCGACGCACGCACCGGAGAGCTGTGAACACTCTTTCCCGCACTGCCGCACCGTTTCTCGACGAATACGCGATCGGCGCGCGGCCCCGCCCCTCCGGTGAGCTCGGGCAGCTGACCGAGTCCTTCATCGCGGGCATGCTGGCCGAGAAGCCGCGCTTCCTCGGCTTCCCCACGAACATGGATTTCCGGTTCAGCGAACTCGCCGGAATCCTCGACATCTTCGTCAACAACCTCGGCGACCCGCGCAGCGCGGACAAGGCCGGGATCAGCTCGAAGCCGATGGAGTGCGCCGTCGTGGACGCCGTGGCCCGGCTCGCCAACGGGGCGCCCGACGAGACCTACGGCTACATCGCCGCCTCGGGCAGCGAGGCCAACCTGTTCGGCCTCGACCGCGGCTGCGTCGCGCTGCCCGACGCGAAGATCTACTGCAGCGGCGCCGCGCACTACTCGATCCGCAAGGCCGCCCGGCTCATGCGCCGCGAGCTGGTCGTCGTGGCCGCCGACGCCACCGGCCGCATGGACCCCGCCGCGCTCGCGGCCGCCTGCCGCCCGGGTGCCGGGCGCGGCGCCATCGTGGTCGCCACCCTCTCCACCACCATGACCGGCGCGATCGACGACGTGGACGCGATCGTCGCCGCCGCGGGTGCGGCGGGCGAGGTTTACGTGCACCTGGACGCGGCGCTCGGCGGGCTGATCATTCCCTTCACCGAATACGGCCCCACCTGGGGTTTCGCCCGGCCGGAGGTCGGCAGCATCGGGATCAGCATGCACAAGGCGCTCGGCACACCGGTCGTCTGCGCCCTCGCCCTGTGCCGCGCCGACCTGGTGCACACCGCGATCGAGGGCGACTACGTCGGCGCCACCGACGTCACCCTCGGTTGCTCCCGCTCCGGGCTGGCCGGAGTACTCCTCTGGTACGCGCTCTCGGGCAAGGGCATCGCGGGCCTCGAGGCGGACGCGCACACGTCGCTCGCCACCGCCGCCTACGCCGAACGCGCCCTCGCCGCCGCCGGCACGAATCCGATGCGCCACCCCGCCTCGGTCACGGTCGTCTTCGACCGTCCCGCCGAGGCCATCTGCCACCGCTACCACCTCGCCACCGCGGGCGACCGGGCGCACGTGATCACCCTCCCGCACGTGCGGGAAGCGATGATCGATGCGCTGTGTCTGGAGATCACCGAGCAGCGGGGGCTGTAGCGGACGAACGCCGCCCGGAAACGTGTCGAGATCTCGAATCGGGGCGGCGATTCCCCTGGCCTCCGCTCCGCACCCGGGCTCAGGGCGGTGAGTGGTACTCGATCCGGATCGAGCTGGTGTCGAGACCCTGATTCCGCAGGCTGTCGACGACCTGCGCGGTGAATCGCCTGGCCGGTCGGTAGTGGCTGCTCTGGTCGGAGATCAGCAGCACTTCGCCCTCGCGCACCGCGATCTCCCCCGCCCCCGCCGCAGGCGCACCGGCCAGGAAGCTCGAGTGATGGAACTCGCCGAGCAGGTGGTACGGCGCCGAGTACACAGTGCCGTACTCGTCCATCACGAAGATCGCGCGGCCACCCTGCGGAGTCCACAGAGTCCGTGCGGCGGCGGTGTCGTAGGGCAGGCCGATGCCGTTGTACAGCCGCCCGTCGTGCGCGGAGAGTTCGAACTCGCGGCGCTCCTCGGCGCCCAGGTAGCGCACGTGCTTTCCGCCCCAGATGGCATTGCCCGGCTGATCCTCGCCCCGGAACTGCTGCTGAATCGGCGTCGTCTCGTACCGCGAGCCCGCGATGGTGGCGGCGACGTCATCAGCGGTGAGCAGGGTGATCTCGCCCCGCGCGATCCGCGACGACTCCGCGAGTTCCCGTGCGATCTGCTCCGGCTCCAGCTCCGAACTCGCGCTCGCCAGCATCACATCGTCGCTGTCGTCCCAGACGTCGCAGAACAGGCCGATCACGGCTCCTGAGCGCAGGCGGAGCGGCAGGAAGGCGCCGTCCGGACTGGCGTGGAAGGCGCGGCCGAGGCGCTCCTGCACAACGCGTTCGGACAGGTGGATCCGGGCCATCGGCCGCGCGCCCTGGAATCGGTCGAGGTGGTCATCCGGCAGGACGGCGAACGGCAACTCCGGCCACGGGCGAAGCTCGTCCAGGCGGGTGACGACCCGCGCCAGAAAATCGCGCAGCTCGCTGTCGAGCTGGGGCATGGCCACCAATGTCGGCAGCGGCGCGTTCGAGCGGAGTCCCTCGGCGAGTGCCGCGTACTCCTGTTCCGGCGTCAGTGTCCCGATCGGCTCGTTCAGCAGGGCGCGGGAGATTTTCTCGACGACCCGCTCGTCCAGTTCCCGCTCGAACTGTGTGAAGTAGAAGATCGTGTCGACGACCCCGGACCAGTACTCGCTCACAACTGCCTCCTCCGTCAACGGGGTGCCTCGAATTCGATCGCCACGGCCCCCATGTCGATGCCGAGCGCGCGGAGCCTGCTGATCGCCTGCAGTGTGTGACCGCGTTCCGGGCGGTAGTGCCCGCTCGAATCGGTCAGCAGGTGTAAGCGCCCGTCGACGACCCGGAGTTCGCCGGCGGCCGCGACGGCACCACCGGCCAGAAAGCTGGAATGGTGGAACAGGCCGCGGCCGTGGGTATTCGATGCGTAGAGATTACCGTCCAGGTCCATGACGAAGATCGCGCGTCCCTGACCGCCCCAGTGGGTGCTACCCGCGCGAGTGTCGAATGGATTGCCGTCGACATCGACGAGCAGCCCGTTCCGGACTGTGAGACGCAATCTCGACCGCTCCTCGGCATCGAGATAGCGCACCGCGCTCGGTGGGGATGTCCAGATCGGGTTGCCCGGCTCGTTCTCACCGTGGAACGCGGAGTTCATCCGTCGCCCCTCGAAGGGCGGTGACGCGCGGAACGGCGTGCCATCGATCGCATCCTCGGATGGGCGCTCCGGCTCGATGACGGCCCGTCGCGATTCGGGCCTCGGCGCGGTCGGTGGCCGCGGCAGGTCCTGCTGGAGCACGATGACGGGCCGGGGCCGGGGCCGTCGTTCGCCGAAGCCGAACCACCGCCGCCACCGGCTGGGCTCGGAACGTCGGCGCGGGTTCGGTCTGCCCCAGTCGGATTCCGGCGTGCGGTCCGCCGGGGGCGCAGGTGGAACGGCGCTCATCGGCGGAGCGGGTGCTGGGGCGGGACGGTCCGTCTCGGGTGCGCGTCGGGGATCGAAGGCGGGCGTGGTCTGCGCCGAGCGGTCCGCCGTGCCCGGTGATTCCATCGGGGTGCTCCCGACTTGTCGGCCCAGTCGAGCCAGATCGGTCGTCGAGAGCCCCTGGCCCTCGGCGGGGCCGAGACCGAGCTGTGCACGGAGCGACGTTTCGATCGCGGCGGGATCGGTTCTCGGAGAATCGCTGTTCAGGTGCAGGTCGGCGGCCGCGGGGTCGGTGACGGGAACGAGGTCGACCATCAGCCAGGCCCCGTCGGGAAGACGATGGCCGCGGTTGAAGGCGAGGTCCGTCGTGAGCTGGGCGCGATCGTGCAGCTGCCGCACATCGACGGGGTTGTTGCCGGTCACGTGGACGTTCATGCCGACGACGAGGACGGGCTGGCCGAATTCGGTGCTTCGGTGGGCGGGAAGGGCCCGGCCGGTCAGCGGATCGGCCAGGGTTGTGGCGGTATCGGATGCCGGGCCGCCGGAGCGCAGCTGTTCCCTGGCGCGGCGTGCTTGCCCCGCGTTCCGCAGATCGTGCTGCGTAACCGGCGCGGCTACCGCTCGAAGGTCCCTTCCCGCGGCCAGGTCCCCGTCCGACGGGCCTGGTCGTAGGCCCATGAGGTCGCTTCCGCTGCGAGGCGGTCGCTGGGCTGATGCCGGATCGGTTGCTTGGTGATCTGCACTCGTCGAGTCAGCTCCGGGTTCTGCGGGTTGTCGAGGTCGGTCTGACGTACCTGGTACTCGATCGTGTTCTCGGTCTCGGCCAGCTGGGTCAGGTGAATGCGGTGCTGTTTCGGATAGACCTGGAAACCCGGTGCCGGGTTGCCCGCTTCGATCGCCGTGTCGAACATCTCCCCTGTCATTCTGACCGGCAGGCTGCTGTGCGAGGTGATCACTCCCGTGTGCTTGTTGATCACCACGCTGCCCAGGCCCACCCCCGATCGGCGCACCTCGTCCCGAGGCAGGATCTCCTGACAGACCCAGCCCTGCCGGCTCTCCAGAATCGAGAATCTCCGGTCGGGGCCGTAGACCTGGCGCATCAGTTGCGTGGCCTGTTCCCGTGTCGGTACCGGCTCCGGCATCGGACGTTCCTCCGTTTGAGTCGATCGGTATGCACTCCATCGCGACCGCGTCGTCCACGAGATATCCGGGTGGGGCGTCCGTGGTGAGACCGTGCTGTGGATCCCACCACACCGGCCCGTCGGCGCCTGCCGGGTAGACGACGACTGTGGCGTGGCCGCTGATGATCTCGGGCGATCCGTTCGAGTCGAGCACGACGTCGCCGTTCGCGTCCAGCGCGGGAAACCAGCTGGTGACGAGCGCGGCAGAACCCGGACCGAGACCATCGACGTAGTGGTGCAGCGCGTCGAACTGGGCAGGCACCGGCATGCCACTGTAGGACAGCCAGGGGCCGCCGAGCCAGGTCGAAGCCCGTTCCAGCCCACCCCGTTCGCCCGATCGGCGGTCGACCTCGGCGTAGTTCGGGTTGTGCGGGTCGGCATGAATGATGTCCGCCCAGCGCGGCGCCGAAACCTGCGGAACACCATGGAAGGACGACAGGGCGGAGAGCGCACAGTCGAGGCAGTTGTTGCTCCTGCCGGTGACCTCCGGTCCGCCGTCGTTGACCAACTGCCCGTACGGATGGGTACGCGGGTCCGCGAAACGGTCGAAGCCGTTGCCGTTCCGGAGCGAGTCCTCGACATCGTGCTGAAAGTCGGGGGATTCGACATTGTCGAGCCGGTGGTGGTCGACGACCCGGGTATCGCTCGGGTTGCTGACGGGGCTGTCGGTGTTGGCGCGGGCGATGTCGTTGCTGATCTCGCGCAGTTCGAGCGCGCTGAGCGGGGAATACGCATCAGCGGGGAACAGTCCCAGATGCTCGCGAAGGGTATTGGTGATGGTGCCGGCCAGCCGGTCGGCGCTCAGGCCGAGGCCCGGGGTGTCCGTGTCGGCGGTGAAGCGTATGTCGATCAGGAGCTGGTCTCCGCTGAGCAGCCGGCTGCCGTTGTTGAAGACCGCATCGACGGTGGACTGGACGCGCTCCATCGCGTGCTGGAGCGCTGCGGGCGAGAGGAGGTGGGCGTCGGTGATGTGCGCGTCGATATCGGCGACGGTGATCCACTGTCCGCCACCCATGTCGAAACGTCGGATGCGGTAGGCGGGCGGGCGCTGCGACCACGGGTTCCGATTCACGTCGATCGCCGGGTTGCGGCCGTCGTGCGCGGGGAGGTCGCGGAGCGATTCGCGGAATGCTCGCGTCGGATCCGGGCTCGTTGCCGCGGGTGGGCCCGGCTCGGTGTTCGCGGGCCCGAACGGGGCGGGTGAAGGGGGTGGAGTCGGGGACGTGCCCGGTGCCGGAAGCGACGGTGGGCCGGTCGGAGAGCTCACCGGTGGTGTCACGCCGAGGGCATGGGGTGTGGACTGCGGTCTGCCCGGCGGGGACGGGATCGAGGAGTTCGTGACCGGGGACGGCGTAGTCGCCGGCGTCGCGTCCACCGGTGTCCGGGATGTGGGCGTGCCCGGCGCCGCAGGTGGTGTTTGCTGGTCAGCGGGCTGCTCTGGCCCGGATTGGATGCGCGCCGCTGCGGTAGGCGTTGTATCCGTGGTGGTTTCGCGCTGGGTGGACCCGCTCGGGGTTGGTCGATTGCTCGCTGAGGCGGGGGTGAGCGCGGTATCGGTCGGTGCGGCTGTGCGCTGGTGCGCAGGGGCCGGTGATGGCGCGACCGGAGGCGCTGTGCTGAAGCCGGTGGAGGGATTCGTGGATGCCGGTGTGCTCGTCGTTGGTGGGCTCGGGGAGGTCGTGACCGGGGACGAAGTGGCGGCTGTTGTTGTGTCCACCGACGCCGGGGATGACGGAGCGCTGGACGTGGTCGGTGTGGAGTTGGCAGCGGCGTCGCCTGTCGGGATGGAGACAGGGTGGGCGGCTGCGATGTCCGTCGGCGCGGAAGACGGCGGTGGGGCCGGTGGCGGGCTGGTCGAGGTGCTCGGCGGTTCCGGAGATCCGGTGGTGACGGGTGCCGGGGTCGGCGGTGGGGCGGCCGCGTTATCCGGGGTGACCGGTGACGCGGGGGTCGGATCGGCCGGCGAGATCGGGGCAGTGGCCGGGGTCGCGTCTGATGGAGTGTCAGCAGTGAGCGAGGTGGCGTCCGGGGCAGGTGACCGAGTCGGCTCAGGGCCGGTGTCGGGGTCCGGCGTCGGCGGTACCGGAGCCGTGGTGCTCGGCGGGCTGCTCTCTGGTTCGGGAGTGCTCGGTGCGGCGTCCTGCGCTGTGGAGGTGTGTGTCTCGACGGGGTGCGGACTCGTGTCACTGGCGAGAGAGGGGGTGGCGTCAGGGTTCGCGGGTGAGGTGGTGATGTCGGCATCGGCCGGTGTTGTGGCGGCGTCGCGTGGCGGCGAGGTATCGGTATCGGCGGCTGCGGTGGGGGTGTCGATACCGGGCGCGGCAGTCGAGCCGGCGGTGTCAGGTGCGGCCTCGACACTCGTAGGTGAGGTGCTGAGATCAGCGGGAGGGGTTTCCGCGTCGGACGGGATACCGGTCTCGGTATCGGGCGCTTCGTTGGCCGCAGGCGGGCCCGAATCTGTCCCCGCAGGTGACGTCGGGGCGTCGGGGGAGTCGGTGTCGGTGGACGGGGTGGAATCACTGAGGTCAGGGGTGCCCGGTGCTTCGGGATGCCCGCTCGACTCGACGGCCGACTGGATCCCGCCCGCCCCGGCACTGGTGAAGGTGTCGAGCCCGATCTGTAGATCCTGGCCGGTGATGGCGGCCGCGGCCGTCTGGGCGGCGAGATCGGCGGCGAGTTCGGTTCCGGTTCCGGTGGCGGTGTCGGTGGCGAATCGGCCGAGTTTGCTGGTGGCGGCGTCGGAGAGGCCGTCGAGGTCGGAGCCGAGGCCGCCGCCGACCGCGCCCCCGACGGCGCCGGCGAAAGTGGAGAGGCCGAGGTCGGACCAGCCGAATTCGTCCATCGCGCGGTCGCCCCTGCCGACCTGGGTGGTGCGGGCGATGGCGTCGACGCCGCCTTCCTCGAGCGCTTCGAAGGCGGCGCCGTGGAGGGCGGCGCGGGCGGCGGCCTTCAGTGCGCCGCGGGTGAGCATGCGGGCGATGAGCTGTTTGATCGCGATGCGGACGGCGACTTGGGCCGCGACCCGGGCGGCGACGCCCGCGGCGGCTCCGACGCCGGTCCAGGCGGTGCCGAGCGCGACGCCGATCTCGACGGCGGCCACGATCATGGTGCCGATGATGACGAGCTTGGTGTGCTCGATGTCGTTGGCGCCGTCGTACAGGAGTTCGGCCTGGTAGCGGCAGTACTTCGCGATGGCGGTGAAGGCGGCGTCGTCGCCTGCGAGGAGTTTGTCGCGGTAGGCGGCGAGCGCGGTGTGGGTCTCGCCCTCGGAGATGGCGGCCAGGGCGGCGTTCAGCGCGGCGGCGGCCTCGTCGTCGACGGTGTCGAGGGTGTCCGCCATCGAGTTCCAGGCGTCGGAGAGGCGGCGCATGGCGGTTTCGTCACCGTCGGGCCAGTCGCCGGCGCCGAGGATGTACTTCGCGACCCACTCCAGGGAGTCCGGGATCTCGATGCCCACGGGTCAGCGGCCCGTGGACTGGTCCAGGCCGGCGGCGGCGGCGTCTTCCTGGGCGGTCACCTGGTCGGCGATGGTGACGAGGGTGGCGCCGAGCCGGGTCATGGTGGTGGCGAGGTTGGCGACCGAGGTCTTTCCCTGCTCGACGCCGGAGGTGTAGTTCTGGGCGAAGGCCTGGCCGGTTCGGTCGTTGCCCCAGCATTCGCCCTCGGCGGCCAGTGCCGCGGTGAGCTGGTTCGCGGCGGTGGTGATCGTGGCGGCGGCGGTGTCGAAGGACGGCTGGGTGGCCCGGAGGGCTCGGGGGTCTATGCGGACGGTGCTCACCGGAGGTAGCCCCGGTTGCGGAAGTAGTCGTCCTCGTCCTCGATCGAGTCGGAGGCGGGCGTCGTGGCAGCTTCGGCGGTCGACGAATCGAGTTGTGCGAGAACATCTTTTGTTGCCGGAGCGCCGGGGATGAGGTCGGGGAGGTCGGGGAGGGGCAGGTCGGTGAACGGCGCAAGGGCCTCGGCCTGCTTGGCAGCCGCGCGGCCCGCCGCTTCCCGCAGCGTGGCCGTGATCACCGGGCCGAGGGTCGCGGAGGTGGATCGCTTGAAAGCTTCGGGCTGGAGGTGCACCTCGAGCACCCCGGCGACGGTCGCGGTGACGCGCACCAGATTGTCCGGCGACCACACCGTGACCGGCTCGGCCGCGCGCTGCTGCGCGGCGACCAGCGCCGACCGCTGCTGCTCGTAGGACTCGAGCATCGACTCGACCTGTGCGCGCAGCGCGTCGTTGCCCGCCCGGGCCGCACCGGGCAATTCCTCGGCCATCGGGGCTCCTTTCCCAATCGACACGTTCGCAAGGCTTGGACGCGCGCGGGACGTCCGCGGTTCCCGCTACCGGCTGCCGACCGGGCGGCGGGTGAACAGGCCGATGTGGTTGGCGATGCGCAGGCGAAGCTCGTCCGGCGGCCCCGGGATGACGGTGAGGTCGTCGCCGTCGGCGTGGTGTTGCAGCAGGTAGCGGCCGTCGTCCGGGTAGTCGAGCCACAGGAAGGCTCTGCCGTCGGAGGTGGGGCGGGCATCGAGCTGATACCCGGGGTAGACGGTGATCTCGCCGGTGCCGATCCGGGGGCGGCGGAAGAAGCGCTGCACCTGTTCGGTCGGGGAGAGCCGGGTGGGGTGCCTGCCGTAGACGGGCGCGTCCAGGTCGCCGCGCCTGCCTTCGAAGCGCGGGGTGCGGCCGCCGGGCGCGGGTGGCAGGTGGGCGACGATCCGCTCGGCGAGCGCGGCGGGTGGCAGTGCGTGGATGGTGATCGGACCGCCCCGATCGCGATCGGCGCCGGGTGCCTGGACGGCGAGCGCCCCGAGATCACCGGCGATGCCCGCGTAGATCCGCACCACCGCGGACTGCGCCGGGCCGTGCAGCCCCTCGATCTCGACGCGTACCCGCGGCTCCAGCAACACCCCGAAGGCCGCGTGCAGCCCGGGGTCGTACACCCGCTGGATCTCCTCGACCGCGACCTGCCTGCGCTCGCTGTGCACCGCGAGCGATTCGGCGAACTCGGGGCGGAAGGTCAGCGGGTAGGGCAGGCGGTCGCGGCCGTGGGCCTCCAGCGCGAGAGCGAAGGCGTGCGGGCTCAGCGTCCAGCGGTCGCTCACCCGCCGATCACTCCGCCCGGTGGCAGCGTCGGCGGGAGCTGCCCGATGAGTTCGTGCTCGCGGTCCCGCACGAGGTAGTCGGGGATCTTGTGTTCGCTCTCGTCGTCACCGCCGTTGGCGCCGCGGCCCGCGCCCATCATGCCGGGCATGCCGTTGGCGCCGCGGCCGGCGGCGGTGGTGGCGGCGTTCCTGGTGGCCGGGGTTGTGGCGGTGCCGGTCGCGGTCGGCGAGCCGGGCACGCTGCGGCCCGGGTCGGGGGAGCTGGTCGTGGTCGGCGCGCCGGTGTTGGTGGTGGGGCTCGGGGTGCCGGTCCTCGGGTCGACCGAGGTGGTCGGCCGGTCGGTGGTGGAGGTGGGGACGGTACTCGCGGGGACGGTGCTCGCTGGGTTGGTGCTGGTCGGATCGGTGCTGGTGGGCGAGGTGTTCTCGGTGTCTTCGGAGGTGCCGGTGGGGTCCGACTCGGTGGTGCCGGTGTCCGTCGGGGTCTCCTGGGGACTCACCGGCGACTCCGTCGGGGTGTTCTGTGGGTCGGTGGAGCTCGGCGAACCAGTCGTGTCCGGCGTGTTTCCGCCGGTGTCGACACCGGGGGCCGGGGTGCCGCCCGGTGCGCCGCCGGAGTCGCCCACGGTGTTGTGCGGCACCGGGAGGATCGGGGTCTGGCGATCCACGGTGGCCGACCCGGGCTGGTAGGTGCCGATCATGAAGAGCTGAGCGTCGGCCTCCGCCTCGGTGGCGCGATGTTTGGCCGCTTTGATCACCCCGTTGCCGGGGATGTGGCTGACGAATTCGTCGAAACCCGAGACCTCTTCGGGCTGGGGAATGGCGATCTTCGCCTGTCCGAGCAGCCCCTCCATGTAATCGATGCCATTGGCGACCATCTGGAACGCGGTGGGCAGATTCGCCGCCTCGGCGGCGTAGCCCTTGATTCCCTCGATCGCCGCGTTCCCGGAGGCGCCCGACCACTTCTCGGCCAGGACCCGCTCCATCGCGGACCGGTAGTTCTCCACCGCGGTGCGGGTGCCATCGGTGAGCCGGCGCCAGCCGTCGGCCCCGGCGTTCACCTCGCCCGCGCTCACGCCCGGCTCGCCTCCGCTGCCGTTCAGGGCCTGCCAGATCTGCCGGTGCGACCAGGTGCTGAATGCTTCCGGCGCGGTGACGGCCTCCTTCGCCATCGCCACCGCGGTGCCGTCCCGCAGCCGGGACCATTCGCCGCCGATGATGTCGCGGTCGCCCTGCCAGGTCTGCTTGCCCTGCTCGTCGAGGGTGGCGCGGTCGTTGTCCGCGTCGCGGGATCGGGCGTAGTTGTCCACGATCTTGAAGGTGCCGAGGGTGCCGACGTGGCCGAGGAATTCGCCGATATCGCTGAGCCCCATCAGATTCCTCCGTTCGTCAGGGTGTCGGCGGATTGCTGGTCGGTGGAGTGGAGTTTGCCGATTGCGGCGAGGAAGGTGTCGCGTTGGTCGCGGGCTATGGATATGTGTTGGTCGAGGCGTTTGGTGGCGGAGTCGTCGGGGTCGTCGGCGCTGCCCGTGGCGGCCTTGAATTCGAGCTTCTGTCGGATTGCCTGGGCTGAGGGGAGTCCGCCCCAACCGCTCAAGCGGTCCAGTTTGCCGGCTACGAGTTTCTGCGCTTCCAGTGCCGCGATGTACTCGCCGACGACGTTCGCCATCGAATTGCCGAGTCCCTCTTCTATCCTGATCTCTCCAGCGATGGCCTGCTGCTTCATGGTTCGCCAATACGTGACTTGATCCTCGGACACAGTCCCCACCTACTCGGGTAGATGCGGCTCGAGGGCCGCCGCGTACTTCTCGGCCATCGTGCACAGATCGCCGGTCCTGGGACCCTCTGTGCTCAGCCATGAGGCCGTTACCTCGAACAGGCCCTGCTGGGCTTCGAACGAGACGTAGCAGATGTCCGGAGTGTTCTGTTCCTTCGAAACCAATCCGGGGCGTGCGTTCACCGTCGTATCCCGGATGACGGTCACCGACTTCTTGGTGCGGGCTTCCTCGAGTGTGTGGCTCGTCGAGCCGACACCGATCATCCGGCGGCCCGAGCCGTAGCGATCGTCGGTCGGCGCCCAATCGCAGATCCGCCATGCCGAGATGCCCGTCGGCGGGTCCGTTGTGATCAACTTCGTCGCTGGATCGAGTCCGACCTGCCGCAGCACCTCGTCCGACAGCGCCCCCCGGCACGGGTTGAAGACCTCGATCTTGTCCGGATCCCGCACCGTCGTCGTCGGCCCGGCCGACCCCGGCGAATCCACACACCCCGCGAGCAGCGCGACTCCGGCCACCCCACCGGCCACGGCCCGCAGCACCCCCATACCTCGCACAGCAGCTCCTCCCCGGTCGACCACGATTACCCACTTGGACGCGCCCCGCTGCCGATAGGTTCCCGTCGAGCGAGTTCGCGACCATCGAACCATCGCGGAGCATCCGTCCGCGGCCTCGGGCGACCCGATTTTGTCCAGGGAAAACGCGCCCTTACACTAGAGCGGTTGCCTGGGCACAGCCATGTCCTCTGTATATGCGCACCCGGCGGCGAGAACTCACCCGGTCGGCAAGTGCTGACCGGACCAGCCGAATTGTCGTAGGCCCACGGTCCGCGTGAGCGGGCGTTGCATGGGAACCGCGGCGAGAAAGGTGTCGAGGTCTAACCATGACCATGACCGATCCGATCGCAGACTTTCTGACCCGTCTGCGCAACGCCAACTCGGCGTACCACGATCAGGTGAAGGCTCCGCACTCGAAGCTCAAGGCGAACATCGCCGAGATCCTCAAGCGCGAGGGCTACATCTCCGACTTCCGCACCGAGGACGCGACGGTGGGCAAGACCCTGATCGTCGACCTCAAGTACGGGCCCTCCCGCGAGCGCAGCCTCGCCGGGGTGCGCCGGGTGTCCAAGCCCGGTCTGCGCGTGTACGCGAAATCCACCAACCTGCCCAAGGTGCTCGGCGGCCTCGGCGTGGCGATCATCTCCACGTCCTCCGGCCTGCTGACGGACCGGCAAGCGGCACAGCAGCGCGTGGGCGGCGAAGTCCTCGCCTACGTCTGGTAAGGGAGGCAGAGACATGTCGCGTATCGGCAAGAAGCCCATCGCAATCCCCGCCGGGGTCGATATCACCGTCGACGGCCAGGTCGTCTCGGTGAAGGGGCCCAAGGGCACCCTGTCGCACACCGTGGCCGAGCCCATCACCGTCACTCGTGGTGAGGACGGCCAGCTCGAGATCGGCCGCCCGGACGACGAGCGGCGCAACCGCTCGCTGCACGGCCTCACCCGCACGCTGATCTCGAACATGGTCGTCGGCGTGACCCAGGGGTACGAGAAGAAGCTGGAGATCTTCGGCGTCGGTTACCGCGTGGCGGCGAAGGGCTCGAACCTCGAGTTCGCCCTCGGCTACAGCCACCCGGTTCCGGTCGAGGCCCCGGAGGGCATCACCTTCGCGGTGGAGACGCCGACGAAGTTCTCGGTGTCCGGAATCGACAAGCAGAAGGTCGGCCAGATCTCGGCGGTCATCCACGGTCTGCGCAAGCCCGACCCGTACAAGGGCAAGGGCATCCGCTACGCCGGCGAGGTCGTGCGCCGCAAGGTCGGAAAGACGGGTAAGTGATCATGGCTAAGACCAGTGCAAGCCAGGAGAAGAAGCAGGCCAAGCGGATTCCGCTGGGCAAGGACGCCTCCACCCGGCGTCGTCTCTCGAAGACCCGCCGCCACTTCCGGCTGCGCAAGAAGCTCGCGGGCACCACGGAGCGCCCGCGCCTGATCGTGCACCGCTCCGCGCGGCACCTGCACGTGCAGCTGGTGGACGACTCGAGCGGCAAGACCATCGCGTCGGCCTCGACCATCGAGGCGGACGTGCGCGGCCTGGACGGCGACAAGACCGCCAAGGGCGTGAAGGTCGGTCAGCTGATCGCGGAGCGCGCGAAGGCAGCCGGCGTCGACGCCGTGGTCTTCGACCGTGGCGGCCACGACTACCACGGCCGGATCGCCGCGCTCGCGGATGCCGCTCGTGAAGGCGGGTTGAAATTCTGATGATGATGATCGCAAACGGAAGGAACGTCTGATGCCGGGACGTCAGCGGGGTCACGGCGGAAACGGACCCGCCGGACAGAACAACAGTGGTAGTGGCGGCCCCGAGGGCGGGCGCGACAACCGCAGGGGCGGCGGCAACGACCGCCGCGGCGACCGGCGGGACAATGCCGCCGAGAAGAACCAGCTCGAGCGGGTTGTCGCGATCAACCGCGTCTCCAAGGTCGTGAAGGGTGGTCGTCGCTTCAGCTTCACCGCCCTGGTGATCGTCGGCGACGGCAACGGACTGGTCGGCGTCGGCTACGGCAAGGCCAAGGAAGTTCCCGCGGCCATCCAGAAGGGCGTCGAGGAGGCTCGCAAGAGCTTCTTCCGCGTTCCGATGATCGGCTCCACCATCGTGCACCCGGTGCAGGGCGAGGCGGCGGCCGGTGTGGTCATGCTGCGTCCGGCCTCCCCCGGTACCGGTGTGATCGCCGGTGGCGCCGCGCGCGCCGTGCTGGAGTGCGCGGGCATCCACGACATCCTGGCGAAGTCGCTCGGTAGCGACAACGCGATCAACGTCGTGCACGCGACGGTCGAGGCCCTCAAGCAGCTGCAGCGCCCCGAAGAGGTCGCGGCCCGTCGTGGCCTGCCGCTCGAGGACGTCGCACCGGCGGGCATGCTGCGTGCGCGCGCCCAAGCAGCGACGGGAGGTGCCAGGTAATGGCAGATCTCAAGGTGACCCAGATCAAGTCGTCGATCGGGGCCAAGCAGAACCAGCGTGACAGCCTGCGCACCCTCGGCCTGCGCGGCATCCGCAAGCAGGTCGTCCGACCGGACAGCCCGGAGAACCGCGGTCTGATCAACGTCGTGCGCCACCTCGTCACGGTCGAGGAAGTCGAGGAGGGCTCGCGATGACCATCAAACTGCATCACCTGCGCCCCGCGCCGGGTGAGAAGACCGCCAAGACCCGCGTTGGTCGCGGTGAGGGCTCGAAGGGCAAGACCGCGGGCCGCGGCACCAAGGGCACGAAGGCGCGCAAGAACGTCCCCGCGGCGTTCGAGGGCGGCCAGATGCCGATCCACATGCGGCTGCCGAAGCTCAAGGGCTTCACCAACCCGTTCCGCACCGAGTACCAGGTGGTGAACGTGGGCCGCATCGCCGAGCTCTTCCCCGAGGGCGGCGAGATCGGCAAGGCCGAGCTGGTGGCTGCGGGCGCTGTCCGCAAGAAGCAGCTGGTCAAGGTCCTCGGCGACGGCGAGATCTCGGTCGCGGTCCAGGTGACCGCCGACAAGGTGACCGGCGCCGCCAAGGAGAAGATCACCGCGGCCGGAGGGTCGGTCACCGAGCTCGGCTGACGACCGCTCTGCACCCGGTGGCACCGGACGAGTGAATGGCTCGTCCGGTGCCACTGTTAGAGTTCAGTAGTTGTCTGCCAAAGCCGTCATGGGGCTCGGCGTCTCCGAAGTAGGACACCGCTGGAACATCCATGGCACACCCGTGTCGTTCGCCAGGAGGATCTGTGCTTTCCGCCTTCGTATCGGCCTTCCGGACTCCGGACTTGCGGCGGAAGATTCTCTTCACGCTGGGGCTGATCGCGCTGTACCGGATCGGTGCGGCGCTGCCGTCGCCTGGCGTCGACTACCGGGCGGTGCAGGAATGTATCGACCTGGTCTCCGGCGGTGACAACGCGGGTATCTACCAGCTGATCAACCTGTTCTCCGGCGGCGCGCTGCTGCAGCTGTCGGTGTTCGCGATCGGCATCATGCCGTACATCACGGCGAGCATCATCATCCAGCTGCTCCAGGTCGTGATTCCCCGTTTCGAGGAATTGCGCAAGGAGGGGCAGTCCGGGCAGACCAAGCTGACCCAGTACACCAGGTACCTGTCGATCGCCCTGGCGATTCTGCAGGCCACCGGCCTGGTGGCGCTGGCGGCGCGCGGTCAGCTGCTGCAGGGCTGCCAGCAGGACATCCTGGCCGACACCGGCATCTTCGGCATGATCACCATCGTCGTCGTCATGACGGCGGGTGCCGCGCTGGTGATGTGGTTCGGTGAGCAGATCACCGAGCGCGGCGTCGGCAACGGCATGTCGCTGCTGATCTTCGCGGGCATCGCCGCCCGCATCCCGTCCGAGGGCAAGGGCATCCTGGACAGCCGCGGCGGAATCGTCTTCGCCCTGGTCTGTGTGGCCGCGCTGGCCATCATCGTCGCGGTGATCTTCGTCGAGCAGGGGCAGCGCCGGATTCCGGTGCAGTATGCCAAGCGGGTCGTCGGCCGCAAGATGTACGGCGGCTCGTCGACCTACCTGCCGCTCAAGGTCAACCAGGCCGGCGTCATCCCGGTGATCTTCGCCTCGTCGCTGCTCTACCTCCCGAACCTCATCGCTCAGCTCACGGGCTCGACGAACGCGACCGACCCGAGCTGGTGGCAGGAGTTCATCCAGAAGTACCTGGTCAACCCGAGCAGCCCGGTGTACATCGGGATCTACTTCGCGCTGATCGTCTTCTTCACCTACTTCTACGTGGCCATCACCTTCAACCCGGAGGAGCGAGCCGACGAGATGAAGAAGTTCGGTGGCTTCATCCCTGGCTACCGCCCGGGCAAGCCGACCGCCGACTACCTCCAGTTCGTCCTGAGCCGGATCACCCTCCCCGGCTCGATCTATCTCGGCCTGGTCGCCGTGCTGCCCAACCTCTTCCTGCAGATCGGCAACTCCGGCGGTAGTGCCATGCAGAACCTTCCGTTCGGCGGTACCGCGGTGCTGATCATGGTGAGCGTCGGTCTCGACACGGTGAAGCAGATCGAGAGCCAGCTGATGAATCGCAATTACGAAGGGTTCCTGAAGTGAGAGTTGTACTGCTCGGTCCGCCGGGTGCCGGCAAGGGCACTCAGGCCGTCCTGCTGTCCGAGAAGCTGGGCGTTCCGCACATCTCCACCGGGGATCTGTTCCGCGCCAACATCGGTCAGCAGACCCCGCTCGGCCGCGAGGCGCAGAAGTACATGGACGCCGGCGATCTGGTGCCGAGCGACGTGACCAACCGCATGGTCGAGGCGCGCGTCGCCGAGCCGGACGCCGCGAACGGCTTCGTGCTCGACGGCTACCCCCGCACCGTCGACCAGGCCGACGCGCTGGAGAAGATCCTGCGCGAGCTGGACACCAGGCTGGACGCGGTGCTCTGCTTCGTCGTCTCCGAGGACACCGTGGTGCAGCGCATGCTGGCCCGCGGCCGCAGCGACGACAACGAGGACGTCATCCGCAACCGGCTCCGGGTCTACCGCGACGAGACCGAGCCGCTGCTGCAGCACTACGACGGCCTCGTGGTGACGGTGGACGGCGTCGGCGAGGTGAACGACGTGAACGGCCGAGCGCTGCGCGCCCTCGGCGTCAACCACTGATGGTCTTCGGCCGCAAGAGCAAGAAGGTCGTCCCGTTCCGGACGGCGGGTGAGCTGGACGCCATGGCCGCGGCGGGCGCCGTCGTCGGGCGGGCGCTGGTCGCGGTGCGTGAGGCCGCCAAGCCCGGCGTCTCCACCCTGGAGCTGGACGCCGTCGCCGAGCAGGTGATCCGGGAGGCCGGGGCGGTGCCCTCGTTCAAGGGGTACCACGGCTTCCCCGGCTCCATCTGCTCCTCGGTGAACGACCGCGTGGTGCACGGCATCCCGACCGCCGAGGAGATCCTCGCCGACGGCGACCTGGTCTCGATCGACTGCGGCGCCATCCTGGACGGCTGGCACGGCGACTCCGCCTGGACCTTCGGCATCGGCGCCGTGAGCGAAGCGGACGAGCTGCTGAGCGCGGCGACCAGGCTCTCGATGGAGGCCGGGATCGCCGCCATGCTGCCGGAGCACCGGCTCACCGACATCTCGCACGCCATCGAGCTCGGCACCCGCGCCGCCGAGGTCGCGCACGGCCGCGAGTACGGGATCGTCGACGGCTACGGCGGCCACGGCATCGGCCGCGAGATGCACCTCGACCCGTTCCTGCCGAACGAGGGCGAGCCGGGCCGCGGCCCGCGCCTGGTGATCGGCTCGGTGCTCGCCATCGAGCCCATGCTCACCCTCGGCACCACCGAGACCACGGTGCTCGGTGACGACTGGACCGTGGTAACCGCCGACGGCACCCGCGCCGCGCACTGGGAGCACACCGTCGCGGTCACCGAGGACGGGCCGCGCATCCTCACCCCGCGCCCCGAATAGCCGCGGTGGAACGGGTGCGCGACCGCGCCGACGCGCACCGCGAAGCCTGACTCAGCTCTCCAGCAGCAGCGTGACCGGGCCGTCGTTGACGAGCTCCACCCGCATGTGCGCGCCGAAGCGCCCGGTCTCGACGGTGGCGCCGAGCCCCCGCAGCGCCGCGGCGAACGCCTCGACCAGCGGCTCGGCCACCGGCCCCGGCGCGGCGGCGGCCCAGGAGGGGCGCCTGCCCTTCGCGGTGTCGGCGTACAGCGTGAATTGGCTGACCACCAGGATGGGGGCGCCGGTGTCGGCGGCGGAGCGCTCCCCGGTCAGGATGCGCAGCCGCCACAGCTTCGCGGCCATGGCCGCGGCGTCGGCGGCGGAATCACCGTGCGTGATCCCGACCAGCGCGACCAGCCCCTGGTCGGCGGGGTCGATCCGGCCGACCGTCGCGCCGTCCACCGTGACGGCGGCACCGCGCACCCGCTGCACCAGCACTCGCATGCGGTGATGGTGTCACGCGGAGCGGAAGAACAGCACATCCTCGCCGTACTCGGCGAGCGCCCGCGCCTCGGCGGCCTGCCGGATCCCGCTGCTCGGCAGCTCGGTCAGTTTGGCGAACATGCCGATATTGCCGAACGCGGCGCGCACCTGGGTCTCCGAGGCGTAATCGGCGCCGTAGTCGGCGAGCACCGCGAAGTCGAGCGGGGCCAGCGGGGTGTCGAGCGTGACGGCGCCCGCGGGCCTGCCGAGCGCGGCGTACTGGGTCGGCACGCCGTCCTGGTACCAGCACAGCTCGTAGGACATCTGCTCGGTCGCGGTCACGCTGAGCACCGGCCAGCGTTCGGCCAGCCGCAGCGCCAGCGGGTGGCTCCCGGCCGGCGCGACCTCCCAGGCCAGGCTCTTCACCGCCACCCAGCTGCCCGAGCCGCGCTCGATCAGCACCACGTCGTCGCCGAGCACCGTCGCGGCGTTGAGCTCCGGCGCGGGGACCGACCAGTGCTTCTCGTGCACGCCCAGGTAGTTGGAGCTCTGCACCAGGCGGGCGCCGTCGGCCTCGTAGGCGGCGAGCACCGCGGCCCGCACCTGCTTGACCGCGTCCGGCGCCGAGCAGCGCACGCTCAGCGCGCCGAAGCTGGTGGCGATCTCCATCGGCCGCGACGGCTGGTCCGGCATCGCCCCGGCCGCCAGCGGTTTCAGCCCGACCAGCGCCAGCTTCCAGTTGATCTCCTCGATCGTCGCGAGGTCGCCCGCGCTCTGGTAGAGGATCTGCTGCTGGGTGAGTCTGCCCGCGCCCTGCAGGGTGCGGCAGTCGAGCTTGGTGAGCGCGGCGAGCGTTTTGGCGGTGAGATCCAGGTCGGCGATCTTGATCTCGCGCAGCTGCTTGGTCATCTCCGGAGTGGTCCAGGAGGAGTAGCGCTCCCGGTAGGTGGAGAGCGCCTGCTTGCGCTGCCTGCCGATGGTGAGCGTGCGGAGCAGGGTGTTCAGCGCGGCGAGGTACTTGGTGGCCTGCGCGGGGTCGGCGGCGAAGAGCCCGGCCCGGATGCGGGTGGCGTCCTCGTTGGCCGCCACCGCGGTGGCCGGATCCAGCCGGAGCAGCCAGACGCCGCACTTGGCGAGCGCGTCCGCGCACATGGCGGCGCCGTGCGGGTAGGTGTGCGCGACCCGGCGGTACACGTCGCAGGCCCGCCGGATGGTGGTGGTGGCGAGCTCCCGGTGCCCGACCGCGCGGGCGGCCTGGTCGAAAATGCGCAGCGCGTCCTGGATCTCACCGGCCAGCCGGGCGGAGACCAGCCCGGCGCCGAACCAGTGCAGCCGGATCTCGACGGCCTGCTGCGCGGGCTCCAGCGCCTCGGCGGTGCGGTCGCGCGGGCTGCCGTCGGTGCGGGTGGCGATCAGTCCCTTGGCGAGTTCGCAGAGCGAGGTGGCCAGCCGCAGTTCGGTCTCTGAGCTCCGGTCCACCGCGGCGCGGCGGGCGACGGACGCCTGGTACTCGAGTGCGTTCAGATCCATGATTCCGCCGAAACCCGCGATAGCACAGCAGACCTCCCTCGCGCTCGATGGCGCCGACCACGCCATCACCCCCGGCACCGGGGAGCGGACGACTGTGCAGAGTCTGCCACATCGCCCGGCTCGCCGTCGCATTCCGGCGCGGGCGGTGGCGCAGGTCGAATCGGGTGGCGGGCCGACCGGGGCCGGGCGCGTTTCACCCGGTCGCCGCATCCGGGTTGCCGCCACCGGCGGACCGGGTGAGAATCGACGTTAACGAAGGCGTAAGCGGCGGTTCGCATTCGGCTGTTAGGTTCCGGAAACGCGGCCGCTGCGGTCGTCGCTGTCGATGCGGGAGGGAACGGCAATGGCGGAGAAACTCGAGTACGACGCCGACCTCTTCTACGCCGCGGCGGACGCCACCGGCCGCGCGCGCGATCGTGTCAACGGCATCATCTCCCGGCTGGTGTCGGCCGCCGACGGGCGCGGCGCGCCCTGGGGTGCCGACACCATCGGCCAGAGCTTCGCCAACGGTCAGGACGGTACCGGCGGCTACCTGCTCTCCGCCACGAACCTGGTCACCGGTTCGCGGAATGTGGCGGGCTCGCTCGACTCCTTCTCGGCGGGTCAGCGCGAGAGCGCGCGGCTGCTGGAGCGGATGGAGCAGGGCAACGTCACCGGCTTAAGCTGACGACGGGCCAGGGGATGACGAACGAACAGGCGAAGGCCGATCTGGCGAGCATCGTCGACGAGGTGCAGCAGCAGATGCGCACGATCGCGCGGGTGCAGCAGGCGCGCGCCGAGCTCACCGGCACCGGCACCGCGCGGGGCAAACGCGTCACTGTGACGGTGAACGCCGACAATGCCGTGATCGAGACCAAGTTCTCGGCCGACATCGCCGAGCTGGAGTACGCCGAGATCGCCAAGGCGGTCACCGAGGCGTCCCAGCGGGCGTGCGCGGAGGTCGCGGCGCGCACCGGGGAGCTGATGCAGCCGGTGCGCGAGCAACAGGCCCGGCTCCCCAAGCTCGCCGACCTCATCGAGGACATGCCGAACATGCAGGTTCCCGAGTCGGTCGCCGCCTCCACCGCCCCGCCGCGCGCGCCGGAGCGCCGGGACGCGGGAACCCGGGTGCCCGGCCCCGTCTTCGCCGAGCCCGATCGGGGCGAGCGCGCCGGCTCCGTCACCGACCAGAGCTGGTGAGCGCGGGGTAGCGCACACATGATCGAGTTGCCGGGCTACCTGCAGTGGCTGGAGCCCGTGGTCGGGATGGAGTGGCCCGAGGGCAACGAAGACGAGATGTGGGCGCTCGCCGAGGATTGGCGCACCGCCGCCGCTGAGCTGACCGCCGCCATCGCCGATATCGAGGCCGCCAAGGCCGCCGCGCTGAAGGCATATCCGCACGGCGATGGCGTCGACGATATGCGGCGCGGCTTCGACAGCATGATCGAGGGCGACCAGTCGATCGCCAAGCTCTCCGAATTGTTCGGCCAGGTCGGTGATTCCGCGGACAGCGTCGGCACCGAGATCGAGTACGCGAAGCTCATGTACTGGTCGTCGCTGGCGCTGCTGGCCGGTGAGCTCGCGGCCGCCTGGCTCTGGCCGCCGACCGCGCCCGCGGTGCAGGCGGTGGCCATCGGGCTGACCCGGATCGCGGTCCGGATTCTCGGCCAGCGGGTGGTGCAGGCGATCATCCGGCATGTCGGGAAGCTGGCCGCCTCCAAGCTCGCGCAGTTCATGCTGCGGCACGTCGCCATCGACACCGTCCTCGGGACGGTTCAGGAGCTGGGCATCCAGCAGTACCAGGTCGACCAGGGGCATCGCGACAACGTCAACTGGGAGCAGGTGGCGGTCACCGCGGTCAGTTCGGCGGCGGGTGGTGCGGCGGCAGGGCCGCTCGGGGATCGTATCGGGCGGCGGTTCGGCGACAACTTCCTGAGTGCGGGGCTGGCGGGAACCGGAGCCGGGTTGGCCGGTGCCACGGCGGGCTTCGGGGCCAGTGTGGTGACCCAGTTCGGGATCGATTGGGCGCAGGGCGGGTGGGATCAGGCGTGGCAGAACGCGTCCGCGACGCCGCTGGACTGGCGGGTGTTCACCGCCGGGGCGTCCAATGGGCTGGCGTCCGGGTTGAACAAGCGGGCGGCTAATCAGGGGTGGAACCATGTTCGGCCGGACCTGTTCAACCGTCCGAGTTTCGGGTCTCGGCTCGATGCGTTGTTCGCGCCGGGTGGGGGTTCGGGGGGTGGTCCGAATGGTGGTGGAAACGAGGGTGGTGGGGGCAACCAGGGTGGCGGTAACCAGGGGGGTGGCAACCAAGGTGGCGGCGACGGGGGCAACTCCGGGAACAATGGCCGGGGTGGCTCCGGGGGAGAAGACGGCCAGGGCAACAACGGCCAAGGGGGCACCCGAGGCAACGGCGATCAGGGTGGCAGCGAGGGCAACAACGGCCAGGGGGGCACCCGGGGGAACGGTGATCAAGGTGGCAGCGAGGGTAACGACGGTCAGGGTGGCGACCAGGGCAATACCGGCGGGAACGACGGCGGCAACACTGGGGAGAGCGGAACCGGTGACCAGCGGGCCGGTGACGCCGAAGCCGATGGGCGGGGCGACGATTCCACCGAGGGGGCGAACGAGCGGGAGTCCGCCGACACCACGCGCGCGGGCGACGCCGAGGGCGACGTCTCCCCGGCGGGCCGCGACGGCAACGAGGCCGAGACCCGGGCCGGGCTCGCCGACGACTCCGGCTCGGACAACTCCGGCCGGAGCCGGGGCGGCGAGCCGGAAGGCGTCGTCGCCGGGAGCGACCCGTCCCGCACGGCGGACACCGGCTCGCAGCGCCTCGACGGGGACACCGGCAGCGTAGCGACGCCGGAGACGCCGACCGGCGCGGCAGGCGACAGCACCCGCACCGGGGCCACCGACTCCGGTCAGAACCCGCCGGGGTCCGCCGCCACAACCACCGGCGGCGCGGTTCCAGTGACCGGCGCCGCCGGGCAACCCACCTCCTCGGGCAGCAATACCTCCTCGACGCCCCCGCAGCAGGGCTCGAACACACCCGGGGGCGAAACCCGGCAGAGCCCGGTCCGCCCCGGGGGCGCAGCCCCCGACGTCCGGCCCGCCACGCCAGCGGACAGCGCCCGGCCGGAGAGCCCCCGTCCCTCCGGCAGCGAGCCGCGCGCCGGGACGCCGGAGAGCCGCACCGGCGATTCCCGCCCGCAGCAGCCCGGCCGCGCCGGGGTCGCCGACGCACCGCGCGCGGCCGACGGCCGGGCGGGTGTGCAGGGTACGGCGACCGGCAGCACTCCGCCGCCGCGTACCGGCGCGGTGATCGACGGCTCGGATCCGGCGCGCTCGACCGCCGCGCCGGAGGACGCGCGGCCCCGCGTCACCCGCCCGGTCGCCCAGGAACCGGTCGCGGGCCCGCGCACCCCGGAGTCCGGCAGAGAAGGCGTGGCACCCGGTAGAGAAGGCGTGGCACCCGGCCGGGACAGCGCTGCGCCCGGCCGCGATCAGCAATCCGGCCGGGACAGCGCGGCACCCGGCCGCGACCAGCCGAACTCGGCGCACGGCGAGCGGCCGGGTACCCGGCGTGACCCGTCCGATCCGAGCGGCGGGCCGCTGCCCGAGTACCCGGATGCCACCCGCAGGCCGCCCGCGGACACCGGGGAAATCGAGGACGGCGCCGACCCCGCGCGTCCGGATCGGTCGCGTCCGGACGGGTTGCCGGACTCCGAACCGGTGGGGCCGGAAGCGGCACTACTCGCCGGGCCCGCGGCGGTCGCGGCCGCCGAGAACGGCTCCCGGCACCAGCGTTCCGACTCCGCACCGGGAGTGGATCGTGCCGAGGACGGGCGGCGCGATGACGATCCACGCGATCCCGACGACCCGCGCGACCCGGCCGTGCGCGGGCTGGAGCTGATCCGGGACCTCACCGGCAGCGAGGTGATCCGGCTCCCCGATACCGACACCGGGCTCGCCGGACGCTCCCGCGCGGATATCGAGGATGCCGCGGGCGCGCCGCTGCGCCGCTTCCCCGACCACGACGCCATCCGGGACGTACTGCGCTACGAGACCGGCCCGGACGGGACGATCCTGCGCGATGCGGCCGGGGCGCCGATCCCGCGCCCGGACGGCGCCTCCGCGCTGGTGGTGGACGACTACGCGGGTGCCGACGGAAGCCGGGTCGGCGCTGCGGCCCATGTGCTGATCCTGCGCGACGGCGAGGTCGTCGTACACGACCCGGAGACCGGGATGGTGCACGACTTCCCGCCGATGATCCCGCGCCGCGGCGTGCGGCCGGTGCAGACCCGGGCCGTGCTCTTCGACTCCGACGGTATCCCGGTCCGGATGGAAGATACTCCAGCGCAGCAGAATTCGATGGCGAGCGATCCGCTGCCCGCCAATCCGTCCGACGTGCCCGAGCCCGTCGCGGGTGGCGATCCGCCGCCCCCGGAGGACAGCGGGGACGCGCCGCCGCCGTCCGCGGACGCCGGTGGCGGCACCCCGCCGGTCGAGCCGCCGGACGCGCCGCCCACCCCCGCGGACGGCGACGACGACGATTTCGGGCGGGACCGGGAGGGCGATCTGCAACGCTGGGCGCGGTTCCGCGCCGAACAGGCCGACATGGAGGCGCGGCTGGAGGCCGCCCGCGCGCAGTGGCTGCGCGACCTGGCGGAGACCGCCGCCCGCTACGACCTGCCGCCCGGGATCGGCGACTCCGAGTGGACGCTGCGCATGCGCGCCGAGCAGGCCGAATGGAACACGCGCATGCGCGCCGAGCTGGCCGACTGGCTCTGGGAGATGGCAGGTGGGCGGCCGGACCCGGCCGGGGTTCCCCTCCGGGAACCGGACTCGATGCCGGTCGCCGCCGATCGCGACGCCACCCCGCCTCCCGGCGATCGGGATGCGCCGCCGAGGGCCGATCAGGAGCCGGATCGGAGCAATCCTGGCGATCTCCGGCCTCCGGGGGAGCGGGATCGCCCCACCCCCGGGGACGAGGCTGCGGGTCAGCCGGTGGACCGGGACGCCCCGGAGTCCGAGGGCGAGCGCCCGGTGCCGCGCAGTGACGAAGGGACCCGTCCGGATGCTGCGGGCGAGCCCCGTCCGGATGCTGCGGGCGAGACCCGCCCGGATGCTGCGGGCGAGACCCGCCCCGACGCCACTGACCAGCCCCGTCCTGACGCCAATAGTGAGACCCGCCCCGAATCCGACGATGACACCCGTCCCGACCCCGGCCCGGACACCCGCCCGGCGGCCGACGAGTCGACCCCGGACCGCGATGCCGCGCGGGCGGAGTACGACGACCTGCTCGCCCGGCGCAATGACCTCGCGCGCGAACTGGAGTTCTGGCGCGCCAAGCGGGACGACCGCGTCGGCCGCCTGCTCGACGTGGAGAATCCGGATCACGCGCTCGGCACCAGGGAGGAGCTGGCCCGAACCATCCTCCGGCTCTACGACGAAGCCGGTTTCCGCCGCGACGAAATCGGCCCGACCGGTGAGGAGCTGCCGCGGCAGCGGCGATCGCAGAATTCGCCGGAGGAGGTCGCGCGCCGCCGGGAGGCGCTGCGCAAGCTGATCGAGGCGGCCGAGCGGGTGATCGAGCTCAGCACCGAGCTGTCCCGGCTCGACAACCGGATCGCGGAGCTGGAGCGGACGGGTTCGCTGGATCGCCCGCCCGCGGCGGAGGCAGTGGCCGAGCTGGACCGGTTGGCGCGCGAGCGTGCCGAGGAGTTGCTGCGGATCAAGCCGCGTCGCGGAATGCGGGATGATCTGGCACAGCGTCTCGGCGTGGTGGACGAAACGGGCGCGGTGGACGAGGGCGCCCTGAGCCCGGATCGGCTGGACGAGACCCTCGACGACCTGCGGGCGCGGGATCCGGACAGCACGCGCGAGGTCGAAGCGCTCGGCGATGCCGCCCGGGATGTGAACGCCTCGAACAACGAGGTGGGGCGGCTACAGGACACGATGGCCGAGGTCGCCGGTGCGTATCGGCGGGACATCGAGGCCGAGGGCGGCCGGATGCTGACGCCGTCGGTGGGGTTCGTCGACGGGGAGCGGCCGCGGCTGGTGGTGTACGGCCCGCGCGACGAGACCGGCCACCCGCTGGCCGATTTCGACGCGGCGCTCGACGACGCCCTGCGCCGCAACCCCACCGCCGCGCAGGCGATGGTGCGTCCGGAGACGACGGTCGAGTACCGCCGCGTCACCGCCGATCGCGCGGGCAACTGGCGGATCGAGCAGGTGCCCGGCCCGGAGATCCGGCGGTTCCGCAGCCCCCCGAACCAGGGCAGGCCCGGTCTCGACATCACGCTCTGGCGGGACGCCGACGGCACGCTGCGTGCCGTCGACCCCACCGCCCCCGATCGCGAGCGCGGCGGCGACGCGCCGAGGACGCCGAAGGCGTACAAGGACCGCGATCTCCCGGAGGGGGTCAGCGGCTGGGCGGTGAACCAGGTCCAGGGGGCGGTGCAGGACGTGTTCGCCGACGCCCCGATCGACCCGAACACCGGGCTGCCGCAGGAGGGCATCAACGAGGATCTGCTGCCGCACATCCCCGGGCAGGGCCCGTCGGTGGATCCGCGCGTCCCCACCTACGAGCTGCCCTACGCCGACGCCGCCGGCCACCTCATGCGGGTCATGCTCGAGGTCGCCAAACTCTCCGGTTTCACCTGGTACGCGGACCCGAACGATCCGTTCCGGGTGCACCCCGGGTTCCTCGGGCACCCGTGGTTCCGGGCGAGCCCGCCGGAGGTGCAGCCGATGGTGCGCACCTGGGGTCCGGAGCAGGCGGCGGCGGACGACGGTGACGTCGGCGACGGCTGGAAGCAACGGCAGCGGGCGCGCGAGGAGGCGTGGGCCGAGGTCCAGAAGTGGGCCGACGAGCAGTACGCGCGGTTCCGGGCCGATGACTCCGATGTGGATCGGATCGCGGAGCACGAGCTCGAGCGGGCCAGGCACCGGGAAGAGGTCGAGATCCCGGCCGAGGCGCGCGCGATCGTCGACGCGATCGACGAGCGGCTGGTGCGCGGGGACCGGGGGCTCGATCCGCTCGGCGATCTGGACGCCCAGCGGCAGCGGCTGGACGAGGAGATCGATCAGGTCGCCCGCGACCTGGAGCCCCGGTTCGCGGACTCGAATCCGGAACGCGTGCGCGACCTGGTCCTCGAGCTGCGGGAGCAGTTGCGCAACGGTGCCGATCCGGCCCGGCTGGCGGAGGAGGTCGCCGAGCGGTTGCGCCGCGAGCCGCCGCTCACCCGCGAGGAGATCCTGCGCGTCAAGAACCACCTGATGCGCGACGAACACCTGGTGCTCGACGCGGACACGGGGCAACTGGTTCGCCGCGGGCTGGACGCGGTCGCCGACGTCGCCGAGGCGTGGCAGCGGCTCATCGACGGCAATCCGCTGCCCGCGGATCGGCTGCTGCTGCGCGACGCGCTCGCCGAATCCGACTTCCTGCGCACGTCGGACAACCTCACCTGGCACGAGGCGAACGCGCACGTCGCCGGGCTCGACGGGCTGCACTGGGATGCCGAGCGGCCGCCGCTCACCGAGTGGCGCGAAGGGATTCCGTTCGCGCCGTGGTCGCAGGCGACGCCGCCGCCGGGGCAGGAGCCGCCCGGGTTGCCGCCGGGCGGCGACGATCCTGCCCTGCCCCCTGGGGCGCCGCGCGATCCCGATGCCACCCGTCCCGACGGCGGGACCGCGGACGCCGCAACCCGCCCCGGCGACGAAACCCGCGCGAACGACGAGACCCGTTCTCCGGTTGTGACCCGCCCGGACGACCACGCAGCGGATACGACGCGGACCGAGAACCCGCCCGCCGACGAGCCGCGCCCGAATTCTCCGCGCCGCGCGACCGAACCTGTTCCGCAGTGGCCCGACGCCACGGCGCCCGGCTACCCCCGCCCCACGAGTGGGGATAGCGGTGCGACGCGGCCCGCTCGCCCGCAGCCCGATCCCGCCGAGAACCGCGCGGATCCGATCGCGGAGGAGAACCCGGACGCCCCGGAACCGGTGGCCGACACCGGCGGCGGCACCCCGCCGCCGGACCCGCCGGACAGCGCGCCGCCCGCGCGAGGCGACGACGGCAGCCCGCGCCGAGAGGGGGAGACCGACGCCGAGTGGGTGGCGCGGATGCGCGCCGAGCAGGCCGAGTTCGAGGCCAGGATGGAGGCGGAGCGCGCGCAGTGGCTGCGCGACCTCGCCGATTCCATCGCCCGCGACCGGACCGAACCGGGCGTCGGCGACGACGAATGGCTGCTCCGGCGACAAGCCGAGCAGGCCGAGTGGAATGCCAGGATGCACGCCGAGCGCGCCGACTGGCTCTGGGACATGGCGGGCGGCCGCCCGGACGACGGGGACATCCCGCCCGCCGCCGACCCCACCGGCCCGGAAACCCCGCCGGACAGCACCCCGCTCAGCGACGGCGCCCGGCCGCCCGGCGACGAGCCGGACGCCACCCCGCCGAGCGCCGACCCGGACCGCACCCGCCCCGCGAACGCCTCCGACCCGGTGGACCCGCCCGGCGAGCCGGACACCAGCCCCGGCGAGCCGCGCGACTCCGCCGACCGCACGGCGGAGTATGACGACCTGCTCGCCGATCGCACCGACCTCGCGCGCGAACTGGAGTTCTGGCGCGCCAAGCGGGACGACCGCATCGGCCGCCTGCTCGATATCGACGATCCGGAGCGCGCGCTCGGCAGCAGGGAGGAGCTCTCCAGGACCATCCTGCGGCTGTTCGAGGAGGCCGGCTTCCGCCGCTCGGAGATCGGGGCGATGGGCGAGGACACGGTGCGCGACGTCCGCACCCGGAACTCCCCGGAGGAGGTCGCGAGCCGCCGGGAGGCGCTGCGCAAGCTGGTCGCGGCGGCCGAGCGGGTGATCGGGCTGCGCGAGCGGCTGGCGGACGTGGACCGGCGGATCGCGGAGCTGGAGCGCTCGGGTTCGCTGGATCGCCCGCCCGCGGCGGAGGCGGTCGCGGAGCTGGATCGGCTGGCGCGGGAGCGCGCCGATGAGCTGCTGCGGATCAAGCCGCGCCGCGGGATGCGCGACGATCTGGCGCAGCGGCTCGGCGTGCCGGACGAGCAGGCCCTCGGCCCGGATCGGCTGGACGAGACCCTCGATGACCTGCGGCGCCGGGATCCCGATGCCGGGCGGGAGATCGAGGCGCTCGGCGACGCCGCTCGGGATGTGAACGAGGCGCACACCCGGATCGGGCGGCTGCAGGATCGGATGGCCGAGGTCGCCGGTGCGTATCGGCGGGATATCGAGGCCGAGGGCGGCCGGATGCTGACCCCGTCGGTGGGGTTCGTCGACGGGGAGCGGCCCCGGCTGGTGGTCTACGGCCCGCGCGACGAGACGGGCCGCCCGCTGGCGGATTTCGATGCGGCGCTGCACGATGCGCTGCGCCGCGATCCGACCGCGGCCAGGGCGATCACCCGCCCGGGGACGACGGTCGAGTACCGCCGCGTCACCGCGGACCGCGCGGGCAACCGGCGGGTGGAGCAGGCGGCGCCGCCGGAGCTCCGCCGCTTCCGCAGCCCGGCCGGGCGGGGCCTGCCCGGCCTCGACGTCACCATGTGGCGCGATGCCGGCGGCGTCTGGCACAGCGTCGACCCGACCGCTCCGGACCGCCACCGCGGTGGCGACCCGGCCACCGTCCCCAAGTCGTTCAAGGAGCGCGACCTGCCCGAGGGGGTCAGCGGCTGGGGCATGAACCCGATCCAGGCGTCGGTGCAGGACGTCTTCGTCGATCCGCCGGTGGATCCGGCGACCGGGAAGCCGCAGGAGGGCGTCAACAAGGATCTGCTGCCGCACATTCCGGGGCAGAGCAACCCCTCGGTGGATCCCGGCATTCCCACCTACGAGCTGCCCTACGCCGACGCGGCCTACAACATCGTGCGGATCATCCTGGAGACCGCCAAGCTCTCCGGCTTCACCTGGTACAACGACCCCGACCAGCCCTACCGGATCCACCCGGGCTTCAAGGGGCACCCGTGGTTCCGGGCGAGCCCGCCGGATGTGCAGCCGATGGTGCGGAACTGGGGGCCCGAGCAGGCCGCCGACGACGGCGGCGACCTCAGCGACCAGTGGAAGCAGCGGCAGCGCGCCCGCGAGGAGGCGTGGGACGAGGTCCAGCGCTGGGCCGACGAGCAGTACGAGCGGTTCCGCGCCGACGACGGCGATATCGACGCCATCGCCGCCACGCTGGACGAGCGGCGCGCCGCGGAGCGCGCGCAGGCTCTGGACGAGGCGCAGCGGATCATCGACACCGTCGCGGATCGGTTGATCCGGGGCGACCGTGGGATCGATCCGCGCGCCGATTTCGACGCCCAGCTCCGGCGGTTGCACGACGAGATGGACCGGGTCGCGCGGGAGGTGGCGAACCGCTTCGCCGACGCGGACCCCGAGCGGGTGCGCGATGTCGTCGACGACATCCGCGAGCAACTGCTCGACGGCGCTGACCCCGGCCGGATGGCGGCGGAGCTCGCCGAGTTGCTGCGCCGCGACACCCCGGAGTTCACCGAGGCGGAGCTGCGGCGGATCAAGGACCACCTGATGCGCGACGAGCACCTGGTGCTCGACCCGGACACCCTGCGGCTGGAGCGGCGCAGGCTGGACGCGGTCGCCGATGTGGCGGAGGCGTGGCGGCGGCTCGTCGACGGCAACCCGCTCCCGGCCGACATCCTGCTGCTCCGGGACGCGCTGGCCGAGGCCGATTACCTGCGGTCGTTCCGCGATCGGGACGATCCGAACGTCACCTGGCACGAGGCGAACGCGCACGTCGCCGGGTTGGACGGGCTGCACTGGGACGCCGAGCGCCCGCCGCTCACCGAGTGGCGCGACGGCATTCCGTACGCGCCGTGGAGCCAGGAGACCCCGCCCCCCGGCCGCCGAGCGCTGCCGGGCGGCGACGATCCCGCGCTGCCACCGGGCGGCCCCCCAGACGTGCCCCGTTCCGGCGAGCCGCACCCGGACGACACCCGCTCCGATGACATGGCAACGGACGAGGGGGACCCGGACCCCGCGGCCGCCGCGCTGCGAGTGGAGCTCGCCGCGCTGGACGAAGCCTTCCGGCGCAATGAGGAAGCGGCCGCCGCCGCGCACCGCGAGCTGCTCGACCGGTTGGATCGCGCGCACCGCGAGCTGAACGAGCGCTTCGACGAGCTGCTCGCGGGCACCCCCGATACCACGCCGGATCCGGACGCCGCCGTGCAGCGCGAACTCGACCGCCTGGACGAGACCATGCGCCGCAATGCCGAGGACGCCGAGCGCAGGCACCGCGAGGTCATGCGCTACCTGGAGGACCTGCGCCGCGAACTGGCCGGGGAACCGGAGCGGTCAACGGCCGACGACGCCCTGAGCCGGGAGCTGGAGCGGCTGGACGAGGCGTTCCGCTGGAACAGCGAAGCCGCCGAGCGCGAGCACCGCAGGCTGCTCGACCACCTGGAGGCGCTGCGCCGCGAGCTCTTCGGCACCGATGAACCCGGCGACCCCGGCGAGCCGGACCCGGACGAGCCGCGCAACTCCGGCGGCGCGATCCGCCCCGACGACGACCTGGACGCCCTGGACTGGGCCGACGAAGCCTACGAGGTCTTCCGCGGCGACGGGTCGGACATCGACGCCATCGCCGCGACCCTCGCCGCGCTGGACGATCCGGCGGGCGCCCCGCTCACCAGGGACGAGATCGCCCAAATCAAGGACCACCTGTTCAACGCCGCGCACCCGATCGAGGATCCGGACGGCACGGTGGAGCGCAGGCAATTCGATGCCGATCCGAGTATCGCCGAGGCCTGGATCCGGTTGCGGAACGGCAACCCGCTGCCCGCGGATCTGGTGCTGCTGCGGCACGAACTCACCGAGTCGCGGATCATGCGCGACGATCCCGGGCTGACCTATCAGCAGGCGCATCACCGGGCCAACACCAGGCACAATTGGCAGGCGAACATTCCGCCGCGCACCGGCGAGAGTTACGAGACGGGACGCACCGATGGCACTGCTGATCTACTTCGCCCGGATCAGGGAGGAGACGACCGAGGTGGAGTACCGCTTCGGCCCGGCGCGGGACCAGCTGAACAGCACCCTGATCATCGACAAGACGGACCGCAGCGTCCGGACCGGCACTCCGGCGGACGCTCTCTCCCGGACGACGGCGGGCCAGATCCTGCGGCGGGCCCGCAGCGCGGGGACCTGGCCGGAGAAGGGCGTGATCGCCTCGTAGCACCAGGCGCAGGCTGGCCGGTGGCCGAGGCCGCCGAGCTCAGGCACTCCCCGCCGCCGGAGCCGGAGTCGAGCGCGGTCCGGGAGGTGCTGTCCGCCACCGAGACCGGGCGCTGGGCGCTGCGGGTCTTCGACGAGGCGGGGATTCCGCCGCGCGTCGGCGAACCGGCGGGCGGGCAGGTCGAGCAGGCGGCCGCACTGGTGGAGGCGGCGACCCGGCTGGCAGGCGAGCCGCCGACGACCCCGGACGGCGAGCGCCGGGCGCTGGCGGAGGCCATCGGGCGGCGCGCCGAGATGCTCAGGGAACTCGGCGATCTCGGCGTCGATACCGGCACCTCGCGCGATCCCATCGAGCGGGCCGTCGCGGCGGCGCTGGATCGCACCTTCCTCGACGCGCGCGACGCCGCCATGGCCGAACTGCTGCGCGCGCAGCCGGAATCCGATCCGGGGCCGCTGCGCCTCCTGGCCACCCGGGCCGGGGTCGAGGCGCTGCTCGCCGGCCCGCTGCTCGCGGAGCTGCCGGTGCCGGACGCCACGCCCGTCCACCCGGCCGAGCCGGTCGCGGGTCCGCCCGCCGATCCCGCCCCGCGGGCCGACGGCGCGTGGGCCGAGATCCGTCAGGCGCTGCGGCAGAGCCCGGCAGGCGAGTGGGCGCAGCGGGTACTGGCCGAGAACGACGTCCGGCTCCGGTTCGGGGACGATCCGGAGACCGCCGTCACCCGCGGCGCCGACGGCGGGCGCACCGTGCGCGGCCCGGCGGCCGGCTACGACCCGGGCACCAACACCGTCCGGCTGCCCGTCGACGGCAGCCTGCGGGACCACCTCGCCGAGCTGGTCCGGACGGCGGCCGCGCTCGAGCAGCGCGGCGGCGGCGCACCGGAGCGGCTCACCCTGCCCCGCGACGAGTACGTCGGCACCATGCTGGACCGGCAGGCCGAGGCGGAGGCGCTGGCCATCGCGCACGCGCGCGCCTGGGATCGGCCGGGTACCGACGCGCTCACCCGCACCTATCTGGCGGCCGTCGACCGGGCCGCGGAGACCGCCCGCGGGCTGTTCCGCGGCGCGGGGCCGATCCGGGGCGATCTCGTCGACGCGGCCGCGCACCGCGCCGGGGTGCGCGCGGTGCGGGCGGTGCTCGACACCGCGGGTCCGCTGCGGGACGGCCGGGTGCCGTCCGAGGTGCACGGCGCGGCCTGGGACCGGGCGCACGGAATCGCCGACGACGCGGGCGCGCCCCGCGACCAGGCCCGCACCCGGCCCGCGGAGACGCCTGCCGCCAGGGAGCGGCGTGCCGCGGACATGGCCGACGAGATCGAGGTGCTGCGGCTGCTGCGGGAATCCGGCCGCTTCATTCCGCTCGGCCCCGCCGAACGCGCCTACCGCACCGCCTACGACCGAGCCTACCGGGCCGCCGCGCGAACCGATCCGACCGGCATCGCGCCCGAGCGGACGGCCGGGCGGGCCGGGCTCGACGCGCTGACCAGGTACCTTCGCCGCACCGGCACGGAGAACGCCGAGCTCGCCTTCGATGTCGCGCGCGCCGCGGCCGACGGCGGCACCGGCAGGCAGTGGGGCGATCCGCGGCCCGACCCGGTGCGTCCCGAACCGGACGCCGCGCGCGCGGCCGACCCCGATCGCGCGGCCGAGCAGGCCCGCGCGGTCACCGACCGGGAGCTGCACCGGCCGGGTGCGCAGCGGCTCACCGACCACGTGGTGCGGATTCCGGACGGGGAGCACGGCAGCCCGTACCGCCTGGTCGTGGCGGCGCCGCCGGGCGGGCACATCGACGCACTGCACGATCTCGCGCTACGCCACCCCGAATACCGGAACGTGCTGTGGGATCGCTCGCACGAGCTCCGCTACCTCGCCGTGTCGGACGGCCCCGGCGAGACCCCCGAGGTCCGGCGGCTGCCCGCGGACGTCGCCGAGGGGCCGTACCGGCGGCCGACCCGGACCGAGGCCGTCGACCAGCTGCTCGACCACTACCTGCGCGAGCGGGCTGCGGGGCGCACCGATCTCGGCTACGACACGTGGCTGCGACAGCTCGGGCCGCGTGCCTTCTACGACGCCGAGACGGCGGGCAGGCCGCTCGGCGACGAGTCTGCGGAGAGCCTGCGCGGTCCCGGCTGGTTGCGGCACGACTTCCTCACCGACACCAACCACTACCCGGCCGCCGACAGCGCGGGACCCGCGCACCCGGCCGAGATCGTGCGCCGCTTGCTGACCAGGCAGGTGCCACTGCCGGAGCCGACAGCGGTGCCGATTCCGCCGCGCGCGCACCCGTACCCGATCGACCTGGGCGGCACGCGGGTGACGGTGTGGCTCACCCCGGACGGCGCGGGCAGCTGGCGCCCGGCGCCGCCGACCCCGGCGGGGCGGGCGAGCGACGTCGTCGCCAGGCACCTGCCGCACATCTCCGACACCGACCCGCGGCGGCTCGCCGAGCGGATCGGCCGCATCCTGAACGACGCCGGTGCGGACCTGCGGCAGGCGGGCCCGCCGCCCGGGCTGCTGCGCCGGATCGCCGACCGGCTGCCGTTCGGCGGCCGGGACGCCGATCCGGGCCTCGCCGCCGCGCCGGACGAACCGGGGCTGCTCGCGGCCCGCGACGCCGCCGACGTGGAGCAGCCACGGGACGGCGACATCCTCTACGCGGGCACCCTGCCCGAGGGCGGAACCCCGCTGTACCGGGGGATTCCGCGGCTGCTGGCCGACGGCTCGGAGAACCCGGCCTACCGGGAAGGGCTGCGCGGGCGGGCGGTGCCGCGCGGCACCGCCGACCTCTCCGCCGACGACCACATCCGGCAGTTCCACAGTGCGGAGAGCGACACCACCTCCTGGTCGCGGCGGCTCGACGCCGCGCGGCACTTCGCGGGCGCCGACGGCCTCGTCCTCGAGTGGCGGACCGGCGCGCCGCCGGAGGGCGCGACCTGGAAGTTCAAGCCGATCTACGACCTGCCGGACGAGTTCTCCCAGGTGCTGATCCAGGGCACCGTGCCGGAGACAAGGGCGGTCAGGCACCTGCCCGCGCCCGAGAGCCCGGAGCCCATGCGGGCCTCGGATCCCGACCGCGACGCCGCCGCCCCGGAGCCGGACCGTGACGCCGCCGCGGAGCCGGACCGTGACGCCGCCGCCGCGGAGCCGGACCACGACGTTGCCGAGCCGCTCCGGGACGCGGAGGAGCCGCGCGGGGCACCGGACGACGACGAATGGTCCCGGCTCGCGCCGCGCGAGGTCGGCGAGCGCCTCGCCGAGGTGCTCGGCCTCGACCCGGAGCGGGTTCTCGGCTTCGACCGCCCCGACCTCGACTCGACGGTGGCGCGGGAGTTCGCCCGCGGCATCGCCGAGACCTTCGCCGACCATCCGCACGCGCGGCCGGACAGCGTCGGTTTCGGCGAGGTGCCCGCCGACATCCACGGCCGCCGCCCGATCGCCGTCTCGCAGCCGCGCACGGACCGCGCCACCGGCGTGGTCCGCACCGAATCCATCACGCTGAACGGGGATCTCGCGAGCGACCCGGCCCGCTTCCGCGCGCAGCTGACCGATGGCGTCGATCGCGGCGACTACCACCCGTCGGTGCTGGACCGGCCGGTGTACGCCACCGCCGTCCACGAGTACGGCCACGCCATGGATTACGCGGCCGGGCGCGTACTGCGCGCGGTCCTCGAGGACCTGCTGATCCAGCGCTACCTGAACACACCGGGCGCGATGAGCGACGGCTACGAGCAGTGGGTCCACCAGCTCAGCGGCTACAGCTTCGACGAGCACGGTGAGCTGAACCCCGCCGAGGCGATCCCCGAGGCGTTCCTCGACGTCCGGCTGCACGGCGAGAATGCCTCCGAGCCGGCCCGGATCATCCACGACGCCCTGCTCTACCTCTCCGAACTGCCCGCCGACCCGCCCCCCGACCCGAGCGGCCCCGACGACCCCGGCCCGCTCGACGGCGGCTCAGCCCCGGCCCGCGTGCCGGACGACGAGTGGTCGCGCATGGGGCTGGAGGAGATCGGCGAAACCCTGCGCACGCGGCACGGTTTCGACGAGGTCACCGGTTTCGCCGACACCGACCCGAGCCTGCCGCCGCTCGACCTCGAGATGGTGCGCGACTACGCCCGCGCGATCGACGCCATGCTCGCCCGCTACCCGCAGGTCGATATCCGGGCGCTGCACATCGCGCCGATCACCAGGCCCGACGGCCGGGTGGTGTTCGGCGAGGCCCAGTGGCAGGTGCACCCGGACGACATCTACCGCTACTACACCGAGTCGATCACGCTGAACGAGGACATGCTGCGCGACCCGCGGCGGTTCGAGGCCATGAAGCAGCGCGCCGAACGGTTCGGCACCTCGCCGCGGAACGTGTCGCAGCGCCCCGCCTACGCCGTCGCGCTGCACGAGTTCGGGCACGCGCTGGATTCGGCGGGCGGCATGCGGGCCCGCGGCCAGGCCGAGGAGCTGCTGCTGGAGTACTACGCGGAGACGCACCCCGAGGTCGATCCGCTGGCGTTCGAGGTGTGGCTCGGCGACCTGAGCGGCTACAGCTTTCGGCAGGGCGACCTCAACTCGCCGGAGGCGCTCGCCGAGGCGTTCCTCGATGTGGAGCTGAACGGGGAACGCGCCTCGGAGCCGGCCCGGGTGCTGCACGCGCTGCTGGTCCGAGAGGCCGTCGACAGCTATTACGACACCATCGACCGGGACGTCGCCGCGCCGCCGCGGGGGCCGGAACGCCGGCCCGGCGTCGACTCCGACGCGCTGCCGGACCCGGGCGACGGGCTCCCCGACACACCCGGTGATCCGGATCCGGTGGTGGCGGGCGAGGCTCCGCCGCTGCCGGAGAATCTCCGGGAGATCGTGGTGCAGGTCGACGGCGCGGCCGTCCCGCTCCGCGTGGTGCCGGACGGCGACGACAGGTGGCGGGTGCTGCCGCAGGACGCCGCGCCGGAGCAGCTCCGCTCGGCGGCGCCGGACGAGCGCGGCGCGATCCGCCGGGAGCTCGATTACGTCCGCGATCGGCTGGCGGGCGGCTACTACGCTGCCGCAGGCAAACCGCCATCCGGCTCCGGTTTCGACAGCAAGGGCACCGCGGCCGCGGTGGACGGGGTGGCCGCCATCCCCGAGCTGATCGATCCGGCCCCGCGGCCGCCCGCGAGCCCGGCGCCCGACCCGGACCAGCCGGTGCTCGGCCCCGCCCCGGAGAGCGGCGATTCGGCCATGCCGGTGATCCGCATCCTCAAGGAGGGCGCGCTGGTCTGGCTCAATCGCGAGCATGTGCCGGTGCTCGGCCGGTTGTCGGCGCGGCAGCCGGACGCCGCGAGCGAGCACGTCCCGCTGCGGGACGCCGACGGCGGCGAGTACCGGCCGTGGCTGGACGACGCGGACCCCGACCTCGCCCGCGAGATCATCACCGATCAGCTGCGGGCCCGCCGCACCACCCCGGACCAGGCCCGCGCCGATCTGCGGGCGCTGCTGCCCGGCGCCACCCCCGAGCAGCGCGCCCGGGTGCTCGGCGACCTGGTCCGGCACGGCCTGCTCGACGCGGCCGACGCCGCGGCGCTGGATCGGGAGCCGCCCGCGCCGCCCCCCGCCGAGCCGCTCGAACCGCCCAGGGACGGCGAGACGCTGCGGGAGACCGCCGAGCGCCTCGGCTTCGACCTGCCCGACGAGGACCGGGACACCGTGCGCCGGGTACTGGACGAGGAGGAGTACCGCACCGTCCGGGCGGCGGCCGCCGTCGAGGGGCTCGCCGACGCGCTGCGCCGCTACCGGGACGAGGCCACCCGCCCCTACCGCGACGCCGACCTGCCCTTCGACCCGGATGGCGGCGACCCGGCCCGGGATCTCGGCGACGCCGAGCACCGGCCCCGCTACGCGGATCGGCCGGACCCGGCGGGCCGCCCGGTTACCTTCGGCGACGCGGTCAGCTTCGCGGACAGCAACCCGCTCACCCGGTTCCTGCGAGAGATGGTCGCCGCCTTCGGCACCCACCCCGGGCTGCTCGACTACCAGGCCGTCGGCAACGGCGCCGACCCGATCGCGGTCTGGGGCGACGGCGACGAACTGGGCCGCGATCAGGGCCTCGAGGAGTTCTTCAAGCACGCGCTACGGCGGGATCAGCTGCTGGACGAGCTCTCCACCTGGGCGTACCTGAACGACGCCGACATCACCGCGCTGCGCGCGGCGGAGCCGGACCGCGCGGCCGCCATCCTCGACGACCTGCGCGCCGCGGCGACGGCCCGCGCGGAGCGGCTCGCCGAGTTCGCCGCCGCCGCGGAGCGGCTGCTGTATCCGGCGGGCACCGACCCCACCCCCGTCGGCGCCGAGCTCGGGCCGCAGGCCGGGCTGCTGCCCGTCGCGGGCGGCCCGGACCGGGTGCTGCTGGTCGACGGCCCGCACGACCGGGCCCAGGTACTGGCGACGCTGCTCGACCGCGACCCCGCGCTCGCCGCCGCGCTGCGCGAGGGCCGGATCGTGCCCGACTTCCGCACCGCGCGCACCGACTGGACCGGCCGGGTCCACCTCGATCCGGAGCCGACCCCGGAGTTCCGGCGGCACCGCGCCGACGTGGACGGCCGCACGCTCGACGTCACCCTGACGCGGGATCCGGGCGGCGAGTGGCGGCCGGTGCAGCCGCTCGACCCCGGCGCCGCCGGTGCCCCCGCGCGGCCCCTGGCCCCGGACGCACTGCTACGCGATCTCGTCGGCGCCGCGCGTGATCTCGGGCTCGGCCCGGACGACCTGGGCCGGGATGCCTGGCGGGACCGGCTGGCCGACCTCCGGCTGGACAACGCGGTGCGCGCGGCGCAGCTGGAGGCGCTCGGCGACTTCGCCCGCTCCGCCTACGACATCCAGACCTTCCACGACCTCGGCACCGTCCGCGGCCGACTCGCCGCCCGGCTCGGGGCGGCGGAGGCCGCGATCACCCCCGGGCTGCTGGTCGACGCGCTGATCGAGCAGCCGTCCCGCCGGGCGCTGCGCGCCCAGCAGTTCGAGGACGTCGCCGCCTACGCCGGGCAGCTGCGGAGCACCGACCCGGCCGGGGGCGATGCCGCCGGGGACCGGCTCGCCGAGCGCCTCGGCGTCCCGCCCGCACACCTCCATCCCCCGAAGTACCGGACCGACGAGCGGGGCAGGCTGGTCCTCGGCAGCGCCGAGTCCGGCCTCGACCCGCGGAAGCTGCACCGGCTGGTCCGCGGCCTCGACCGCACCGACCGCGCGCTGCTGCGCGACGCCTTCACCGAGTACTTCGCCACCCTGCTCGGGATCGACCCCTACCTCGGCGTGCTGCGCGGGGACGGCACCCCCGACCCGCGCTCCGCGGACGGCACCCTGCCGGTGCACGACCCGGCGGCGATGAGCGACCTCCGCGACATCATCGCCGGTGCGCTGCGTGGCTCCGGCGCTACCGATTTCGCGCACCGGGTCGCCGAAGCCGCGGCGCGCCCGCATCCCGGCGATCCCGACGCCGGGCGAGCCCGACCGCAGCCGGGCGACGACTGGTCGAAGCTCGTCGGCGTCGACGTGCCGGATGAGAGCGATGCCCAGTTCCGCAAGGTCTACGAGGCGTATCGGGACGGAAAGATCGACCGGCAAGAGGGGCTCGACCCGCAGCAGCTCGCCGCCGCGCTGGAGCGCATGCGCGGTGCGGTGCGCGACCGCGCGGCCCGCATCGATACCCTCGCCGAACTGCTCGAACAGTTCGCCCGGGTGGAGCGGTGGGCGGCCGCGGACCGTGCTCCCGGCGATCCGTCCCCGCTCGGTGCCGGTCCTCCGGATCGGGGTACCGATCCGCCCGCGGATTCTCGCTCGGAGTGGAAGCGGCGTGCCGATGCGGAGCTCGCGGAGTGGTCGGCGCGGATGCGTGCTGATCTGGACGAGTGGGTGGCGCGGATGAATGCCGAGCACCGCGCCGAGCCTGCCGCGCCGCGCCGGGACAGCGCCGATGGCCGAGTCCGGCCCGGCGACCCGGGTGCCGGAGACGATGGTGGCGCGGGTGGCCGGGTTCGGCCGGGCGATGCGGATCGGGACGGTGACGCGGCGGCCGAGGGCGGGGCTGGGGGCCGTGATCGGCCGGGCGATCCCGATCGGAGCGGGGTTCCGGACGGGACCAGATCGGCTGGGCGGTCGCATATTCCGCATCCGCCGAAGTCGTACGAGTTCGAGTTCCCGGAGCAGCTCCACATCGATCGGCAGGCGTGGCCGGTGCCGCCGCCGGTCGAACCGTCGCAGCAGGTTCCGCCGGGTGGCGAGCATCGGCCGGTGCGGCCCGCTCCGGTGCCGGGCGATGCCCCGGTTCCGCCCGGCGCGGACGCGACGTGCCCGCCGGACGCGCCGGGTGCGGACTGCCCCCCGCAGGGGCCGGACCCGCAGACCGGTGCACCCATCGCCGACCCGCCGGGCGGCGTACCGGTCCCGCCGGGCACCGGCCCGAACCCGCCCGCGCCCGGCCCGCACCCGCCGGGCGACAGCAGCCCGAACCCGTGCCCGCCTAAAGGCGATTCGCCGTGCCCGCCTGGTGGCCCGGGTCAGTTCCCGCCGGTTGGTCCCGGTGACTTCCCGCCGGGTGGCCCTGGTCAGTTCTCGCCGGGTGGCCCTGGTCAGTTCCCGCCGGGTGGCCTTGGTCAGTTCCCGCCGGGTGGTCCCGGTCAGTTCTCACCGGGGGGCCCTGGTCAGTTCCCGCCAGGTGGTCCCGGTGACTTCCCGCCCGGCGGCCCTGGTCAGTTCCCGCCGGGTGGTCCCGGTGGCTTCCCGCCGGGCGGTCCAGACCAGTTCCCGCCGAACGGCTCCGCCCACTTCCCGCCCATCGGAAACGGCGAGCGCCCCCCGCTGGACCCGAGCGCCCCGAACCCGGGAACCGCACCCGGCGGAGGCCCGAGCGGCCCCGGCTACCCGCACATCCCCACACCGAACGGATGGCCGCACCCGCCCGTGCCCACCCCGGCCCAGCACCACCCGGACCAGGGAACCACCGGCACACCGCCGATCCCCCCGCCGATGATGCCGCCGCTCACCCCACCGCCCGGCCGGGGCAACGACCGCCGCCCGGCCCCGCACCGCGACCGCGCACCCTGCGGCCCGCTCCTGGTACGTCCGTACGCCGGCTTCGGCGTCCCGACCGAGTTCGATCCGGAGACCGGCGCACTCCGGGCGAACGGCGGCGCGACGGGCTCGCAGGCGGGCGTCTACGCCGACCTCGGCGGAGCCCTCGTCGTCTTCTACCGGAGCGAGAACGGCCTGACCCTGTGGCTCGGCCACCGGGTGCTCGACCTGGAGAATCCGATCGCGGTCGACTGGTCCGACCTCGGCGGCGGCACCACCCGCCTGACGGTGCAGGCCGCGGACGGCCCGCCGCTCGAACTGCGCTACCGCACCAGCACTCCGGAGATGGATCTCGGCCTGTTGATCCGTGACGTGCTCGCCGATCCGGAGCGGCGGCACGGGATATTCCGGTAGACGCCCGAACGGGACCGGAACACAATGACCAGGAAGGAGGGCGTGGTGCGCGAGGACTACCCGACCGAACCCGAGACCCGGCGCAACTTCGAGGAGTTGCTCGGCAAGGTGCGCGCCGGTGGGGCGCCGCATTCGGACAGCGGTCTGGACCTGACCACCGAGGAAGCGCTGTGGGATATCACCCGCGCCTACCCCGAGGTGCCCGATGAGCTGGTCGCGGCGGCCCGCGCGGCATTCGAGGGCCAGCTGGACGGCTCGAATGCCGCCGCCCGCCGCGCCGAACGGGCCCGCAAGATCGAGGCCATCAACCGGCGCCGGAGCGCCCCGTGACGAATCCGCACGCCGCCGAGGAGAACCCCGCCACCGTGACCACGCCGGACGATCCGCGCCCCGCCCGCGATCAGCCGGGCGCGGAGGCGCCGGCCGCGACCCCCGCCGAGAACGAACCCGACCTCGGCTTCACCCTCGGCGACGAGCAGAGCACCACCGTGCCCGCCCCCGCCCCGGCACCGCCCGACCCGGTCGAGCGCAGCACCGAGCTGAGCCGCGCCATCGCCCGCGAGATCGCGGCGCTCGGCCCGGAGGGCTGGCGCCGGGTCGACGCGGTCTTCGCCATGACGGTGGCCGCGGAGGTCGCGCTGGTCATCTTCTCCGACGAGCAGCAGCGCACCGCGCAGATCTTCCCGTCGGAGCAGGTGCTCTCGCTGGTGCGGGCGCATCGGCAGCTCTCGGCGGAGCTGGGCGACGGCCCGTGGTGGCGCTACCTGCTCGCACTGGACAGTGAGGGGCGGCTGGAGGTCGATCACGACTTCGGCGAGGAGCCGTTCCCGGACGACCATCTGTTCCCGGCCGCGGTCTACCGGGCCGACCTCGCGGTGTTCCCGCGGGCGCGGCTGCCGATCTGGCTCGCCGCCTATCTCGGGCACGACGATCGCCAGGCCCGGCTGCCCGCCGCCGCCAGGGCCGATCACCGGGCCGGGCAGGGTGCGGTCGTCGCCGAGGACGCGCTGCCCGACCTGCCGCTCATGGTCGCCCGCTGGTCGGTGCTCGCCGCCGTCTTCGTCGCCATCGGCTCTCCGCTCGGACCGCGGGTGCTGCCCGCGCTGCACTGGTTCGAGGGCTCGGCGCGCAGCGGGTCGTCGCTGTACACGCTGCCCGGCGAGCGGGCGGTGCTCTCCGGCGGCATCTGGGACGCACCGGAACTCGACGCCGTCTACAACGGCGGCGCTCCGATGCCCGCCTACTACGCGGGCGCCCCCGAGTGGCTGGCGAACCCGGTCCTCAATACCCGCGCCGCGACCGGGTTGCTGTCGTTCTGCTACTGGTGGGAGCGCGGCCGCTGGTACCGCGCGGAGTCGCCCGCGGCGACGGAGATCGGCGCCGCCGTCCCGGCGATGTGGTCGACGGAGAGCACCGCGGGCGTCGTCGCCGCGCTGATCGCGGAGGCGAGCGGCGCCGACCCCGGCGCGGCGGCGCTCGATCTCGTCGTCGCCGCCGAAACCGGCGTGGTGCACCGCAGTACGGTGCAGCGGGTGCTCGGCGCCGGCTCCGGGCTCGACATCGACGCGGGGCTGCTGCAACTGAGCATGGCGGGCATCGTCACCGAGGACGCGGAGCCGCTTCCGGCGGGCGACGCGCTGGCCGCCGTCCGCAGGCTGGTCACCGAAAGTGGGGCGGACACCGCGGGATACCCGCTGGAGCGGTTGCGCGCGGATCGGGTGAGCGTCGGCTGGATGGTCTACTCCCCGGCCGATCCCGATGATGCGGGTATCGGCCGCGCTGTGTTCTACGTCGCTGACGACGGCGTGGTCGAGCAGGCCTCCTCCGCGCTCCCGCCCGCGCTCTACCAGGCCGGATTCCGTGATCGCTTCCACGCGCGGCGGGCTCGGGCAGACGTGTCCTGACCTCCGCCTGCCCCGAGGATCGGGTTCTGTACACGCGCTGTTCACCTGTGGGAACCTAGAATTGGTGAAAGCGGAAAGAATGAGCTACGAGACTTTCTCGCGATGCGCGGTACGAACGCTGGTCATCGGCAGGGGAGTGAGCGATGACGACTCCATGGGACAGTTTCCACAGCCAGGCCGGGGCAGGCGTGCTCAAGCTGGAGCCCGGTGTGCTGGAGGGGCTGGTCAACGCCGCCAACGGCGCCAGGGTCCGGGTCAGCACCGTCCGCGGTCAGGTGAGCAAGGTCGACAATCTGTCGCCGTTCGCGGCGGTGCTCGCCTCCGCGGAGATGCTGGCCCGCCGGTTCTCCGCCAAGGGCCAGGAGCTCGGCCGGATCCTGGACGACCACGTCGAGATCCTGGACGACCTGAACGAGACGTTCATGGCCGCCGCCCGTGCCTACGTGAACTCGGAGGAGGCGGGCACCGCCGATTTCGAGCGGCTGCGGCAGTGGATCGACGACCACCGGGATCCGGGGCTGCGCGACACGCTCTCGCAGCGCCCGCCACCCGCCGACCTCAGCACCGCCAACGACCACTACAACCCCGGCGGCGCGGCGCCGACCCCGGTGCCGGGGTGGAACGAGGTCGGGTCGCAGGGCGAGGAGGGCCACTGGGGGCTCCCGGCCGACCTGCAGAGCCCGCGCGGCGTGCAGTTCGATCCGCAGGCCGGGCTGCACCCGGAGGAGTTCGAGCCGATCAGCTACGAGCAGTACCAGACCATCATCGCCTCGATCACGCAGGGCGCTCCGGTGCCGCCGCTGGCCGCCGCGCAGGCCGCCGCGGACTGGCGCTGGCTCTCGGGTGAGCTGCGCAGCAGCTTCAATATCCTGACCACCCAGATGGCGGGCACCCAATCCAGCTGGACCAGTACGGATTCGAACGGCGCCGCCGAGCGGGCGCGCCAGGCGATCCAGGCCTACGGCACCGGCGTCGACACGCTGCTCAGCAGCATGAACGCGGTCGGCTCCGCGCTGGAGTACGTGTCGGAGTGGTTGCACACCACCGGCGTCGAGCTGCTCCAGGTGAACGACTCGCTGCCGACCACGGGCAATCCGGGGGAGACGGTGGTCCAGTTCGACCAGCGCCGCAAGGAGCAGGCGCACACCGGTTACGTCCGGGTGATGAACAAGGATTACGGCCCGGGCATCGAGCACACGGCCCAGGTGATCGCGGTGCTTCCGCCCGCGATCGCGCCGACCACCGGCCAGCAGCCGCAGGTGCCGGGTGGTCCCGGTGGGAACAGCGGCGGGGGCGGTGGCGGTGGCGGGGGCGGCGGTGTGCCCGGCGGGGGCGGCGGGCCGAACCCAGGCCAGCAGCAGCTGGCCGGAATGCAGGATCGGCTGCTCCCGACGGCCGAGGAGATCGCGCAGCTGGAGCAGGGCCAGGGGCAGGGGCAGGGCGACGGCACCGGGCAGGGCGATGGCCAGGGGCAGAACGGGCTCACGCCGGAGCAGCAGCGGGCGCTGGCCGGCCAGCAGGGTGCGCAGGGCGGTGCGCCGGGTGCGCAGGCGGCGCAGCAGCTCGGGCAGCAGCTGGCGCAGTTCGGCCAGCAGGCCGGGCAGCAGCTCGGTCAGCTCGGCCAGCAGCTCGGCCAGCTGGAGCAGCTGGGGCAGCTCGGCCAGCTGGGCGGACTCCCCGGCGGCGTCCCCGCGATTCCCGCGCTGTCCGAGCTGTCCGAGCAGGTCAAGAGGGCGGGCAAGGGCGGCGGGGGCGCGGGCGGTGGTGTCGGCGGCGGCGGCGGTGGTGTCGGCGGTGGTGTCGGTGGGGAACGGCCCGCGCTACAGAACCTGGACAAGGCGTCGAAGCTGTTCCCGCGGGCGGCTCCGGCGGCCGAGTTCACCGCGACCAGGGCCGGGATCGCGCCCGGCGCCGGGACGCCGATGAGCGGCATGCCGATGGGCGGCGCGGGCGGCGCGCAGGGCGGCGGGCAGCAGAAGGACCACAAGCGCGCCGACTACCTGGACTCGTCCGAGCACCTCGAGGAGGCGTTCGGGGAGGCGCCGGTGGTCGTGCGCCCGATCGTCGAACAATGACGCGCGGCTGGGAGCTCTCGCCGGTGGAGTTCACCGGGCTGTGGGCGGCGCGCCGGGAGTCGGTGCCCGAGCCCTTCTTCCACCTGCCCGAGCCGGGATCCACCTGGGGTGCGGGCAGGCGGCGCAGGGCCGAGGCGGTCGCCGAGGTCCGCGCGCGGCTCGGCGGAGTGATCGATGATGTGCTCGACGCCGTCACCCGGCCCGACATCCGGCTCGTCGTGTCCGGAATGAGCGGGACGGACCCGGCGGAGCCGGCGGCCAGGCTCCGAATGCTGGCCACCCGCACCGGGGATCGCGGCTTCCTGATCACCCAGCTGCCCGGGCGGAGTGGCTCCGAAGCGGCCGGCTACACCATCACCGAGCAGGACGTGCTCGAACTGGGCGCGGTGGTGACCGCGGCCCTGCCCGACCGGGAGGCGGGGCGCAAGCCCGGATTCGTCTACTCGGCTCCGGTCGACCGGGGCGATCACGACTACGACGACCGGCGGTCGCTGGTCCGGGACACCGCGGCCGACCCGGCGGCGGGCCGGAGCGCGGAGTTCGAGCGGGCCCGTCTCGATCAGGTCGGCTCGATCACGGTGCAGCAGGGCAGCTCCCGCTTCGGCCCGCGCGGCATCAGCACGGTCCACCTGTACTGGCGCGACCTCACCGACGACGGCAGATACGCCGTGGTGCCCGGCCGGCCGATGACCGTCGTACCCGCCGACCGACCCAGAATGACCGGCCTGGTCGATGCCGGGATCGCGGAGATCGTCCGCGCGATCCGGGACGACCGCGCATGACGAACGGAGAATCCGAGATGACCGACGACCGGCCCGCGGAGCCCGGCTTCCCGGCGGAGTTCAGCGCGTCGACGGTGACCGGGTCGATCGCGGTGCGTACCACCGAAACCGGCCTCCCGCTCGGCATCACGCTCGACCCCGACCAGCTGCGCCGCGATCCGGGGGAGCTGGCCGCGGAGATCCTGCGGCTCTGCAGGCAGTCGGCGGCGCGGGCCGGGCTGGCCCGCCGCGAGCACCTGCGGGCGGCGGGCTTCACCCCGGAGATGCTGGCCCGCACCGGATTGCCGACCGAGCGCGAGGTGGTGGCCGCCGAGATCGTCGCCGAGCAGGAGTACGAGACCGAGCCGCAGAGCTGGCTCCGCTCGGTCTGAGAACCGCACCGACACCGACGAAGGAGGGCCGATGGTCGACACGATGGACGAACTGCTCGCCCGCGTGCAGAACCAGATCTACCGGCTGCGCGACCTCGGCGACTCGATGAACGCCGTGCGCGCCACCGAGACGTCGCCGGACGGCGCGATCACCGTCGAGGTGGACGGCAACGGCGCGCTGCTGGATCTGCGGTTGACCGGCGCTGTGGCAAGGCTCACGCCTGCCGAGTTCGAGCATGCCCTGGTCGCCACCGCACGCGCCGCCGTGACTTGCGCTTTCGCCGAAAGGGGTGGGCTGATCACCGCTTTCAACGCCGAGCAAAACCGGTGACCGTCGGCCAGTGGTCATCGAAAGTTAACCGGGAGATGCACGACGTGCGGGGTCACCGGTCGCTAACGTAGAGCGAAACATGCTGGCATGTTTCGGGATTGGACGCTTGTCATGAATCACGTTGCAGTTGTGCCCGAAGCCGTCCGCCGGTACGGCGACGCCTCGGCGTCGATGGCCGCCGGGATCGCCACCGCGGGCGCGGTCGACCAGGTGGCGACCGTGGCCGCCGTCGTCCCCGTCTTCGGGCTGATCGGCCAGGAGTTCCTCGCCGCCTACGCGGTCGCGCAGGCCAATCACATCGCGTCGCTGCTCGAACTGGCGGGCGTGCACGCCGGGACGGCGCTGACCGCCTACGAGGCGGCGGCCACGTACGAGGCGACCGACAGCGCGTCGGGGGCGGCCATCGGAGCCGTCGAGCGGCAATGACCGCGCCGGGGCAGGAGCAGGGGCCGCCGGTCGATCCGACGGTCCTCGACCTGCTGCGCGGCAGCGCGCTCGCGCCCATGCTCGACCGCCCGGTCGGCGAGATCCTGCACGACATGGGCTTTCCCGCGCTGCCCGACCTCACCGCGCTGCCGCCGCTGCCCGGGCTGCCGCCGCTGCCGGTGCTCGACCTGAGCGCGCTCATGCGCCCGCTCACCGACCTGGCCGCCGCCTTCGGCACCGGGAAGCTGCCGGAGCCGGTGGCGCAACCGGTGCTCGCCGACCCCGCCGCCGCGCCCGCGCCGCCCGCCGACCCGACCCAGATGCTGCAGCAGGTCGGCACGATCCTGCAGTCGGTGACCCAGCTCGGCAGCACCGCGCTGCAGGCGGTCATGCAGGTCTGGCAGAGCATGGCGGCCGAGCAGGCGGCGGCGAAGGCCGGGCAGGCGCAGGCCGACGGTGCCGAGCTGGCCACGCAGAGCACCCAGGAGAAGGCGATCATCGGCAACGGCGCGACCAGCGTCTTCATCGGTGCCGCCGAGCTCGCCGCGGTGATCGCCAAATTCTCCGCGACGCTCGCCGCCGCGCCGCTCTACGCGACCAGCGGACCGGGGATGGCCTTCCTGGTTGCCTCGGCGGTGGAATCGGCGGCCGAGGGCGTCGCGATCACGGTGAAGACCAAGGCCGAGATGCTCGGCCACAGCGCGAGTATGACCGGGGCCGGGCAGAAGGTGGCCGTCACCAGTGCGCCCAAGGGCGTCGACGGGGCGCAGCAGCTCTCGCAGCTGCTCGGCATGCTGACTCCGCTGCTCAGCACCGCGACCCAGGTCGCGACCACGGTGGCGCAGACCGCCGCCAAGCCGGCGCACACCGCGCTGCTGGCGCCGGTGCGGCCGGAAGACGAGGCGCCGCGCCATGATCCGGCGAAGCCGATCGCCGCGAGCGGTGGCGGCGCCGGTGCGGGCGGTGGCGGTTTCGGCGGCGGTGGTGGCTTCGCCGCCGCGCCGGCGCCGCTGAGCCCGTGGCAGGGGACGAGGGCCGCGGGCGGCCCCGTCGGCGGCCTCACCGGCGCGAGCACCGCCGCGGCTCCCGCCGCCGTCGCCCCGGCCGCGGCGAGCGGCGGGCACGGCGGCAACGGCGGTTTCATGCCCGCCGGCGGTGCGGCGGGTGCGCTCGGCGGCGCCGGGCTGGCCAGGGAGGGCGAGTCGAGCACCGACGGGGTGCGCGGGGTGCTGGTCACCGGCAGCAACGGCGACGAGGTGGTCGGCCGGATCGACGGGGTCACGCTCCCGGTCGTCGGCGCCACCGTGCCGAACGTGGAACCGCCACCGGACCGCGATCTCAGACTCTGACCGCGGGACCACCGTCCGGCGGCGATCACTTCGACAGGGCACGACCAGGAGGCAGACATGAGCGGCGAGAGCACGGTGCAGGGATTCGACGGCGTCCGGTTCGACCCGGAGGCGGCGGCGCGCGCCTCCACCGGCCTGGACGGGCTGGCTGACCGGCTCGCGGCGGAGCTGCAGGCGGTCGAGGAGGCGCTGCGGATCCCGCCGGCCGGCGTCGACGAGGTGTCCGGCCGGGCCGCCGTCACCAGCAACGACGTCGCCGCCTCCTACCTGGGCAGCGCACAGGCCGGGGTGCACGAGGTGCGGAAGCTGGCGGCGGTGCTCCGGCAGCAGTCCGTCGAGTTCGGCCGGCTGGAGACCGAGACGGTGGCCAGCCTGGAGACCGGCTCCCGCCCCGCCAACGCCTGAATCCCCGCTCCCGAAAGGCGCCGCGTAGCCATGATCGAACCACCGCAGCCGGGTTTCACCGGCGTCGTCTGGGAGGCGCGCCCGCCGCAGCGGCTGGCCGAGGAGCTGTCGACCGGGCCGGGGTCGGTCCCGATGGCCGAGGCAGCGCAGGCGTGGACTCGGCTGGCCGCCGCCTTCGGCGCCGCGGTGCTGGAGTACGAGCACGCGCTCGGGGAGCTGCGCGGAGCCTGGCAGTCCGGGCGCAGCGGTGAGGTGATCGAGGCGATCACCGCGCTGCGCCAGTGGCTGCTCGATGTCGCCGGCGCCGCGGCGGCCAACGCCGCCCGGATGCAGGCGCAGGTCGCCGCCTACGAGATCGCCATGATCGCGATGCCGAACCTGGTCGACATCGAGGCCATCCAGCAGGCGCAGCGCGCGGTGGAGAGCATCGGCGCCGCGCTCGGCGGCCCGATCAAGGCGGTGGCCGCGCAGACCGATACCGAGGCTGACCAGGCCAAGGCGGTCGCCTCCCGGGTGATGCGCAGCTACGAGGCCGCGACCGAGCCGCTCGCGCTGGCCTGGGAGCAGCAGCACCCGCCGCGGATCGCCCCCGAGCAGCCGCTGCAGGCCGAGCAGGCGGCGAGTTCGGCGGCAACGGCGCCGGGTGCCACCGCGAAGATGTCCCCGGCCGCGTTCGGGATGCCCGCGATCCCCATGATCGGGATCCCGGCCCTTCCGGTGCGCGAACTCGGCGGCTACCGCGCCCCGATGGTCGCGCAGGCGGCGACGGCCGCCGTCGAGACGGCCCCGCGCGCGACGCCGGTGCCCGCCGCCCCCGGCGGCCAGTCGATGCCGATGACGCCGCTCGCGCAGGGCGGTGGCGCCGCCCAGGAGGCAGGCCGCTTCCCGCGCGCCGCGCTGCCCGGCGAGACCGACGACCACCTCGGCGAAGAGGCGGCCATCCAGGCGGCGCCCGCCGTGCTCGGCGCCGTCGCCGCCGGCGGCCACCAGGTCGCGCCCGGCGGCCGGGCGGAGGGGGCACCGTGACCACGCTGACCAACGACGGCCTGCTCGCCGTCGCGCACCGGCTCGGCGTGCAGACCATGCCGCTGGTGCTCGCCGTCGGGCCCGAGCAGGACTCCTACGCGGACTGGCGGATCGCCCAGGAGGCGGCGCTCGCCGAGCTGACCGGCGCCGGGCTGATCGACGGCACCGGCGAGGTCGACGCGGAGCTCGCCGGCGCGCTCTTCGTCCTCGCCCAGCCCGACCGCCAGCTCGCGGCGCGCACGGTGACCTCGGACGGCACCCGGCGCAGCTGCCTGGCGCGCCGCGGCGAGCAGCACGCCGTCGCCGTGCGCGACGGCGCGCGCTACGAGGTGCGATCGCTCTGGCTGGACGGCTCCAACTCCGCGGCGGGCACGCCGCTGCTGGCCGCGCTCGGCCCGCTGACCCCGGCCGACGTCCCCGCCTTCAGCGCGCCCGCCGACGAACTCGCCGACCGGCTGGACGCCGCGGTCACCGTCAGCGACCACATCGATGCCTTCTACGCCTCCGGTGCGCCGGAACGGGACGCCACCCGGCTCGGGTCCGCGCTCGCCCGTACCCGCGCCCGCACCGAGATCGTGGCGCTGGCGCACGAGGACGGGCGCACCGCGCGGGCCCCCGGCGCGGTCGCGGTGTACGACACCGACCGCGGCCGGATCGTCGCGGCCCCCGCGCTCGCGCCGGACCGGCGCCTCTGGACCACGGTCACCACCGGCACCGACCATCGGGTGGCGCAGGCGATCGCCACCCTGATCGAGGGCCTGCCCGATGGGAGGTGGCTACCCCGCTAGCTATCTCGCCGCGCGGAGTACGTCGTGGCGAAAGACCGTGGGATTCGTCCGGTTTCCAGTTTCCGGCGCGGGTCTCGGCTTCACACAGCACGGATGACGAAAGGTCAGAATCATGTCTCACACTACTCTCGGTGGCGGCGCAGGGGCGGTCGGTGTCGAGGCCGACGCCATCACCCAGGTCGAAAGCCGGATGGACCAGGCCATCAACGCCCTCCGGGCGTCCGTCAGCGCCGTCGACGCCGCGTCGGACGCGGCCCGGGCGGGCTGGAAGGGCGACGCCAACGACAAGTTCATCCAGGTTTCCCAGGCCTGGGACGAGGAGGCCACCCGGCTCAACCAGAAGCTGGACGAGCTGACCGCCGCCGTCGCCTCGGGCAAGGCGACCCTCGTCAACATGGACCAGCAGGCCTGATCCGCCACCACGGCCCCGAAACTCAACCGAAGGACTGAGCCATGACCATTCTGTACGACCCCGCGACCATGAACGCCCTGTACGACGAGCTGAAGACCAACGGAAGCAAGATCCAGGGTGAGATCCAGGAGCTGAACGACGCCGCGAATCTCTTCCGCCAGAACCTGTCGGGTGATCAGGCGATCAGCAACTTCGACAACGCCAACAAGAACGTGAACACCGAGCTCGATGACACGCTGTCCAAGCTGGACCAGCTGGCCGCCGAGGTGGAGAACGCGCTGAGCCGCGCGCTCGAGGCCGACGGCCGGGTCGGTGACGGCTTCTCCGCCTTCTGACGGCAGCCAACCGAGGCCGGCCGGGGCGCGCCCCGGCCGGCCTCGTCGTCAGCGGGCGGCCAGCGACTCGCCGATGTACTCCATCTCCGCCGGCGTGGTCACCATGGACACGGTGGTCTCCGCCGTCCCGGTGCGCACCGTGATCCGGTTCAGCGCCGCCGGGTCCTGGAGCAGCGTGATGTCCGGCTCCAGCGCGGCGGGCTCGCCGCCCTCCCTGATGTGCACGATGGTGGCGCCGCCCGCGTGCGTGGTCGGCGGCACGCCGTCGAAGACCAGCACGGTGGTGCTCGGGTAGGGCGCCGCCGGCGGTGGCGGCGTGCTGGCGGGGTGGTAGCTGGCGCCCGCGGCGCGCGGCGCGATGGTCAGGATGCCGGGGGTGTCGAGCGCCGCCACCATGGTCTGCCAGCGCTCCGGGCGGGCGGTGTGCACCACGCCGTGCGCGCCGAGCGCGATGGCGCGCAGCACCACCTGCTGGGCCAGGTCGAGGTTGCCGACCACCTCGACGAGCCTGGTGCCCTCGCCGATCAGCGGTACCGCGATGCCGCGGCCCTGCTCGTCGGCGCCGATCAGCTGCCCGCAGCCCGCGGTCGGCACCGCGATGCCGGTCAGCGCGGTCAGCGTGCCGCGGTAGGCGTCGGCGGGGTCGGGGCGCCCGGCGTCGCCGAGCGGGATGCTCGTGGTCAGCGCGCGCAGCTGCCTGCCAGGCAGCGGCCGCAGGCTGGACAGCGGGGCCGCCTCCGGCTCGGTGTCGGTGTCGAGCCGCACCAGCGCCTCCAGCAACACCGTGCCGATGAGATCGGGCCTGGTCTCCGGCTTGTGCGCGCCGGGGCGCAGCCGCAGCGTCACGGTGGTGGAGAGGCTGGGTAGCGCCCAGATCTCGGCCAGCCCCTCCGGCTGCACCGCCTCCGCCTCGACCCGGTAGAGCGCGAGGTGCCGGTCGCCGCTGCGCAGCCCCCTCGGCGTCTCCACCACCCGCTCCAGCTCGGTGCCGTGGGTCAGGCTGCGCAGCGCGGCGGTCATCTCGGCGGCGCTCAGCACCGAGGTCGCGATGTCGAGCGCGGCCAGCCGGTTCGCCACCCGCCGGGTCGCGATGATGGCTGCGCGCAGCGAGCCGGTGCTCCCGCCGCCGCGCTTCTCCACCGCGTCCGCGTTGACCAGCGGGTTCAGCCGGAGCACCAGCCACACGGTCCGGTGCGCGATGGCGGGCAGCGGGCCGAGGATGCGCTCGTACAGCCGCGCCGCCACCCCGGTGCCCGCGGTGCGCGCGCCGGTGCTGATCAGGTCGATGCCCGCCAGCTCCAGGTCGAACTGGTTCAGGCACCGCGCCACCTCGGCCAGCGGGAGCAGCTGGTCGGTGTCGAGCGCGCCGGGGCGGAGCAGGGTCAGGCTGTCCGGCGGCGGATCGATGCGCAGCATGGTGACGAGCGCCTCACCGTCCCAGCGCATGCCGTAGCCGCCGCCCTCGCTCACCGGGACGTCGAACGGCTCGCCGGAGCTCGCCCAGTTCGCGGGCAGCCCGCGATCGCGTCTGCGGCCGAGCGCGCCCGCGATCCGGGCGGCGAGCGTCCGCCCCCGGATCGGCGCCAGCAGGAGCAGTGCGGCCAGCACCCCGGCCGCGACCGCGCCGAGCACGTGCGCCGTCGTGGCGAGCACGACCCAGGCCAGGGCCGCGGCGACCAGCACCGACGGAATCACCAGCCGCAGCGGGAAGATCCGGAACAGCCAGAACGCCGGGTCGCGCAGCCGGTCGTAGGGGGAGCCGGTGGCCGGGTGCTCCGGCTCCGGCTCGGTTGCCGCGCGCTCGTCCGGATCGCGCTCGTCCGGATCACGGTTGTTCATCGTCTCGTCGGTCACCGTCGTCATCGCGTTTTCCTGTTCGAAACATGCGGCCCCGGTCGAAATGCTCTGCACGTCAGCGGTTCCGGGCCGTCCTCGGCTTACGGTACCGTGTCGGCTGTGACGGTTCCCGGTGGAGCGATCGAGTGCCTGCCCAGCTGACGACCCGGGCCCAGGTCAACGGGTACAGATTCCTGTTGCGCCGGCTCGACCACGCCCTGGTCCGCCGGGACGTGCGCATGCTGCACGACCCCATGCGCTCGCAGATCCGCTCGCTCCTGGTCGGGCTGGTGCTCGGCATCCTGATCGTCGCCGGCGCCGCCATTCTCGGGCTGATCCGCCCGCAGGGCGCCATCGGCGACGCGCTGATCGTCTCCGGCAAGCAGAGCGGGGCGCTCTACGTGGTGGTGCAGGGGCAGGACGGCAAGCAGACGCTGCACCCGGTGCTCAACCTCGCCTCCGCCCGGTTGATCACCGGCAGCTCGGCCGAGCCGCAGTCGGTGAAGGACGCCAAACTCGGCGACCTGCCGCGCGGCCCGATGCTCGGCATCCCGGGCGCACCGGGCGTGCTGCCCGGCTCGAAGCAGGGCGACCGCTCGGAATGGACGCTCTGCGAGACCATCTCGCTCTCCGCGGGCGGCAGCGCCGCCTCCGCCTCCGGCGGCCGGACCACGGTACTGGCCGGCCGTCCCGAGCTCGGGGAGCGCGCTCGCGCACTGGGCGCGGGCGACGCCATGCTGGTGCGCCGCAACGGCCAGAGCTTCCTGCTCTACGACGGCAAGCGCGCGGAGCTCGACCCGGGCAACTCGGTGCTCGCCCGCGCGCTCGAACTGCGCGGCATCACACCGCGCCCGGTCGGGGCCGGGCTGCTCGGCGCGACCACCCCGGTCCCGCCGCTCGCCGTGCCCGCGGTGCCCAATGCCGGTGCGCCGGGGCCCGGCCCGCTGGGGCGGTACCAGGTGGGCAGCGTGGTCGCGATCCCCGGCGCCGCCGTCGACGGCTCGGATCGCTACCTGGTGCTCGCCGACGGGCTGCAGCCGATCGGCGAGTTCGCCGCCCAGGTGCTGCGCTTCGCCGACTCGCACGGGCTGAGCGAGGTCCCCGCGCTCGCCCCCGATGTGCTGGACAAGGTTCCGGTGGTCAGGGCGCTGCCGCTGGACCACTTCCCGGCGCGCAAGCCCGCGCTTGTGCACGCCGAGGACGCCCCGGTCTCCTGCGTCTCCTGGGCCAAGGACCCCGGCACCGCACCGGCCGACGGCGCCGGTGACGGCCCCGCCGACCGCGCCGTCGTGACGATCCTGGCCGGTACCAGGGTGCCGATCCCGGAGTCGGCGGCCGCGGTGCGGCTGGCGACCGCGGACGGCACCGGCGAGCGGGTGGACGAGGTCTACCTGGCGCCCGGCTCCGGCGAGTACGTCCAGATGACCGGGCTGGAGCCGGGCAGCCCGCGGCGCGGTAGCCTGTTCTACGTCAGTGACAGCGGCATCAGGTACGGCGTCCCCGACACCGCCGCCGCAGGCGTGCTCGGGCTCGGCGCCCAGCCGCGGATGGCGCCGTGGGCGATCGTCGGGCAGCTGGTGCCCGGCCCCACGCTGAGCCAGCGGGACGCCCTGGTGGCGCGGGACCAGCTGCCGCAGGAGCCGATCCGCTAGTAGTCGCCGGCCGGGATGTTCAGCGAGGCGAGCAGCGAGGTGAGCGCGGTGCGCATATCCGGCTCCTCGATGCGCATCAGGACGTCGTCGTCGACGCTGCTCAGATCCAGCGATTCGTCGTTGGCGAGCCGGAATTCGCGCTCCTCCTCGGCCGCCTCGATCACGTTCCGGATGAAGCGGCCGTTGCCCGCCAGGTCGACGCCGCGCCGCGGCTGCCCGCTCTGATCGGTGCTGTGCAGGTCGTAGAGGTGTGCGCAGACCCGCACCAGCAGCGCCGCCGCCTCGTCGGAGAGCTGGGAATCGCGCTTGCCCGCGATCACCGCGCCGATCGCGCCCAGCTCGTCCGCGGTGTACGAGGGGAACTGCAGGCGCTTGGCGAAGCGGGAGGCCAGGCCGTCGTTGCTGGCCAGGAAGCGGTCGATCTCGCCGTCGTAGCCCGCGATGATGACGACCAGCCGGTCGCGGTCGTTCTCCATCCGGGCCAGCAGGGTGTCCACCGCCTCCCGGCCGAACGCGTCGCCGCCGGAGAGCCCGGCCTGGATCAGCGTGTACGCCTCGTCGATGAAGAGCACGCCGTCCATGGCGGTGTCGATCAGCGCCTCGGTCTTGATGGCGGTGGAGCCGAGGTGCTGGCCGACGAAGTCGGCGCGCTTGGTCTCGACCACCGTGTCGGTCTTGAGCAGCCCGAGGCCGCAGTAGATCTTGGCGACCACCCGGGCGATGGTGGTCTTGCCGGTGCCGGGCGGGCCGGTGAAGGCGAGGTGCTGGCCGCGCGGCGCGCTGGCGAGCCCCTTCTCCGCGCGGATCTTGGCCAGCTGCGCGCTCGACTGCAGCTTCGCCACCTGGGTCTTGACCGAGCCGAGGCCGATCTGGGAATCCAGCTCCGCGCGCGCCTCGGCCAGGATCTTCTTGGCCCGGTCCGCCGATTCGGCCTGCTCCATCTGCTCCATCGAGGGCGAGGAGACCGGGTCCCAGCGGTCGGTGCGGGCATCGATGGACTCGCGCGAGGTCACCGTGATCCGGTAGGTGCGGTCGCGCATGGCCGCGGTGTTGGCGTCGAAATCCGGTGCCTGCGAGTACACCTTCTCGAAGAGCGCCTGCGCCTCCTCCTCGCTGCCGGTCTCGCGCAGGCACAGCCCGCGGCAGAACATGGCGGTCGAGCGCGCGGCCGGGATCGGGCCCCGCTCGGCCTGCTCCATCCGGCGGATGGCCTCGCCGAACAGCCCGAGCTGCGCGCAGGCCGTCCCGACCATCACGTGCGCGCCCGCGGCCAGGTACGGGTCCGGCCACTCGGCGGAGCCGTTCAGCACGGCCATGACGTCCGGCCAGCGCTGGGTCTGGTAGTGCAGCACGCCGCGGACGTAGGCGGCGACCCGGTCGTCCACCTCCCGTTCCGGGTCGTCGGTGCGCGCCCGCCGGTGCGCGGCCAGCTCGTCCAGCACCCGCTCGGCCTCGGTGAATTCCTTGTCCGCGATCAATTGGGCGGCCCAGGCGAGCCAGATCTCGGTGTAGCTCGCCAGCGGATAGTCGATGTAGAGCCCGGGCAGGAAGCGCCCGGCCAGCTGCCGCGGCGTGAGCCCGACCCGGCGCTGCTCGCGGTGCAGCGTGCCGACGCTGGTGCGGTGCAGGTTCTGCAGCACCTCGCGGGTGAGCTCCCCGGCGGCGGCACGGCCGAGCCACGCGTCGCACATTCCCGGGTCCCACTCGGTCGCGCGCTGGAACGCCAGCTTGGCGTACTCCAGATCGCGCGCCGATTCCTGCCCCTCCAGGGAGATTCCGAGTGAAAGGACTCCGGCGTCGAAGGCCTTCTGTGCTTGGCGATTGCCGGTCATTGCTCTGGAACCCCGAAATCTTCGTCGTCCGTTGCCATTCAGTTCACCTGGACCGGCCCTCACGGACTGCATGCGCGCTGGTCTGTCCGTTACATTAGGTTCCGCTGCCAGCAGGCTGCAACGCAAGTGTCATCTACCTGTGAGCGCCGGGAAGCCAACGCCCCGGATGCTGTTGTGGGGGCGTGAACGTCGTTGATCGAATCACCGCCGACCGGGGGAACCCGGGCTGTCGAACCGGAACTCACCCGCGTCTCCGTCATCGGGGGCGACACCCAGCTCGACGTCGGGCTGCCGTCGACCGTCCCGATCGCGAGTTATATCGGTGAACTGGTCGCGCTGATCGGCTCGCGCGATCCGGACCCGGCCGGAGCCGACGACGCCGCGACCGATCTGGATGCCAAGCGCTGGACCCTCGCCCGGCTCGGCCGGGACGCCATCGCACCGAGCCGCACCCTGGACGAGGCCGAGGTGTACGACGGCGAGCTGCTCGTGCTCCGCGCCGTCGCCGCCAAGGAGGCGCCGGTGCTCTTCGACGACGTCATCGACGCGGTCTCCCGGCTCACCGCCACCCAGTTCCGCGGCTGGACCGGTGGCTCCGCGCGCTGGACCGGGCTGGTGGCGTCGCTGTTCACCGTGCTCGCGGTGCTCGCGCTGCTTGTCGTGGCGCGGCGGCACGGCGACCCGCTCGCCCCCGCCTTCGCGCTGACCGGGACGGCCGCTGCGGCCTTCACCGCCGCGGGCTTCGCGGCCAGGCGGTATCGGGACCAGCTCACCGCGGCCTGGCTCGCCGCCGACGGGCTGCTGCTGATCTTCGCGGGCGCCGCGCTCTTCGTCCCCGGCCCGCTCGGCAGCGCGCACCTGCTGCTCGGCAGCTCGGTGGTGCTGGTCGCTGCGGTGCTCGGGTACCGGCTGACCGGCACCGGCGCCGCGCTCTTCGTCGCGGTCGCCGCGCTGGCGCTGGTGGCGGGCGGCGCGGCCGCGGTCTACCTGGTCTGGCACCCGGGGCTGGCCAAGCTGGCCGCCGGGCTGATCGTCGTCGGCATCGCCACCGTCTCGATGGTGCCGAGGCTGGCCGCGGTGCTGGCTCGGCTGCCGATCCCGCCGGTGCCGACCGCGGGCGCCGCGATCGACCCGGCCGATCACGAGCCGCGGCCGACGCTGGAGGGCATCGGCGCCATCGGCGCCACCGCGCTGCCGTCGGCCGCCGGGCTGGAGCTGCGGGCGCGGGCGGCCAACCGGTACCAGTCCGGGCTCGTCGTCGCCTGCGCGATCACGACCGTCGTCGGGGCCTTCGGCGCCGCCGATCCGCTCGGCGCGGCGCGCTGGCAGGGGCTGACGCTCGCGGTGATCACCGCGATCATCCTGTGCCTGCGCGGCCGCGCCTTCGCCGACCTGCTCCAGGCGGTGACGCTGATCGGCGCCGGCTGCGTGATCATCGTCACGCTGATTGCCGGACTCGCGCTCGGCGACAGCGAGCTGGAGCTGATAGCGGTGGGGTTGCTGCTCGCCTTCGGCGCGGGCGCGGCGGCCTTCGGGGTGATCGGGCCGCACGTGGAGGCGACCCCGGTGACGAGGCGCGGCATCGAGGTCTTCGAGTACCTGCTGATCGTGGCGGTGATCCCGCTGGTGCTGTGGATCATGGGCGTCTACTCGATGGCACGGAACATATGAGCCACCCCCGGCATCGCCCGCTCACCCGGACGGCCGGGGCGGTCACGATCATCGCGGGGTTCCTGGCGGCGACGCTCGCCCCGGCCGCCGCGATCGGGCCGCCCCCGATCGACCAGGGCGCGCTCGGCGCGGCGCAGGGGCTCAGCGGCAGGCCGGCGCCGCTGGAGCCGACCGAGCAGCGCTCGCTCTGCGCCGAGCCGCTGCTGGTCGGCGGGGCCCCGCAGGAGCCGCCGCTGGCGCAGCGCATGCTCGATCTCCCCGCGGCCTGGCAGTTCAGCAGGGGCGGTGGGCAGAAGGTGGCGGTGATCGACACCGGCGTCAACCGGCACCCGCGGCTGCCCCGGCTGCAGCCGGGCGGCGACTACGTCGCGGACAGCGACGGCACCGTCGACTGCGACGGCCACGGCACCCTGGTCGCAGGCATCATCGGCGCGCAGCCCAGCCTCGAGGACGCCTTCGCGGGGGTGGCGCCGGACGCCGAGATCCTCGCCATCCGGCAGCTCAGCCTGGCCTACGAGCGCAAGGACAGCAACAACCGCAACGAGCGCGGCGAGATCCGCAGCGAGGGCTACGGCAGCGTGCTCACCCTGGCGGGCGCGGTGGTGCGCGCCGCCGACATGGGCGCCACCGTCATCAACATCTCCGAGGTCGCCTGCAGCTCGGCGGGTTCGGACTCCTCGGACGGCGCGCTCGGCGCTGCCGTGCGCTACGCGTACGAGCGCAACGTGGTCGTGGTCGCCGCGGCGGGCAACGTGGAGAGCGACGGCGCCTGCCGGAACCAGAACGAGGGCACCGGCTGGGAGGCCGTCGGCACCGTGGCGAGCCCGGCCTGGTTCACCCCGTACGTGCTCGCGGTCGGCTCGGTGGACGCCGACGGCAAGCCCTCCGAGCTGTCGCTGCACGGCCCGTGGGTCGGCGTCGCGGCGATCGGCCGCAACATCGTCTCGCTGGACAGCAAGCCGGGCGGGGCCGGACTCGTCGACGGCGTGCAGACCACCGACGGCATCCGCAGCGTGGACGGCACCAGCTTCGCGGCCCCCTACGTGGCCGGGCTGGCCGCGCTGGTCCGGGCGCGCTTCCCGGAGCTGAACGCCCAACAGGTCATGGATCGGATCACCCGGACCGCGCAGAGCCCGGGGACCGGGCGCGACGACGCCGTCGGCGCCGGGCTCATCGACCCGGTCGCCGCGCTCACCGCGCCGCTGCCGGAGCAGCCGGTCGGCGCGGCGGCGGACGTCGGCCGGGCGATCGCGGCGCCGGTGTACCCGGCCGGGCCGGACCCGCGGCCGCGCCGGATCGCGGTGATCGGCTCGATCGTCTGTCTCGCGGGGCTGGCGATCGGCGTCGCGGTGAGCCTGCCCTACCGGCGCAGACGCCGGGACATCGAGGCCGAACTCGCCCCCTGACCCCGGCCACCGCCAGCCCGACCCGCTCGAACCATCGAAGGACCCATGGCTACCGAAGGTTTCGTCCGACGCCCCCGCATCGCCCCGCCGCGCGCGCCCGGCGGCGAGGTGGCGTTGACCGCGCCGCCGGAGGTGCCGCGGCCGCTGCCCGCGCCGCTCATGATGAAGCTCATGCCGGTGGTCATGGTGATCGCCATGGTCGGCATGATCGCGATGATGGCGATGATGGGCCGCAACCTGCTCGCCAACCCGTTCATGATGATGTTCCCGCTGATGATGGTCATGTCGATGGTCGGCATGATGGCCGGGTACCGGGGCGGCGGCGGCAAGCGCGCGGTCGAGCTGAACGAGGAGCGCAAGGACTACTTCCGCTACCTCGACCAGATCCGCAGGGAGGTCAGGCGCACCGGGGGCAAGCAGCTGGAGACGCTGGTCTGGAGCCACCCCGACCCGGCCGACCTGCCCTCGCTGGTCGGGACGCGGCGGATGTGGGAGCGCCGCCCCAACGACCCCGACTTCGGGCACGTGCGGGTCGGGATCGGCAGCCACCGCCTCGCCACCAAGCTGGCCCGCCCGGAGACCGGCCCGCTGGAGGACCTGGAGCCGGTCTCCACCGTTGCGCTGCGCCGGTTCGTGCGCACCCACTCGGTGGTGCACACGCTGCCCACCGCGGTCTCGCTGCGCGCCTTCCCCGCGCTGAACATCGAGGGCCCCACCGACGAGGCGCGGATGCTGGTGCGCGCCATGCTCATGGAGCTGGTCACCTTCCACGGCCCCGACCACCTGGCCATCGCCATCGTCTGCGCCGACCCGGACGGGGCGTGGGGCTGGACCAAATGGCTGCCGCACCTGCAGCATCCGAGCCAGCGCGACGGCATGGGCAGCGCCAGGATGCTCTACACCTCGCTCGGCGAGCTGGAGACGGCGCTGCAGGGGGAGCTGCTCGAGCGCGGCCGCTTCATGCGCAACCCGCAGCCGACCCAGGGCAGGCTGCACCTGGTCGTCGTGATCGACGACGGCTACGTGAACGGCGGCGAGCGGCTGATCAGCGAGTCCGGGCTGGACTCGGTCACCGTTCTCGACCTAACCGCCCCCGAGGGCGGGCTCGCCGCCCGCCGCGGCCTGCAACTGCTGGTCGGCAACGGCGACGTCTCCGCGCGCAGCGCGGCGGGGGTGGAGCGGTTCGCCGCCGCCGACGCCGTCGAGGTCGCCGAGGCGGCGGCGCTGGCCCGCGGCCTCGCCCGCTACCGGCTCGCCACCGCGGCGCAGATCGTCAGCCTCGGCGAGGGCTCGGTCTCCGATCCGGGGCTGATGTCGCTGCTCCGCATCCCGGACGCCGCGCAGATCGACCCGGCCCGGGTCTGGCGCCCGCGCACCGCGCGCGAGCGGCTGCGGGTGCCGATCGGCATCACCCCGGACGGCACCCCGGTCGAACTCGATATCAAGGAGTCCGCCGAGAACGGCATGGGCCCGCACGGCCTCTGCATCGGCGCCACCGGCTCCGGCAAATCCGAATTCCTGCGCACGCTGGTGCTCTCGCTGGTCACCACGCACTCCCCGGACGCGCTGAACCTGGTGCTCGTCGACTTCAAGGGCGGCGCGACCTTCCTCGGCCTCGACCCGCTGCCGCACGTCGCGGCGGTGATCACCAACCTGGAGGACGAGCTCGCGCTGGTCGACCGCATGAAGGACGCGCTGGCGGGCGAGATGAACCGGCGCCAGGAGCTGCTCCGCTCGGCGGGCAACTACGCCAACGTCACCGACTACGAGAAGGCGCGCGCCGCCGGGGTGCCGCTCGACCCGCTGCCCGCGCTCTTCATCGTGGTCGACGAGTTCTCCGAGCTGCTCTCGCAGAAGCCGGATTTCGCCGAGCTGTTCGTCATGATCGGCAGGCTCGGCCGCTCGCTGCACGTGCACCTGCTGCTCGCCTCGCAGCGGCTGGAGGAGAACAAGCTGCGCGGCCTGGAGTCGCACCTCTCGTACCGGATCGGGCTGCGCACCTTCTCCGCCAACGAGTCCCGCGCGGTGCTCGGCATCACCGACGCCTACCACCTGCCCAGCGTGCCCGGCTCCGGGTACCTGAAGAGCGACGCCTCGGATCCGCTGCGCTTCAACGCCTCCTACGTCTCCGGGCCGTACGTGGCCCCGCTCGGCGGTGGCGGCGACGAGGGCGGGCCGGTCGCCGGTGGCAGGCCGACGGTCTTCACCGCGGCGGCGGTGGAGATGGCCGAGCCACCCGCCGACGCGCTGCTCGACGACGACCCGCTCGGCCTGCCCCCACCGCCGCCTGCGGGCGCGCGGCCCGAGCTGCCGCCACCGCCCGGCAGGCCGATGCCGGGCGAGGAGGGCGTCCCGGACAGCCTGCTCACCGTGGTGGTCAAGCGGCTCACCGGGCACGGCAGGCCCGCGCACGAGGTCTGGCTGCCGCCGCTGGAGGAGTCGCCGACCGTCGACATGCTGCTGCCCGACCCGGACTGGCGCTCGCCGGTGAACCGGCACGGCCAGCTCTGGATGCCGATCGGCGTCATCGACAAGCCCTACGAGCAGCGCCGTGACGTGCTCACCGTCAGCCTGGCCGGTGCGCAGGGCAACGTGGCCGTCGTCGGCGGCCCGCAGTCCGGCAAGTCGACAACGCTGCGCGCCATCGTGCTGGCCGCCGCGGCCACGCACACCCCCGAACAGGTGCAGTTCTACTGCCTCGACTTCGGCGGCGGCAGCATGGCCGGGCTCGCGGGCATCCCGCACGTCGGCTCGGTCGCGGGCAGGCTCGACGGCGACCGGGTGCGCCGCACCGTCGCCGAGCTGACCACACTCCTGCGGGAGCGCGAGCAGCGCTTCGCCGAGCGCGGGATCGAGTCCATGGTCGACTTCCGGCGGCGCAAATTCGCTGCCGCGCAGCATGTTCCGGAGGGAGCGGCCTCGCCGGGGAACCCGCTCGCCGACGACCGCTTCGGCGACGTCTTCCTGGTGATCGACGGCTGGGCCGTGATCCGCGAGGAGTTCGACTCGCTGGAGTCGCAGATCAACGCCATCGCCGCGCAGGGGCTGTCGTACGGCATCCACCTGGTGATCGGGGCGAACCGCTGGGGCGAGATCCGCCCGGTGGTCAAGGACCAGATCGGCACCAGGCTGGAGCTGCGGCTCGGTGACCCGTCGGACTCGGAGATGGGCAGGCGGGTCGCGCACCAGGTGCCGGTCGGCAAACCCGGCCGCGGCCTCACCCCCGACCACCTGCACATGCTCATCGCGCTGCCCCGGCTCGACTCCGACTCCAACCCCGAGACGGTGGCCGAAGGCGTCACCGCCGCCCGCGCCGGGCTGGAGCTGGTGCACCCGAGGCACCGGGCGCCGCAGGTGCGGATGCTGCCGCAGCAGCTCGACCGCGCCGAGCTGCTCGCCGCCGCCGCGGCGGCCGGGATCGAGCCGAGCCCGACCAGGCTCGTCGTCGGGCTCGGCGAGTCCGCGCTGCAACCGCTGGTCCTCGACTTCGGGGCGGAGCCGCACTTCATGGCCTTCGCCGACGTGGAGTCCGGGAAGACGACGCTGCTGCGCAATATCGCCATGGGCATCGTGGAGAACGCGACGCCGGACGAGGCCAAGATCATCATGATCGACTACCGGCGCACCATGCTCGGCGTGGTCGAGGGCGAGCACCTGGCCGGGTACTCCACCTCCTCGCAGACCTGCGCGCCGATGATCCAGGAGGTCGCCGGGTACCTGAGCAAGCGCATCCCGGACTCCGACATCACCCCGCAGCAGCTGCGCGAGCGCAGCTGGTGGAGCGGGCCGGAGATCTACGTGCTCGTCGACGACTACGACATGGTCGTCACCGGCGGCATCAACCCGTTCGCCACGCTCATGGAGTACTTCCCGCAGGCCCGCGACATCGGGCTGCACTTCGTCGTCACCCGGCGCATGGGCGGCGTCTCTCGCGCGCTCTTCGACCCGATCATCGGCGGGCTGAAGAACCTCTCGGTCGAGACGCTGATCATGAGCGGCTCGCGGGACGAGGGGAAGCTGATCGGCGACGTGCGGCCCATGCGGCTGCCCCCGGGGCGCGGGGTGCTGGTCTCGCGCAGCCGGGAGCAGGAGATGGTGCAGATCGCCTACCTGCCCCCGCTGTAGGGCGAGCCGCGGGGCCTCCGCTCGCGGTTACCCGGTTGCCGGGTGGCGGAGCGCGGGCAGGGTGGTGGGCCAGGTGTCGACCCGGCGCTCGAAGAGCGCGCGGGAGGGGCCGTGGGCGGGTGGGCCCGCGATCCGGGCGAGGTGGAATCCGGCGTCGCGGTAGTAGGCGTGCAGTCCGGCGTTGGTGGTCCAGGCGTCGAGCCGGACCCAGTCCAGGCCGTCGCCGCGGGCGAGGGCGGCGGCGTGCGCGAGCAGCCGGTGCCCGATGCCGTGCCCGGCGAAGGCGGCGTCCACGATCATGAAGTGCGCGATCACCGCCTCGGCGAGCTCGGCGGGCGTCCACAGGTCCCGGTCGGCGCGCCGGTCGACGGTGATCGTGCCCGCCACCTCGCCACCCAGCTCGGCGACCCAGGTGTGGCCGCGCTCGATCGCCCGCCCGGCCGCCCGTGCGAAGGCCGCGATCTCGAGCCCGCGCCCCGCCGCCGTCCACTGGTCCTCGCCGCGCGCGACCAGCCAGCGGGTCCGGCGCAGCCGGAGCAGGCAGAGCAGCGCCAACTCGTCGCGGCGGGCACGCCGGATGAGCAGCGTTCCCGGCCGCACGGCGCGGGCCGGGGCCGGCGCTGTCACGAAGCGGAGGCGGGCACGGGCGACTCCAGGGTGCGGGCGATGACCGCGACCCCGGCCGGGTCGCCCAGCTGGTAGGCGAGCCGGTTGCGGGTGGCGAGGCAGCGGTGCCTGGTCGCCCTGGTGACCCGGCGCTGGTTGGCGCCGATCCGCAGGTGGTCGAGCAGGATGGTGCCGGGCACGATGTTCAGCACCGCCGCCTCGGCCACGCTCGCGGGCCGGGCGGAGACGGTGTCGCGGTGCGCGGTCTCGCCGTGCCCGCGCTCGGCCAGCCTGCGGGTGGTGCCCTCCGGGATGTCGTGCGGCACGTCGGCGCCGATCGCCTCGGCCAGCTCCCGCGCGAAGAAGCTGACCTCCCACGACCACGGCTCGTTGTCCAGGTACTGCACCACCGTGCGGGCCATCACCCAGGAATCCGGCGCCACCCCGAGCCAGCCGCCGACCTCGGCGCCCGCGGGCTCCATCCGCGCGCTGAACTCCTTCGCCGGCTCGCGCCCCGCCGCCCGCGCGATCTCGGAGAAGATGTCGTGCGCCGAGCGCGGCCGGTCCGGGCGGATGTGGTCGGTGACCACCGATTCCAGGATCTCCCGGCTGCGCACGATGGTGCCGCGCGAGGTCGCCGTGTACACCAGGTTCTCGGTGACGAGCACCTGGATGGCGTGGCGCGCGGTGGTGATCGAGACGCCCATGCGCTCGGCCAGCTCGACGTGGCTGGGTAAGCGGTCGCCCGGCTGCCAGGTGCCGCCCCGGATCTGCTCGCGCAGCAGGTCGGCGATGCGCTGGTAGGTCGGGCCGTCCGCCATCGGGCTCCCTCGGTGCTGGGCAACAGTGTGGTTACACGCTTGTCGATGGCATCGCATACCCATCGGTCTTCCGAGTAAAACCATCGGCCGACAAGGAATTTCGGCCGAACCGCCGCTGCATAACGCTTCGGAAACGGGCTCCGGTCGCGGGCGGGGCTTCGCTTGACAGGGTCTTTCTGAGGTTTAGTGTAATGAACGTTCTGAACGTTCTGATCCGGTGTTGTGCGGCGATGACTGCGAGGCAACGTGGCAGGTTCGGATAGTTCTACGGTCGTGAAGACCTTTCCCGGTGCGGCCAGGGGTGCCGATCCGGGGGATCGGGCCTCGGAAACGGGGCAGCTACCTTTTTCCGATCTCCTTCTCCGTGCGCTGCGGGGGCATCGGGTGGTGGGCGGACCGCTGCTCTGGTTCGCCCGCGACCTGGCGGTGCTGCACGAGCGGCGCATCGGCCCCGGCGGCCCGGAGTCGCCGATCGCGTCGGCGGCGCTGCTCGAGATCGATCGCCGCAGAGGCGAACTCGTAATGGCGATCGACGACTGGGTGGCGCGCAGCGTGCCCGAGCACCGGCTCGGCGCGACCCTGCACACCGAGACCATCGGCGCGGTGATCGACCGCCTCGCCGAGTCCTCGGTGCGCGCGCACCGCGCGCTGATGAGCCTCGACGCCGACGACGACCGGCTGCACAGCGCCTGGCACCACCTGGCCGAGCTGAGCGACGGCTACGACGACCTGGTGCGCGACGTGCTCGAGGGCAGGCGCAGGCTCCCGGAGTGGTGAGGGCCCGCGCGGCGCGGGCTCAGCCGCGGAAGACGGCGAACTCGTCGGCCACCGTCGCCGCGAGCTCGACGTAGGCCCGCTTGGTGTTCTTGTGCAGGCGGTGCAGGTCGATCTCCGCGCCCTCGGAGAGGTGCCCGTCGTAGGGGATGATGTGCACCGCGCGGCAGCGCGACAGGAAGTACTCGCGCAGGTGCTGCACCCCGACCGTCGGCGACCCCTCGCGCGGCAGGTTGATCACCACCACCGCATTGCGCACCAGGTGGTCGTGGCCGTGCAGGGAGAGCCAGTCCAGGGTGGCCGCCGCGCTGCGCGCGCCGTCGATGGCGGCCGACGAGATCAGCACCAGCGAGTGCGCCGTGTCAAGCACGCCGGTCATGGCCGAGTGCATGAGGCCGGTGCCGCAGTCGGTCAGGATGATGTTGTAGAAGCGCTGCAGGATCCGCGCGACCGCGCGGTACTCCTCGTCGCTGAACGCCTCGGACGCCGCCGGGTCGCGCTCGCTCGCCAGCACCTCGAGCCGCGAGGTGGCCTGCGAGGTGTGCCTGCGGACGTCGGAGTAGCGCTGGATCGCGGGGTCGAGCAGCAGGTCGCGCACGGTCGAGCGGGTCTGCAGCGGCACCCGCTGGGAGAGCGTGCCGAAATCCGGGTTGGCGTCGACCGCGATCACCCGGTCGCCGCGGATCGAGGCGAAGATCGAGCCGAGCCCCATGGTGGTCGTCGTCTTGCCGACGCCGCCCTTCAGCGAGAGCACCGCGATCCGGTAGTCGCCGCGGACCGGCTGCCGGATCCGGGCCACCAGCTCCTGCAGGCGGCGCTCCTCGGCCGACATGCCCGGGTTGATGGCGCCACCGGAGACGTGGTGCACGGCCTTGCGCCAGCCGCTGCCCGGCGACTTCTTGGCCCGGCGCATGGGCACGTCGTCCAGGGAGGGGGGCGGGGTGGAGCCGTAGACGTTCGGCGGGGTGGCGTTGACCTGCCTGCCTGGCTGGAACTGGTGCTGGCCCGGGCCGGGGCCGTACGGCGGAAAGTTGTTCCCGGGTGGCTGATTCGGCCCGGGGCCGAACTGGTTCGGGTCGCCACTGTACGGCGGAGCCTGGTTCGCGAGCGGGTGGTTCGGGTCGGAGCGGTACTGCGCGGCCGGAAAGTGATGCGGCGGCGGTTGATTCGGTCCGGGCCGGTTCGGGTCCTGGCCGTATGCCGGGGGAGGCTGATCCGGGCTCGAGCCGTGCTGCGGCGGAACCTGGTTCGCGAGCGGCTGATTCGGCTCCGACCGGTACTGCTGGTTCACCGGGAGCAGGTTCGGATCGCCGTACTGCTGGGGCGCCGGGTTCGCACCGGGACCGTAGGGCGCATCGCTCGTCGGAGCGGAGCCGTAGGGGGCAGGTGGTTGGTTCGCGGGCCCGGTGCCGTAGGGGGAGGGCGGCTGATTCGTCGGCGCGGTGCTGTAGGGCTGCGGCGACGGGGCGGGCAGCGGTGCGGCAGAGCCGTTCCCGGTGGGCGGGGTCGGGTAGGCGGTGGGCGCGGCGTGCGGGGGAGCGGGCGGGTAGAGCGGGCCCGCCGCGGGCACGTCGAATTGCTGCGGTGCCACCGGGATGCTCGGCGCGGAGCGGTAGGCCGATGGGTCCGGTTCCGGCGCGGGCGCCTCCGGTGCGCGCTCCGGCTGTTCGGCCTGCGCGGGGCCGTAGGGCACGCCGCCGTTGCCGGTCGGCCCCTGCCACGGCGGCACGCTGCCACCGGTGGCCGGGGCTACCGGGGCGCGCGGCGGGAGCACGTCGGGTGTGCCGATCTGCCCGCGCTCCAGCGGCTCGTCCGGAGCGGGCTGCACCTCGGGCTCGGCATCCCGGTGCAGCGCGGAGAGCCCCTCGCGGAACCCGGCCAGATCGCGGTGCGGAGCGGCCTCTTCCAGCTCGTCGTCCGCGGTGTTGCTCGGCACGGGCAGCCGCTCCGGCGGTGGCGGCAGTTCGGGCCGCGCCCTGCGGCGCTCCCTGACCGCCGCCGTCTCGCGCAATCCGCCCGCGGCGCTCGCCACCGCGCCGAGCGGCTGGAAGGCGCTCGACGGCACCGAAGGGTTGCGAGTCGGCAGCGTCGGCCGCGGGCTCTCCTCCGGCGCGACCGCGCCGGTGCGCGGATCCCGCAGCGCCTCGTCGCCCGGCCCGGCCTCCACGAGTTCGTGCCGCGCCCGCCCGTTCCGATCGTCGCTCGGAAGACTCTCCGCGGGCCCGAAATCACTCCGATGCCCCAGCACATCCGTCGACGCCTGCGGCACGGAGAACTCCGCCTCGAACTCGCCACGCCCCGACGCCTGCGGCACGGAGAGCTCTGCCTCGAACTCGCCACTGCCCGGCGCCTGCTGCTCGCCGAAGCCGAACTCGTCACTCCCCGAAGCGAACCCGGCCCGCTGCCCGAGCCCGGCTCCACCGTCTACCGGCGCACTCTCCCCGGGCCGCGCTTCGTAACCACCGTCCCCCGGCGCGAACTCCGCCTGCCGCGCTCCGTAGCCTTCCCGGCCGTTCCCGCCCTGCCGCGGCTCGAAAAGCTCCGAATCGCCCGCGGATTCCGCACGCCCGACGCCCCACCGCTCCGGCCGCTCGCCCGCCCGCCCCTCGGACTCGACCTGCTCGTCGACGGCAGCGGGCGCCTCGTCCCCGCGCCGCCAACCACGCCGCCGCTTCTCCCGCCGCCCGACCTCGGGCCGCTCCCCCTCGGGGGCGCGACCGCGGAACCGGGAGCGGCGCGGCGCGGGTGCGTCGTCGTCGGACGGCAGGTTCTGCACGGGTGCTTCGTAGCCGACCTGCGTGACTTCGCTCTCCGAGAGCCACGGCGGCAGCATGGGGAGGCCGTCGTCGTTGCGGCTCACCTGTCCCCCTCGATGTGCTGGACCGTTTCGCTGGACTCGGGCGTCAGTTTACGGGACCGGCCGGGCGCGGCGCGGAAGGGGCGATTTTGCCTGATCGGCGGCCCCTCGGTATCCTGGGAAGACGGTGCGCCTACAGGCATGCGTTCACCCGGGAACATTCGATCCGTTTTCGACGTTCGATTGTTCGCTGGTGCTCGGACGGTGCGGTGCAGGCGCCGGTAGGACCAGAGCAGTAATCACACCAGGTTGAGCGTAACCGGGATCGCGGAGGACATGGCGAAAAAAGACGGGGCCATCGAGGTCGAGGGTCGGGTTGTCGAGCCGCTGCCGAATGCGATGTTCCGGATCGAGCTCGAGAACGGACACAAGGTTCTCGCGCACATCAGCGGGAAGATGCGGCAGCACTACATCCGCATCCTTCCCGAGGATCGGGTGGTCGTCGAGCTGTCGCCGTACGACCTGTCCCGCGGCCGGATCGTCTACCGCTACAAGTGACGGGCTCGCCCCGCGAGCACGAAGGAAGCTTCCCCAGCCGTCGGGCTGGGGAAAAGTTGTGTCCACACACCGTGGGCCACAGTAAGAGATTGGACGGACGTGAAGGTTCAGCCGAGCGTCAAGAAGATCTGCGAGAAGTGCAAGGTGATCCGCCGGCACGGGCGGGTCATGGTGATCTGCGAGAACCTGCGGCACAAGCAGCGTCAGGGCTGACACCACCGAGCACCGATCGCTGATCGGGCTTGACCGAAGAAACTCCCAGCGCCAGCCACACGCTTGGGAACGGGTGGGTCGTGAGATCCACCCGGGCGTGTGCGCTCACCACCGGAACGGAGGCCGGTGCCCCAGACGAGGGGATGGACAGGGAGCAGACCTCCGCAACATTAAGGAACCTGCCAGATGGCACGTCTCATGGGCGTTGATCTCCCGCGCGAAAAGCGCATGGAGATCGCGCTGACCTACATTTTCGGCATCGGCCGTACCCGTTCCCACGAGATCCTCGCCGCCACCGGGGTCAGCCCCGACCTGCGGTCGAAGGATCTGAGCGACGACGACCTGACCCGGCTCCGCGATTACATCGAGGCCTCCGACCTCAAGGTCGAGGGCGACCTGCGCCGCGAGGTGCAGGCCGATATCCGCCGCAAGATCGAGATCGGCTGCTACCAGGGCATCCGGCATCGTCGCGGCCTGCCCGTGCGGGGCCAGCGCACCAAGACCAACGCGCGCACTCGTAAGGGTCCGAAGAAGACCGTCGCCGGTAAGAAGAAGTAAGGGAACCGATGCCTCCGAAGAGCCGGGCCTCGGGCCCGAAGAAGTCCCAGAAGGCGCGTCGCAGGGAAAAGAAGAACATCCCGCACGCCCACGCGCACATCAAGAGCACGTTCAACAACACGATCGTGTCGATCACCGACCCCAGCGGCAACGTCATCTCCTGGGCGTCGTCGGGCCACGTCGGGTTCAAGGGCTCGCGCAAGTCGACCCCGTTCGCCGCCCAGCTGGCCGCCGAGAACGCTGCCCGCAAGGCGCAGGAGAACGGCGTCAAGAAGGTCGACGTGTTCGTCAAGGGCCCGGGCTCGGGCCGCGAGACCGCGATCCGTTCGCTGCAGGCCGCAGGCCTGGAAGTCGGCACGATCTCCGATGTCACCCCGCAGCCGCACAACGGCTGCCGTCCGCCCAAGCGGCGTCGCGTCTAATAGCGGGAAAGGAAGTAGAACGACATGGCCCGTTATACCGGACCCATCACCCGCAAGTCGCGGCGTCTCCGCGTCGACCTGGTCGGCGGCGACAAAGCCTTCGAGCGGCGCCCCTACCCGCCCGGCCAGCACGGCCGGGCGCGGATCAAGGAGAGCGAGTACCTGCTCCAGCTGCAGGAGAAGCAGAAGGCCCGCTTCTCCTACGGCGTCATGGAGAAGCAGTTCCGCCGCTACTACGAAGAGGCGAACCGCCAGAAGGGCAAGACGGGTGACAACCTGCTCCGCCTGCTGGAGACCCGCCTCGACAACGTCGTGTACCGCGCAGGCATCGCGCGCACCCGCCGGCAGGCCCGTCAGCTCGTGAGCCACGGCCACTTCCTGGTCAACGGCATCAAGGTCGACGTGCCCAGCTACCGCGTGAGCCAGTACGACATCATCGATGTCAAGGAGAAGTCGCTCCCGACGCTGCCCTTCCAGGTGGCGCGCGAGACCGTCGGCGACCGGCCCCTCCCGGGCTGGCTGCAGGTGCTCCCGGGCCGGCTGCGGATCCTGATCCACCAGGAGCCGGAGCGCGCCCAGATCGATGTGCCGCTGCAGGAACAGCTGATCGTCGAGTACTACTCGAAGTAGGTCAGCGCTGCTGGTGCGTGGCCGCCGTCCGCGGCGGCCACGCGCAACACCCCCACCACGAGGCGTCAAATAGCGGGCGCCCACACAGGAGGATCCCATGCTGATTTCCCAGCGTCCGACGCTGACCGAAGAGGTCGTGGCGGAGAACCGCTCGAGGTTCACCATCGAACCGCTCGAGCCGGGCTTCGGCTACACCCTCGGCAACTCGCTGCGCCGTACCCTGCTGTCCTCGATCCCGGGGGCCGCGGTCACGAGCATCCGCATCGACGGCGTGCTCCACGAGTTCACCACCGTCCCCGGGGTGAAGGAGGATGTCACCGACATCATCCTGAACCTCAAGGGCCTGGTCGTGTCCTCGGAGGAGGACGAGCCGGTGACGATGTACGTCCGCAAGCAGGGCCCGGGCACCGTCACCGCCGGTGACATCGTGCCCCCGGCGGGTGTCGTCGTACACAACCCGGACATGCACATCGCCACCCTGAACGACAAGGGCAAGCTCGAGATCGAGCTGGTCGTCGAGCGGGGCCGCGGCTACGTGCCCGCCGTGCAGAACAAGGCGTCCGGCGCGGAGATCGGCCGGATCCCGGTCGATTCGATCTACTCGCCGGTGCTCAAGGTGACCTACAAGGTCGAGGCCACCCGCGTCGAGCAGCGCACCGACTTCGACCGGCTCGTCCTCGACGTCGAGACCAAGAACTCCATCACCGCGCGGGACGCGCTCGCTTCGGCGGGCAAGACCCTGGTCGAGCTCTTCGGCCTGGCCCGCGAGCTGAACGTGGAGGCCGAGGGCATCGAGATCGGGCCGTCGCCCGCCGAGGCGGATCACATCGCCTCGTTCGGGCTGCCGATCGAGGACCTGGATCTCACCGTCCGCTCCTACAACTGCCTCAAGCGTGAGGGTGTGCACACGGTGGGCGAGCTCGTCGCCCGCACCGAGTCGGATCTGCTCGACATCCGCAACTTCGGCCAGAAGTCCATCGACGAGGTCAAGGTCAAGCTGCACGCGCTCGGCCTCTCGCTGAAGGACAGCCCGGCCTCGTTCGACCCGTCCTCCGTGGTCGGGTACGACGCGAACACCGGGACCTGGAGCGACAGCGGAACGTTCACCGACACCGACGGCGGCGAGCAGGACTACGCCGAGACCGAACAGCTCTAGGTCCGCGGGGAGGCATCCCCGGCTGCGGCCTCTCATAAGGAGTAATTCTCATGCCCAAGCCCAAGAAGGGTGCTCGCTTCGGCGGGTCGGCGTCGCACCAGAAGGCGATCTTCGCCAACCTGGCGACGGCGCTCTTCGAGCACGGTCGGATCACGACCACCGAATCCAAGGCCAAGGCGCTGCGGCCGTACGCCGAGAAGCTGGTCACCAAGGCGAAGGGCGGCACCCTCGCCGACCGTCGCGAGGTGCTCAAGGTGATCCGGAACAAGACCGTCGTGCACGAGCTGTTCGCCACGATCGGCCCGTCGTTCGAGGGTCGCGAAGGCGGCTACACCCGCATCACCAAGACGCTGCCGCGCAAGGGCGACAACGCCCCCATGGCCGTGATCGAGCTGGTCCGGGAGAAGACCGTGTCCAACGAGGCCGATCGCGCTCGCCGCGTGGCCTCCTCCAAGAAGGCCGAGCCGGTCGCCGAGGCGCCTGCCGTCGAGGAGACCGAGGTCGAGGAGACCGAGACCGAGGCCGCCGAGGCGCCCGAGGCCGAGGTTGCCGAAGCTGAGGCCGCCGAGGACAAGGCCGCCGAGGACAAGAAGGAATCCTGAGCTGACTCCGGATTCCGGCGACGAGCCCGTCACCCGCGAGGGGGGCGGGCTCGTTCGCGTGCGGCTCGACATCGCCTACGACGGGACCGAGTTCACCGGGTGGGCTCGGCAGCCCGGGCTGCGGACCGTGCAGGGGGTGCTGGAGGAGTCGCTGAGCAAGGTTTTCCGCTCGCCGGTTCAGCTCACCGTGGCGGGGCGCACCGATGCGGGGGTGCACGCGGAGGGGCAGGTCGCGCACTTCGACACCGCCGGGGAGTTCGACGGGGCCAAGCTGGTGCATCGGCTGGCTCGGTTCCTGCCCAAGGATGTTCGGGTCACCGGTGCCCGGCTCGCGCCCGCGGATTTCGATGCTCGGTTCTCCGCTGTGCGGCGGCACTACGTCTATCGGCTGACCACCGCGCCGTACGGTGCCGATCCGCTCGCCGCGCGCGGGGTGGTGGCCGCCAAGGGCGGCCTCGATGTGGAGGCCATGCGTGTGGCCTCGCGGAAATTGCTTGGCCTCAACGATTTCGCGGCCTTCTGCAAGCGGCGCGAGGGGGCGACCACGGTGCGGGAGTTGCAGCGCTACGACTGGGAGCACTCCGGGTACGCGCTCACCGCTTTCGTCAGCGCCGATGCTTTCTGCTGGTCCATGGTGCGGAGTCTGGTCGGCGCGGTGCTGGCTGTGGGGGAGGGGCGGCGGACGCCCGAGTGGGTCGGGAGTCTGCTGCTCGAGCGGGAGCGGTCCAGTTCGATCACCGTCGCCCCGGCGCACGGGCTCAGCCTTGTCGCCGTCGACTACCCCGCCGACGCGGATCTCGCCGCGCGCAACGCGCAGACCCGGGAGATGCGCACCGTGCCCGGGCCGGGGTGCTGCGGCGGCTGATCTCGCATCCGCCTCCGGCGGCTCGACTGATTTTCGCGCTGGGCGACTTGCTCGTGGCCGCGCGCGGATTGGGCTCGTCTCAGAAACAAGTCGAGCCGCCGGAGGCGGATGCGAGAGTAGCGGCACCGGCCTCCGGCTCAGGAGCGGACGAGGCGGGCTATGGCGTCGGTCGCCTCTTTGATCTTCGCCTCCGCTTCCGGGCCGCCCGCGACGGCGGCGTCGACGACGCAGTGGCTGATGTGGTCCTCGAGCAGCCCGACCGCCACCGCCTGCAGCGCCTTCGTCATGGCGGAGACCTGGGTGAGGATGTCGATGCAGTACTTCTCCTCCTCGACCATCCGCTGCAGCCCGCGCGCCTGGCCCTCGATGCGGCGCAGCCGCTTGAGGTAGTCGTCCTTCGCGGTGATGTAGCCGTGCCCGGTGTGGTCGTGCTCGCGGCTGGCGTCGGTCACCGGCCCTCCTCATCTGGTTCGATACCCCCCAAGGGTACAGCAACCACCGGCTCGGCCGCCCGGTTCGCGACCGCGAGACCGGCCACCACCAGCACCGATCCGACCAGCTGCACCGGCGTCACCGCCTCGCCGAGCAACAGCCAGGAGAGCCCGACCGCGAAGAGCACCTCGCTCAACAGCACCAGCGACATCAGCGTGGCGCCGAGCCGGGCGGCGCCCGCGACCCCGCACAGGTAGGCGAGCACCGTGCTCACCAGGACGAGCAGGGTGAGCGCGAGCGGCACCGGCAGCTCCCGGTGGTCCATGAGCGCGGTGCCCGCGCCGACGACCAGCGGCAGCGCCCCGATTCCGGCGAGCAGCCAGGTGGTCAGCGCCGCGACGGTGAGCCCGGAGCCGAGCAGCGCGACCGGGCTGAGCCGCGCCGTACTGCGCTCGGAGAGCAGGAAGAAGACCGCGTTGCCGATCATCGAGAGCCCGGCCCAGGCCAGCCCGGCCGGATCCGGGCTGCCCGCGCCGAAGACCTGGACCACCAGCGCGGCACCGGCCAGCGTCACCGCCGCGCCGGCCAGCGTTCCGGTGCTCGGCCGCCTGCGCCCGACCACCCAGTGCCAGGCGATCACCACCACCGGCGCCAGGAACTGGATCATCAATGTCACAGCTACCTGCAGCGTTGCCAGCGAGAGGAAGAACGACGCCTGCACCCCGGCCACCCCGATGGCGCCGAACGGAACGACGGTGCGCAGCTCGCGGCGGCCCGCCCACAGCCCCCGCGGGTCGGCGAAGACCGCGAGCAGCAGCATGACCGCGGCGGCCCCGGTGAGCCGCACCGCGAGCACCGCCCCCGCCGACCAGCCCGCGCCGAGCACCGCCTTCACCAGCGGCCCGGAGGCCGCGAAGGCCAGTCCGGAGGCCACCGTCAACCACACGCCGAGCGCTGCCCGCGACATCACAGCGCCCATCCTGCCGCCCTCCGCGCTCGCCCGACCGGTCGGATGTGATTCACCCATCCGGCCCCGCCCGCCCGCGCCGCGCCGCCGCCACGGAGAATCGAGCCATGACTTCGGACCGCAGGCCCGCCCTCGCCGTCATCGGTGGCAGCGGGTTCTACGACTTCTTCGACGGCGCCGCCGAGCAGCTCGAGGTGCAGACCCCCTACGGCGCGCCGAGCGCGCCGATCGCGGTCGGCGAGGTGGCCGGCAGGCCGGTCGCCTTCCTGCCGCGGCACGGCGCGAAGCACGAGTTCGCGCCGCACACCCTGCCGTACCGGGCCAACCTCTGGGCGCTGCGTGCGCTCGGCGTGCGCCGGATCTTCGCGCCCTGCGCGGTGGGCAGCCTGCGCGCCGACTGGGGGCCGGGCACCGTCGTGGTGCCGGACCAGCTGGTCGACCGCACCTCCGGCCGCGAGCAGACCTACTTCGACGGCGGCGGCGTGCACGTCTCGTTCGCCGACCCGTACTGCGACGAGCTGCGCGGTGCCGCGGCGAAGTCCGAGGTGGCGGGGTTGCCGCTGCGGTCGGGCGGCACCGTGGTCGTGGTGCAGGGCGCCCGCTTCTCCACCCGCGCCGAGAGCCGCTGGTTCGCCGCGCAGGGCTGGGACCTGGTCAATATGACCGGCTACCCGGAAGCGGTGCTCGCCCGCGAACTGGAGATGTGCTACGCCGCGGTGGCCCTGGTGACCGACCTGGACGCCGGGCTGGCAGAGGGCGACGGCGTGCACGCGGTCGACGTCTTCGCCGAGTTCGAGCGGAACCTGGTGCCGTTCAAGGAGCTCGTCCGGCGCGCGGTTGCCGCCACCGATGGCACCGATACCTGCCCCCGCTGCCGGGCGCACGACGGTGTCACGCTCCCCTTCGAGCTGCCGTGAGCGGCGTGCACAGACTCGGGCGGGCGCAGTCGCCGCTGCGGCTCGAGGTGATCGTCGGCAGTGTCCGGGCCGGTCGGTTCGCGCCGACCGTGGCGGACTGGTTCCTGCGCACGGTCCGGGCGAACCCCGATTTCGACACCGGGACGCTGGATCTCGCCGAGTTCCCGCTGCCGCAGGATCTCTCCGAGAACGACGCGGTGCGGCTCTTCCGGAGCAGGCTGGTCGCCGCCGATGCCTTCGTGCTGGTCACCTCCGAGTACAACCACGGCTACCCGGCCGCGCTCAAGAACGCGATCGACAGCGCCAAGCACGAGTGGCGCGGCAAGCCGGTCGGCTTCGTCTCCTACGGCGGCGTCTCCGGCGGCCTGCGCGCGGTCGAGCAGCTGCGCCAGGTGGTGGCCGAGGTACACATGGTCTCGGTTCGCGAGTCGGTGAGCTTCCACCGGGTCAGGGGGCAGTTCGGCGCCGAGGGCGAGACCGCCGACGGCGCCGCGATCGACGGCGCGGGCCGGATGCTGCGGCAGCTGAGCTGGTGGGGCCGGGCCCTGCGCACCGCGCGGGATGCCGACCCGTATCCCGGCTGAGCGCTACTGGTTCGCCATGGCGCGGCGGCCGCGCGGCTGCCCGATGTAGGTCGACTCGCGCGGGATGGAGACCAGCGTCAGGTGCGCCTGCGCGGACCCGGTGCGCAGGATGACGTGGTTGCCGATCGCGCCCGGCTGCTGCAGCGAGAGGTCCGGCCTGGTGGCGGGCCAGGCCGACGGGTCGCCGGTGACGTAGATGGTGGTGACGCCGGCGTGCGGGGGCGGGGCGAGCACGCCGTCCACCACCGCCGCCGTGAAATCGGCGTCCGACTGGTGCGTCTCGACCGCGATCCCGAGCCGCTCCGGGTTGCCGATCGTGGTCACCAGGTTCTCCCAGGCGTGCGGGCGGTCGGTGCGGATCAGGATGCGCTCGCCGACCGCGAGCGCGCGGAACACCAGCTGCTGCGCCAGGTACAGCTCGCCGGCCAGGTAGACGGTGGAGATGCCGCTGCCGATGAGCCGCATGGCGACACCGTTGCCCTCCTCGTCCGAGCCGATCAGCTGCCCGCAGCCGGAGGAGGGCAGGTGCAGCGCGCCGAGCACCTCGATCGGGTACTCCGCCATCGGCACCGTCTCGTCCACGCCGGGGACGGCCAGCGGGAGGTGCGCGAGCAGCGCGTCCCGGTGCCTGCCGTGCATCGAGACCATGCCGGAGAGCTTGGGCCGCTCCGGAAGTTCGCGGGCGGAGAGCCGCCAGGCCGCGCCGATGCTCACCGACTCGGCATTGCTGCCCGGCCGCAGCCGGACCGCGACCGTCGTGCCGCGCGACGGCGCCACCCAGAGCTGGGCGAGCAGGTCGGAGCCGAGCCGTCGCGGGTCGACCGCGGTGCCGATGTTCACCACGTTGCCGATCTCGGCGTAGCGCCAGCGGTGGGCCAGCTCGCGCGGGTCGAAGCCGCCGGTCACCTGGAGCACGGCGGCGCGGATCTCGGATGCGGTGAGGATGCGGGCCGCGCAGTCCGCGTCCTCCAGCGCGCGCACGATGCGCTGGGTCGCGATGGTGACGGCGCGCGCGGCGCCGCCGTTGCCGCCGCCGCGGCGCTCGGCCGCGCCCGGACAGCGCACCGCGTCGAAGGCGATGGCCAGCCAGACCGCCCGGTGCGCGGTCGCGGGCAGCGGCCCGAGCAGCGATTCGTAGATCGCGCCCGCCGGGGTGCCGGAGCGGCTGCGGTGACCGTGGCTGATGATGTCGATCCCGCTGAGCAGGATGTCGTGCTGGTTCAGGCACTGCGCGAGCTCGGGCAGCGGCAGCAGGTGCGAGGCGTGCACGGTGGTGCGGGCGATCCGGGTGAGCCCGCCGAGCGGGGGCAGCACCTCGACCACCGTCACCACCCGGCTGCCGTCCCAGTACAGCCCGTGCGAGCGGCCGTCCGGGCCGCGGAAGTCGACGGTGTCGCCGAGCTCGTAGCCGCGCCGGGTGAAGTACCCCCACGCGGTCGAGATCCAGTCCAGCACGGTGTGTTTGGCGACGGGGATCAGCGGGATCGCGGCCGCGGCGATGACGATGCCGAGCGCGGGCAGCCCCCCGAGCCCGACGGTCAGCGCGATCAATCCGGCCCCCAGCCCGATGATCTGCGCGACCAGCAGATTCTGCAGTGATATCCGTCCGAGCAACGGGCGTGGGCCCGCGCCGACAGGTTCGGCCATCGTCGTCCCCCATGCAACACCGGTGTCGGCCGTTTCCGCTGGCCGAACTGAAAAGCAGTCTCCGCGAACTGTACTGTGTTGCGCGGGTAGGAGCACCGTTCGGGGGAGGAACCATGCCATCGAAACCGACCACCCGCTGGCAGGTGAGCGGGTACCGCTTCCTGGTCCGGCGGATGGAGCACGCGCTGGTCCGGCGCGACGTTCGCATGCTGCACGATCCGATGAAATCGCAGTCACGGGCGTACGCCGTCGGGCTGGTGCTCGCGCTCGTGGTGCTGGCCGGTTGCGGGGTGCTCGCGCTGCTGCGCCCGCAGGACAAGATCGGCAGCAACACCATCCTGATCGGCAAGGAGTCCGGCGGGGTCTACGTCGTCATCGGCGACACCGTGCACCCGGCGCTGAACCTGGCCTCGGCCCGGCTGGCCGCGGGGGAGGCGGCCAAGCCCGCCATCGTCAAGGAGTCCGAGCTCGGCAAGAAGCCGCGCGGGCAGCTCATCGGAATTCCCGGGGCGCCCGCCGCGCTGCTCTTCGACAAGAAGGGCGCGGGGCGCGCGTGGACCGTCTGCGACCAGCTGAAGATGGACGGCGGCAGTGATCTCAGCACCTCGGTGCTGGTCGGCGACCCGGATACCGGGGCCAAGGCGGATGTGCTCCCCGGTGAGCGGGCGCTGCTGGTGCAGGGGCGGGACTCGGCGTATCTGATCTATGACACGAAGCGGGCACGGGTGGATATGAGCTCGCGGGCCGTCACCGACGCGCTCGGGATCACGGGGGTCACGCCGCGGCCCGTGAGCGACGGGCTGCTGAACGCGGTGCCCGAGGTGCTGCCGCTGGTCGCGCCGCGAATCGACGGTGTGGGTGAGGCTCCCGGCTATTCGATGGACGGCCATCGGATCGGGGACGTCGTCCAGCTCTCGACCACCGACGAGTACTACGTCGTCCTGCGCGACGGCCTGCAGGGGATCTCGGCGCTCACCGCCGACATCATCCGCAACTCGACCCCCGGCGCCGGTGACGCGACGATCCCGCAGAGCATGCGCACCGGCGTCGGCGTGTCCAAGGCGCTCCAGGTCGATGACTACCCGCGCACCGCCCCGACGCTGGTGCAGCCCAAGGACCGCCCGGTCAGCTGCCTGACCTGGCGTCCCATCGCCGCCGCCGCGGACAACGGGGACGGCGCCCGCCGCGCCGAACTCGAGGTGCTCACCGGCGTCGACCTGCCGCTGCCCGACGACGCCCGCACCGTCCCGCTGGCCAAGGCCGACGGCTCCGGGCCGAACGCCGACGCCGTCTACCTGAAGCCGAGCACCGGCGCCTACGTGCAGAGCACCGGCATCGACCCGGACAGCAGCCGCAGGGACAGCCTGTTCTACGTCGGCGACACCGGCGTCAGGTACGGCATCAAGAACGCGGAGGCCGCCAAGGCGCTCGGCATGGAGAACGTGCCCGCCGAGCCCGCGCCCTGGCCGATCGTCGGGCTGCTCGCCGCCGGGCCGAGCCTGGGCCGGGAAGAGGCGATGGTCGCCCACGACGGTGTCGCCCCCGACCCCGCGCCCGCCGACCAGCCGGTGGCCGCCGCCCGCTGACGCGGCTCCGCGTCGTCGGCCGGTCGCTGATCCGGCGGGACGATGGCCCGGGCGGGACGATGGCCCGGGCGGGACGATGGCCCGGCCGGACGATGGCCCGGCCGGACGATGGAGATGGGCCGATTACTTCGGCCTCCGCGCTCGGGCCGCGGGTGTCAGCCGGCCGGGGCCGGGTCCGCGTCGGCGAGCCGGTCGCCTGTCGGGCTTACCGCGCCTAACGGGCCGACCGCGCCTGCCGGGTCCACCGCACCTGCCGGGCCCACCGCACCTGCCGGGCCGGGCGGCCCGTTCGCCCCGGCCGGATCCCGGCGCAACTCCGCCACCTCGGCGCGCAGCGAGCGGACCTCGGTGAGCAGCGTCCCGATCTGCCGCTCCGTCTCGTCGGCACTCGCCTCGACCGCCTTGAGCTGGTCGAACACCCAGCTGGTCGTGGTGCCGATGGCGAAGCTGATCAGCCCGATGCCGAAGGTCATCAGGATCAGCGCGACCAGCCTGCCCTCCGCCGTCACCGGGTAGTAGTCGCCGTAGCCGACCGTCGTCACGGTGACCGCGGCCCACCACAGCGCGTCCCCGTAGTTCTGCACCTTGGCATCCGGCCCGCCGTACTCGGCGTCGAAGAAGGCCAGGCTGCACAGCAGGATCACCAGCACCGAGCTGGTGCCGACGTAGATGGAGAGCCGGAAGCGGGTGAGCCGCGCCCGGTTCAGCGTGCCGAGCATGAGCAGCGCCGCGCGCACCAGCCGCAGCGGCCGGAACGGCGGGACCAGCACGATCAGCAGATCCAGCGGGTGCGTGCGCAGGAACTGCCAGCGGTTCCTGGAGAGCACGACGCGGATGACGAAGTCGGCGGCGAAGGCCGCCCAGATCACCAGGTCGACCCGGGCCAGCCAGGTGTCGAGGTGCGGCGAGGCGCCGGTGTCGAGCACATACCAGGCGTAGGTGCCGAGGAAGAGCACGGCGAGCAGCAGCATCGGCACGTTGGTCGCGCGCTCCCAAGCCTCCCGGCGGCTCGGCATCGCAGTCGTCATGGCGGTACCCGGTTCGATCGGACGTGGTCACCGTATGTTTCGCGGTGCCGAGCGCCGACGCTACACGGAACTGCCCCCGCGCACCCGGTGGTTCAGGTCGCGTCCTCGTGCACGCCGAAGCGGCGGCGGATCGGGAAGGAGGCCAAATAGCCGAGCACACCCGCGGCCACGATCACCGCGGTGCCGATCAGCGCGACGTTCCGCGCGGTGTCGTCCGGGTCGGACGCGGGCGCGGGGACCGCCAGCTGGACGCTCACCGCCGCGCTCGGGATCTTGGCGGGCAGCGCCGCGGGCACCTCGTTGGTGAGCGCCGCGACCGGGTCGACGGCGCCGTACCCGACGTAGGGGTTCCAGCCCTCTGCCGGGGCGTGCGCGGTGGCCTGGATCCGCCGGATCACCTCGGCGCTGCTCAGCTCCGGGAAGCGGGCGCGCACCAGCGCGGCCACCCCGGAGACGTACGGCGCGGCGAAGCTGGTTCCGCTGTAGGCGGTGTACTGGCCCTGGTTGGTGTACTTGCCGTTGGAGGTGCCGCCCGCGCGGGCGTCGAGCGAGACCACGTTCTCACCGGGCGCCGCCACCCCGACCCACGGGCCGGGCACGGTGAACGACGACGGCGCGCCCGCGGCATCGATCGAGCCGACCGAGAGCACGTACTGGTCGAACCAGGCGGGCGCGACGAAGGAGGTGACCCGGGTCCACGGGTCGGCGCCGGGGTTGAGCGGGTCGAGCCCGGGGTTGCCCGACTTGCAGGCGTCGGTGTTGCCCGCCGAGGTCACGATCACCGCGTCGCGCTCCAGCGCGGCGTAGCGCACGGCGGCGCCGAGCGCGGCGAACTCGCGGCTCTCCGGCTTCTCGGTGGGGCAGGCCACCAGCGAGATGTTGATGACGGTGGCGCCCGAGTCCGCCGCCCTGCGCACCGCCGAGGCCAGGGCGGAGACCTTGCCGTAGCCGTCCGGCATGTCGTCCGGGCCCTTGTTCCGGCCCGCGCCCTCCTCCTGGTAGAGCGCGCTGGTCTGTCTGATGCTGAGCAGCTGGGCCTCCGGCGCCACCCCCGAGAAGCCCTGGTTCGGCAGTTGGGTGGCGCCGATGATGCCCGCGACGACGGTGCCGTGCGCGTCGCAGTCCTCGCTGCCGTTGCCGCCCGCGGCGACGAAATCGCCGAGCGGGGTCAGGTTGGGCAGCCGGGGGTGCGGCGAGACGCCGGTGTCGATCACCGCGACCACCTGGCCCGCGCCGCGCGAGAACTGCCAGGCCCGATCCAGGTCGAGCGCGCGCTGGGTCGGCGGGACGGAGGGGCCGTCCCCGCCCTGCTGGGTGCTGTAGCAGGCGGCGTTCCCCGGCCGCTCGGTCTTGCCGGGCGGCGCGGCGGGATCTCCGGCGGGCAGCGCCCCCGGGTCCACGATCGGCGGCCGGTTGTCGGCCAGTGCCGGTCCGGCGGAGAGCCCGGCGGCTACCGCCAGAACCGCGACAAGTGCCGCGAGCCGTCGCACGCCACTCACAACCCGCGGACGAGGGCGTAGAGCTCGGCCACCCAGAAGACCAGCGGCAGCACCGCGGCGACGAAGGCGTACTCCAGCAGCTCCACCGCGCGGCGCATGGGCGGCGTCGCCGTCTGGTTCGGCACCACCATGCCGAGGACCAGCGCCGCGACCAGCAGCAGCATGGCCGCGCCGAAGACGACCAGCGGCTGCTCCATCTCGATCGCCATCCCGACCAGCATGGCGAGCGCGATGCCCGCCCCGCCCGCGATCAGCACCACCGCCTGCTCGGCACCGGCGTAGGTGCGGCTGCGGAAGGCCAGCACCACCGCGCAGACCAGCGCGAGCGCGATCCCCTGCCAGTACGGCGTCTCCGCCTCCGGATCGGCCGCCGCCAGCGCCCCGGCCACGGTGACCAGCGTGGTCGCGGTGACCAGCCCGGCCAGGTACCTCCGTGCCCGCTCCGACTTGGCGCGCAGCACCTCCATGCTCGGCAGCGCGCGGTGGTCGTCCGGGTCGTCCTCGGTCGGGTCGATCGGGGTGCCCGGCGACGGCACCGGCGGCAGCGGCAGCTTGGCGAGCAGCATGGAGACCCGCGGCGCCAGCGAGAGCCCGCCGAGCGCGGCCGCGGCGAGCACCGCCCCGATCGCCCGCACCGGGTGCTCGGTGAGCAGCCCGACCAGGGCCGCGGGCGCTGTGAAGACCGCGAGCGTCGCCGCCCCGATGAACAGCCCGAGCCCGACCCCGGTGACCCGCCATGCCAGCACCGCGGTCGCCCCGAGCAGCACCGAGCCGAGCAGGATGTGCGCCCAGCCGTAGTGGTCGGGAACGTAGAGCATGCCCGCGCTGAACGCGGGCGGCAGCGCGCAGCCCGCGAGCACCAGCGAGGCCGAGGTGTCGCCGTACATCCGGCTCAGCACCATGCCCGCCACCACCAGCAGGATCGCCACCACCAGCGCGATCGAGCCGCTCACCCAGACCGGCATGGCCTCCGGCGCGAGCAGCAGCCCGAGGCAGCCGACCAGCATGGTCAGCGCCGCGAGCACCGCGCCGGTGAGCCGGGCGCTGTGCGGGGTCCAGCCGCGGAAGTGGTTCGCGTCGGCGATCGCGACGTTGTACATGATGTCGTCGAAGAGCGGGGTCGGCGCGGTCTGCGAGGCGCTCTCCAGCATGAGCAGCTCGCCGTCGCGGACGCCGTGCTCGCCGAGGCTCAGCGAGTTGGAGAAGGGCGGGTGGCCGATCCGGGCCAGCACCCACTCGGCCGGCTCGAAGCGCTCGCCCTCGTTGTCGAACTCGTTGCTGCGGCTGTGCTGGGCGACCATGTCGACCACGCTCGGGATGACCAGCGCCACCGGGACATCCACCGGAATCGCCATGTCGACCTGGGTGTGCTTGGCCAGGATGGTGACCCGCGCGAGATCGGGCGCGCGCACGATGCCGCGCGAGGAGTCCTCGTCGATGTGTCCGAGCCGCGCGTACGTCACGCTGTCCCCCAACTTCTTATCCACAGGTGTTTCCGCAGGCCATAGGCTGGGGAAGGCCCCCGGGCAGCAGCTTGCGAACCCACCCTCCGCCCAGCACAATGCTGTGCGAACTGTACGACATGTCAGCCGTGGCCTCCATACCGAGGCTCTGCCGCGGCGGGCGAAGATGGGGGACGCAGTCGATGAGCACGGTCAGGTTCCAGCGGCGTGCCCGCCGCGAGATGCCACGAACCCCGGGCGGCGAGGTCACGCTGCAGCCGCCGCCCGAGATCCCCCGCGTCACACCGGGAAACCTGCTGCTCAAGCTGATGCCGGTGGTCATGGTGATCGGCATGGTCGGCATGATGGCGCTGCTCTTCACGCAGGGCGGCGGCATCGCGTCGAATCCGATGAGCCTGATGTTCCCGCTCATGATGCTGCTCTCGATGGCGGGCATGTTCGCCGGTCAGGGGGGTGGCAAGGGCCAGAAGGCGGCCGAGGCCAACGAGGACCGCAAGGACTACCTGCGCTACCTGGACCAGGTGCGCCGGGACGTGAACGACACCGCGGCGCAGCAGCGCTCCGCCGTGGAGTGGAGCCACCCGGAGCCCGAGCTGGTCTGGATGCTGGCGGGCACCAGCCGCATGTGGGAGCGGCGCGCGGGCGACAAGGACTTCTGCCACGCCAGGATCGGGCTCGGCGGGCAGCGGCTGGCCACCCGGCTGGTCGCGCCGGAGACCGGCCCGGTGGAGGAGCTGGAGCCGATCGCCGCGGTCTCGCTGCGCCGCTTCGTCCGGGCCCACTCCACCGTGCCCGACCTGCCCACCGCCATCGCGGTCAAGGGCTTCGCGACCATCGCGCTCGACGGCGACCGCGCCGAGGCCAGGGACATGACCCGCGCGATGCTGGTGCAGCTGGCCATGTTCCAGGCCCCGGACCAGGTGCTGATCGCCATCGTCGCGGGCCCGGACACCGCCCGCGAGTGGGAGTGGACCAAGTGGCTCCCGCACACCCAGCACCCGGACGCACAGGACGGCATCGGTACCCAGCGGATGTTCTTCGGCTCGATCCGGGAGGCGACGGCGGGGCTCCAGCCGCTGCTCGCGAATCGGGTGCGGTACTCGCGCAATCAACCGGCCAATCCGAACATGGTGCACATCGTGCTCGTGGTCGACGGCGGTCTGCTCGAGGCCGAGGAGGAGCAGCTGCGCGAATCCGGGTACGAGGGCGTCACGCTCATCGACCTGTGCGGCTACGCGCCGCGGCTCGCGGTCTCCCGCGGCATCAAGATGATCGTGGAGAACGGCGAGTGCACCGGCCGCGGCGCCACCGGAAACCAGGAGCGCTTCGCCCTGATCGACCGGATCAGCGTGCAGCAGGCGCAGCAGGTCGCGCGCAGGCTGGCGCCGTACCGGGCCGCGACCCAGCGCAGCAGCGACGTCGAGGTGGACGACACCGAGGCCATCTCCACCTGGTCGCAGCTGATGAGCCTCGGCGACATCGGCGCCTTCAACCCGGAGCAGGCGTGGCGGCCGCGGTACGGCCGCGAGCGGCTGCGGGTGCCGTTCGGCATCGGCGCCGACGGGCTGCCGGTCGAGCTGGACATCAAGGAGGCCGCGGAGAACGGCATGGGCCCGCACGGCCTCTGCATCGGTGCCACCGGCTCCGGCAAGTCCGAGTTCCTGCGCACGCTCGTGCTCAGCCTGCTCGCCACGCACTCGCCGGACCAGCTGAATCTGGTGCTCGTCGACTTCAAGGGCGGCGCCACCTTCCTCGGGCTGGACGGCGTCCCGCACGTCGCGGCCGTCATCACCAACCTGGAGGAGGAGGCCGATCTCGTCGACCGCATGAAGGACGCCCTGGCCGGCGAGATGAACCGCCGCCAGGAGGTGCTGCGCGCCGCGGGCAACTTCGTCAACGTCTCCGAGTACGAGAAGGCGCGGGCGGCAGGCGCCGACCTGGACCCGCTGCCCGCGCTCTTCGTCGTGCTGGACGAGTTCTCCGAGCTGCTCACCCAGCACCCGGACTTCGCCGAGCTCTTCGTGATGATCGGCCGCCTCGGCCGCTCGCTGCACGTGCACCTGCTGCTCGCCTCGCAGCGGCTGGAGGAGGGCAAGCTCAAGGGGCTGGAGAGCCACCTCTCCTACCGGATCGGGCTGAAGACCTTCTCCGCGAACGAGTCCCGCCAGGTGCTCGGCGTCCCGGACGCCTACAACCTGCCGAACAACCCAGGCGGCGGCTACCTCAAGGCCGACTCCGGCGAGATCCAGCGGTTCCAGGCCAGCTACGTCTCCGGCCCGTACGTCGGCGGCGGCCCGCAGCGCGAGGTCACCCAGGCGGGGGTCGCCGGCGGTGACATCGACGTCACCGCGCGGCAGTTCACCGCCGCGCACGTCGACTACCGCCCGGTGGACCGGATCCCGCTCCCGGTGCGGCTGAACGCCGATCCGGAGCCGGGTGAGGAGGGCGAGCGCCTCTCCGACCTGGAGATGCTGGTCTCCCGGATCCAGGGCCACGGCAGGCCCGCGCACGAGATCTGGCTGCCGCCGCTGGACGAGGCGCCGACGCTCGACCAGCTGGTGCCGCGCTCGATCCTCACCGGCGAGTACTCGGCGGTGGCCTCGCTGCGCGCGCCGGTCGGCATCGTCGACCGCCCCTACGACCAGCGCCGCGACCCGTTCCTGATCGACCTCTCCGGCGCCCGCGGCAATGTCGCGGTGGTCGGCGGGCCGCAGTCGGGCAAGTCCACCGCGGTGCGCGCCTTGATCATGGCGCTGGCGCTCACGCACACCGCCGAGCAGGTGCAGTTCTACTGCCTCGACTTCGGCGGCGGCACGCTCACCGGACTGCAGGGGCTGCCGCACGTCGGCTCGGTCGCGGGCAGGCTGGACGTGGACAAGGTGCGGCGCACCGTCGCCGAGATGACCACCATCGTCCGGCACCGGGAGCTGCGCTTCCGGCAGCTCGGCATCGAGTCCATGGTCGAGTACCGGCGGCTGCGCGCGATGGACCCGGCCAGCAGCCCGGCCGCGGCCGGGGCGCACGACGACGCCTTCGGCGACGTCTTCCTCGTCATCGACGGTTTCGGCTCGGTCCGCCAGGATTTCGAGGCGCTGGAGCAGGTCGTGATGAACCTGGCCGGGCAGGGGCTCTCCTACGGCGTGCACGTGGTGGTCACGCTCTCCCGCTGGATGGAGGCGCGGCCCGCGCTCAAGGACCAGATCGGCACCCGCATCGAGCTGCGGCTCGGCGACCCGATGGACTCCGACTTCGGCCGCAAGCTGGCGGCGCTGGTGCCGCAGGGCAGGCCGGGGCGCGGCATGACGCCGGAGGGGCTGCACATGCTCACCGCACTGCCCCGGATCGACGGCCGCCCGGCCACCGACGACCTCGGCCCCGGCGCCGCCGCCGCGGTCGAGCAGATCGCGGCGCGCAACCCGGGCCGCCCCGCGCCGCGGGTGCGCATGCTGCCGGAGCGGTTCGACCGGGACGACCTGGTCCGCGCGCTGCCCGGCTGGCCGCGCACCCCGGACCAGCTCGGCACCAACCTGCGGATTCCGATCGGGCTCAACGAGTCCGAGCTGGCTCCGGTCTTCCTCGACTTCGGCGAGCAGCCGCACTTCCTGGTCTTCGGCGACAGCGAGTGTGGCAAGACCAACCTGCTCCGGGTGATCTGCCAGGGCGTCGTCGAGTCGAACGCGCCGGTGCAGGCCAAGATCATCCTCGGCGACTACCGGCGCAGCATGCTCGGGCTGGTCGACGGCGAGCACCTGGCGGGCTACGCGCCGTCCGAGGCGATGCTCACCGGCATGTCCGGCGAGCTGGCCAAGATCCTGAAGAGCCGGATGCCGGGCGCGGACGTCACCCAGCAGCAGCTGCGCGACCGCTCCTGGTGGACCGGGCCGGAGTTGTTCCTCGTGGTGGACGACTACGACCTGGTCGTCACCTCCGCGGGCAGCCCGCTCGCGCCGATCGTCGAGTACCTCGCGCACGCCAAGGACATCGGCTTCCACCTGGTCCTCGCCCGCAGGGCCGGTGGCGCCTCGCGCTCGCTCTTCGAACCGGTGATCTCGCGGATGAAGGACGTCGGCACCACCGGGCTGATCATGAGCGGCAACCGGGACGAGGGCCAGCTCTTCGGCACCGTGCGCCCGAGCGAGCAGCCGCCCGGCCGCGGCACGCTCGTCGGCCGCTCCGGCAGCGGGCTCTTCCAGGCCGCCTGGAGCCGGGACCGATGAGCCCGACGGTCGCACTGCACATCGACGGTGACGACCTGCACGCCGTCGTCGGCCCCGACCCGCGCGGCGCCGTGGAGTGGAACGTCACGCTGGACGGGCTGCCCGCCGCCGCGGGCAGCCCGGGCGGCCCGCTCGCCGACGAACTGCGCGGGGATGCCGAGCGGCGCGGCACCGCGCTGCCGATCGAAGCGGTCGCGGTGGCGCATCCGACGCAGTGGGGCGGCCCCGCGCTGGCGCACGCGCTGCGCGGCCTGCTGCCCGGCGTCGCGGCCGACGTCGCCGCCGTGCCCACCGCGCACGTCGCAGCCGCGCACTACCTGCGCAGCCGGGCGCTCACCAGGGCCAGCGTGCTCGTCGTGGAGTTCACCGCGCTCTCCTGCACGGTCGCCGTCGTCGACTGCGACAGCGTCGAATCCACCGTGGTGGCCTGCGAACACGAGCCGACCCTCGGCACCGGCGACCCCGCACCCGCCCCCGCCACCGCCGAGCGATTGGCCGAACTCGCCGACCGCGTGCTCGACGACCGCGCCCCGCACGCCGTGCTCGTGGTCGGCGATGCCGACCCGGAGGTGGGCGACCTGCTCCGGCAGCACCTGGCAACCCCCGCCTTCGTCCCCGAGGTGATCGCGCTCTCCGGCCGGGAGATCGCCAAGGCCGTGTGGACCGACGCCCGCCGTGCGACCCCCGGCCGCGCCGCCGCCCTGCCCGGCAGGCAGGCGATGGACGTGCAGGCGACCATCGGCGCCAATCTGCTGGCCCGCAGGCAGCCGCCGAACCGCCGCTCCCCGCTGGTCATCGGCGCCGCAGTGGTTTTCGTCGCGCTGGCCGCCGCGGCCGCGATAGCGGGCGGCACCCTGCTGCGCGCCCCCGCCGACGGCTCGGTCGCCGACAGCCCCGCCGTCCCCGGCGCCTCCCGGCCGACCACCCCGCCTCCGGACAGCACCGCCGAGGCGGGCCGGATCACCGTCGCCGTGCCCGCGCAGTGGCGCCCGGCGGGCGCCGCCGACCCGGAACGGCTCGTGCTGACACCGGATTCCGCGGTGCGCGCCAGGATCACCGTCACCCAGTCCGTGCTCGCCGCGGGCGCCGGTGCCGATGACGTCGCACGTGACCTGCAATCGAAGATCTCTCGCGCCGAACCCGGCCGATTCGGTAACGTGCAACGAGACGTCGTGCTCGGTGACCGCCCTGGCCTCGCCTACGACGAGTTTCCGGGGGATGGGTCCGAAGTCAGGTGGCACGTCATCGTCGACCGCGGTGTCCAGGCGGGCATCGGGTGTCAGTACGGCAGGGGGAGGTGGGACACAGTTCGGACCGCATGCGAAGAAGTGGCGCGGTCACTGACCGTTCGTCCCTGACGGTATCGGAACCGGGGGGAGAACATGGGAACCGATGAGACGCGTACCGCGTCCAACACATATGTAGGGGATCGACCACCTCGCCCGGCGACGGTCAGGTCCAACTCGAGCGAGAGGTAATTCGGAATGTCCGACATTGTTGGTATTGATCAGGGCCGCGCCCGGCAGGCCACGGCCGATGTCGAGGCCGTCGTCAACGGGATGCGGTCCACGCTGAGCAGGATCCAGACGATCGTCGACTCCGCCCGCGACGGCTGGCGCGGCACCGCGAACGGCGCCTTCGAGTCCGCCTCCGTGCGCTGGAACGACGAGGGCCGTCGGCTGAACACGCTGCTCGACGAGATGACCGTCAAGCTGCACCAGGCGAACTCGCAGTACGGGCGGATGGAAGAGGATTCCGCGCCCGGCTTCAACCTGAACGTCTAGCTCGACCGACGCACTCACTCACAGGGGATACATCGTGGATATCTATTACAACCGGGCGAAGATCGAGCAGACCATCGCCGACCTGCAGAAGGCCGCTCAGGACCTGCAGAGCCAGGACCAGGGCATCCGGGACGCGTCGAGCAAGCTCGCCGGCGCCTGGGAGTCCGGCGCCGCCAGCACCTTCCAGGAGGTGCAGAATCGGTGGAACAACGAGTTCGTCGACACCCAGGACGCCATGACCCAGCTGATCAAGGCGACGCAGCAGGCGCTGGCGGCCGCGATCGCGACCGACGGCAAGAACGCCTCGATGATCCTGGGCTGATTTCTCGCGCCGAGTTGGGTGTTCGCGTGCGCGAGCGCGCGAACACCCAACGGTTCGAGCCCTACTTGATCCGGGACTTCAGAATCGGAACGAGTTTCGACAGGAGCACCTGTTCCGAATTCGGCGTCCAATTGTCGAGGGCCGCGATCAGCGCGGGATCGTCGACGACGATGACCGTCGCCTTCAGCTGGGTCATGACGACCGGCAGCCCGAGCAGGCCGCCGCCACCCGCCTTCTTGTCATTGCGTGCGACGATCACGTAGCCCTGTGTGATGTTGCGCGGCAGATCGTATTCGGTCGAGTAGGTGAGTGTCCGCGGCGACGGTTCGTCGCCCTCTCGCGCGTAGGACGGGTTGTAGACGAGCCCGAGGCCGGACAGGAAGTCGGTCTGCGGGCTCGGGTTCAGATACATCTGCACGCCTGAGCCGGTGTCGTCCCGATCCCCCGAGAAGCGGGCAAATGCAACCGGTTTGCCCTCGAACGCCGGATTCTCCCGCCTCGCCTGATCGATCGAGGTCGGCGCGGCCGCCGCGGTCACCGTCGAGGTCGCGGTGGCCACCGCCTGCCCGTCCGGATCGCTTCCGCGATTCAGTGCCCACACCCCGCCCGCTGCCGCCGCCGCGACGACCAGCGCGGCGACTACCCCGATCACGGCGCCCCCGCGCCGCTTCGGCGCTTCGGCTCGCACCGTGGCGATCCCCGATTCCGTCGGTACCTCGCCTCGCGGATTCGTCGGGTAGCCGTAGCTCGGCTGCCGGGGTGCCTGATACGCCGCCGGAGCGACAACGTCCGCGCGTCCGCTCAACGCCGCAGTGGCCGCCTCGACGAACTCCCTGGAGTTCGCGAAACGCTCGGCGGGCTCCTTCGCCATCGCCCGCGCGAAGACATGGTCGACGGCGTGCGGCAGCGCCGGATTCACCTCGGTCGCCCGCGGCGGCGGCTGATGCAGATGTCCCATCATCACCAGCGCGGGCTGACTCCCCGGATAGGGGTTGCGCCCGGTCAGCAGCTTGAAGAACGAGCAGGCCAGGCTGTACAGATCGGCCCGGTGGTCGAGCGGCATCCCGGCCAGCTGCTCCGGCGCCGCGTACGCGATGGTGGCGAGGAAACTGCCGGTCTGGGTCAGCTCGTTCGCGTCGTCGGTCGACTTGGCGACGCCGAAGTCGGTGAGCAGCACCCGCTCTTCCCCGTCCTCCGGGGTGGCGAGCAGGAAGTTGGCCGGCTTGATATCCCGGTGCAGGAGGCCGCGCCGATGCGCGTAATCGAGCCCTCTGCCGACCTCGGACAGGATGTGCAGCGCGCGCCGTGGCCCGAGGCCGCGGCCGACCCGCGCCAGCTCCGCACCGGCGTCGGTGCCGTCCACGTACTGCATCGCGATCCACAGCTGCCCGGCCTCCTCGCCCCGGTTGTAGACCGAGACGATGTTCGGATGGTCCAGCCCGGCGGCCAGGTTCGCCTCGCGCTCGAAGCGCGCCCGGAACTCGCGGTCGGTGGAGAGCTCGGCGCTGAGCACCTTGAGCGCGTCGGTCCGGGGCAGCGTCGGGTGCTTCGCCAGGTACACGGTGCCCATGCCGCCCGCGCCGAGCACCCGGACCACGCGGTAGCCGCCGACGAGTGTGCCCGCGTTGATCGGCATGTCCGGGTTCTCCTGTTCTGCTTGGCGCCGCTCCGAGCGAGGGTACGCAAGCGGGTGCGGCCCGCGTTACCTAGTAGCTGTTCGCCAGCAGCGCGTACTGCGCCGCGGCGCGCTGGTGCAGGTCGACGATCTGGTCGCTCTCCACCGAGGCCAGGTAGCGCTGGTACGGCACCGTGCAGCGGTACCGCCCGGCCGAGACGAGGGTGTTGTTGGTCCTGGCCCCGCAGCGCACGCCGGGGATGCCGTCGGGGGCGTCGGCCGGCTCCGTGAAACCCCACCCGAGGACGGCCTCGCCCAGTGCGAGCGCGGCGGCGGCGTCCCTGGTCCGGAACGTCTGGCTCGCATTGAACGAGCCGGTCTTCGCGTACCGGTCGACACCGGCGTCGTCCAGGATCTTGCCCCGGTCGTACTGCTGGTTCAGCTGGGTGGCGAGGCCGCGGCGGGTGAGTGTGAGCTGCGAGCGCGGTGACGGCGCGCCGGACGCCTCCGGATTCAGGGTCCGGTTCAGCATTCCCTCGGGATCGTTCTCCAGCCGCAGCATCTCCTCGCCGCTGAGCGCTGGCGCACCGTCGAGGAGCCTGCCCTGATTCTCCAGGGCCCGGCGCGAGAGATCGGTCAGGTTGCTCAGGTCGGGCTCGGATGCCTCGGTGAACGCGCTGATCACGTAGGAGCCCTTGGCCATGAAGGCGCCGAGGGTGGGGACCCCCGGCCGCCAGTGCGCGTGCGCGGCTGGGATGTTCGGGATGTTCACCCGCTGATTCAGGTCCGGCGCGACGTCGAAGTCGGTCTGCTCCAGTTCGCGAGCGGTCCGCTCTGCGGTCGCGGCATCGGGGAACTGGAGCACGACGACGGTGACCGAGGTCTTCTTCGGATCATCGTCCTTGTCCGTGGTGCCTACCGTGACACCGAACCCGACGATCATGCCGTTGCGCTCGGTGACCGGCCCGTTCGCGTTGGCCAGCACATCCTCGACGTCGTCGCGGCTGAGCAGCGCGCTGGAGCCGAGGAGGTAGTGGAAGTTCGCGTCGATCTCGGTGCCGGTCACCATGGTGTCGGCGATCCGCATGGCGGCCAGCCGCGTGCTGTCGAACAGCGAGTGCCCGTACTCGTACCGGAATTCGAGCGGGGTGGTCGGGTAGTTGCCGACGTCGAGCGGGCGGACGTCGATCTCCGCGGCGGTCGGCACGCCGTCCACTTTGCCGCAGCCGGCGAGCAGCGTGAGCGTGCCGAGCAGGACGGCAAGCAGGCGGTATCGATGCGTCATCCGCTGTCGTCCTCTCACTTCGCCCGCGCCAGGATCGCGTACTGCGCGGAGATGCGCTGCTGCGCATCCTGCAACTGTCCGGCGGTGACCTCGGCGGCGTAGCGGTCGAAGCTGACCCCGCAGTAGTACGCGACGCCGGAGGCCGGGCCGATGTACTGCAGGCACTGCGCGAACGGCAGCGCCGCGGGCGCCGGTGCCCGCCGGTAGAACTTCCCCACGTCGGCGCGCTCGTCGATCAGCCATCGGGCCGCCCGCGCATCGTTGGTCCGGTAGACGTAGCCGCCCTTCCAGGCCACCGAGTCCACGCCCGCCTTCTCGAACATCCGGCTGTCGGCTTCCGGATTGAAGCCGATCTGCAGGCCCCCGTGCCGGTCGTAGACGCCGGGGATGCCGGACTGCCCCGGGTCGTCAACGGTGTTCAACGCGCGCGCGAGCGTCTGCTCCGGGTCGACGTCGAGCTCCATCAGCTTGCTCACCGGAGTCGGGGTGAAGCTCTCCAGGGCAGGCTTCATCTTCTCGACGCTGCGTGCCACGCGGTTCCGGAGCTCGTCGGGATCGCTGCGCCGCAGCTCGTACATCGTGTTGTCGCGGATCTCGGTGAAGAGCAGGAACTTGCCGACCGCGTAGTACGAGTGGATCGCACCGGGGATCGAGGGGGCGGAGTGCGCGCGGGCCTCGGGGAAGCCGGGGATGCTCTGGATCTGGATGTCCGGGCCGAGCGCGGCCCGCTCCACCTCGGTGAAGGCGTCCGCCGCCCGGGTGGCGTCCTGCTCGGTCTCGAAGAGCATCGCGATGTTGTCGAGATCCCAGGACAGGTTGTGCGTCGTGTCCGTGCGGCCCGCGGTGACGAAGCCGGCGACGAACCCGCTGATCCGGCCGCCGAGAGCGGCGGTATCGCCCTGGAACCGATTGCTGATGGCGGCCGAGCTGGTCGCGGTGAAGGTGCGCACCGCCGCCAATCTCGTCGGCGCGTACTTGACCTCGGGATCGATCTCCATCGGCAGCGGCAGGTGGTTGCCGAGCCGCATCGCCTCGACCAGCCGCGCCATGTCCAGGCTGGTCGGCTTGTCGTAGTACTTGGGCTCGGCGTTCAGATTCCCGACGTCGAGCGCGGCGAGATCCACCTCCGGCCGGGCGGGCGCCGCCGAATCGCCCGTTCCGCACCCTGCCGTCACCGCGACGACCGCGGCCAGGAGGGCCGCGCACAGCCCTCGGCGTCTGTTGAGCATCTGTCCCCTCCGTCGCGGGCGCGGGCGCGGGCGAACCCGCGGTGGCCGGCGTGTGCCCGCGAGTCCTCCGCTCGCGGGCCGAATACCCGAGAGAACATAGCACCCGGCTCGGACCGGGGGCCGGGTGTGAAGCGGGGGTCAGAGGCTGTTGGCGAGCAGGGCGTACTGCGCGGCGACCTTCTGCCTGACGTCGGGTTCCAGGTCGCTGCTGACCACGGCGACGTAGCGCTTGTAGGTGACGAAGCAGCTGAAGGCGTACTCGGTCTCCTTGTTGCCCGCGGCGTTGAGCTGGAGGCACTTGGCGCCGGGGACGTCGTTGGGGGCGCCGATCGGGTCGTACTCGGCGCCCGCGCTGTCGATCAGGCCGGTCATGAAGGTGCGGGCGGCGTCGGCGTCGCGGAGGCGGTGCAGCAGGGTGTTGTCGACGACGGCGCTGCTGTCCAGCCCGGTCTCCTGGATCAGCTGCTGCCTGGCGGCCTGGTCGTCGGCGGCCTGCAGCATCCGGGCGGGGCCGTAGACGGCGAAGCGCTGTGGATCGGGGGTGCGGTCGGCGCGGCTCTCCACCACGACGCGGGCGAGCATCCCCTCCGGGTCGACCGGCAGGTCGTCGAACTCGGCGGTGGGGGTGGGCTGGAAGCCGTCCAGTACCGGGACCTCGGCGCTGAGCGCCTTGTCCACCCAGCTCACCAGGTCGGCGCTGTCGGCCTTCGGCCGCTGCACGTAGAGCGAGATCACGAACTCGCCGTGCGCGAGGAAGGCGCCGACGCTGGGGACGCCGGGGCGCCAGTGCAGGTAGGCGTCGGAGAACTTGGTGGAGGCGAGCTTCTGGTTCTCCGGCGCGACGTTGATGTCCGCGTCCTCCAGCTCCTTGGCGGCGGCGGCCGCGGCGCCCTGGTCGGGGAAGCGGAGCACGACGGTGGTGAGCGCGGTGGCGTCGCCGACCGGGAGCGTCTCGCCCTTGGGGTCGGCGCGGTCGGCGCCCGCGGCGACGTAGCCGGTCAGGAACTTGCGGTTCACCAGCACGGGGCGCGAGACGTCGGCGAGCAGCCCGATGGTGTCGTCGACGGTGGTCAGCACCGAGCTGGTGCGGCCGTGCGAGAGCGAGGGGTCGATATCGATGGACGGGACGACGGCGTCGGCCATCCGGATGCCCTCCAGCACGGCGCCGTGGCCCGCCGGGCTCACGTCGTAGGAGTGCCGGTCCACCTCGTACTTGCCGACCTCGAGCTTCCGCACGTCCGGCTCCCCGGCGACCGGGACGCCGGGAATGCTGCAACCGGCCAGCAACCCCGCGACGGTCATCGTGGAAAGGCAGAGCGCGATGCGCGACATCCGAACCATCACAGGCCCCTCGATCCTCGGCGATGTGGATATGAAGTTACCGGAACCGGACGCCCCGCGGAGGGGCGAAGCGACGGCGGGCAGCGGGACGCCGTAACCCGCGGTGCCATAGGCTTGATCGCGTGCCGACGACTCCGCGTTCACGCCGCAGCGGCGGTTTGTGCTGTGAATGTGGACACCGCCGCGGGGGCCGGTCCCGGTGAGGGATCGCCAGGTCGAGGTCGTCGCCGGGCAGCACGCCGTCGCCCGGGTCGCGGGGGCGGTGGTCGTGGTCCGGCATCGCGGCCCGACCAGGCCGACGCCGGATTCGCCGACCGCGGTCGCGGTGGAGTCGCTGGCCGAATTGGTCAGGGATGCCTTCGAGCGGGAGGGCGGGGCCGGCGCGACGATCGCCCGCGAGGCCACCCGCTGGCTCATGAAGCACGCCGAGCGGATCAGCCCCGGGCAGCCGGTCGACTTCGGGATCCTCTCGGTGGGCGAGAACGGCGGGGTCGCGGTGTTCCTGCACGGCGCGGTCACCGCGGTGCTCGCGGGTGAGAACGGCGCCGAGCACCTGCGCGGCAGCGACGCCGCGTTCACGGTGGACCGGGTGGCGCCGGTGCCCGCCCGCGCGGTCGCGCTCTTCGTCGACGACCGCGACGGCCGGATCCCGGAGCTGCCCGCCGCCCGCGGCATCGGCTGGCTGGTCGAGGGGATCGCGCAGGGCAGCGGGGCGATCCTGTGGTCGGCGACCGCGCGCGCCGGAAGTGGCCCGCAGCCGGAGCCGAGCGGCGCGCACCGCAGGGCGGAGCCGCCGCCGATCCCGACCGCGCGGATCGAGCGCGCCCCGCGCCGGGAGCAGCCCGAGCCCCCGCACCCCGCCGAGCGGGACGAGCGGGACGAGGCCGAGGCCGCCGCCACCGCGCTGCTCGACCAGGTCGAGGCCACCGACGCGCTGCCCGCGGCCGCCCGCCCCGCCGCCACCCTGCCGCCGGACCCGCACCGGGCGCCCACCCAGCACGGCACCGGCCCGGCGCCGCTGCCCGACCCCGACCTGCAGCGCAGGCTGGAGGCGACCGCGCGGGCGGCCCCGCTCAACGTCAAGGTCATGGGGTTCAAGTGCGCCCGGGCGCACCCCACCGACCCGCGCTCGGCGTTCTGCACCGTCTGCGGCATGCCGGTGGACCAGACCCAGCCGCTGATCGAGGTGATCCGCCCCCCGCTCGGGCTGCTGCTGCTCGACGACGGCATGACCTACCTGCTCGCCGCCGACGCGGTGATCGGCCGCGACCCGGACCACTCCGAGTCGGTGAGCCGCGGGATGGTGCCGCTCCAGGTGGAGGACACCTCGGGCGGCATGTCCAGGGCGCACGCCGAGATCCGCCTGCTGAACTGGGACGTCGCCGTCCTCGACCTCGGCTCCACCAACGGAACCCGCACCCGCATGCCCGGCTACCGCGACTGGCTCCGCCTGGCCCCCCACCAGCCGATGCTCCTGGTCCCCGGCGCCGAAGTCATGATCGGCAACCGAGTACTCCGCTTCGAACCAGCCGCCCCCCCACCCTTCGGAGCCTGAGCCTCCCCAAGGGGGCGAGTCTTACGAGCCGAACAATTCAGCTGTAGCGGGCCAGGCAGGTGCTTTCGCCGCCGAGTACGCCGGCTCGGAAGGCGTCCACCCGGGCGAAGCCGCTGGGTACCGTCTTGCCCTCGACGTCGCTGGCCGCGAGACCGTCGGTGAGCAGGCCCGAGACCGCCTCGTCCAGGTCGCCTGCGGCGAGCCGGATGTCGCCCTGGTTGGCGGGGCGCCCGGATTCGGCGAGCTTGCCGGTGACCACCCCGGAGAGGCAGGCCGCGCGCAGCCCGGTCTTGGCGCCGACCAGGGCCTGGTCGTTGCTGTGCTGCACCGCGAGCGCGTAGCGGGAGATGAAGACGACGTAGCCGTTGTAGTCGCCGGTCACCTTGAGCGGAAGCGGGTCGTCCAGGTCGCCGACGGCGCCGCGCTCGGAGAGCTTGGGGATGTCGGTGGCGATCAGGTTGCTGGTGGGGCAGTAGGAGACCGGCTCGGTGGTGGCGCCGTCACCGCACTCGATCTGCGCACCGCCGTAGTTGTAGTGCGGCCGGTCGTCGAGCGGGAGGATCGCGGCCAGCGCCTTGCTCAGCTCGATCAGCGATTCCTTGGTGATGTCGAATTCACCGGTCTGGCCCTGGAAGCTGGTCGGCAGGTCGCCGCGGCGCTGGTTGATCTCCTCCTCGTCGATGCCGCGGCAGGCGCGCGGGCCGTCGGTGAAGCCGATCTGCACCGCGGTCACCCGCTCGAAGGCGGAGCCGTGCACGCTCTCCGGGTCGTCCGGGTCGGAGTCGCGGATGGCGACGGTGGCGGCGAGCACCGAGTTCAGCCCGTCCGAGGTGTTGATGGTGAAGTGCGCCGACTTGCCCTCGGCGACGTGCCGCATGAAGGCGCCTGCGAAGCAGTCGGCCTGCTGCTCCTTGACGATCACCGGATCCCGGCCGCCGACGATCTTGGCCATGTTCTGGATGGCGTGGCCGTATTCGTGCGCCAGCACCATGACCACCGACATCTGCCCGAAGGTCTCGGCCATGGTCGGCAGCAGCACCTCCCGGTCCCAGCCGATGGAGTTGTCCAGCCGGCAGTAGGCGGCGTTCACCAGGCGGTAGGTGGTGTCCTCGCAGAACTCGGGCGCCGCGCCGCGCGGTGCCTTTGCGCTCCACGAGAGCAGCTTCTCGACCGGCTGGAACTCGCCGTCGAACTCGGTGCGGTACACCTGCCGCCAGTAGGACTGGATGTCGTCGACGGCGTTCAGCGCGAGCCGGTCGATCTCGCTGCCGTCGCCGCCGGTCGCGGTGAGCTCGGTGGCGGGGGCGCCGGGGCGGGGGCCGCTCGGCCCGCTGGTGGTGGGCAGCCCGGCGACCTTGAACGGGTCGTCGTAGATGGAGACGGCCCGGCCGTCGACCATGCGGGTGCATCCGGCGAGCAGCAGCACGAAACACAGGGCGGCAACGGCGGCGGTGGTCGCTCGACGATTCGGCAAGGCAGGATCCCCCTCGGTCGGCCGTTCTGAGTTCCCCGCGGTCGGTCACCGGAGCGGGACAAAAGGCGCGTCGGGGGCCCTTCCGCTGTCCGGGTGATGGCATAGTATCCGCTGCATGTCTTCACCGGGGGCGCAGTCCATCACCGTGCGCCATGAGGGAACCGAACGCGTCTTCGAACCGAGCCAGAAGGTCACCCTCGGCCGGGCGCCGGAGGTCACGCTGTTCGTGGACAGCCCGCTCGTCTCCCGGGTACACGCGACGCTGACCTGGCAGGGCGGTTCCTGGGTGCTCGCCGACAACGGCAGCACCAACGGCGTTTTCGTGGACGCGCGGCGGTTGAGCAGGCCGGTCCCGATCGATCGGGCCACCCAGGTCCGGCTCGGGGACGCGATCAGCGGGCCGCTGCTGCACCTCATTCCGGCCGGTGCGCCCCGGCAGACCGGCGCGACCCCGGTGGCGCGGCCGCAGTCGGCGCCGCAGTGGCCGCAGCAACCGCAGCGCCCGCCGTACCCGCAGCAGCAGCCCCCGCCGCCGCAGCGCCCGCAGTCGGGCCCGTTCCAGCAGCAGCCGCAGCAGTCGGGGGCCTTCCAGCAGCAGCCGCCGCAGTCGGGGCCGTTCCAGCAGCCGTCGGCGGCCCAGCCGCAGATCAACGTCAATATGACGACGCGGGCGGATTCCTCGTCGCTGCCGCCGGTCCGGGCCCGGCCGTCCACCGCGCCGATCGCGCGCGCGGACCGGCTTCCCCCCGGCGGGCTGACGATCGGCCGCACCTCGGACAACCAGATCGTGGTCAACGACCCGCTGGCCTCGCGCAGGCACGCGCGGCTGATCTCCGCCTCGGAGGGGCTGACCATCGAGGACCTCGGCTCCTCGAACGGCACCTTCGTCAACGGCGGCAGGCAGCAGCGCGCGGTGCTGCGCGAGCGCGACGTCGTCACTATCGGCAACATCGACTTCGAGGTGCAGCAGGGCGCGCTGGTGCACCGGCAGAAGCCGGTGGCCGAGCAGGGGCTGCACGTGCACGGCGTCGGCTTCACGGTGGAGAACAACAAGCAGCTGCTCGTCGATGTGAATCTGCAGGCGGGCAGCGGCACGCTGACCGCGCTGATCGGGCCGTCCGGCGCGGGCAAGTCCACACTCTCCAAGCTGATCGCGGGCAGTACCAGGCCGTCCGGCGGCGTGGTCACCTTCGAGGGCCGCAACCTGCACGCGGAGTACGAGGCGCTGCGCTCCCGGATCGGCATGGTGCCGCAGGACGACGTGCTGCACCGGCAGCTCACCGTGCGGCAGGCGCTCGGCTACGCCGCCGAGCTGCGGCTGCCGTCGGACACCACCAAGGCCGACCGGCAGCAGGTGATCGACGGCGTGCTCGGCGAGCTCTCGCTGACCGAGCACGCCGACACCAGGGTCGACCGGCTCTCCGGCGGCCAGCGCAAGCGCGCCTCGGTGGCGCTGGAGCTGCTCACCGGCCCCTCGCTGCTGATCCTGGACGAGCCGACCTCCGGGCTCGACCCGGCGCTGGACCGCCAGGTCATGACCATGCTGCGCGAGCTCGCCGACGCGGGCCGCGTGGTGATCGTGGTCACCCACTCGGTGGCCTGCCTGGACATGTGCGACCAGGTGCTGCTGCTCGCGCCCGGCGGCAAGACGGCCTTCTGCGGGCACCCGGCCGGGGTCGGCGCCGCGCTCGGCACCAGCGACTGGGCCGAGATCTTCGGCAAGGTCGCCGCCGATCCGGACCAGGCCTTCGCCGCCTACCGCTCGCGGCAGGCGTTCGTGCCGCCACCGCCACCGCCGCCGCCGTACGGCTCGGCGGGCAGCCCGCCGAAGTCGAGCAGCGTCAAACAGTTCTCCACGGTGGCGCGGCGGCAGCTCCGGCTGATCTTCGCCGACCGCGGCTACCTGACCTTCCTGGTGGTGCTCCCGTTCATCCTCGGCGGGCTCTCCCTGGTCGTGCCTGGCAAGAACGGCTTCACCAGGGGCGGGCTCACCCAGGCGCCGGACGGCTCGCTGATCCCCTCCGGCGGCGCCGAGGCGCAGCAGCTGCTGGTGGTGCTGATCCTCGGGGCCTGCTTCATGGGGTCCACGCTCACCATCCGCGACCTGGTCGGGGAGCGCACCATCTTCCAGCGCGAGCGCGCGGTCGGGCTGCTGCCCGGCTCGTACCTGTGGGCCAAGATCGCGGTTTTCAGCGTCACCGCCTTCCTGCAATCCGCGGTGCTGGTCGGGATCACGCTGGCGGGCAAGAAGGCACCGGGCGAGGGGGCGGTGCTCGCCTCGGGCAGCGCCGAGCTGTACATCGACATCGCGGTGACCGCGGTCTGCTGCGTGGTGTTCGGGCTGCTGATGTCGAGCTTCGCCAAGTCCAGCGAGCAGGTCATGCCGATGCTGGTGGTCGCGGTCATGGCCCAGCTGGTGATGGCCGGCGGGCTCATCCCGGTGACCGACCGGGTGGTGCTGGAGCAGGTCTCCTGGCTCTTCCCGTCCCGCTGGGGGTACGCGGCGGGTGCCTCGACGGTGGACATCCGCTCGATCTTCCTGAGCGCCCAGCCGGACCGGCTGTGGAACCACGAACCCGGCATCTGGGCGCTGAACATCGGCATGGTGCTGCTGCTCACCGTGGTTCTCGCGCTGGTCACCCAGCGCAGGCTGCGGTTGAAGAAGTCGTCGGCATGACGGCGCCGAGCGCGGCTTGCGGGCACCAGGCACACTTATGGCTGTGACGGTGCGAGTTGGGGCGGTACATCTCGGCTGGGATGTGGTGTCCGTTGCGGCCGGCGGCGGGGAGACACCGATCCGCCCGGTGCAAGTGGAGGGTACGTACTCGACGCCCGCCTACCTGCTGGCGGACTCGTCGGGCAGGCTGCACACCGCCGGTGTCGACCGGCTGCGCCCGGATCTGGGCATGGCCATCGCCGACGTGCGGGACATCCTCGGCCACCCGCAGATCGTGGTGGCGGGCGCCACCTGGCCCGCCCACATGGTGTTCCGGGCGCGGCTCTACAACCCGCTCGCCTCGATCGGCAGCTACCTGCGCGGCAAGCCGGACGTGGTCGCCATGCCGTACCCGGACGACTGGCCGGAGGAGAAGGTCGAGCTCTACGCCGAACTGGTCGAGCAGCTCGACGTCGAGGTGGAGCCGCTGCCGGAGAGCGTCGCGCTCTCCGGCTACGTGCGCGCGCTGAACCTGGTGAGCCCGCCGGACGAGCACGACCCGAACGGGGTCGGCGCCACCGGTGTCTACTGCGACGGCCGGACCGTGCTCGTCGTCGCGGTGCACGGCGACGACGAGCAGCCGACCGAATCGGTGGACGTGCACTTCGACCCGGCCGCGCTGCGCGAGGCGCGCGCCGCCGACGACGTGGTGATCGAGGTGATGGCCGCGGCCCGCTCGATCGGCGCGGACACCTCGACGATCCTGCTCGCAGGCAATGTCTACGACAACGAGCCGCTGCGCTTCGCCTTCCGCAACCACCTCGGGCAGCGCTTCCGGATCGCCGACCACCCGATCCACGCGCTGGTGCTCGGCGCCGCGCACCTGCTGGTCTCCGAGGGCGACGCGGGCGAGCCGGAGCAGGGCGGCAGGCATGCCGAGCGGTCCGGCGGCGAGCAGGGCGCGAGTGTGGCGCAGCCGGAGGCGGCGGCCTGGAGCAGCTCGGTGCAGCGGGACGAGCCCGAGCCGCCCGCCGGGTCGGACCGGGGCGGGCTGTGGAACCGGATGCGGGACAATTTCTTCGGCGCCCCCGCGGTCGCCGGGGCGATGGCGCTCGCGGTGGTCGCGCTGCCCGGCGACGGGCACGTCACCGCGGCAGAGCCGCCGGTCCCCGCGCTCGCGGCCGCGGCGGCTGCCCCGGCGCTGCCAGGGACCGGGTTCGCGGGGTCGGCGCGGGTCGCCGATGCCGCCGTGCCTGCACCGGGGGCCCCGGTGCTGCCCGCCGGCTTCGGGCAGCCGGTCTCCTGCGCCGTGACGCCGCGGATCGCCGACCGGCACCGCGACAGCGTCGCCTCGGCCCGCGCCGAGCTGTGGTTCCGGCCGGGCCGCGACACCGCGGCCGGGGAGCCGGACTGCGTCGCGCCCGGCGTCGACACCCTTCGGTACCTCATCCCCGGCCCGCCCGGGGCCCGCGATCCGGGCCCGCCGATCGCCATCTGAGCCGATTCGGCCGCCGGACCGGCGGCTGGTATCGTGGCCGATTGGCGTGTGGACATCCGGGTTCTCCCGGATGCGCTCGAGGCCCGGGTCTCCACCGGCCGCCGGGATCCCTCGACCATGCGCCAGGCCGGCAACACCGACGACAGACAGGGATGCACTGTGCCTACGTACAGCCCGAAGGCGGGTGACGTAACCCGCAAGTGGTACGTCATCGACGCCACTGACGTAGTGCTCGGACGCCTTGCCGTGCAAGCAGCGACGCTGCTTCGCGGCAAGAACAAGCCGACCTACGCGCCGAACTTCGATGGTGGCGACTTCGTCATCATCATCAATGCCGACAAGATCTCGCTCAGCGGGAACAAGCGGCAGGACAAGCTGATCCACCACCACTCCGGCCACCCGGGCGGCCTCAAGTCGCGCTCTGTCGGTCAGGTCATGGAGACCCGCCCCGATCGGGTCGTGGAGAAGGCCATCAAGGGCATGATCCCCAAGAACAAGCTGGGCAACGCGATCGCGGGCAAGCTCAAGGTGTACGCGGGCGCGGCCCATCCGCACGCCGCGCAGCAGCCCATCCCGTTCGAGATCAAGCAGGTGGCCCAGTGACCGCTCCCGAAAACGACGCGCTGAACCCCGACGAGACCGAGGTCGAGGTCGAGCTCACCGAGTACACCTCGGAGGACCCGAACGCCGAGGTCGTGACCGAGGACTACGGCTACGAGGGCGAGCCCGAAGAGGAGTACGCCCCGGTCCTCATCGACCGCCCGGTGCAGACCGTCGGCCGCCGCAAGGAGGCGGTCGTCCGCGTCCGCATGGTGCCCGGCTCCGGCAACTTCGTGCTGAACGGCCGCACCATCGAGGACTACTTCCCGAACAAGGTGCACCAGCAGCTGGTGAAGTCCCCGCTGGTCACCGTCGAGCGCACCGAGTCGTTCGACATCTTCGCCCGGCTCGTCGGCGGCGGCCCCTCCGGCCAGGCCGGCGCGCTGCGGCTCGGCATCGCCAGGGCCCTGATCGAGGTCACCCCGGACGACCGCCCCGCGCTCAAGCGGGCCGGCTTCCTCACCCGTGACCCGCGCGCCACCGAGCGCAAGAAGTACGGCCTGAAGAAGGCCCGCAAGGCGCCGCAGTACTCGAAGCGCTGATCTACTCGATCGTCCGAGAGCAGGCCACCGGCGCCGCCGGTGGCCTGCTCTCGTGGTGTACGCGGAACTTTCTCGAGGACGTATAAATGGGACGCTTGTTCGGCACCGACGGCATTCGCGGGCTCGCCAACGGCACGCTCGGCCCGGAACTCGCACTCCAGGTGGCCGGTGCGGCCGCCGAGGTGCTCGGCAGGGGCAAGGCCCGCCCGCTCGCGGTGATCGGCCGCGACCCGAGGGCGAGCGGCGAGATGCTGGAGGCCGCGGTCACCGCCGGGCTCACCGCGGCGGGGGTGGACGTGCTCTCGGTCGGCGTGCTGCCGACGCCTGCCGTCGCCTACCTGACCGGGCTCTACGACGCCTGCCTCGGCGTGATGATCTCGGCCTCGCACAACCCTATGCCGGACAACGGCATCAAGATCTTCGCGGCGGGCGGGCACAAGCTCGACGACGCGATCGAGGACCGGATCGAGGCCCTGATCAGGGCGAACACCCCGCAGCGGCCGACCGGCGCCGGGCTCGGCCGGGTGCGCAGCGCCTCCGCCGCCGCCGGGCCGGACGTGCCTGCGAAGTACTCGCTGGCCGGAACGCACGAGCGCTACGTCGAGCACCTGGTCGCCACCACCGGTGAGGACCTCGCCGGGCTCACCGTCGTGGTCGACTGCGCCAACGGCGCCGCCGCCGAGGTGGCCCCCGCGGTCTACCGGGCGGCGGGCGCGACGGTGATCGCGATCAACGCCGAGCCGGACGGGCTCAACATCAACGACGGCTGCGGCTCCACCCACCTGGGCCCGGTGCAGGCGGCGGTGCTGGAGTACGGCGCCGACCTCGGCCTCGCGCTCGACGGCGACGCCGACCGCTGCCTCGCGGTGGACGCCACCGGCGCCGTCGTCGACGGCGACGCCATCCTCGCGGTGCTCGCCATCGGCATGCGCGAGCGCGGCGAGCTGGCCGATGACACCCTGGTGGCGACGGTCATGAGCAACCTCGGGCTGCACATCGCCATGCGCGAGGCCGGGATCGCGCTGCGCACCACCGGCGTCGGCGACCGCTACGTGCTGGAGGAACTGCGCCGCGGCGGGTTCAGCCTCGGCGGCGAGCAGTCCGGCCACGTCATCCTGCCCGCGCACGGCACCACCGGCGACGGCGTGCTCACCGGGCTGCACCTGATGGCGCGGATGGCCGCGACCGGGCGGAGCATGGCCGAGCTGGCGAGCGTGCTCAGCACGGTGCCGCAGGTGCTGGTGAACGTCCCGGTGAGCGACAAGTCGCTGGTGGCCGCGGCGCCCGCGGTGCGCGCGGCGGTGGCCGAGGCGGAGCGCTCGCTCGGCGACAGCGGCCGGGTGCTGCTGCGCCCGAGCGGAACCGAGGAGCTGGTCCGGGTGATGGTCGAGGCCACCGACCCGGAACGGGCGCGCCAGCTCGCCGCCGATCTGGCCCGCCTGGTCGGCTCGTTCTAGCCGAGCTGCCAGGCGCGCAGGAAACCGGTGAAGAGCACGAGGAAGCCGCCGACCTCCGCGACGATCAGCAGCACGGTCGCGAGCTTCAGCGCGACCGGGATGTCGCCGCGGTACTGATTGGTGGTGTCCCGGCGCCACCCGTGCAGCACATAGCTGACGATCGCGCCGACGAAGAAGGCGAGCACCACCAGGTCGGCGGCGAGGTTCACCGCCGTCGGCCAGGCGCTCAGCTCGGTGAAGACCGCGAGCAGCAGCCCGGCGAAGGCGTAGAGCAGCGCCGCCCGGTGCGCGATGTCGACGTAGGGGTGCGCGGCGCCCTCCGGGGAGCTCCGCATGCCGCGGTACTTCCAGACCCCGAGCAGCAGCGCCGCCAGGAAGATCACCCCGGTGATCAGCAGCGTGACCCGGGTGTCGAGGCCGAGCGTGGCTGGCACGGTCACTCCTCCGTGAGCGTGCCGCCGGCCAGGTGCCAGCGGCGGGTGGCGCGCACCGAATCGAGCATCCGCCGATCGTGCGTGACCAGCAGCAGCGTGCCGTCGAAGGAGTCGACCGCCTGCTCCAGCTGCTCGATGGCTGGCAGATCCAGGTGGTTCGTCGGCTCGTCCAGGACCAGCAGGTTCACCCCGCGGGCCTGGAGCAGCGCCAGCGCCGCCCTGGTCCGCTCGCCGGGGGAGAGCGTGGCACAGGGACGAAGCACGTGCGGGCCGCGCAGCCCGAACTTGGCGAGCAGGGTCCGCACCTCGGCCTCCGGCAGCTCCGGCACCGCGGCGCCGAAGGTCTCGGCCAGGGTGTCGTCGGCCCGGAACAGCCCGCGCGCCTGATCCACCTCGCCGACCAGCACGCCGGAGCCGGTGCTCGCGCTGCCGCTGTCCGGCTGGATCCGGCCGAGCAGCAGCCCGAGCAGCGTGGACTTGCCCGCGCCGTTCGCACCGGTGAGCACGACCCGGTCGGCCCAGTTCAGCTGGGTGCTGATCGGGCCGAGGGTGAAGCCGCCGCGGCGCACGACCGCTCGGGAGAGCGTGGCGACCACCGAGCCGCTGCGCGGGGCCGCGGCGATCTCCATGCGCAGCTCCCACTCCTTGCGCGGTTCGTCGACCACGTCCAGCCGCTCGATCCGGCGCTGCGTCTGGCGGGCCTTGGCCGCCTGCTTCTCGGTGGACTCGGCACGCATCTTGCGCCCGGCCTTGTCCGAGTCCTGCTTGCCCTTGCGCCGCGCGTTCCGCACCCCGTGCTCCAGCCAGTTGCGCTGCATCTGCGCGCGCGCCTCCAGCCCGGACTTGGTGTCGGCGAACTCCTCGTACGCCTCGCGCGCGTGCCTGCGCGCGACCGCCCGCTCGGCCAGGTACGACTCGTAGCCGCCGTCGTAGTAGTCGACCTGCTGCTGCGCCAGATCCAGCTCCAGGATGCCGTTCACGGTGCGCGCGAGGAACTCCCGATCGTGGCTGACCACCATCATCGGCACCCGGATGCCGAGCACGAAGCGCTCCAGCCGGGCCAGGCCGTCCAGGTCGAGGTCGTTGGTCGGCTCGTCCAGCAGCAGCACGTCGTAGCGGGAGAGCAGCACCGAGGCCAGCCCGGCGCGGGCGGCCTGGCCGCCGGAGAGCGCCGTCATCGGGGTCTCGACGCCCTGCGGCAGGGTGCTGTCCAGCCCGAGCTCGGCGGAGATCTCCGCGGCGCGCTGCTCCAGGTCGGCGCCGCCGAGCGCGAGCCAGCGCTCCAGGGCGGGGGTGTAGTCGTCGGCGCCGCCGTCGGCGAGCCGCTCGGCGGCGGCGTCCATCGCGCGCTGCGCCTCGGCCACCCCGGTGCGCCTGGCGAGGAAATCGAGCACGGTCTCGCCCGGCACCCGCTCCGGCTCCTGCGCGAGGTGGCCGACGGTCGCGTCCGGCGGGCTCAGCGTGATGCCGGCGGCGGGCGCGCTCGCCAGCAGCCGCAGCAGCGTCGACTTGCCCGCGCCGTTCACGCCGACCAGGCCGATCACGTCGCCGTCGGCGAGCGTGAGATCGAGGTCGTCGAAGAGGGTGCGTTCGGCGTGTCCGGCCGCGAGACCGCGGGCGTGCAGGGTGGTGCTCACCCGCACGAGTCTGCCGTGTCCGGGTCCGACCCCGAGACCGGGCCGGGCGGAATGGGGGTCGATATGGGTACCGCGACCGATGCGGCGCGAACCCCGCTCGCGGAGAGTGGAAGTCGTCACGAGGAGGAGAACACCATGACCACCACACCGACCCGCCGCTTCACCCGCACCGCCGACGATCAGGTCGTCGCCGGGGTCTGCGGCGGCATCGCCCGCTACTTCGGCTGGAACTCGACCGTCGTCCGGATCGCGTTCGTGCTGTCCTGCCTGCTCCCGGGGCCGCAGTTCCTGGTGTACGCCGCGCTGTGGCTGCTGATGCCGAAGTACTGAGCATGCGCCCCGGATCGGCGGGTGACAGGATGGAGGGCCACACCCGCCGATCGGCCTTGCAGGAGGAGCCGTGGTCAATTCGGCCGAGTTCCCCGGGATGGACCTCCCCGACGTGGACGCCGCCTCGCCGCTGCACGACCTCGGCGAGGTCGGGCTGGCGCACCCCGGCCAGGACATCGACGGCGACGGCGCACTCGACTCGATCACCGAATCCGACGAGCACGGCCTGCGGGTCTGGACCGACACCGACCGCGACGGCCTCGCCGATCACCTGACCGTGGTGGAGAAGGACGGCGACTACGCCGCCTGGGAGTTCCACCACCACCCGGACGGCACCTCGGAGTGGGTGCGCACCGATCAGGGCAGGCTCGGCTGAGCCGCGATCCGGCGGAACCGCGAGCACCCCGGCCGCGTCGAAGGAGGGTGAGGAGGTTCCGGGCCGGGAGCGGGGCCGCCGCACATCCATCGGGCGAGCAGAAGCGGAGGGGGCGCAGCGATGAGCAGCGAGATCGTCGGGGTGAACACCGGCGAACTGAAGCGTCTGGCGAACGAACTGCAGGGGTCGGGGAGTGACGTCGGGAGCCTCGTGCGGGCCGTCTCCGACCATCTCCTCGGGCCGGGGGAGGTCGGCGCGAACTACCCGGCGGAGGGGGCGGCCATCCGGGCCGGGCTCGAGGCGCTGGGGGAGCGGATCGCAGGCTGGTCCGGCGCGACGGCGGCCGCCGCCGCATCGATTCTGGTCGCGGTGAACCGGCAGAGCGCCGCCGACCGCCTCGACTTCGGCGAGCAGTGACATGACCTTCACCGTGCCCTCCGGGGCTACCGTCGCCCAGCTGCTGGAGCTGGGGTCGCAGAGCCTGCTGTACTTCGAGCACTTCGGCCCGCGCTACCAGCGCTGGGCGAAGACGGTGCCGGAGAACGGCGACTACGCCACCCTGCACCGCCGCTTCTACGAGCAGAACGGGGTGTCCGAGGAGCGGATTCGCGCCACCGCCGACGCACTGCGCGGGGTGCTCGGTGCGCTGCGCGAGCAGTACCAGGCGCAGGGCGACAGCACGCGCGGGATCGCCGGGGTCTGGCAGGGGGCGGCGGCCGCCGCCGAGATCTCGCTGCTGAACCGGCAACTCGCGGTCGCCGAGGTGGATATCGCCGCGCTCGCCGAGATCTCCGCCGCCTTCGACCGCCTGCCTGAGTTGCTGCGCGACGCGGTGCGCGGCAAGGCCGAGATCGTGCCGCAGATCTTGGAGCACGGCACCGAGCTGAAGATCGACGGGAAGTCGCCGGAGGATGTCGATCTCATCATCGACGGGGCCGACGGGTTCGGGTGGACGCACACGCTGAGCGCCGGTTCCGCGGCGAGCCGGGCGCAGGCGCTTTTTCCGGATCTGCGGCTCGGGGTGTGGGAGGAGTTCGTGTACGGGGGCGGGGCGGTGCAGAGTCCGTGGTCGCCGTATCAGGATGTCATCGCGGAGCGGTGCCGGGGGTGGCTGGACGAGCTTTTCGTGCCGGATTACGAGCGGAAGGTGGGGAAGTTCGGGGAGCTCTGCACCGTTGTCGACGACGGGGTTCGGCGGGTGTACGAGGGGGTTGCGGGGAAGTTCGCGGGGTTGTCGGGGGAGGGGTATCCGCGGGCGGGGGATTCGGCGTCCGAGACGCCGGGTGCCGAGGCGTCGGGTACGGCGCCGGTGAGTACCGAGCCGGTCGGCACGACGCCCGCGTCGACCACGCCTACGTCGACTACGCCTACGTCGACTACGCCCGCCGCGATAACGTCCTCGGCCACGACGCCCTCGGCCGCGACGCCGTCCGCGACAACGCCCTCGGCCACGACGCCTTCTGCGACGACGGCGACAACGCCGACACCCTCGTCGACCACGACGCCGTCGACGACAACCTCGCCGCCTTCGACAACGGCATCGCCTACGACGACGCAGTCGCCTACGACGACCACGCAGTCGCCCACGACGAGCACGCCGACCACCACGTCACCGTCGACCACGACGAGCACGCCATCGACCACAGCCATCACCACGGCTCTCGAGGGGCTCAGCACGCTGAACTCGGCGGCGCAGACCCTGACGCCGATCGCGCAGAGCGTGGCGCAATCCCTCGGCACCGGCCTCAGCGCCCTGACCGATTCGGTCACCGCGGGCATCGATGACGCTCTGGAACGCGTCCAGCAGGCTTTCGAACCGGTCGACGCGGACGGTGACGGCCGGCCCGACGACCGGGTGCTCGCCGGCTTCCCGCTCGGCGAGCAGCAGGCGGAGGTGGCGCTCGGCGCCGACGGGCAGCTCGCGCTCACCCTCACCGAGCCCGACGGATCGAGCGCCGAGTACCGGCTGGAGACCGACGAGAACGGTCACCCGGTGCTGGTCCAGGTCGACCCGGAGACCGGCGAGAAGATCGAGCCAGAGGGTGACGAGGCGGCCCCCGGCGACGATCCACGGTCCAGGTCTGCCCCGGACGACGCCCAGGCTCCGGATGAGGCACCGCAACCGGCCGACGCGGATCCGGCGACCCCCGATCCGGCGAATCCGACTCCCGGCGCCTCCTCTCCAGGTGACCCCGGCTCGGCGACCCCGGCTCCCGGTGCCTCCACTCCAGGTGACCCGGACCCGGTGACCCCGGCTCCAGGTGACCCCGGCTCGGCTCCAGGTGACCCGGACCCGGCGACCCCGGCTCCGGGTGTCCCCGGTACGGCGGCTCCGGTTCCGGGTGGGGATGCGCAGGCGAACCCCGCTCCCGCCGATCCGGCCCCGGCGAACAACCCCGGCACCGGAATCCCGGCCGCCCCGCGCCGGGAGGAGGACGGCGAGCACCGCTCCCGGGAATTCCCGGACAGCGCACCGGCCGAACCACCGGACCCGGACAGCGGCGCCCGACTCTCGGAAGCGGGCCCCCTGTGAACCGCCGCCCGGCGGGCACCCACCGCTGGTCCGCCTCGCTCCGCGGCGGCGCGGGCCACCGCCCGGCCCTGCGCTGCGCAGGCCCCGTCGACCGCCGCCTCGACGCACCCGCCGACCCCGTCCCCGACGACCCGACCCGGGACGAACCGGGCGCACCGGCGAAGGAAGGTGAATCACCGTGACCCTCGACGCCGACCTCGACCGCATAGCCGCCGAGTCCAGCCGCCGCTCCGCCGCCGTCATCGACGAACTCACCTCGGCCAACGCCCGCACCGCCATCGTCGCCACCGACCTCGCCACCCGCTCCGCCCGAGCCATCGAGGCCCTCCAGCGCAGGCAACCACCCGCCGAACCTCGGCAGGAGGCCCTGCCGGACGTGGTGAGCACGCCCGGCGCACCTGGGTGGCCGGTACCCGAGCACCCGGACTCGAGCCCCGCGCCGGATCCGAGCTTCGCACCGGGTGCCGCACCGGAGCGCACAGGCAGGCATGCCGCTCCGGACCCGGACGAGAACACCCGCCCGCTCCGGCGCGCCCCCGTCCCGGCCGACGCGGACAGGGAGGAGCTACAGGAGCGCCGCGATGCGATCGCACGCTCGATCGCCGCCCGCAGGGCGCAGAGCGTCGCCCGGCCGAGCGACCAGGACGACGAGGAGGGCGAGTACTACCGGCGCACCAGCTGGCTGATCTGACGCAGCCCGATCTTCCCCCGCCCCGCCTCCGGCTCGACCGGCGCGTGCGGGTCGACGGCGGTGGTCCGCGGAATCTCCGCCTCGGGGTCGGCGAAGGCGGCGTAGGTCTTGTCGCCGAGCAGGGTGTGCAGCAGGTACCCGGTGAGCAGCGCACGAGTCGCCCGCGCGTTCTTCGCCTCGAACTTGCCGATGCCGAAGGTGGCGAGCGAGCGCCGCCCCTCGATGAGCCCGTTGTGCGAGGCGCCCTCCAGGGTGCGCAGCACCAGCGGCCCACCCCACGCCTTCGCCAGCGGCAGCGTGTCGGAGCTCACCGACTTGGCGTCCACCTCGCCGCCGAGCACGAAGGCGGGGATGTCCAGGTCCGGCGCGAGCTCCTCGGCGGCGGGCGCGGTGGGGGCGGGGAAGAGCGCGACGTACGCGGCCACCCGGCGCTGCGCGGCGGCGATGGCGGCGGCGCCCGCGCCCATGCCGTGCCCGGCGAGCGCGAGCTTCTCCGGGTGCACGCTGATCGAGCCGTTGCCGAGCCGGACGCCGGTGCAGATGTCGAGCGTGGTCAGCAGGTCGGTGCCGAGCCCGAGGTGCGAGGGGATCGGGCCGCGCTCGGTGTCCGGCGCGGCGGCGACGATGCCCCAGGAGGCGAGGTGCTGCAGCAGCTCGCGGTAGTTGCCTGCCTTGGTCAGCCAGGCGTGCCCGAAGGCGACGGCGGGCAGGTTGGTGCCGCTCTCGGGGGTGAAGACGACGCCGGGCAGCCCGGCCACCGCGAGGTTCCCGCGGAGCACCCGGTGCGGGCCACGGCTGGTCAGGGTGGTCACGAGTGATTTCACAGACGCCGACACGACGTGAACGGTAGCCGATAAGTACTGTGGGGAGCCATGTGCGGAATCGTGGGGTACGTCGGGCATCGGGATGCGCTCGGCGTCGTCGTCGACGCGTTGCGCCGCATGGAATATCGCGGGTACGACTCGGCGGGCGTCGCGATCCTGGACGGCGCGGGCGCGATCTCGGTGGAGCGCAAGGCCGGCAGGCTCGCCAATCTGGAGGCCGAGCTGGCCGAGGCGGGGGCGAGCCGGTTCGCGGGCACGGCGGGCATGGGGCACACCCGCTGGGCGACGCACGGCGCGCCCACCGACCGCAACGCGCACCCGCACCGGGACGGCAGCGGCACGGTCGCGGTGGTGCACAACGGCATCATCGAGAACTTCGCGCCGCTCCGGCGTGAGCTGGAGAACTCCGGCGTCGAGTTGAGCAGCGACACCGACACCGAGGTCGCGGTGCACCTGGTCGCCGCGGCCTACGCCGCCGGCCCCACCGCGGGCGATTTCGTGGCGAGCGCGCTCGCCGTGGTTCGCCGCCTGGAGGGCGCCTTCACGCTGGTGTTCACGCACGCCGAGCACCCGGGCACGATCATCGCGGCGCGCCGCTCGACCCCGCTGGTGGTCGGCGTCGGCAAGGGCGAGATGTTCCTCGCCTCGGATGTCACCGCGTTCATCGAGCACACCAGGGAAGCGGTCGAGCTCGGCCAGGACCAGGCCGTCGTGATCACCGCCGACAGCTACCGGGTCACCGACTTCGACGGCGCCGACGCCGGCCACCGCACCCGCCCCTTCACCATCGACTGGGATCTGGCGGCTGCCGAGAAGGGCGGCCACGACTACTTCATGCTCAAGGAGATCGAGGAGCAGCCGACGGCGGTGGCCGACACGCTCATGGGGCACTTCACCCAGGACGAGTCCGGCGGCCGGATCGTGCTGGACGAGCAGCGCCTCGCCGACCAGGAGCTGCGCGACTTCGACAAGGTCTTCGTCGTCGCCTGCGGCAGCGCCTACCACTCCGGGCTGCTGGCCAAGTACGCCATCGAGCACTGGACCCGGCTGCCGGTCGAGGTCGAGCTGGCCAGCGAGTTCCGCTACCGCGACCCGGTGCTCGACCGCTCCACCCTGGTCGTCGCCATCTCGCAGTCCGGCGAGACCGCGGACACACTGGAGGCGGTGCGGCACGCCAAGGAGCAGAAGGCGCGGGTGCTCGCGATCTGCAACACCAACGGCGCGCAGATCCCGCGTGAGTCCGACGCGGTGCTCTACACCAGGGCCGGGCCGGAGATCGGCGTCGCCTCCACCAAGGCGTTCCTCGCGCAGGTGACGGCGAACTACCTGGTCGGGCTGGCGATCGCGCAGGCGCGCGGCACCAAGTACCCGGACGAGGTGGCGCGCGAGTTCGCCGAGCTGGAGGCGATGCCGAAGCTGGTCTCCCGGGTGCTGGAGACGGCGCCGCAGGTGCGGGCCATCGCGCGCGAGCTGGCGCAGGTGCCGACGGTGCTCTTCCTCGGCAGGCACGTCGGGTACCCGGTGGCGCTGGAGGGCGCGCTCAAGCTCAAGGAGCTCGCGTACATGCACGCGGAGGGGTTCGCCGCGGGCGAGCTCAAGCACGGCCCGATCGCGCTGATCGAGCAGGGGCTGCCGGTGATCGTGGTCATGCCGTCGCCCAAGGGGCGCGCGGTGCTGCACTCCAAGCTGCTCAGCAATATCCGGGAGATCCAGGCCCGCGGCGCGCGGACCATCGTGATCGCGGAGGAGGGCGACGACACGGTGCGGCCGTTCGCCGACGACCTCATCGAGATCCCGACGGCGCCGACGCTGTTCCAGCCGCTGCTCTCCACCGTGCCGCTGCAGATCTTCGCCGCCGAGGTGGCGCAGGCCCGCGGGTACGACGTGGACAAGCCGCGGAACCTGGCCAAATCGGTGACGGTCGAGTGAGCCGGGGGCGGGCCCGCGCCCGCCCCCGCTACTCCACGACGACGGCGCCGCGCATCTCCGGGTGCAGCGAGCACAGGTAGCGGTAGTTGCCCGGCGTGGTGAAGGTGTAGCTCCAGGAGCCCTTGTTCAGGATCGGGCTGTTGAGGCCCATCGCCCGGTCGCCGATGCCCTGCACCGAGTGCGCCGCGCTGTCCGCGAATTCCCAGGTGACGGTGGTGCCGACCCCGACCCGCAGCTCGGCGGGGGAGAAGGCCATGTCGTCCACCCGCACGGTCATCGTGCTCGGCTCGGTGGCCTGCCGTGAGGTCGGTACGCCCGCCGCGGCGGAGGTGCCGCTCGCCGGGGCGGCCGTGCCGGAATCGTCGGTGCCGCAGGCCGCCGTGCACGCGGCGATGGCGACGGCGGCGATGGCGATGCGGGTGCGGCGGGAAGTGGGCATGATCGCCAAGCGTAGTCGGCGACCGGGGGCGGGCTCGCCCGCCGCGCCCCCGCGCCGGCGCGCGGGCACTGTGCGATGCTCGCGCCGGACCGTGCACGGGTAGTCGAGGCAGCGCAGGAGGGGTCATGGCGTTCTCCCGTCGGGGGTACTACACCGCGGATCAGGTGCGGGCGGCCGAGGCCGAGCTCTTCACCCGGGTCGCGGACGGGGTGCCGATGCGGCGCGCGGCGCACGGGCTCGCCACCGTGGTGGCGCGCGAGCTCGCGGAGCGTACCGGCGGGGTGGCGGGGCGCCGGGTGGCGCTGCTGGTGGGGTCGGGCGACAACGGCGGCGATGCGCTGTGGGCGGGTGCCGCGCTGCGCCGCCGGGGTGTCGCGGTCACCGCGCTGCTGCTGCAGCCGAAGCGAGCGCACGCCGCCGGGCTGGCCGCGCTGCGCCGGGCCGGTGGCCGGGTGCTGAACGCGGGCTGCGCGGTGCCACCGCACCCGGCGTCGCTCGCGGCGCTCGACGCCGACCTGGTGCTCGACGGCATCGTCGGCATCTCCGGGCGCGGCTCCCTGCGCCCCGACGCGGCGGCGCTGGTCGCCGCCGTCCGCGCACCGATCATCGCCGCCGACCTGCCGAGCGGCGTCGACCCGGAGACCGGCGCGGCCGACGGCCCGGCCGTGCGCGCCGCGGTGACCGTCGCCTTCGGCGCGCGGAAACCGGTGCACGCGCTGGCGGTGCCGTACTGCGGGCGGATCGAGCTGGTCGAGATCGGATTGCGCCTGCCCGAACCGGAGTTCGCCGCGCTCGAGCCCGCCGAGATCGGCGCGCTGTGGCCGGTGCCAGGCGCGCACGACGACAAGTACAGCCAGGGCGCGACCGGTATCGCCGCGGGCAGTGCCCGCTACCCGGGCGCGGCGGTGCTCTGCGTCGGCGGCGCGGTGGCCGCGACCTCCGGCCTGGTGCGGTACGCGGGCACCGGCGCCGACGCGGTGCTCGCCCGCTTCCCCGAGGTCGTCGCCACCGCGGACCCCGCGAGCGCGGGCCGGGTGCAGTCCTGGGTGATCGGCCCCGGCGCGGGCACCGACGCCGCCGCCGCCGAACGACTGCGCACCGTGCTCGGCACCGACCTGCCCGTGGTCGTCGACGCCGACGCCCTCACCATCCTGGCCGCCGACCCCGCGCCGCTGCGCGGTCGCGCCGCCCCGACCGTGCTCACCCCGCACGCGGGCGAGTTCGCCCGGCTCACCGGCCACCCCGTCGGCGCCGACCGGGTCGCCGCGGTCCGCGATCTGGCCCGCGCGTGGAACGTCACGGTCCTGCTCAAGGGCCGCGCGACGCTCGTCGCCGCCCCCGACGGCAGCGTCCTCGTCAACGAGGCGGGCGGCTCCTGGGCCGCCACCGCGGGCGCGGGCGACATCCTGGCCGGCGTCATCGGCGCGCTCCTCGCCGCGGGCCACGACCCCGCCTTCGCCGCCGCGGCGGCCGCCCGCGCCCACTCCCTCGCCGCCAACCTCGCCGCCGCCCCGCCCGGCATCCCGGCAGCACTGCCGGTCTCCGCACGGACCGCGTTCGCCGCCGCGCCGACGACAACCCCTGCGACCGCGCCCATTTCGGCGACCCCGCTCCTCGAACACCTCCGCCCCGCCATCGCGACGCTGCGCGCCACCGCCCCCGCCGACCGGTGACCGGACCCACGCCGGAACAGCCGCGAGCGCCGGTGCCCCCGATCACAGTGGCAGGATCGGAGACCGTGCATGCGCAAGCGGAGACCGTCGTCGACCTGGGCGCCATCGCGCACAACGTGCGGATCCTGCGGGAGCACGCGGGCACCGCGGCGCTGATGGTCGTGGTCAAGGCGGACGGCTACAACCACGGCGCGGTCGAGGTCGGCCGCGCCGCGCTGGCGGCGGGCGCCCGCGAACTCGGGGTCACCACGGTGGCCGAGGCGGTGGCGCTGCGCGAAGCCGGGATCACCGCGCCGGTGCTCTGCTGGCTCAACGACGCCGATGCCGACTTCGCCGCCGCCGCCCGCGCCGACGTCGAGCTCGGCATCTCCTCGCTCGCGCACCTGGAGGCGGTGGCCGCGGCCGCCCGCGCCACCGGCTGCGCCGCGGTGCTGAGCCTCAAGGTGGACACCGGGCTGAACCGCAACGGCATCGCCGCCGCCGGCTACCCCGCCGTGCTGACCGCGCTGCGCGCCCTCGTCGACGAGCAGGTGGTGCGGCTGCGCGGCATCTTCTCGCACCTCGCGCACGCCGACGAGCCCGGCCACCCCTTCCTCGACGTGCAGCGCGCCCGCTTCGTCGAGGCGGTCGCGCTGGCCAAGGAGCACGGCCTGGAACCCGACGTGCTGCACCTCGCCAACTCCGCGGCCACGCTGACCAGGCCCGATCTCGCCTTCGACATGGTGCGGCCCGGTATCGCGGTGTACGGGCTGAACCCGGTCCCCGAGGCCGGTGACTTCGGGCTGCGCCCGGCCATGACCTTCCGGGCCAGGGTGGCGCTGGTGAAGGAGGTCGCGGCGGGCGAGGGTGTCTCCTACGGCCACGAATGGATCGCGCCACGGGACACCACGGTTGCGCTGATCCCCGCCGGGTACGCCGATGGTGTGTTCCGAACGCTCGGCGGCCGCCTCGACGTCTTCGTCGGCGGCGCACGACATTCCGGCGTCGGGCGGGTGTGCATGGATCAGTTCGTCGTCGATCTCGGCGCGAACGCCGCCGGGGTGCGCCCCGGCGACGAGGCCGTGCTCTTCGGCGCCGGCCCCGGCGTGCCGGGCGCGCAGGAGTGGGCGGAGCTGCTCGGGACCATTCACTATGAAGTGGTGTGCGCCCCGCGCGGCCGGGTGCGCCGGACTTTCACACAGGAGGACGGGTGAGCCAGGATCGCGCAGCGGCTTGTTCGTCCGACCGGGTGCGGGTGCCCCGCACGGACACAGGAGGACCGATGAAGCGGATCGTGCAGGGTGGCGCGGCGACCGCGGTCGCCGTGAGCGCGCTCGCCGTCGCGCACGTGCTGCGGCGCATGGGTTCCCGGGTGCTCTGGCCCGCGCGCGCCGACGAGTACCGGGACGAGGACTTCGGCCTGCTCGGCCGCGACCGCGCCGCCGTGGTGCACGCCACCGACGGCGTCCCGCTCGCGGTCCGCGAGCACGGCCCGGCCGACGCCGCGGTCACCGTCGTCTTCGTGCACGGCTTCTGCAACGACATGACCTCCTACCACTTCCAGCGCCGCGACCTCCCCGCGCGCTGGGGCGACCGGGCCCGGCTGGTCTTCTACGACCAGCGCGGCCACGGCGAGTCCGGCGTCCCGGAGGCGGCGAACTGCACGGTGGCCCAGCTCGCCGACGACCTGGCCGCCGTGGTCGAGGCGCGCGCCCCGCACGGCCCGGTCGTGCTGGTCGGGCACTCGCTCGGCGGCATGGCGGTGCTGGCCGCCGCGGCCGCGCACCAGGGGCTCTTCCGGCAGCGGGTCGCGGGCGTCGTGCTCATCTGCACCACCGCCGCGGGGATGACCTCGGGCGGCATCGGCCAGCTGCTGCCGAGCCCCGCGCTGGACGGTTTCCGGCTCGCGGTTCGGTTCGCGCCCGCCCTGGTGCAGGCCGGCCGGGCCACCGCGCGGCACGTCATCACCCCGCTGCTGCACGTGAGCTCGTTCCACGGCCAGGTGAGCCCGACGGTCTCCCGCTTCACCACCATGATGATCGACCGCACCCCGGTCGCGACCATCGTCAAGTTCCTGCAGGCCATCGAGGTGCACGACGAGTCGGCGGCGCTGCCCGCGCTGGCCGGGGTGCCCGCGCTGGTGATCGGCGCCGGCTACGACCGGGTGATCCCGTTCAAGAACTCCGAGCTGCTCGCCCGCGAGCTCCCGGAGGCCGAGCTGGTCCGGCTGGACGACGGCGCGCACATGCCGCACCTGCAGTTCCCGGACGCCGTCAACGCGGCGCTGGACCGGCTCTTCGCCAGGGCGGTGCCGAGCACGGGCGAGCGACGGGCCGCCGGTGGCTGATCCGGTCACCAGGCTGCTGCCGACGGTCGAGGACACCGAGGCGCTCGGCCGGGAACTCGCCGCCGGGCTGCGCGCGGGCGACCTGGTGGTGCTGGACGGCCCGCTCGGCGCGGGCAAGACCGCGCTCACCCGCGGCATCGCGGCCGGGCTCGACGTGCTCGGCCGGGTGAGCTCGCCCACCTTCGTGATCGCGCGGGCGCACCGGGCGGGCGGCCGCGGCGTCGGGCTGGTGCACGTGGACGCCTACCGGCTCGCCGGTGACCTGGACGAACTCGACGCGCTCGACCTGGACGCGGACCTGGACCGCGCGGTCGTCGTCGTCGAGTGGGGGCGCGGCGTCGTCGAGCACCTGACCGATCGGCACCTGCTGGTCCGGCTGGTCCGGGAGCCGGAATCCGATGTGCGAACGGCCAGTTGGGAGTGGGTCCGGGAGCGGTGAACCCGCGGCCCTTCGGGGGCGGTACCACCCGGTATCGTTGACCGAATCATGCTTGTACTCGCCGTCGACACCGCGACCCCCGCCGTCACCGCGGGGCTGGTACACCTCGAGCAGACCGGAGCCGGGCCGATCCCGGATCGGGTGCGCACCGTCGCCTCCCGGGTGCACGTCGACGCCCGCGCGCACGCCGAGGTGCTGACCCCGCAGATCCTGGAGTGTCTCGCCGAGTCCGGCTGTGCCCGTACCGACATCGACGCCGTCGTCGCCGGGGTCGGGCCGGGCCCGTTCACCGGGCTCCGCGTCGGCATGGCGACCGCGGCCGCCTTCGGCGACGCGCTCGGCATCCCGGTGTACGGCGTCTGCAGCCTGGACGCCATCGCCGCCGATGCCGGGCGGGAGCCGCCCGGCGAAATCCCGGCCCTCGGCGCCGATCCCGACGCCGCCGGGCTGCTGGTGGTGACCGACGCCAGGCGCCGCGAGGTGTACTGGGCGCGCTACCGCGACGGGCTGCGGGTCGCGGGCCCCGCGGTGGACAAGCCCGCCGACGTCGACCCGGACACCGTCGCGGCGATCGCGGGCTCGGCCTCGCACGTCGACCTCTTCGACCTGCCGGTGCTCCCGGTGGAGAGCCCGTCGCCGCGCGGCCTGGTCACCGTCGCCGCGCCCGCGCTGCTCGCGGGCGCCGCGCCGGAGCCGCTGGTCCCGCTCTACCTGCGCAGGCCGGACGCGGTCGAGCGCAGCTACCGCACCCTCGACCGGACGGGAGCGTGATCGTGGCCATCCACATCGAGCCGATGCGGCCCCGCGACATCGAGCGCTGCGTCGAGCTCGAGCAGCTGCTCTTCCCGGAGGACGACCCGTGGCACGCGGTCGCCTTCCGCTCCGAGCTGGCCGGCTCACACAACCGCTACATCGCGGCCCGTGACTCCGACGGCAGGCTGGTCGGCTACGCCGGGATCGCGCTGCTCGGCGACGCCGCGTACCCGGAGGCCGAGGTGCACACCATCGGCGTCGACCCGGAGGTGCACCGCGCGGGCATCGGCACGCTGCTGCTGGAGTGGCTGCTGACCGAGGCGGCCAAGCGCGGCGGCCCGGTGTTCCTGGAGGTGCGCACCGACAACGCCCCCGCCATCGCGCTCTACGCCAAGCACGGCTTCCACATCATCGGGCTGCGCAAGAACTACTACCAGCCCAGCGGCGCCGACGCGTACACCATGCGCCGCCCCGAGCTCGGCGACTTCCCCGGCCTGGTGCCGGAGAGCGGCCCCGGCGCCGCCGTGCGCGGCGACGAGGTGCTCTCGTGATCGTGCTCGGGATCGAGAGCTCCTGCGATGAAACCGGGGTCGGCGTGGTGCGCAGGCACCCCGACGGCCGCTGCGAGCTGCTCGCCGACGAGGTGGCCTCCAGCGTCGAGCAGCACGCGCGGTTCGGCGGCGTCGTCCCGGAGATCGCCTCGCGGGCGCACCTGGAGGCCATCGTGCCAGCCATGCGCCGCGCGCTGGCGACCGCGGGCATCGCCAGGCCGGACGCGCTCGCCGTCACCATCGGGCCCGGCCTGGCCGGCGCGCTGCTGGTCGGGGTGGCCGCGGCCAAGGCGTACGCGGCGGCCTGGGACATCCCCTTCTACGCGCTGAACCACCTGGGCGGGCATGTCGCGGTGGACACCCTCGAGCACGGCCCGATGCCGCCCTGCGTCGCGCTGCTGGTCTCCGGCGGGCACACGCACCTGCTGCGCGTCACCGACCTGGCCGAGCCGATCACCGAGCTCGGCAGCACCGTCGACGACGCGGCGGGCGAGGCCTTCGACAAGGTGGCGCGGCTGCTCGGGCTCGGCTTCCCCGGCGGCCCCGCGCTGGACGCCGCCGCGGCCACCGGCGACCCGGCGGCGATCGCCTTCCCGCGCGGCATGACCGGCCCGCGCGACGCCAGCTACGACTTCTCCTTCTCCGGCCTGAAGACGGCGGTGGCGCGGCACGTGGAGGCGGCGCAGCGGGCCGGAATCGCCCCCGAGGCGCTGCCGATCCCGGATATCGCGGCCTCCTTCCAGGAGGCGGTCGCCGACGTGCTGACCCGCAAGGCGGTGCGCGCCGCCACGGACACCGGAGTGGACACCCTGGTGCTCGGCGGCGGCGCGACGGCGAACTCCCGGATCCGGTCGATGGCCGAGGAGCGCTGCGCGGCGGCCGGGCTCACGCTACGGGTGCCGAAGCCGCGGCTCTGCACCGACAACGGGGTGATGATCGCCGCGCTCGGCGCGCACGTCATCGCGGGCGGCGCGGAGCCGTCCCCGCTCACGGTGGAGACCGACCCGGGGCTACCGGTGTCGATCAGCCGGGTCGGCTGAGCCGGCCGGAGGGCGGCGTCAGCGCGGAACGTCGAGCGTCGGCAGGGGAGCGGAGCTCTCCGCCGTCGTTGTGGCTCCGCCCGCGGAGCCGGAGTCGACCGGAGGTGCCAGCGGCATGCTGCTCTGGGCTGGGGTCTGCGCGTTCGGCGGCAGCGGGGACGGGGTGACCGTGCGGGCGGGCGCGGTACTCGGCATCTCCAGCCCGGGGCCGAGCGAGTTCGGGAACGGGATCGGCGGGTTGTTCGGGTCCGGGCGCAGCGTGGGCGAGGTGGGCCCGGCCGGTTGGCTGGTCGTGACGGTGACCGGCGGCGTGGTGGTCTCCGGCGGCTCGGCGGTGGTGCCCGGCGCGACGACCGGCGTCGGCGTGACCGGAGGCGCGGTCGTGGTGGGGAGCCCGCCGCTGCTCGTGGTGCCCGCGGGCGAGATCTCCTCGTCCGCGATCGGCGCGAATTCGCGCACCCCGTAGCCGATCACCAGCCCGACCACGACCAGCGCGCCGACCAGCACCCCGGCCACCTTGGTCACGGTCCGGCCGGAGGTGTCGGCGCGCACCGCCGCGATCGGGGCCTCCGGCAGCGCCTGCGCCTGATCGGCGACGAGCGCGGCGCCCTTGGCGATCACGGCGTCCGGATCGGGCACGGTCAGCACCGGGATGCCGAGCCGGTCGTGCAGGGCGGAGAGCACCGCCGGGATATTGGCGCCGCCGCCGATCACGGTGACCGCCTCCGGCAGCCGCTCCGCGCGCTCGGCCGCGGTCGCGGTGAAGTGCGCGATGTCGCCGAGCAGCTCCTCGATCAGGTACTCGAAGTCCTCGCGGGTCAGCTTGAGCGGGCGGCCCGCCACGTGGTCGACGGTCACCGCGGGCGCCACCGAGAGGTGCTCCTTGGCGGCGCGCGCCCGGTTCACCAGGGTGTGCCGGTTCGGGCGGGTGCCGCGCCTGGCGAAGTGCTGATCGACCAGGTGCCGGTAGATGAGCTCGTCGATGGCGTTGCCGCTCAGCACCGAGGTGCGTTCGGCGACGAGCACCGCGCCGTCGGCCCGGTCGGCCACCGTGACGGTGAGCCCGGTGGCGCCGAGGTCGACGACGGCGACGGTGCCGTACCGGTCGAGCAGGCCGGTGTGGCGCAGGAAGGTGAGCGCGGCGGTGAACTCGGGAACCATCCGCAGCTCCCGCTGCCTGCCGGTGGCGGCGCGGATGATCTGCTCCTGCTCCTTGCCGCGGTAGGCGACAGCGACGCTGGTCGGCGCCTCGGCCGGAACCGGCTCCGGCCGCTCGGGGTAGCGGCCGCCGACCGGGTGCACCGGCTCGCGCGGGTGCGTCGCGGGCAGCTGGGTGGTCATCAGCTCGATGGACGAGGTGACCAGGTCGCCGAGGTCGGAGTGCGCGGCGTCGGCGGAGACGACCCGGTAGTCGAAGGTCTGGGCGCCGTTCGGCGCGGTGACGACGGTGGCGGAGCAGACGACCTCGTTGCCTGCCGAGATCCCCAGGGATGTTCGCATGGTCACCTCCCCTCGCGCGCGGACTGTCCGTAGCTGGCGTGTGGTGTTTCGAGTTCGAAGGCTCCGCTGTCACTGTGACGAGGAGTCACTGTGAATTCCGGTACCACCGAGCTTCGATGCCCGCCAGGTGCCGCGGAGCGGCCGACACGGAACGCTCGACCATAGTGTCACGATCCGTTATCCGAACGTTACAGATTTACCACGCCCTTGGAAAGTCCCCCAGTTCTGGTGACTGGAGGGGGCGTGTCCCCGCCGGTACGCCGCGGTAGCAGAGTCGGGCCTTGAGCGCTGGCACTCGCATGTATAGAGTGCTAGTCGACGCTGTGTGAGGGCTCCGGCACCCGCGACGACGGGGCTTTACGCAGGGTCAGCACGAGACCGACCCCAACGGGTGGAGCAATCGGTTCCGCCCGACCGTAAACCCCGAAAGTTGGAGGGCTCAACGTGGCGAGCGTGAACATCAAGCCGCTCGAGGACAAGATCCTCGTCCAGGCCAACGAGGCCGAGACGACGACCGCCTCCGGCCTGGTCATCCCCGACACGGCGAAGGAGAAGCCGCAGGAGGGCACCGTCGTCGCCGTCGGACCCGGTCGCTGGGACGACGAGGGCGAGAAGCGCATCCCCCTGGACGTCCAGGAGGGTGACACCGTCATCTACAGCAAGTACGGCGGCACCGAGATCAAGTACCAGGGCGGGGAGTACCTCATCCTGTCGGCGCGTGACGTCCTGGCCGTCGTCACCAAGTAGCCGTTCGGGCACCCGCGTTCCGCCCCGGAGTCGTCCGACCCGGGGCGGAGCGCGTTCCGGCCTGCACCGAAACCACAGGAGCGAAACCTCATGCCAAAGCAGATCGAGTTCGACGAGAAGGCTCGCCGGGCTCTGGAACGCGGTGTCGACAAGCTCGCCGACGCCGTCAAGGTCACCCTCGGCCCGCGGGGCAGGCACGTCGTGCTCGCCAAGGCCTTCGGCGGCCCGACCGTGACCAACGACGGCGTCACGATCGCGCGCGACATCGAGCTCGAGGACCCGTTCGAGAACCTGGGCGCGCAGCTGGTGAAGAGCGTCGCGACCAAGACCAACGACGTCGCGGGTGACGGCACCACCACCGCCACCGTGCTGGCCCAGGCGCTGATCCGCGGCGGGCTGAAGAACATCGCCGCGGGCGCCAACCCGATCGTCGTCGGCGCAGGCATCGCCAAGGCGACCGACGCCGTCTCCGAGGCGCTGCTGAAGCTGGCCACCCCGGTCTCCGGTGAGGAGGCCATCGCCCAGGTCGCCACGGTCTCCTCGCGCGACCCGGAGATCGGCGCGATGGTCGGCAAGGCGCTGACCACCGTCGGCAAGGACGGCGTCGTCACCGTCGAAGAGGCGTCGACGCTGCTCACCGAGCTGATCGTCACCGAGGGGGTGCAGTTCGACAAGGGCTACCTCTCGCCCTACTTCGTCACCGACACCGACGCGCAGCAGGCCGTCCTCGAGGACGCCTACATCCTGCTGCACCGCGAGAAGATCAGCTCGCTGCCCGACCTGCTCCCGCTGCTGGAGAAGATCGCGGAGAGCGGCAAGCCCGTCCTGATCATCGCCGAGGACGTGGAGGGCGAGGCGCTCTCCACCCTGGTGGTGAACAGCATCCGCAAGACGATCAGGGCCGTCGCGGTCAAGGCGCCGTTCTTCGGCGACCGGCGCAAGGCGTTCCTGGACGACCTGGCCGTCGTCACCGCGGGCACCGTGGTGAACCCCGACATCGGCATCGGGCTGCGCGAGGCCGGGCTCGACGTGCTCGGCGTCGCCCGCCGCATCGTGGTCGGCAAGGACGAGACCACCATCATCGACGGTGCGGGCACCGCCGACGACATCGCCGCCCGCAGCGCGCAGCTGCGCCGGGAGATCGAGGCGACCGAATCCGACTGGGACCGGGAGAAGCTCGAGGAGCGGCTGGCCAAGCTGGCGGGCGGCGTCGCGGTGATCCGGGTCGGCGCGGCCACCGAGACCGCGCTCAAGGAGCGCAAGTACCGGGTGGACGACGCGGTCGCGGCGGCCAAGGCGGCCGTGGCCGAGGGCATCGTGCCCGGCGGCGGCACCGCGCTGGTGCTGGCCGGGGCCGAGCTGGAGGCGCTGCGCGATTCGCTCTCCGGCGACGAGGCCGTCGGCGTCGAGGTGGTCAGGCAGGCGCTGCGCGCGCCGCTGTACTGGATCGCCAGCAATGCCGGGCTGGACGGCGCGGTCGTGGTCAGCAAGGTCATCGAGGGGAAGCAGGGGTTCAACGCGGCCACTCTCACCTACGGTGACCTGCTCGCCGAGGGCGTCGTCGACCCGGTCCGGGTCACCCGCTCCGCGGTGGTCAACGCGGCCTCGGTCGCGCGCATGGTGCTCACCACCGAGAGCGCGATCGTCGAGAAGCCCGTCGCCGACGAGGGTGATCACTCGCACCACGGGCACAATCACTGATTTCGGCAACGAGCAGCGCCCCCGGACCGTCCAGGTCCGGGGGCGCTGCTCGTTGCGGTGGGGGAGCCCGCTTCGGGTTCGCACTGCGGCCCCGCTCGGTGGCCGTCAGGAGGCGGTGTCGCGCTCGGGAGTGATGGTGTCGAGCAGGCGGGCGCGGAGCTCGGGCGGCGGAGCCGCTGCGGTCACCTCGGCCAGCGCGGCGAGCGCGGCGCGCGAGTTACGCACCTCGGCGAGGAACTCCTCGCGGGCCGCGGAGCCGAGTACCGCGACCACCGCTGCGTGGTCTTCGTCGTCGATCGAGCCGAGCGCGACGGTGTGCGCGAGGTCGAGACCCGGCTCGTCCATCTCACGGCACCCCCAAACTTCTCTTCAGGCGAGTGAGCCCGTCCCGTATGCGGGACTTGACCGTAGGCAAGCCTACGCCGAGATGGCGAGCCACCTCCGCGTAGGTCCGGCCGCCGTAGTAGGCGAGCGAGATCGCCTCGCGCTGCGTCTCGGTCAGCGTGGCGAGCCCGGCGACCACGGCCTGCTGCTCCAGCCTGCGTTCCACCTCCTCGGTGACCTCGTCGAAGTCGTACCCGAGTACCCGGCTGCCGTAGGTGTTCTCGCGCTGGCTGTGCGCCTGCTCCGCGCGCACCCGGTCGACCGCGCGCCGGTGCGCCAGGGTCATCAGCCAGGTCAGCGCCGAGCCCTTGGCCGGGTCGAAGCCGGAGGCGGTGCGCCAGATCTGGAGATAGACCTCCTGGGTCGTCTCCTCGGCGTAGCCGGCGTCCTGCAGCACCCGGAGCACCAGCCCGAACACCCGCGCGCTCGTCCGGTCGTAGAGCTCGGCGAACGCCGCCTGGTCGGCGCGGCCGCAGCCGCGTAGCAGCTGTGCGAGCTCGAGATTCTCCGCCGCGCGCGCCGTCGTAGCAGTGCCCGTTCCCGGTGGGGAGGCTGCTCTCCGGAACGCATCGCCCCCTGCGGCCGAAGGCCGCGCCGTCACAACGCTCCATTCTGAGTCATCGCGGACTACGGTAGCGCGCGGCTCCCCGTGCCGTGGCAGGACACGGCAAACCACCGGCCAACCGGTAGCGGTGCGGAAAAGTTCCACTCCGGTGCGGCGGCTACCAGCCATCGACCGCCGCGGCCGGAAAACTTCCGATCACCGGCGCCGGAAACCGGGGGCACCGAGCGACCGTTTGGCTTACAGGCATTCGGCGCCGGTGCACCCGGCGGATGGGAGCGGTGCGGAACGGCTCAGACCGTCATCCGCCGCCGGTTGCGCCTGGCGTGCAGCTCGCGCTCGGTCTCGGACATTCCGCCCCAGATGCCGTACGGCTCGCTCACCTTGAGCGCGTGCGAGCGGCACTGCATGAGGACCGGGCAGGTCCGGCAGATCTCCTTGGCGCGCATCTCCCGCGCGGTGCGGGCGCGGCCGCGCTCTCCGTCGGGGTGGAAGAACACCGCCGAATCCACTCCGCGGCAGGAGCCGCGCATCTGCCAATCCCAGACATCGGCGTTCGGCCCGGGGAGGTGGGTGGGCATGGGCATGGTGAACTCCTCGTGGTGCGAGCTCGTCGGCGTTGTCGAGCCGGTTCTACTGCGAACGGGTGTCAACCACGGTGTCGCCGGAACTCGCTGATGCGAGGTCGCTGAAATTTCGCGCGGCGCCGACCGTGGCGATGAGTTACGTTAGGACCCCGGTCGAAATTCCGTCAATAGTTCGGCGCAGGGGTTCCTCGAACAGGCGGAGAACAAATTTAACCTTCGCACTGTTTACAAGCGCGGCCCGCTCCAGCGATACTGATCGGTTGACCAAACCGAGGTCGCTTCGCGCTGTCCGCCCCGTTTCTGGAAAAGTGCTGGTAGAGGCATTTTTGCCGATGATCCGGCCGTTTCGGCGGGGGGCGCGGAGCCCGGGCGGCGGCCCCACGCGGCGGCTCGGCCGCCCGCCGACAGTGCCGGAGATGGCGAAAACGGGGCGCGCGGGTTAATAGCGGGAAACGTGCGTGAATTCGAAAGTCCACGTGATCGCCTTTGACCGGACGAGATTTACCTGATGGAAACATCGTTCACCGTGGAAAATGCTGAGAGATTGCCGCGCAGGTGAGAGTGGTTCGCTGGGATCGCTCGGATACAGTGCGCCCGGTGGTAAGCCCCCTGCACTCGGTTCTCGCCGCCGCCGCCTTCGGTCCCGCGCCCGGCGCCGCCGGGCTACCGCCCGCGCGCACCCCGCTCGACCGCTGGCATCGCGCCGTCGCGCTCGGCGGCGCCGGCCGCTACGCCGCCGCCCGCGCCGAGCTCGCGGCGCTCACCCGCCCCGGCACCGGCCGGGTGCTCCGCTCGCTCGCGCTGAGCACGACGGCCTCGCTCATCCGCCAGTCCGGCAGGCACGCGGCCGCCGCCGACCCCGACGGCCGGGCCGCGGCCCTCGTCGCCGAGTTCGCCCTCCACGCCGGAGTCACGGCTCCGCCGCCCGTACGCGCGGCGGCACCCGGCGCTGTCACCCGATTCCCGGCGCCGGCCGATCCGGCGCGTGCCGACCCACCACCGGTCGACCCGGGCCTCGCCGACCCCTGGTTCGGCGTCCCCGACGCCGTCGACCCCTGGTTCGGCGTCCCCGACGCCGCCGACCCCTGGTTCGGTGTCCCCGACGCCGTCGACGCCTGGTGCGACGCGCTCACCGGCCTCGCCGCCGACGCGCTCGGCAGCGCCCGCCCCGCCCTCGCCTTCCGCCTCCTCGCCCGGGTGCGCGAGCCCGCGCGCACCCGCCCGCGCGCGGCCGTCCGGCTGCACTGGGTGACCGCGGAGACCGCGCTCTCGGTCGGCGACCCCGATACGGCGCTCGAGCACGCCGCGGCAGCCGTGGAACTGGGGGCGCAAGCCCCATCGACCCGGCACCGGGTGAAATCCGCCCTGCTGCTCGCCGCCGCCACCGCCGCGTCCGGGGATGCCGCGGGCGCCGCGGCGCTGGCCGAGCCGGTCGCGCGCGATTGCGCCGAGCACGACCTGCTCCCGCTGCGCTGGGCCACCGCCATGCTGCGGGCCGGGCTCGGGGCGGCGGGCGCGGCCGCGGAGGCCGCCGAATGCGCGGCCCTGCTGCGGGCAAGGGGGGGTGACTTCTCGGGTCCGGCCGGCTCCTGAACCGGATTCGATCTTCGGCCCGACCACGGCGTCAGCGCCCGCGCGGCGAAATGCTCTCCCGGGGGCGGGATCCGCGGACCGCACCGGGTGCGCGTGTGGCATCCGTTGTGTCGCTATTGTTGGACTCGTTCCGTCCGATCGGGCGGAAGCACCGGTTCTCACCGCCGGTGCCACTTGTAACGCCAGGAATCTCTCTGACGATGACGCACTCGGGCGAAGAGTTGGACCTCGCCGTCACTGCCGCTGCGCAGGGCGACAGATCCGCTTTAGCTCAGGTACTCGCACTGGTCCGACCACTGGTGGTTCGTTACTGCCGGGCGCGGATCGGCGCCGCGGAGCGCGGCCAGCTCTCCGCCGACGACGTCGCGCAGGAGGTCTGTCTGGCCGTGATGACGGCGCTGCCCCGGTATCAGGATCAGGGCAGACCCTTCATGGCCTTCGTGTACGGAATCGCTTCGCACAAGGTCGCCGACGCCCATCGGAACGCCGCCCGTAACAAGGCGGAGGCGATGGCCGAAGTACCAGATGTCATATCCACCGACCAGGGACCGGAGCAACGGGCTCTCGATTCCGAGACGAGCAGGCAGATGAACCGTCTGCTCGCGACTCTTCCGGAGAAGCATCGAGAGATTCTGATCCTCCGGCTGGTCATGGGTTTGTCAGCGGAAGAAACCGCGGTCGCCGTGGGCAGTACGGCGGGCGCGATACGGGTTGCCCAGCACAGGGCACTCGCGAAACTGAAGTCACAAGTGGCGAGGGCAGGTGAAATGTATGGCTAGGGATGGCGAGCGCGGCGATCGAAAAGCGTGGCTCGGCGCGCGGAACAGCGGTCCCTATGCCGGGGGGACCGGTGACTCCGGTCCCGTCGATATCGCCGCGGTACGCCGCGACGACGCGCTCATCGACGCCATCGCCAGCGATGGACCGGTGCAGACCGACAGCCCGGAGGAGTTCCAGCTCGCGGCGCTGCTCGCGGATTGGCGCGCGGAAGTCGTCGCGCCACCCCTCCCGGCGGCGCCCGATCTCGACGAGATCGTGGCGGCAGTCAATCAGGAGATCGGGGCAAGGCAGGTACGGGTCGGCGGCTCGGCCGGGCGTGGCGGCAGGCTCCGGCTGGTGCGCCCGCTCGCGGGTGCGGCGGCCGCGCTGGCCCTCGTCTTCGGCGGGATGACGGCGTTCTCGTACAGCGCCGAGCCCGGCGACCCGCTCTGGCGGGTCAAGGAGGTCGTGTTCAGCGAACAGGCGCAGACCACCGTGGTGGCCCGCGCCGACGACGAGCTGAGCCAGGTGCAGGCGGCGCTTGCACAGGGCGACAACGACGAGGCGCGGGTGCTCCTCGACCGGGTGCGCACCACCGCGCAGCAGGTCGACGACCCGGCCAAGCAGGACGATCTGATCGAGCGCTGGAACGCATTGGTGGCGGAACTGGGGAAGGTCGCGCCCGAAATCGCCAGCCAGATCACCTCGACCCAGTCCAGGCCGTCGGAGCCGAAGCCGTCCGGGCAGGTGCCGACCACGGCGCCGACCAAGCCGGGTACCACCCCGGACCCGTCGATTCTCGGCACCCAGGAGCCGAGTACGCAGGATCCGGGCACCGTGCTGCCGACCAAGCCGACGGTCCCGACCCAGCCGGAGCCGACGCAGCCCGAGCCCCCGCAGACGCAGGAGCCGACCCAACCGGAACAGCCGACACCCCCGGCCCCCACCACGATCGCCTCGCCGACCGCGGTGCCGACCGCCGGGGGTGGTGGCGTGCCCACCCAGTCGGTGCCGACCCAGTCGGTGCCTGCGGTGGACACCGTGCCGCCGGTTCAGGTTCCCGTTCCGGCGGTTCCGGTCACCCCGGCGGGCTGAGTACGAGACAACGAAAAACCGGCCGTCACCCGACGGCCGGTTTTTTCGTGTCCTCGGTGTGCGGGCAGTGCGTGGGCCCGCTTCCGTGCGGCGCGCGCGACACGCACACCGCGGGGGTGTTCTCCGTCTCAGCTGTCGAAGCCGTCGAACCCGTCGCCGTGGAAGGCCTCGTTCATCGAGGCGTCCGCGTATCCCCGGCAGTAATCCCAGGTGACGTAGGCCTCCGGGGTCGGGTCGTAGGCGGGCTCGTGCGGGCGGACGGTGCCGTCGACGAGCAGTTGGAGCAGGTTCGCGCGGAGCATGTCCCAGTCGTGGTAGTGATCCTGCCTGCAGTCCTCGCAGCTGACCACGAGCCCGCGGATGCCGCGGTGCGCCAGCAGGGCTTCGTAGACAGCGAGGTCGGCGAGATCTTCCTCGACCGCGAGGCGCTCATGGGGATCCAGCGGCTCACCGGGCTCGATGGCGTCGAGCGCGGCGGACGGGTCGGAGGGGTCTCCGGCGAAGGGATCCGGCGGCAAGCCAGGTGGTAGATGGTCACGCACATCCCCACGGTACGCAGAACAGGTGGGTCTGCGCCAGCGGTGCGCCGGGCAAGTTTCCCGGGCGGACCGACTGGAACATCGCGTTCACGCGACCGATACCATAGGCGAAAGGCACAGGCGATGCCCGCGCAGCTCGGCGTATTTACGGAAGCCGTCCGTATCGCGCACCGGGTCAGGGGCCGCCTCCGCCGCTACCGTCCATCCGATTTCACACCGCCGCGGCGCCGGTTCCGATCCGGCTCCCGGTGCCTTCGACGTCCAGGAGGGGTCGATCCGAATGAGTAATCCCGTACCGGGCGAACGACTCGCCGCTCGCCCTCATACGGGTGGTGACGATCCGAACAAGATCGCCATGCTCGGTCTCACGTTCGACGACGTGCTGCTGCTGCCGGCCGCGTCGGACCTGATTCCCAGCTCGGTGGAGACCTCGAGCAAGCTGTCCAGGGATATCCGGCTGCGCACCCCGCTGGTCAGCTCGGCGATGGACACCGTCACCGAGGCGCGGATGGCGATCGCCATGGCGCGCGCGGGCGGCATGGGCGTGCTGCACCGCAACCTCTCCGGCGCCGACCAGGCCGCCCAGGTGGAGACGGTGAAGCGGTCCGAGGCGGGCATGGTCACCGACCCGGTCACCTGCCGCCCGACCGACACCCTCGCCGAGGTGGATGCCATGTGCGCCCGCTTCCGGATCTCCGGCCTGCCGGTGGTGGACGAGCAGGGCGCGCTGGTCGGCATCATCACCAACCGCGACATGCGGTTCGAGGTGGACCAGAACCGCCGGGTCGCCGATGTGATGACCAAGGCGCCGCTGATCACCGCGCAGGAGGGCGTCACCGCCGAGGCGGCGCTCGGGCTGCTGCGCAGGCACAAGGTGGAGAAGCTGCCGATCGTGGACGGCGGCGGCAGGCTGCGCGGCCTGATCACGGTGAAGGACTTCGTCAAGACCGATCAGTACCCGCACGCCACCAAGGACCGGGACGGCAGGCTGCTGGTCGGCGCCGCGGTCGGCGTCGGCGAGGATGCCTGGTCGCGCGCCATGACGCTGGCCGATGCCGGGGTCGACGTGCTGGTGGTCGACACCGCGCACGGCCACCAGGCGCAGGTGCTGCAGATGGTCACCAAGGTGAAGACCGAGGTCGGCGAGCGGATCCAGATCGTCGGCGGCAACGTCGCCACGCGGGCGGGCGCGCAGGCGCTGGTCGACGCGGGCGCGGACGCGGTGAAGGTCGGCGTCGGCCCCGGCTCGATCTGCACCACCCGCGTCGTCGCCGGCGTCGGGGCCCCGCAGATCACCGCGATCCTGGAGGCGGTCTCGGTGTGCCGCCCCGCAGGCGTCCCGGTGATCGCCGACGGCGGCATCCAGTTCTCCGGCGACATCGCCAAGGCCATCGCGGCCGGCGCCTCCACCGTCATGCTCGGCTCCCTGCTCGCGGGCACCGCGGAGTCCCCCGGTGACCTCATCCTCGTCGGCGGCAAGCAGTTCAAGAGCTACCGCGGCATGGGCTCGCTCGGCGCCATGCAGGGCCGCGGCCAGGCCAAGAGCTTCTCCAAGGACCGCTACTTCCAGGACGACGTCCTCGCCGAGGACAAACTGGTCCCCGAGGGCATCGAGGGAAGGGTCCCGTTCCGCGGCCCCGTCAACCAGGTGATCCACCAGCTCGTCGGCGGCCTCCGCGCCGCCATGGGCTACACCGGCTCGGTGAACATCGCGCACCTCCAGGACGCCCAGTTCGTCCAGATCACCGCCGCCGGCCTCAAGGAAAGCCACCCCCACGACATCACCATGACCGTCGAGGCCCCCAACTACACCGGCCGCGGCTAAGCTCTACCCCGGCTTGCGCGAAAGCCGGGGTAGAACCATGTCCGCCCCCGGCGCGGCCCCCCCGGGGCGGCACCCCCAGGGTCAACATCCGGATCAAACGGCGACGTCACAGACGAGCCCACAACGGGTTTGCGGCCCGTCCCGCGTTCGGCGGCCGAAGCAATGCGGCGCAGCCGCGAGTCTCGGCCGCCGAACGCGGGACCCCGAAGGGCCGCAAACCCCGCCCGCGCCAGCGGGCAGAAAGGCACAGCACTTATGCGCGACATGGTTGAGATCGGCATGGGCCGGACCGCTCGCCGAACATACGACCTGGACGACGTGGATATCGTCCCGTCGCGGCGCACCCGCTCGTCCAAGCAGGTCTCGCTGTCCTGGCAGCTGGACGCCTACCGCTTCGACATCCCGGTGGTGGCGCACCCGACCGACGCGCTGGTCTCCCCGGAGTTCGCGATCGAGCTCGGCAAGCTCGGCGGCCTCGGCGTGATCAACGGCGAGGGGCTGTGGGCCAGGCACGCCGACGTGCAGGCGAAGATCGAGCAGCTGACCGACCTGGCCGCCGCGGGCCCGTCCGACCGCGCGGTGGCGTTCCTGCAGGAGCTGCACGCGGCCCCGATGCAGCCGGACCTGCTGGCCGCCGCGGTCGCGCAGGTCCGCGCGGCGGGGGTGACGGTGGCGGTGCGGGTGAGCCCGCAGAACGCCCGCGCCCTGACCCCCGCGCTGGTGCAGGCCGGAGTCGACCTGCTGGTGGTGCACGGCACGATCATCTCCGCCGAGCACGTGAGCGAGGGCGAGCCGCTCAACCTCAAGACCTTCATCGCCGAGCTGGACGTCCCGGTGGTGGCGGGTGGTGTGAGCGATCACCGCACCGCGCTGCACCTCATGCGGACCGGTGCGGCGGGCGTGATCGTCGGCTACGGCTCGTACCCGGGCGCGACCACGACCGGCGAGGTGCTCGGGATCGGGGTGCCGATGGCGACCGCGATCGCGGACGCGGCGGCGGCGCGGCGGGACTACCTGGACGAGACCGGCGGCCGGTACGTGCACGTGATCGCGGACGGCGACGTCTCGACCTCGGGGCAGCTGGCGAAGGCGATCGCCTGCGGCGCGGACGCCGCGGTGCTCGGGGTTCCGCTGGCGCTGGCCGCGGAGGCGCCGGGCCGGGGCTGGTACTGGCCGTCGGCGGCGGCGCACCCCTCGGTGCCGCGCGGCGCGCTGCTCGAGGTGGACGACCCGTGGGACGCGGGCGGCGCCGACCCGGAGCGCGCGCGGCCCGATCTGCACCGGGTGCTCTTCGGCCCGTCGGACGACCCGTTCGGCTCGCTGAACCTGGTCGGCGGGTTGCGCCGTTCGATGGCGAAGGCCGGGTACTCCGACCTCAAGGAATTCCAGAGGGTCGGGCTGACGGTCCGGGCCTGAGCGCGGTGTGCGCCCGGAGGAATCGGCCGATGGCGGTGTTCACCGGCTCCGGGTGGGTCATGGTGACGGCGAGCCGCGCGCCGTCGATCTCCAGGTAGGTGGCGCCGGGCAGGCCGCGGGCGAGTTCGCGGGACCTGGCCCTGGCGATGCCGCTGTCGGTGGCGTGGATCACCAGGGCGGGGCAGGTGATCTCGCCGAGCCGGTCGGCCACCGAGTCGCGGGCGAGCACGCAGTGCGCCGCCACCTCGATGTCGCGGCGGCCCTGGCCGAGCCAGCGCCTGGTCCAGATGGCGCGGTACCAGTCGTCGTCGCCGATGAGCCAGCGGGCGAGCTGCTGCGCGGCCCGCTCGCGGGAGTGCTCGCCGTACCAGAGGTCGAGGAATCGCAGTGTGGCGGTCGACTGTTCGCGGCTGAGGCCACCTGCCTCGGTGCTGATCAGGATCAGCCCGGCGACCCGCTCCGGGGCGAGCAGCGCGGCGCGCAGCGCGGTGAAGCCGCCCTGCGCGGTGCCGCCGAGCACCGCGCGCTCCACCCCGATGTGGTCGAGCACGGTGAGGGCGTCGCGGGCGGCGGTCCAGAAGGTGAAGGGGAGGCGCTGGTCACGGGTGCGACCGTGGCCGCGCGCGTCCCACGCCACGATGCGGAACTCCGGGGTGAGGGCGGCCTGCTGCGCGGCGAACATCGTTCGGTCCATGAAGAATTCGTGCGCCAGCAGAACGACCGGCCCGGTGCCCCCGCTGTCCTCGTAGTGGATGTCGGCGTCTATCGCACGGGCGAACGGCACGCCGATGAGGATAGCCAGCGGCGCGGGGGTGCGCGGGGCGATTCGCGCGCTCATTAAACTGTGCCGGTGGCAGATACCCAGAGCCCTGTTCTCGTCATCGACTTCGGCGCGCAGTACGCCCAGCTGATCGCCCGCCGGGTGCGCGAGGCGCGCGTCTTCTCCGAGGTGGTCCCGCACACCATCACGGTGGCGGAGATCGCCGAGAAGAAGCCGGCGGCGGTGATCCTGTCCGGCGGCCCGGCCAGCGTGTACGCCGACGGCGCGCCACGGCTGGATGCCGGGCTGTTCGATCTGGGCGTCCCCGTGTTCGGCATCTGCTACGGCTTCCAGGCGATGGCGCAGGCGCTCGGCGGCACCGTCGCGCAGACCGGGACCAGGGAGTACGGCCGCACCGAGCTGAGTGTCGACGGCGGCGTGCTGCACGGCGGGCTGCCCGCGGTGCAGCCGGTCTGGATGAGCCACGGCGACGCGGTGACCGGCGCCCCCGACGGCTTCACCGTCACCGGGACGTCGGCGGGCGCGCCGGTCGCGGCCTTCGAGGACCGGGCGCGGCGGCTGGCCGGCGTGCAGTACCACCCCGAGGTGCTGCACTCGCCGCACGGCCAGCAGGTGCTGAGCCGGTTCCTGCACGAGCTGGCCGGGATCCCGGCGGGCTGGACCCCGGCGAATATCGCGGAGTCGCTGATCGGTGCGGTGCGCGAGCAGATCGGCGACGGCCACGCCATCTGCGGCCTCTCCGGCGGGGTGGACAGCGCGGTCGCGGCGGCGCTGGTGCAGCGCGCGATCGGGAACCGGCTGACCTGTGTCTTCGTCGACCACGGGCTGCTGCGGGCCGGGGAGCGCGAGCAGGTCCAGCAGGATTTCGTGGCCTCGACCGGCGCGAAGCTGGTGACGGTCGACGCCGTGCACAAGTTCCTCGGCGAGCTGAAGGGCGTCACCGACCCGGAGGAGAAGCGCAAGATCATCGGCCGGGAGTTCATCCGGTCGTTCGAGGACGCGGTCACCGGGATCGTGGCCGAGCAGAGCGAGGGCGGCGGCGCGGGCTCGGTGGAGTTCCTGGTGCAGGGCACGCTCTACCCGGACGTGGTGGAGTCCGGTGGCGGCAGCGGCACCGCGAACATCAAGTCGCACCACAATGTCGGCGGGCTGCCGGACGATCTCGAGTTCGCCCTGGTGGAGCCGCTGCGGCTGCTCTTCAAGGACGAGGTGCGCGCGGTCGGGCGCGAGCTCGGGCTGCCCGAGGAGATCGTCGGGCGCCAGCCCTTCCCCGGGCCGGGGCTCGCCATCCGGATCGTCGGCGAGGTGACCGGCGACCGGCTGGCCACGCTGCGCCAGGCCGACGCCATCGCCCGCGAGGAGCTCACCGCTGCCGGGCTGGACGGCCAGATCTGGCAGTGCCCGGTGGTGCTGCTCGCGGATGTGCGCAGCGTCGGCGTGCAGGGCGACGGCCGCACCTACGGCCACCCCATCGTGCTGCGCCCGGTGACCAGCGAGGACGCCATGACCGCCGACTGGACGCGGCTGCCGTACGAGGTGCTGGAGCGCATCTCCACCCGGATCACCAACGAGGTCGCCGAGGTGAACCGGGTCGTGCTCGACGTGACGAGCAAGCCGCCGGGCACCATCGAGTGGGAGTGATGCCGAACGGGCGCCGCTTGCGGGTAGGAGCGGCGCCCGTGCGCGGCGCGGTCAGTCCTTCTTGTTCCGCCCGCGCGGAAGTACCAGCAGGATGCCTGCCACGATGGCGACGCCGACGGCGGTCCAGCCGAGCGGGATGATGTCCACCGCGCTCGGGCCGACGAAGGCCCAGACGCTGATCGCCAGGCCGATCAACCCGGCCACCAGCATGGACAGCGACGGCCCCCCGCGGGTCCCGGTGGGGTCAGCCACGGCGCACCTCCACGTTGCCCGCGACGACGTCGATCTTCAGGTCGAGCACCGGCGCGCCGGGGGTGGCCGGGCCGCTGATGCCGGGGACGCAGTTCGACTCGCCCATGGTGGTCGCGCAGGTCATGTTCACGGTCAGGTCGGCGGGGAGCAGCACCTCGGCCTCGCCCATCCTGACCTCCAGCTGAACCGCGCGGTTCTCGGCGAGCGCGAGTTCGCGCAGGTCGAGCGTGGCATTGCCCATGTTCACCCGGTAGGCGGGTTCGAGCGTGCTCGCCGAAGCGGCGGTCCAGACGTGCTCGCCCATGTCGGCCCGGTCGAAGTTCATCGGGCCGATCAGCGAGGCGAGCAGCACGAAACCGGCCAGCGGGACGGCCGCGAGGTACAGCCCGTGGCCGCGGCGCAGGAAGGCGCCGACCAGGAGACCGATGCTGAGCACCGCCAGCGCGGCGCCGCCGATCATGGCGGGGGTCATCCACGCCGCGCCCGCGGCGGCGACGGAGCCGGCCGCGCCCGCGGCCAGGATGGCGAGGCCGATGGTCACCGGGGTGAGCCGGGAGCGCGGGCGGCGCTCGGGCGAGGCGACCGGTGTCTTGGCCGGGGTGGGGTCGGGGAGGTCCCAGGCGAGGGGGGCGACGCCCAGGGGGTCCCAGGAGGGCGGAACCGGGGTGGGGAAGGGGTGCCGGGCGGCCGGGGTCGGGGATTTGGTGAGGTTCGGGGTCGGCATGCCGGGTGAGGCATTCGGGTCGGCTGCGGTGACCGACGCACCGGTGGTGCCGGGGTCGGCCGAGGCACCGGCGGTGCCGGGGTCGGCCGCGCTGACCGCGGTGGCCGGACCGGTCGCGGTGGTCTCGCCGGTCTGCTCCGGGGCGGTGGCCCGCTTGCTCAGGTCCGGCCGGGGGCTTTCCGGCTCGGCGTCCGACTCCGCGCGCAGCGGTGTCGTCGCGGCGGGATCCTGCTCCGGCACGTAGAACTCCGGGAGCTTGGTGTACGGCGAGTACGGCCCCGGGTCGGCGCGGAACATGTCGCCGACCGAGCGCAGCGGCGACCCGGCCGGGACACCGGGGTAGCCGGTGGCCGGGAAGCCGCCGAACGAGGTCACGGGCTGCCCGGGCAGCCCGAGCGGCGGCTCCGGCTGCCGCAGGTGCAGCAGCCACCACCCGCCGAGCATGAGCGCCATGCTGATCAGCCCGGACCCGCCGAGCCCGACGCCGATCGGGCCCATGGTGCTCACCGCGATGGCGAGCGCCACGATCAGCACCACCGTCTTGGTCTGCGACTGCGACTTGTCCAGCAGCGAGCGCGGCGGCACGCTCGGGTCGCCCGCGTCGTCGAGCATCAGCCAGGCCAGCAGGTAGAGCACGATGCCCGCCCCGCCGAACAGCGTCGACACCACGAACGCGATCCGCACCAGGACCGGGTCGATGTCGTAGCGCCTGCCGAAGCCGGCGGCGACGCCGGCGACCGGGCCCTGGCGCGACATCCGGACCGGCCGGGTCTGCCACAACTGCTGGAGCTGGTCTCCGATGCTCGTCTTCATGCTTTCCATGGTGGCGAGACCTGGGGATTCGCGCATCGGGGGTAACCCTGAATCGCTACCCCGGGCCGGGGGGTCAGGGTGTTTCCCGATATCCCCCCGCGCGGGGGCGTGCCACCATCGGAGCATGTCCCCCGCCACCGCCACACCCGTGCCCGCCTCCCCGCCGCGGCTGGTGCGGCGCACCGGCGGCCGGGTGATCGGCGGGGTCGCGGGCGGGGTCGCGGATCACCTCGGCATCCCGGTCTTCCAGGTGCGGATGGCCTTCGTGCTGCTCTCCGCGCTGGCCGGGGCGGGCATCTTCGGCTACGGCCTGCTCTGGCTCTTCACCCCGGCGGGGGCGGACACCGAGGAGGTCTCCGGCGAGGAGCGGCGGCAGGCGGTCGGGCTGGTACTGCTCGGCATCGGGCTCGCGGTGGCGGTGTCCTGGGTGTTCAGCGGGCGGGTCGCTGGCATCGTCGCGCCCATCGTGGTGGTGGCGGTCGGCGCCGCGCTGGTCTGGCGCGAGTACGACGCCGACGGCGGCGGGCCGCGCTCGCTGCTCGGGCTGCCCGCCAAGCCGACGGTGATCACCTGGTCCCGGATCATCGCCGGGGTCACCCTGGTCGTGGTCGGGCTCGGCGTCGTCGTGCTGGCCAGGATCGACCTCGGCTCGCTGGGGCCCGCGCTGCTCGCGGTCGGGGTCACGCTGGTCGGCGCCGGGCTGCTCACCGTCCCGCTCTGGGTGAAGACGGTGCGCGCGCTGAACGCCGAGCGCGCCGCCCGGATCCGGAACGAGGAGCGCGAGGAGATCGCCTCGCACCTGCACGACTCCGTGCTGCAGACGCTCGCGCTGATCCAGCGCCAGGCGGCCGACGCGCAGGAGGTGGTGCGGCTGGCCCGCAGCCAGGAGCGGGAGCTGCGGCGCTGGCTCTTCGAGGACGCGGGGCCCGCGCAGTCCAGCCTGGCCGCCGCGCTGCGCACGATCGCGGGCGAGGTGGAGGACCAGCACGGGGTGAAGGTCACCCCGGTGACCGTCGGCGACGTCAGCATGGACGTCGGCGACACCGGGAGCGGGCTGCCGAAGGAGCACTTCACCGCGCTGCTCGGGGCGGGCCGGGAGGCGCTGGTGAACGCGGCCAAGCACGCGGGCGTCCCGGAGATCGACCTCTTCGCCGAGGCCGAGCCGCATCAGGTGAGCGTGTTCGTCCGGGATCGGGGCATCGGCTTCGACCCCGGCGACATCCCGGCCGACCGGCAGGGGCTCGCGCGCTCGGTGCGCGGCCGGATCGAGCGGCGCGGCGGGACCGTCGAGGTGCGCTCCACCCCCGGCCGCGGCACCGAGGTGCGGATCGTCATGCCGCGCAGCGACTCCGGGGTGGCGGAGATCGTGCCCGATCCCGGCGATGCGGTGCCGGACGACCCGGCGGCGGGCGCGGAGGCGGCTCGGACGGTCCCGTTCCGGCCCGGCCCGACGGCCGGGGCGTGAGCTCTCACCGGCATGATGACCCCGTGACGAGGAGGAGTAACCGGTGAGTGTGCGCGTCTTTCTGGTCGACGATCACGCCGTCTTCCGGTCGGGGGTCAGGGCCGAGCTGGGGCGGGAGGCGGATATGGAGGTGATCGGCGAGGCGGGCGGCGTCGCCGACGCGGTCTCCGGCATCAACACCGCGCGGCCCGACGTGGTGCTGCTTGACGTGCACATGCCGGACGGCGGCGGCGTCGCGGTGCTCAACGGCATCGACGACGGCCCGGTCTGCCTGGCGCTCAGCGTCTCCGACGCCGCCGAGGACGTCATCGCGGTGATCAGGGCGGGCGCCCGCGGCTACGTCACCAAGACCATCTCCGGCGCCGAACTCGCCGACGGCATCCGCCGGGTCGCCGGCGGCGACGCCGTCTTCAGCCCGCGCCTGGCCGGCTTCGTGCTCGACTCCTTCACCGGCCGCTCCCCGGTGCCGGAGCCGCCGCTCGACCCCGAGCTGGACTCGCTCACCCCGCGCGAGCTGGAGGTGCTGCGGCTGCTCGCCCGCGGCTACACCTACCGGGAGATCGCCGAGGCGCTCTTCATCTCGGTGAAGACGGTGGAGACGCACGCCTCCAACGTGCTCCGCAAGACCCAGCAGTCCAACCGCAACGCCCTGACCCGCTGGGCGCACCGCCGCCGGATCGACTGAACCGCTACAGCGCGACGATGATCAGCGCGATCACCAGCACCAGCCCGATGAGCAGCCCGGCGGCGACCGCGAGCGGCGCGCCGGGGTTGCTGCTGAAGCCGCCACCGCCGCTGCCGGTACCGCTGCCGAGCCGCTGTTGCTGCTGCGGCGCCGCCTGCGCCCCCGCGTGCTGCCGGTGCGGGCGGGGCAGCGGGGTGGAGTGCGGGCTGCGCTGCCCGGAGGCGGAGTTGCGCGCGGCCCAGGCCGGGATGGTGCCGTCCTCGGTGCGCACCGGCGCGCCGAGGATGTACGGGGCCGTGCCGGGACCGAATGCGGCGGTGAGGATCTCGTCGCGCGCCTCGGCCATGCTGGGCCGGCGCTGCGGGGCGGGTTCCATCATGTGCAGCAGCGCGGTGGTGAGGACGCCGCTGCGGGTGGGCGGGATGATCTGCGCCATGGCGGCCCGCGTCACGACGGCGTCGCTGTCGTCGTCGAAGCCGAAGGGCGGCTGGCCCTCGATGGCGGTGTAGAGCGTCGCGCCGAGCGAGAAGACGTCGCTGGCGGTGGTCGGCACCGCGCCGCGCGCGACCTCCGGCGGGAGGTAGGACGGGGTGCCGGTGATGATGCCGTCCTGCTGGTCGGCGGGGTCGCCCGCGCCGCTGGAGATACCGAAGTCGCTGAGCTTGGCCTTGCCCACCTCGGGGCCGCGGTCGGCGACCAGGATATTGCCCGGCTTGATGTCGCGGTGCACGATCCCCGCCGCGTGCGCGGCCGCCAGCGCATCCGCCACCTGGGCGCCGATCTGCGCCACCTCGACCGGGGGCAGCGCCTCCACCAGCGACAGCGCCTTGGCGAGGCTGCGCGAGGGCAGGTGCTCCATCACCAGCCAGGGCTCGCCCGCCTCCAGCACCACGTCGTAGACCGCGATGGCGTGCTCGTGCGAGAGCTTCGCCGCGACCCGGCCCTCGTGCATGATCTGCTCCCGCACCGCCCGCGCCGTCGCCTCGTCCAGCCCGGCCGTCGTGAGCACCTGCTTGATCGCCACGTCCCGGTTCAGCAGCCGGTCGAGCGCGAGCCACACGGCGCCCATGCCACCGCCGCCGATCTTCGACTGGAGCCGGTACCGGCCTGCCACCAGGTAGTCCGGGCCGATGATGGGGCGGGGGCGATCGATCATGGTGTGCAGGGTAGTCGAAAGCCCCGGTAGCCGACCTGATTCGGGGCGGGGGTGAGACGGGCGTCCGGTTCGGCCGGTGGAGCCGACCCGGGGTCGGCTTCCCCTCCCCGTCACTCGAACGTATATTCGATTGCGGATCGATAGCTGGCAGCCGGAGGTGAGGGTGACATGGAGCAATCGCGCCACCCCTCGCCGGGTTTGCCCAACCCTGCCGCGAACCCGGCCCGCCGAAGGCGGGCCCGATGAGACAGCTCGCTGTGTGGTGTGCGGACTGGCCTGCCGTGGCCGCGGCTGCGACGGCCGGGATCCCGGGGCATCGTCCGGTGGCGGTGCTCGCCGCCAATCGGGTGGTCGCGTGCACCGCGACGGCACGGGCGGCTGGGGTCCGGCGCGGCCTGCGGCGGCGCGAGGCCCAGGCCCGCTGCCCGGAGATCTTCCTGGCGCGCGAGGACCACGACCGCGACGCCCGCCTCTTCGAGCCGATCGTCACCGCCGTGGAGGCGACGGTGCCCGGCGTCGAGGTGCTGCGCCCCGGCCTGCTGGTGCTCGCCGCCCGCGGCGCCGCCCGCTACTTCGGCTCCGAGGAGCTCGCGGCCGAGCGGCTGGTCGACGCGGTGGCGGCGGCGGGCGCGGAGGCGGCGATCGGGATCGCCGACGCGCTCTCCACCGCCGTGCTCGCCGCCCGCCGCGGCGCCGTCGTCGCGCCGGGCGAAGGCAGGGATTTCCTCGCCCCGCTCCCGATCGCCGAGCTCGCGGCCGAGCCGGGCGCGGACGCGAAGTACCGCGCCGACCTGGTCGACCTGCTGCACCGCCTCGGCCTGCGCCGGATCGGCGACTTCGCCGCGCTCACCCCGGCCGAGATCGCCTCCCGCTTCGGCGCCGACGCCATCGCCGCGCACCGCTGCGCCCGCGCGCTGCCGGAGCGCACCGTCTCCGCGCGCCGCCCGCCGCCCGAGTTCACCGTGGTGTACCGCTGCGACCCGCCGATCGACCGGGTGGACGCCGCCGCGTTCGCCGGCCGCATGCTCGCCACCAGGCTGCACGCCGCGCTCGCCGCCGCCGGCACCGCCTGCACCCGGCTGGTGGTGAGCGCGGAGACCGAAGCGGGCGAGGAGCTCTCCCGGGTCTGGCGCTGCGCCGAGCCGCTCACCGCGGCGGGAACGGCGGACCGGGTGCGCTGGCAGCTGGACGGCTGGCTCACGCACCGCTCCCGCCCGACCGGGCCGATCACCGTGCTCCGGCTGGAGCCGAGCGAGGTGGTGCCCGCCGGTGCGCTGCAGCTCGGGCTGTGGGGCGGGTCGGGGGAGACCGAGGGGCAGGCGCGCCGCGCGCTGATCCGGGTGCAGGGGCTGCTCGGCGGGGAGGCGGTGCAGTTCGGGGTGCTCAGCGGGGGTCGCGGGCCGGGGGAGCGGGTGACCATGGTCGCGCTCGGCGACGAGCGGGTGCCCGCCGCCGATCCGGCGCTGCCCTGGCCGGGCAGGCTGCCCGAGCCCGCACCCGGCGTCGTCCTCGTCGACCAGCCCGCGGTGCTGCTGGAGGCCGCCGACGGCGCCGCCGTCGAGGTCACCGAGCGCGGCGTCTTCAGCACCGCCCCGGCCCGGCTGCGCTGGGGCAGCCGGGAGTGGGCGCTGGCCGGCTGGGCCGGGCCGTGGCCGGTGGACGAGCGCTGGTGGGCACCGGGCTCGGCGACGGTCCGCGCCCGCGCGCAGATCCGGCTGGACGGCGAGCCGGCGGACGCCAGGGTGCTGCTGCTCGCCTACCGGGACGGCGGCTGGCGCGCCGAGGGCGTCTACGACTGACCGCGCGCCATCTCCGCCGCCAGGGTCTCGCCCGCGTAGCCCAGCGCCGCGACGTACTCCGGGAGCGCGAACCGGCGCGTCATCTCGTCGGTATCGACATCCTCGACGCGCTCGTGCACCCACCACAGGTGGCCCTGCGGATCGCGAAAGCGGGCGATCGCGTCGCCGAACGGCAGCACGGCAGGCTCGGTCACGATCCGGGCGCCGCGCTCGCGCGCCGCGCGCACCGCCGCGGTGAGATCGGGCACGTACACCCGCGTATGGGCGGGGGTCGGCGGCCACTCGGGCGGTGCGTCGAACAGCATGAGCGACCCGCCGCAGAGTTCGATCTCGACGTGATTGATCATCGCGCCGTTCATGACGCGGCTGCCGCTGCGCTCGGTGGCGCCGAAGACGCCGGCGAGGAATTCCAGCTCGGCCTCGGTGTCGCGCGAGATGATCCAGCTCGCGACCGGTGCGACCCCGGCGGGCGCCGGGCCGGTGGGGGTGTTCGTCATGGTGCCTCCTCCCTGTTGCTCACCCCGATCGTCGCAGCGGCCACCGACATTCGCCGCCCGCGGTGCGCGCCTCCGTGCCCGGCGTCACCAGTGCGTGCCTGGTACCCACCGCCCGACCCGGCGCAGCGCGGTCCCGGTGACCCGCAGCGGCGTCGAGCGCGATCGCGCGGGCTCGGCCCACCCCGAATCCTCCTGCGGCGCAGCCTCGTTCTCGCCCTTCGCGGCGGGGGAGTCGGGCAGTGCGCGGTAGTAGCGGTGCAGGATGCGGTCGCGCAGCTTCGGGGTGAGCAGCGCCCCGTACTCGGCGATGGTGCCGAGCGGCACGTCGATCCGCCGCGGCCGCTCGACCAGCGCCCGCACGATGGTGGCCGCCGCCCACTCCGGCGTCTCGGCGGGCCCCTGGTTCCCGCTCGGCGCGATCATCGGGGTGCGCACCAGCGGCATGTGGATGGTCGTGAAGGTCACCCCGTCGGCCATCGTCTCCACCGCAGCCACCTCGGTGAACTTGTCCAGCGCCGCCTTGCTGGCCAGGTACGCGGCGAAGCGCGGCGTTGCCACCTGCACCCCGGCGCTGCTGATGTTCACGATGTGCCCGAAGCGCCGCTCGCGCATCTGCGGCAGCAGCGCGAGGGTGAGCCGGAGCGCGCCGAAGTAGTTCACCGCCATGGTGCGCTCGAAGTCGTGCAGCCGGTCGGTGGAGCGGTGGATCGCGCGCCGGATGGAGCGGCCCGCGTTGTTGACCAGCATGTCCACGTGGCCGTGGTCGTCGAGGATGGCGCGGACCGTGCGCTCCACCGACTCGCCCTCGGTGATGTCGCACGGGTAGCCGTACGCGTCGCCGCCGGCCGCGCGCACCTCGGCGACCGCCTCGTCGAGCTCGTCCGCGCGCCGGGCCAGCAGGAACACCGTGGCGCCCTTGGCCGCGGTGGCGAGCGCGGCGGCCCGGCCGATCCCGGAGGAGGCGCCGGTGATGAGCACGTGGCGGCCGGTCAGAGTTTCACCCATGGGCTGAACTTACTCTCAAGTAAGATGACCTGCCAAGATCCAAATTCAATGAGAAACTTATATAAGTTTCTGCTAGAAATGAGGGGTGCCCGACCTCGATCCCGCCACCCTGACCTCCGTCATGGAGCAGTTCACCCGGATGTTCATCCGCCTGCCCGCGGTGCAGCGGCGCAGCTTCACCACGCTCTCGGTGCTGCACACGCTGGCCGGTCGCGGCCCGCAGCGGCTCTCCGCGCTCACCGCGGGCGAGCAGGTCACCCAGCCCGCCATCACCCAGATCGTGGCCAAGCTGGAGCGCGACGGGCTGGTGGCGCGCGGCCCCGACCCCAGCGACGGCCGCGCGGTGCTGGTCCGGATCACCCCGCGCGGCGAGGCGGCGGTGGCGAGCAGGCGCACCGCCCGGGTGGCGCGGATGGCCGAGCTCGTCGCGCTGCTGGAACCGGAGCACCGCGCCGCGCTGACCGCCGCGCTCCCCGCGCTGGCCCGGCTGGCCGAACTCGACGACGAACGGAACCGCTGATGGAACGCCGCCCCATCCACGTGCCCGACGCGGTGCTCGGCGATCTCCGGCAGCGGCTCGCCCTGACCAGGAGGGCCGCCGTCCCCGGCGACGGCTACGGCGTCTCCGGCGACTACCTGCGCGAACTGTGCGAGTACTGGCGCACCGAGTACGACTGGCGCGCCGCCGAGGCCGCCATGAACGCCTACGACCACTACCGGGTGACCGTCGACGGCGTCCCGGTGCACTTCCTGCGCAGGCCGGGCGTCGGCCCCGCGCCGCGGCCGCTGATCCTCACGCACGGCTGGCCGTGGACCTTCTGGCGCTGGTCGAAAGTGCTGGAGCCGCTGGCCGATCCCGGCGCGCACGGCGGCGACCCGGCCGACGCCTTCGACCTGATCGTGCCCTCGCTCCCCGGCTTCGGCTTCTCCGGCCCGCTCGACCGCGCCGACCTGAACTTCTGGACGATCGCCGAGCTCTGGCACACGCTGATGACCGATGTCATGGGGTTCGAGCGCTACGCCGCCGCGGGCTGCGATGTCGGGGCGCTGGTCACCGCCGAGCTCGGGCACCGGTACCCGGACGAGCTGTACGGCATCCACATCGGCTCCGGGCAGCCGCTCACGCTCTTCAACGGCGAGCGCGGCTGGGACGTCAGCGGCGGCAGGCCGATCCCGGACGACCTGCCCGGCCCGGCCAGGGACCGGCTGATCGCCCTCGAGCACCGTTTCGCGGTGCACCTGGCCGCGCACACGCTGGCGCCGGACACCCTGGCGCACGCCCTCGCCGATTCGCCCGCGGGCATGCTGGCCTGGATCCTGGAGCGCTGGACCTCGTGGAGCGACTGCGGCGGCGACGTCGAGCGGGTGTTCCCGCGCGACGACCTGCTCACCCAGGCCACGATCTACTGGGTCACGAACTCGATCGGCACCTCGATGCGCACCTACGCCAACAACAACCGCCACCCCTGGACGCCGGCGCACGACCGGAAACCCGTGGTCCAGGCGCCGACCGGGGTGACGCTGGTGGCGCACGAGAATCCGCCCGGCGTGCCGACCGCCGAGCGCGCCGCGTGGTTCCGCGCCACCCGGGCGGAGTGGTATCGGCTGGCGGAGGTCACCGTGCACGAACGCGGCGGCCACTTCATCCCCTGGGAGATCCCCGGCGAATGGGTCGCTGACCTGCGCCGGACCTTCCGGTCGGTGCGCTGATCCGCCGATAACCGCGAGGTTGCGAACAGATGTTCGATCCGCACTCGAAACGTTCGAACACATGTGCGATACTCGGCGCATGGCGGACGATCGGATGGCGGATATCTACGCCGCGGTGCGGCTCGGAGGTGTTGACCGTGCGGCAGCGCGACGCGCGCTCACGGAGGTATGGGAGGAGCTCGGCGAGGACGGTGATCCCGTGCAGCGGTGCGTGGTCGCGCACCACCTCGCCGACGTCCAGGATTGCGCGGAGGACGCGCTGTACTGGGATCAGCGGGCGCTGGCGGCGGTCTTCGCCTACGGCGTCCCGCTGGACGAGGGGCTACGCGGCTTCCTCCCCTCGCTCTACCTGAATTTGGCCGACAGCCAGCGCCGGACCGGCGATTTCGAGTCGGCCCGGATGCAGCTGACCATCGCGCGCGGCCATCTCGACGTGCTGGCCCACGACGCGTACGGCGACATCATCCGGTCCGGGCTGGAGCACGTGGAGCAGGCGCTCGCGGCGGGCTCCACCGAGCGGCTCTCGGCCTGAGGCGCGGTCGTGGGCTGGGATCACGGCCCGCCCACCTGGGCGGAGATGGAGCGGATGCTCTCCGGCCGCCGCTCGGGGCGCGCCGATCCGGCGTCGATGCACCCGGGCGACGGCGGCGACAGCCCGGCGTGGTCGCGCAAGCGCGGCGCGTACCGGGCCGGGCCCGCGGCGCCCGCGAGCGCGACGGTGCCCTACGCGGAGCTGCACGCGCATTCGGCGTACAGCTTCCTCGACGGCGCCGTGCACCCCGAGGAGCTGGTGGAAGAGGCGGCGCGGCTGGGGCTCTCGGCGCTCGCGCTGACCGATCACAACGGCTTCTACGGCACCGTGCGCTTCGCCGAGGCGGCCAAGGAGTGGGGGCTGCCCACCGTCTTCGGCGTCGAGCTCTCGCTGGGCTCCGCGCCGGAGCGGGGGCGTCCCTCGGTCGCGGGCTGCGGTGCTCCCTCTTCCCGGGAGGAGGGCCGGGAAGAGGGAGCACCGGGTTTCCCGGACGGCTGGAGCGGTGCGGATTTCGGGGAAGGCCGGGGTACGGCGGCGGCTGGTCCGGAGCGGGCCGAGCGCGCGGTGCGCGGCGGCGCGCGGCGGGGCGGCCGATCGGCGGGCGGATCAGCCCTGCGCAATCGCGGGGCGCGTGGTCCCGCGGTCCAGGCCGCGCCGACCGGGGCCGGAGCGGTCGGCGGGCACGCGCAGGCACCGGATTCCGCGCCGCGCACCGGCGAGCCCGATCCGGCCGGCCCGCACCTGCTCGTCCTCGCCCGCGGCGCCGAGGGGTACCGCAGGCTCTCCCGCGAGGTGGCCGCCGCGCACCTGGCGGCGGGGGAGAAGGGCATCCTGCGCTACGACCTGGACGCGCTCACCGCCGCGGCGGGCGGCCACTGGCACATCCTCACCGGCTGCCGCAAGGGAACGGTGCGCCGCGCCCTCGCGCTCGACGTGCTCGCCCGCGACTCCCACACCCCGCGCGCCGAGGCCGCGCTGCGCGACCTGGTGGAGCGCTTCGGCGCCGACCGGGTGAGCGTCGAGCTCACCCACCACGGCATCCCGGAGGACGACGAGCGCAATGCCCTGCTGATCGCGCTCGCCGACCGGGCCGGGCTCCCGGTGCTCGCCACCACCGGCGCGCACTTCGCCGCCCCCGCGCACCGCCGCCGCGCCATGGCGCTCGCCGCGATCAGGGCCAACCGCGGCCTGGACGAGATGGCGGGCTGGCTGGCCGCGGCGGGCGGGGCGCACCTGCGCTCCGGAGCGGAGCTGGCCGAGCTCTTCGCCGACTCCCCGGCCGCGCTGGCGCACGCAGCCGAGCTGGGCCGCGAGTGCGCCTTCGACCTCCGGCTCATCGCCCCCACGCTGCCGCCCTTCGACGTCCCGCCCGGCCACGACGAGCTCTCCTGGCTGCGTGAGCTCAGCTATCGGGGCGCCGCGAAGCGCTACGGCCCGCGCGCGGAGAACGAGCCCGCCTACGCCCAGATCGAGCACGAGCTCACGGTGATCGGCCGGATGAAGTTCCCCGGGTACTTCCTCGTGGTGCACGACATCGTGGACTTCTGCCACCGCAACGGCATCCTCTGCCAGGGCAGGGGCTCCGCGGCGAACTCCGCGGTCTGCTACGCCATCGGCATCACCAATGTCGACCCGGTCGGCAACCACCTGCTCTTCGAGCGGTTCCTCGCGCCGGAGCGGGACGGCCCGCCCGACATCGACCTCGATATCGAGTCCGACCGCAGGGAGGAGGCCATCCAGCACGTCTACGGCCGGTACAGCAGGGAGAACGCCGCGCAGGTGGCGAATGTGATCACCTACCGGGGCAAGTCGGCGGTGCGCGACGCCGCGCGGGCGCTCGGCTTCTCGCCCGGCCAGCAGGACGCCTGGAGCAAACAGGTGAGCCGGTGGTCCGGGGTCGCCGCCGAGACCGGCACCGACATCCCCGCCGACGTGCTCGAGCTGGCGTCCGAGCTGGAGGGGCTGCCGCGGCACCTCGGCATCCACTCCGGCGGCATGGTGATCTGCGACCGGCCGATCGCCGACGTCTGCCCGGTGGAGTGGGCCCGGATGGCGGGCCGCAGCGTGCTGCAGTGGGACAAGGACGACTGCGCCGCCATCAACCTGGTGAAGTTCGACCTGCTCGGGCTCGGCATGCTCTCCGCGCTGCACTACATGATCGACCTGGTGCGCGAGCACATCGGCGAGACCGTGGAGCTGCACGCCATCGATCTCGGCGAGCCGGCGGTCTACGCCATGCTGACCAGGGCCGATTCGGTCGGCGTCTTCCAGGTGGAGTCGCGGGCCCAGATGGCGACGCTGCCCCGGCTGAAGCCGCGCGAGTTCTACGACCTGGTGGTCGAGGTCGCGCTGATCCGCCCCGGCCCGATCCAGGGCGGCTCGGTGCACCCCTACATCCGCCGCCGCAACGGCGAGCCCTACCGGCTCGACCACGAGGCGCTGCGCCCCACCCTCGAGCGCACCTACGGCGTGCCGCTCTTCCAGGAGCAGCTCATGCAGCTCGCCGTCGACGTCGCCGGCTTCACCGCCGCCGAGGCCGACGAGCTGCGCCGGGCCATGGGCTCCAAGCGCTCCAGGGCCCGCATGGAGCGGCTGAAGGACCGACTCTTCGCCGGCATGCGGGAGCGGCACGGAATCACCGGCGAGGTGGCCGAGCGGATCTACGAGCAGATGTACGCCTTCGCGAATTTCGGCTTCCCGGAGAGTCATTCGCAGAGCTTCGCGGCGCTGGTCTTCTACTCCGCGTGGTTCAAGTTGCACTACCCGGCGGCGTTCTGCGCCGGGCTGCTGCGCGCCCAGCCCATGGGGTTCTACTCGCCGCAGTCGCTGGTCGCCGATGCCCGCAGGCACGGCGTCGCGGTGCACGGGCCGGACGTGAACGCGAGCCGCGCCGAGCCGACCCTCGAGCGCCGCGGCACCGAGGTGCGGCTCGGCCTGGCCGCGGTGCGGCACATCGGCGACGAACTGGCCGCCCGCATCGTCGCCGCGCGCGACAAGGACGGCCCCTACACCTCCTTCACCGACCTCACCGGCCGGGTCGAGCTCACCGTGCCGCAGGCGGAGTCGCTCGCCACCGCGGGCGCGCTCGGCGCACTGGCCGGTCCGCGCCGCTCGGCGCTCTGGGCGGCAGGCGCGGCGGCGGGGGAGCGGCCGGACCGGCTGCCCGGCATCGGCGCAGCCACCGCGGCGCCGTCGCTGCCCGGCATGAGCGGGCTCGAGCTGGCCGCCGCCGATGTGTGGGCCACCGGCGTCTCACCGGACAGCTACCCCACCCAGTTCCTCCGCGCCTACCTGGACAGCATCGACGTGCGCCCGGCATCCGGGCTGCTCGCGGTGCGCGACGGCACCCGGGTGCTGGTGGCGGGCGCGGTGACGCACCGGCAGCGCCCGGCCACCGCGGGCGGGGTCACCTTCATGAACCTGGAGGACGAGACCGGCATGGTGAACGTGGTCTGCTCGGTGGGGCTGTGGCAGCGGCACCGCCGGCTGGCGCAGAGCGCCTCCGCGCTGATCGTGCGTGGCCTCGTCCAGAACGCTGAAGGTGCCGTGAGCGTGGTGGCCGAGCATCTGCAGCCGCTGGACCTGCGGATGGCGTCGAAGTCGCGGGACTTCCGGTAGCGGGCCGCTACGCTGCGCTCATGCGGAAGGTTGCGGTGTTCTGTGCCGGGCTGCTCGGGCTCGCCCTGCTCGTCGGTTGCGGGGCGGACGGCTCCGAAAGCGCGCCCGGCGCACCCGATTCCACCGTCGCCGCGCCCGCCGTGAGCCCGCCCGGGCTGCGCGAGCAGGGCGCACCGGCGCCGTCGGACAACGAGCAGGCGCCGGACACCACGCGCAAGGAGGTCGTCACCGGCGACGTCGCGCTGGTCGCCGACGACCCGATCGCCGCCGCGGGCACCATCGCCGACCGGGTGCGCGCCCTCGACGGCCGGGTGGACAGCCGCACCGAGCAGCCGCGCACCGACGAGAACGACGGCGGCTCCGGCTACCGCCCGTTCCCGCAGGGGCCGAGCGCCTCGCTCACCGTGCGCGTCCCGAGCGACCGCACCGACGCCTTCGTCGACGGCCTCGGCCAGGTCGGCCGGATCACCAGGATCAGCCTGAACCGCGCCGACGTCACCATGCAGTGGGAAGATCTCGACGCCCGCATCCGCGCCCTCCAGACCTCCGTCGACCGCCTGCGCGCCCTCATCGCCGGCGCCACCAATACCGCCGACCTGATCGCCGCCGAGCAGGCGCTCTCCTCCCGCCAGGGCGAGCTGGACAGCCTGATCTCGCAGCGGCGGCTCCTCGACGACCAGGTCGCGCTCTCCACCCTGAGCATCTCGGTCACCACCCCCGCGGCCAACCCGGTCGACGACGACGAGCCGAGTTCCTTCTGGGGCGGCATCGTCGCCGGGTGGAACGGGCTGGTCGACTGGCTCGGGGACGCGGTGGTCGCCGCGGGCAAGGCTGTCCCTTGGCTCGCCTTCCTCGCCGTCATCGGCGGGCTGATCTTCGCGATCGTCCGCGCCGTGCGCCGCCGTCGCAGCGGTCCGGGCGCCGAGCCCGCCCCCGGCAAGGCGTGGGCCGAGCCGGAACCGGCGAAAGCCGCACCGGCGCAGCCGGAATCATCCGCTGCGAAGACCCCCGATGCCGACCGTCCGCGCGACGATCACCCCGAACAGCCGTAAAGGCACGCTTCGAGAACGGCCGAACCCGGTTGAATGTTTACGGCTGTGCACATAAGCTGGCCGTCAGACATCCCACTGTGGAAGGAAGCCGATGCCAGCGCTGCCCTGGACCCGTGGAGTACACCACCCCTCGAACGGGGAGACTCTCCATGTCCTCACCTCCCGCCTCCCCCTGAACCGCTACAGCGACATCCCGCGGTTCCTCCGCTGGACCCTGCGGATCCGCGGCCAGCTACGCCGGGCGCCGGGCTGCGTCGGCTACACACTCGACGCCCGCCTGCTCAGCAAGACGTTCTGGACGCTGTCGGCGTGGTCGGACGAGGCATCGATGGAGGCATTCGTCCGCAGCGACGCCCACGCCCTGATGCTGGCCGACATGAAAGGCCGGGTGGGCGCACCGGGCTTCATCACCTCCCCGGCGACGCCGGACCAGCTCCCCCTGTCCTGGTCGGACGCCCGCGACCGCCTCACCGGCCACCAGCGCTAGACCCCGCCGGAAAACCCCTGCTGCCGCCACGCCTCGTACACCGTCACCGCCGCCGCATTCGACAGATTCATCGACCGCCGCCCCGGCACCAGCGGAATCCGCACCCGCGCCGTCACCCGCGGATCGGCGAGCACCTCCTCCGGCAACCCCGTCGGCTCGGTCCCGAACAGCAGCACGTCCCCCGGCTGGTAGGCGACATCCGTATACCGCACCTCCCCCTGCGTACTGAACGCGAACACCCGCTCCGGCCGGATCACCGCGAACGCCGTCTCCAGATCGGCATGCACCCGCACCGAAGCCAGATCGTGGTAATCCAGCCCCGCCCTGCGCAGCTTCGCCTCCGACAGGTCGAACCCCAGCGGCTCGATCAGATGCAGCTCACACCCGGTCCCCGCGACCAGGCGGATCGCATTGCCGGTGTTCGGCGGAATGCACGGTTCGTGGAACATCAGATGAAACACAAGGGCGAATCCTCTCAGATCACGGCGGGCCGGAGAGTTCGGACGTCGGGATCGCCGCTGCGGCGGACCGAGGCATGGCGCAGGATGGGGGCTATGGGCGTGAGCTCCTCGGAGTCGGTCGCGGCACCGCCGCATCCGGCGCTCGCCGGGCTGGTCGGCGAGTACGCCGAGTTCAGCGAGCGGGCCGGTGGGCCCGTTGTGCGGTACGAGCCGGCGAATGCCGGGGCGGTGCTGGTGGTCGAGTTCGCCGATCCGCTGGTCGTCGCCGATGTGGCGGAGCCCGCGGTGTCGCGCACCTGGCGGGCATTCGTGGCCGGGCCGAGCCTGGGGCCGACGCGGACCGAGCACGCCGGGGTGCAGCACTGTGTTGAGGTGCGGCTGACGCCGCTCGGGCTGTACCGGATGGCGGGGAATGTGTCCGAACTGGCGGATCGGGCGGTCGGATTGGGCGAGCTGTTCGGCAGGGAAGGCGGCGAGCTGTCGGACAGGATTGCGGCACAGCATGATTCAGCGAGCAGATTCGCCGTGCTGGACGCGCTGTTCGGCCGGGCCGCGGCGGATGGCCGGGAGCCGGACCCCGAGGTCTCCTACGCCTGGTACACCCTGCGGCGCACCGGCGGCACGGCGCCGATCGCCGCGATCCGCACCGAGATCGGCTGGAGCCGGGCCCGGCTGGCGCGCCGGTTCCGCGCCCAGGTCGGGCTCACGCCGAAGGCGGCGGCCAGGGTGATCCGCTTCGGCCGGGCCGCCGCCCTGCTCCGTGCGCCGGACCCGCGGCCGCTGGCCGCGATCGCCCTCTCCTGCGGCTACGCCGACCAGGCCCACTTCACCCGTGACTTCCGCGAGTTCGCCGGCCGCCCGCCGGGTACGTGGGCCGCCGACCAGGGTTCACCCGCGCCGCGCGAGTGAACATTCCTTCAAGACCGGAGCCGCGCCGCGCGCCTAGGGTCGGGCGAACCACCTGAACGGAGGGAACCATTCATGACCGGTGAACCGAGCTTTTTCGAGATCGGCGTCCCCGACGCCATCCGCGCCCGCGCGTTCTACGAGCGCCTTTTCGGCTGGAAGACCCACGAGACGAAGCCCGGCGGCCCGGCGTGGCTGGAAACCGGCGGCGTCCGCGGCGGCGCGCACAACGGCGACGAGGATCGCCGAATCGAACTCTTCTTCCGAGTCGATGACATCGAGGCCGCGGCGCGGAAGGTCCGCGAACTGGGCGGCGAGGCCGACGATCCCGGCCCGGAAACACCGGGCTTCGGCCGCTTCGCCTTCTGCCGCGACGACCAGGGCGTGCGATTCGGGCTGCACCAGCCGGGTCTGTCACAATCGCAGGCGTGACAGACCCGACCGTGGCGCGGCGCGAATCCGGAGGCGGCAGCTGGGGTGCGCAGTTCCTGCGCTGTCACCTGCCGATGGTGGTCGTCGGGCTGGTCGTGCTGGTGGCGATCGTCTTCGTCGCCTCCGATCGCTGGCGCCGCGGCGCCTTCATCTTCGGCAGCGCGGCGCTGCTCGCCGCCGTTTTCCGGCTGTGCCTGCCGACGGTGCGGGTGGGGCTGCTCGCGGTGCGCGGCAAGCCGTTCGACGTGGCGGCGCTGAGCCTGCTCGGCAGCACCATCGTCTTCCTCGCCGCCACCATCAACACGCTCGGCGTCGGTTAGCGGTTCGCCCGCGCCAGCTCGGCGGTGCGGGCCAGCAGAACCGAGATCTGCTCGGCCTCGGTGAGGAAACCGTCGTGGCCGTCCCTGGAGTGGATGATGTCCAGCCCGGTGCAGCCGGGCAGCAGCCCGGCCAGTTCGCGCTGGGTGCGCAGCGGGTAGAGCCGGTCCGAGTCGACCCCGCCGACCACGCACGGCACCGGGGTCGAGCCGAGCGCCGCCGCGACCCCGCCGCGGCCGCGGCCGACGTCGTGCCGGTTCATGGCCTCGGAGAGCAGCACGTAGGTGGCGGCGTCGAACCGCGCGACCAGCTTCTCCGCCTGGTGCTCCAGGTAGCTCTGCACCGCGTACCTGCCGCCGTCCCACGGATCCTCGCCGTCCTGCGGCAGGTTCTCGAAGCGGTAGTCCAGCTCGGCCTCGGTGCGGTAGCTGAGGTGCGCGATCCGGCGGGCGACGGCGAGCCCGGTCACCGGAGCGCTGCCGGTGCCGTGGTAATCGCCGCCCTGCCAGGCCGGATCGCCGACGATGGCGGCGATCTGGGTGGTCTGGGTGCCGATCTGGTCGGCGGTGGCGCGCGCGCCGACGGCGAGGACCAGCGCCGCGCTCACCCGCTCCGGATGGCCGACCATCCACTCCAGCACCCGCATGCCGCCCATGGAGCCGCCGATCGCGGCGGCCAGCCGCTCGATGCCGAGCAGGTCGGCGAGCGCGATCTCGGCGGTCACCTGGTCCCGGATGGAGATGTCCGGGAACCGGCTGCCCCACGGCCTTCCGTCGGGTGCGGGCGACGACGGGCCCGTGCTTCCCTTGCAGCCACCGAGCACATTGGTGGCGATCACGCACCACTCGTCGGTGTCCAGCGGGGCGCCGGGGCCGACCATGCCCGCCCACCAGCCCGGCGCCGGGTTGTCCGGGGCGGCCGCGACGTGCGCGTCGCCGGTCAGCGCGTGCTCGACCAGGATCACGTTGTCCAGCGCGGGGGAGAGTTCGCCCCAGCGCTGCACGGCGAGCCGCACATCGGGGACGACCGCGCCGTTCTCCAGCTTGATGTCGCCCACCGCGAGCACGCCGGAGGTGCCGTCCGGCGGCGGTAGCAGGGCGGTGCCCGGTGCGGTACTCACGGTCACGACGCCGCGTCGAAGCCCGCGCGCAGGTCGGCCAGGATGTCCTGCAGCCCCTCGATGCCGACGGCGAGCCGGACCAGCCCCGGCGTGACGCCGGAGCTCGCCTGCTCGTCGGGGGTGAGCTGGGAGTGCGTGGTGGAGGCCGGGTGGATCACCAGCGAGCGCACGTCGCCGATATTGGCGACGTGGCTGTGCAGTGTCAGCGCGTCGACGAACTTCTTGCCCGCCTCGACGCCGCCCTTCAGCTCGAAGGCGATCACCGCGCCCGCGCCCTTCGGCGTCAGCTGCCTGCCGCGCTCGTACCAGGGCGAGGTGGGCAGCCCGGCGTAGGCGACCGAGGTGACCGCCGGGTGCGTCGCGAGGAACTCGGCGACCGCCTGCGCGTTCTGCACGTGCCGCTCCATGCGCAGGCTCAGCGTCTCGATGCCCTGGCTGATCAGGAAGGCGTTGAACGGCGAGACCGCGGAGCCGAGGTCGCGCAGCAGCTGCACCCGCGCCTTGAGCGCGAAGGCGGGCGCGCCGAGCTCGGCGAAGACTGCTCCGTGGTAGCTGGGGTCCGGGGTGGTGAAGCCGGGGAAGCGATCCTCGCCGGATTCGGTCTTTCCGGTCCAGTCGAAGGTGCCGCCGTCGACGATCGCCCCGGCGATGGCGGCGCCGTGGCCGCCCAGGTACTTGGTTGCCGAGTGCACGACGATGTCGGCGCCGTGCTCCAGCGGCCGCAGCAGGTACGGGGTGGCCACCGTGTTGTCCACGATCAGCGGGACGCCCGCCTCGTGCGCGACGGCGGAGATGCCGGGCAGGTCGAGGATGGCGCTGCTCGGGTTGGCGATGGTCTCGCCGTAGAACGCCTTGGTGTTCGGCCGGACGGCGCCGCGCCACTGCTCGAGGTCGTCCGGGTCGGCCACGAAGGAGACGGTGATGCCCAGTTTGGGCAGGGTGTAGTGCAAGAGGTTGTAGGTGCCGCCGTAGAGGTGCGGGCTGGAGACGATGTGATCACCGGCGTTCGCCAGGTTCAGGATGGCGAAGGTCTCGGCCGCCTGGCCCGAGGCGACGACCAGCGCCGCGACGCCGCCCTCCAGGGCCGCGATCCGCTGCTCCACCACGTCCTGGGTGGGGTTCATGATCCGGGTGTAGATGTTGCCCGGCTCGGCGAGGCCGAAGAGCGCCGCGGCGTGCGCGGTGTCCCGGAAGGTGTACGACGTGGTCTGGTAGATCGGCAGGGCGCGGGCGCTGGTGCTGCCGTCGGGAGCCTGACCCGCGTGCACCTGCTTGGTCTCGAAGGACCAGTTCGCGGTGGGATCGGTCGTCTCGGTCACGTGTTACCTCCAGAAGAGCGCGCTTGCTCCCGGCCGTCGGGAGCCGGGTCATCACCCGGAGCACCCCGCCGCTGCTGGAGGGTTGCCGGCCAGCGAGCCGGGGCTTCGCGCTGGCACTCATGACCTGTTCCACATCGTAACCGGACCGGGGTCTGCCGATCGAACCCCGGCGTGGAGTTATCCACAGGTGACCGTTGTGAATGCGGTCACAGGGGTTCGCGGACCTTTCCGAGTGGGTGGGTGCTGCGCCACGCGTGCCCCTCGTCGTACGCTCGAACGGTGCGCAAGGGGCGTGTCCTCGGTCACGCCGGAGCTACTCGCGGGTAACGAGCCGGGGTGCCCGAAGGGGCGACCCTCGCCGTGCAATGCGAGGTCGGGCAGCAGTACGCTTGTCTTGTTTGCACCACAGGGTCTCGCCGACCAAGCGGGACATAGACGTTGTCTGTTGGACAGCTGGGGTCCGCTCACAAGCGTGTTCGCCTGGCCGTGCAATGAGGGCACACACCCTAGGAGGACACGAAGATCCATGTCCAAGATCAAGGTTGAAGGCACCGTCGTAGAGCTCGACGGCGACGAGATGACACGGATCATCTGGCAGTTCATCAAGGACAAGCTGGTCCACCCGTACCTCGACGTGAACCTCGAGTACTACGACCTCGGCATCGAGTACCGCGACAAGACCGATGACCAGGTCACCGTGGACGCCGCCGAGGCGATCAAGCGGCACGGCGTCGGTGTCAAGTGCGCCACGATCACCCCGGACGAGGCGCGGGTCGAGGAATTCGGGCTGAAGAAGATGTGGCGGTCGCCGAACGGCACCATCCGCAACATTCTCGGCGGCACGATCTTCCGCGCGCCGATCATCATCTCCAACGTCCCGCGGCTGGTGCCGGGCTGGACCAAGCCGATCATCATCGGCCGCCACGCCTTCGGTGACCAGTACCGCGCCACCGACTTCAAGGTGTTCGAGGCGGGCACCGTCACGCTCACCTTCACCCCGGAGGACGGCAGCGAGCCGATCGTGCACGAGGTCGTGAAGATGCCGGAGGACGGCGGCGTCGTCATGGGCATGTACAACTTCAAGAAGTCCATCGAGGACTTCGCGCGGGCCTCGTTCAACTACGGCCTGCAGCAGAACTACCCGGTCTACATGTCGACCAAGAACACCATCCTCAAGGCGTACGACGGCATGTTCAAGGACACCTTCCAGGAGGTGTTCGACGCCGAGTTCAAGAGCCAGTTCGACGCCGCCGGGCTCACCTACGAGCACCGGCTGATCGACGACATGGTCGCCTCCTCCATGAAGTGGGAGGGCGGCTACGTCTGGGCCTGCAAGAACTACGACGGCGACGTGCAGTCCGACACCGTCGCGCAGGGCTTCGGCTCGCTCGGGCTGATGACCTCGGTGCTGCTCACCCCGGACGGCCAGACCTGTGAGGCCGAGGCCGCGCACGGCACCGTCACCAGGCACTTCCGCCAGCACCAGCAGGGCAAGCCGACGTCGACCAACCCGATCGCGTCGATCTTCGCCTGGACCCGCGGGCTCGAGCACCGCGGCAAGCTGGACAACACCCCCGAGGTGATCGGCTTCGCGCAGACGCTGGAGGACGTCGTCATCAAGACGGTCGAGGGCGGTCAGATGACCAAGGACCTCGCCGCGCTGGTCGGCGGCGACCAGGGGTACCTCAGCACCGAGGAGTTCCTCGGCGCGCTCGACGTCAACCTGGCGCGCGCGCTGCGCTGATCCCGTCCCCGACCGGCCCCCGTTCCGCTGCGCGCGGGGCGGGGGCCGGTCCGGTGCTACCGGCCGCCTGCCACCTGCTCTTCGTTCACCTCGAAGGTGAGCGCCGCGTCGCGCAGGTTGGTGGCGTTGGCCTGGAAGACGCCGACGAGCTGGGACAGGGTGTCGAAGACGCCGTCCCGGTTCACCCTGTACCCCTTCTCGCCCTCGGCGAACTGATTGCCCGCCTTGTCGTCGCCCCACGGCTCGCCCTTGCTGGAACAGGCATGGCTGAGGGTGTCCAGGATGTGCTGGGTGGTGTTCGCGACCTCCTCGAATCCGGCCGCGGCCCGGCGCACTCCATCGGGGTCGATCTCCACTGACTGGCTCATTGCGCTGGCTCCCTCGCGTTGCCTGCGGGTATCGCTGTCCTGCATTCACTGTGCCGGGCAACGGGGCTGCTCCGATACCGGTGCCGGTCCATTTAACGACGGTTTAACGCACAGTGAACATCCCTCCCGCATACTGGATTTCGGCGGCCTGTGCGTTCGCCGGTCGCGCAGCTCTCGGTCGGACGGCGAAGGAGATCGCACGGAATGAACAGTCCGCAGCCCGATCCCGCCGCCACTCCGGATATCGCGCTCAAGCTGGGTGCGGCCGCCGCCGCGGAGCCGCAGGCGCCGCCCGGCACCGGCGTCCCCCCGGCGGGTGATCCGCCCCCGGACGATGCCGCGGTCGCGATCGAGCGGCAGGCGACCGAACTCGCGCAGGAGATCGCCAGGGCGCTCGCCGCCGCGGGCCCGGAGGGGTGGCAGCGGCTGGAGGCGCACTTCGCCGTCACGGTCGCGGGCGGGGTGGCCTACACGCTGTACCACGGGGATGCCGAGGCGGTGGCCCGGCTGGAGCCCGCCGCGGAGATCATCGAACTGGCCGAGCGCCAGCGCGCGGTCTCGGCCGAGCTCGGTGACGGCCCGTGGTGGCGGATGGTGCTGCAGCTCGACACCGCGCTGCGGCTCGAGGTCGACTACGACTACGGCGACGAGCCCTTCCCCGACGATCAGCTGCTGATCCCGGAGGCGTACCTGGCCGATCTGCGGGCCTTCCCGCGCCGCCGGGTGCCGGTCTGGCTGGCGGCCTACGTCGGCCACGCCGACCGGCAGCGCCGGTCCCCGCGGCTGGCGGAGGCGCAGGCGCGGGCTGATCGGGAGGCCGGTGTCGCGCCGGTGCGCTCCATCGCGGATTTCCCCGCGCTGCCCGTGCTCTGGGCGCGCTGGGCGGTGATCGCGGCGGCCTTCGTCGCCGTCGGCTCGGCGTGGGGGCCGCGAATCCTGCCCGCGCTCGGCGTCTTCGATGGCGCTTCCCGCGGCGGCGCCACGCTGTACGTGTTGCCTGGCGGTCGCGCGGTGCTGTCCGGCGGGGTGTGGGAGGCTCCCGAGCTCGATGCCGCCTACAACGGCGGCGAGCCCATGCCGGAGCTCTACGCCGGTGCCCCGGGGTGGGTGGCCGACCAGGTGCTCAATCCGCGGGCCGCGCGCGGCGTGCTGTCGTTCTGCTACTGGTGGGAGCGGGACAGCTGGTTCCGCGGCGCCTCGGCGCCCGCGGACCGGCTCACCACCGCCGTCCCCGGCGTGTGGACGGCGGAGACCGCCGTCGATGTGGTCTGCGGGGTGGTGAGCGCCGACCCGAGCGATCGGCAACGCGCGGCCGCGGCGAACCTGGTGGCCGCCGCGGAGTCCGGCGTGGTGTCCCGCGGGACGCTGGCCGCCCTGTTCGACAACCCCTCCGACGACCTCGACGGGGCGCTGTACCAGCTGTCGCTGGCCGGCCTGGTGCTGGAGATCCCGGACGAGCTGCCGCGGGACCGCGCGATCGCCCTGGTGCGCGAACACATACTCGGTCTCGGGGTCGACACCTCCGACTACCCCGTCGACCAGCTGGTCGCGGAGCGGCTGAGCGTGGGCTGGATGGTCTTCGCGCCGACCGGGCCCGGCGAGATCGCGATCGGCCGCGCCCTGTTCTACATCGCGGACGACGGTGTGATCGAGCAGTCCTCGTCCTCCGTTCCGCCGTCCCGCTACGCCATCGGCTTCGCGGAGCGCTTCCGCGATCGGAAGACCCGCGCCGCCGCCGACTTCACCCTGTGAACTCCGCGCCCGTCCTCCTCGGGTAGGCGCTCCTCAGCGCCGGAGGTCGCCCTGGAGCCCGGCAAGGGTCTCCGCGACGGTGTACTCGGTGATCTCGGCATCGCCCGGTGCGCCCAGGTACGCCAGCAACTCGTCGAGCAGCAGCGGCAGCCTGCTCAGGGCGGGGTCGAAGACCTGCCAGGCGGCGATGCCGTCCTCGACGGTGTGCACCAGGGTGCCGACGTACCGATCGAGGGGGACGGAGCGCCCGTCGGGCGCGTTGCGGCCGGAGGGATCCGGCGGCGTGGTCGGGGCCCGCATCCCCTCGGCGGCGACCACGAACACGCGGGGGTGGGTGCCGAGCCGGATCAGCGCCGTCGCCATCCGGTCGGCGCGCGCGGCGGAGCCGACATCGGTGGCCCCCGGCGCGGTGTCGAGCGCTCGGATCCAGTCCATCGCCGTGTCCTCCAGGACCGGGGCCGGGTTGGTGCGCGGCGCCGGTGGCAGGGCGAAGACGTAGTCGATGAAGTCGTGCTCCCCGGGGAGCGCGGCGCGCAGGTCGGCGACGAGCTCGCGGCCGCCGCTGCCCGCGCGGTAGGCGGCCTGGACGGACCACAGGGTTCCCGGCTCGCGATCCACCCGCGCGACGAGGGCGAGCGCGGCGTGCGGCTGTCCGGCGGCGATCTCGTCCCGCACCGCCGCGGCGTACGCGCGCGCCTCCGGCGTATCCCCCCGGTGCGCGGAGCCGGGGACAGGCGGTGCCGACGCCGGGGCCGGCTCAGGCTCGCCGGTCAGCAGCCGCGCCAGGCGGGACGCCTCGGCGTCGGTCAACCGGCCCGTTTCGCGGGCCGACCGCACGGCCGCGGCGAGCGGTGTCGTGTGGAGCTGCCGGTAGGTGCCATCGAGGAAGGCGGGATCGCGCCGCACGGTCGCGTGCCGCAGCGTGCCGAGGAGCGCGCGGACATCGATCGGGCCGGTGCCGCGCAGGGCCGCGGCGAGCCGCGCGGCGTACTCCTCGTCGGCGTCGGTCTCCCGGTTCAGCGCCAGGAAGTCGGGGAACCGGGTCGGCAGGTGGTGCTGCAGGAGGTGCCGGAGCGCTGGGTTGTCCGCGAGCAGCCCGACCCGGGCCGGGTTGCCGCGCAGCCTGGATTCGATGAGGTCGAGGATGGTGTCCTCGGCAGGTGGCGTCCCCTCGGCCGCCCGGTCGAGCACGGCGGCGCGGATCTCGCCGCCCAGGCTCCGGCGGGCCAGCACATGCACGCTCCGCAGCAGGCGATCGTCGGCGTCGCCCGCGGCGAGGAGCCGGTCGAGTTCGGGCAGCGAGCCGGGGCGGCGCACCTCGCCGTCGGGCCCGGGGGGAAGCAACCGGCCGGGGGCGAGCGCGATCGCGTGCGAATCGGTGACGACGACGGTCTGCTCGCGCAGGTACCCGTCCCTCGTCCAGCGCAGCCAGCCCCGGTCGGCGGCGTCGTCCTCGGCGCGGCGCGCGGCGAAGGTGTCGACGATCCGGTCGGCGGGCCCCTCGAACCACTCGGCCCGCTCGGCGTCGAGGTTGATCGTCCGCAGCCAGTCGCGGCTCGGCACCGGCTCGTCGGCCACCGCGGGATCCCAGACCATCCACTCGGCCTTCCCGTCCCGGCCCCGCGTGTACACCAGGTTGGCGACGTGGTGCAGCCAGTTCAGCGCGGTGACCGAGCCGTCCGGGAGGGTCTGGTTCATCATCAGCTCCGCGCCGTTGACCAGAATCTTGCGCGGCTCGGTGCCGAGCGAGATCAGCTCCAGCGCGACGTGATGCGCCGACTGGACGCAGCCGGTGTCGAGGTAGCCGAACGGCATCGGGTAATCGCCGGACCAGTGTTCGAACCGGCTGCCCGCGAGGTGCTCGAACCAGGCGATCGCCGTGCCCCACTCCACCGGCACCGGCTCGCCGCCCGGCTCCCAGGACGAGCCCGGCTCCGCGAAGATGTGGTCCAGGTACTGCCGGTCCGCCGGCAGGTGGTCACGCAGATCGGCGGCCAGGTCGCGGCCGCCGGTGGCGTCGCGGTAGGCGTCCTGGAGCGCGCGCAGGCGGCGCGGATTGCGGTCCAGCTGTTCGACGAAGGCCAGCGTGTGGTCGATATCGCGCATCTCGAGCATCGCTGCCACGTACGCGCGCACCTGCGGCGCCGCCCCGGAGTGCCCCGGTGGCAGCGCCGTCCGGGGCGGGGTCACCCCGGCGGGTAGCTCGTTCCTCGGCTGCCAGCCCATCAGCCGGGCGAGCCGGCGTTCCTCGGCCGCGGTCAACCGCCCCTGCCGCACCGCCTCCCCGGCCACGTCCCGCATGGGCCTGCCGGAGGCGCCGAGGAACGCGTCGTCCAGCCGGTGCGCCGCGTGCGCGGCGTCGGCGTGCGTGAGGATGGTCAGTACCCGGGCGAAATCGACCCGGGTGTCGCCGGACAAAGCGGTGCTCAGCGCGGTGGCGTAGGCCGCTCGGGATGCGGATTCGGCGTCGGAGCGGGAGTCCGGGGCGGCGACGGGCGGCGCTACGGCCGATTCCCGCTCGGTGCCCGCGGTGTCGGGAAGCAGGACCTCGGCGTCGAGAATGATCAGGTCCTCGGCTTCGTCCCTGGTCGCTCCCGTGATGCGGTAGCGGGTGTCGCGGGCGAGGAGGAGTTCGTTGCCGTCGTGCACCCCGCTCTTGCGTCCGATCCACAGCCCGTGCGCGCCCGGTGGCACGGTCAGATTCAGCCGGTAAGCGAACGGCCGCGTGTCCGGTGTGACGACCAGGTCGCGACCGACCGCGGTGGAGAGGTAGCCGGGTTCCCGCTGCACGGTGCCGACGAACTGCCGCGCCATCTCGTCGAATTCCTTCGAGGGTTTCTCGCCGTCGTGGGTCCGCAGGAAGCCGATGTAGTCCAGGCCGCGCACGACCCGGATCGGTTCGCGGTTCGGCAGCGGTTGCCCGGTCGCCTCGTCGAGCAGCTCGATGCCCTGCTCCAGGCGGTCGATACGGGGTTCGGTGCCGTAGTACTTCCGGAAGAGCGGCTGCAGCATCTGCCGGTAGTTCTCGGCCTGCCGGATCATCTCGATGACCCTGTCGTACTCGCTGGGCACGGTGCCGATCCGATCGAGCAGCTGCCAGAGCTCGCCGGCCCGCCGCTGATCTCCGAGCACCGGACCGATGGCGTCCGCCCCGGCTCGGTGGTGCGCCACGAGTTCGGCGAGCGGGGGGTCTTCCCGCCCCGTCAGTTCGGTCAGCAGCGCCGCGTAGCGGGCGCCCTCGCGCCCGTCGGCCAATTCCCGCGCGAGGAGGTCGGGGCCGCCGCGCAGCAGGTCGTTGAAGATCGTGTTGGTGTCGTAGGTCCACACCGCGTGTTGCTGCATCGGGGTGAGCAGGTGCCAGCGGTTCAGCACGGTCTCGCCGTACGCAAGGCCGGCGGCGTCGGAGCCGAAGGCGCGGACGCCGCCGGCATCGACGGTCCCGATATCGGCGTGCCGCGTCCCGGTCGGTGGCGGCTGTTGCCGGTGTCCCGGCGGTGGTTCGAAGGCGACGGGGGTGTGCAGGTCGGCCACGGCGAGCCGGAGCGGGGCACCGTCGTCGGTGCGCGCCACGTGCAGGTGGCCGGGGTGTTCGGCGGAGGCGTAGAGCAGGGTGAAGGGGGCCTCGGCGCTGCCGTGGGAGTAGATGTCGCGTGGTGCGCCGGGCCGGAGCACGACGAGGTTGAGCGCGAGTTCCTCGGCGGCGATGGGCAGCAGGTCGGTGCTCATCAGGTGGTCGGTGGGCAGCGCCGGGTCGCGGAGGACGCCGAGCAGATGGTGCAGCCGGTCCCGGGCGCGTTGCTTGATGGCTTCGTCGAACTGCCGGACCGATTCCTCGAACTCCTCGGCCGCGCGGGTCCGCGCCGCGACCACATCGGCCGGTTCCGGTAGCGGATCGCTGACGCCGATCTCGCCGCGCATGAAGAGGGCGTAGTGCGCCTCGGACCGGCGCAGCCGCTCCCTGTTCTGCGCGAGGCCCCAGCGTGCCCGGCGCCTTTCCTCGATTCCCAGCTCCAGCCGTCCCGCGGGGGTAAAGGAGGGGAGCAGATCGACGTAGTGGTCGAGGTTGGCTGCCATGCGCTCAGCCAGCGCGGTGCGCAGCTCCCCGGCGGTCCGGTATCCGGCCGGAGGCACGAGCACCTCCAGCAGCTGGTTGCCATTGGCCGGGGCCGCCTGCCAGACCGGTTCGGCCGGTTGCCGGGGGTGGCTGCTCGGCTCCGCCGCAGGCCAGGGTTGGCTGCTGGGCTCGGCCGCTGGCTGGAGGTGGCTGCTGGGCTCGGCCGCTGGCTGGGGGTGGTTGGTCGGCTCGGCCGCGGGCCGGGGGTGGCTGCTGGGCTCGGCCGCGGGCCGGGGGTGGTTGGTCGGCTCCGTCCGCACCGGCGGCGCGGCTGCGGCGGGGCCGCGGAGCCGGGTCGCGAACCGCCGCAGGCGGCGGGAGCCGAGCAGGCGGGCGTGGCCGGGTGTCCTGCTGTCGATGACGGGGCTGGGGTTTTCGGGGGCGCCGATGCGGATGCCGGTGGGGAAGGTTCGGGGCGTGGCGACGGGGGAGAGCCGTGGGTGGGCGATCTGGCCGTCGGGGGTGTAGAGGATGGCGTGGACGGCGGTGTGCGGGCGCTGCCCCGGTGCCGTGTGGCCGGGGTCGGCGGCGTCGTGCACGCGGATGGTTCCGCTGTCGTTCACCATCCGGTAGGCGTGGCCGCCGATGCCGTCCGCCGTCGCGGTGGTGTGGACGGTGACGACCAGGGCCTGCGCACCGTAACCCTGGGTGAGCAGGGTGTCGGCGACGCTCTGCTGGTCGGGGTAGGCGCGCAGCTCGCCGCCCGCGGCCTGCTCGAGTTCGCTCCGACTGCGACCGGGCAGGGATGCGGGGTGTTCGGGCAGGCGGATGGTGTTGCCGCGCATGCTGTCACGGATGGCGGTCAGGGTGGTGAGGACGCAGTCGGTGCCGGTCGCCGGTGCCTGGCGCGGCCGGTGGGTGAGCGCGGCGCGGGTGGCGGTGCCGTCACCGTGGAAGATTCCCGCCGCCGGGGCGGGCGTTGTCGCGGGGGCCTTGCCCTTCCCTTCGGTTGGCCCGGTGTGGGTGGTGTCGTCGAGTACGACCTGGGCGGTGATGGTCGTGATGTCGGCGGCGTCGTCGCGGCTGATGCCGGTGATGCGGTAGCGGGTGTCGCGGGCGAGGAGGAGTTCGTTGTCGCGGGGGAGTCCGCTGTTGGGGCCGATCCACAGGGCCGGGGTGCCGGGGGGGAGGGTGAGGTCGAGCCGGTAGTGGAACGTGCGGCCGTCCGGGGTGACGACCAGGTCGTGGCCGACCGAGGTGGACATGTAGCCGGGTTCGTGCTGGACGGTGCCGAGGAGCTGGGTGTGGTCGTAGGGGTAGCTCATGCGCTCGCCGTCGCTGCCGCGGAGGAACGCGATGCCTTCCAGGCCGCGAGTGACGCGGATGGGTTCGGTGCTTGGCAGGGGGCGCATCGCCCGGTCGAGGAGGGTGATGCCGTGTTCGAGGGTGCGGATGCTCGGGGGTGTGCCGAAGTAGCGGTGCAGTGGTTGCAGGACGTCGTGGTGGTAGGGGGCGTCCCCGCGCAGCTGTTCGAGTGCCCCCTCCGGGTCCGGGGCCATGACGATCGTTTGTAGCCCTCGCCAGGTGGGACCTACGTTGTCCGGCTCCGAGAGCACGCTGTAGAGGTCGATGGGCCCGGCGTCGTGGTGTGCGCGGAGTTGTTCGAGCGTGGGTTCCTGGTTGCCGGTGAGTGCGGTGAGCAGGTCGACTTGGTGGGCGGCGCGGCTGTGTCGGTCCAGGATCTGCTGGATGGCATCGCTGCCCTCGCGCAGCAGTGTGTTGGGCAGGGCGGCGAAGTGGTAGGCCCAGACGGCGTGTTTCTGCGTCGGGGTGAGGCGGTGCCAGTGGTCGAGGACGGTTTCGCCGTAGTTCAGCCCGGCGTCGTCGGTGTCGAAGACGCGGGTGCCGGTGGGGTCGAGGTGTCCGGTGTCGGTGTGGTCGGGGTTGGTGGGTGTGGCGGGTCGGGGTTGCTGGGTGGCGGGCGGTGTGAAGGCGGCGGGGGCGCCGAGCCGGTCGGGGTGGAGCAGGTAGGGGGCGCCGGTGGGGGTGGTGGCGAGGTGGAGGTGGTCGGGGTTGCGGGCGGAGGCATAGAACAGGGTGTACGGGGTGCCGGTGGGGGCGTGGGTGTAGATGTCGCGGGGGGCGTCGGGGCGGAGCACGACGACGTTGAGGCCGAGTTCGCGGGCGGTGATGGGGAGCAGGTCGACGCTCATGAGGCGGTCGGTGGGGTGCCGCGGGTCGGTGAGGGCGGCGATGAGGTGCCGCAGCCGGTCCTGTGCGCGCCGGCGTACCGCCTCGTCGAACCGCTCGGCCGATTGCCGGAACTGCTCCTTGCGTTGCTTGCCCGCTTCGTCCACGGGCATGGACTCGGCGGCGGTGTCCAGCCCCGCGCGGCGGCGTTGCGATATCCAGTCGCCGATCTGGCGCATTTCCTCGCGGGATTGCTCGGCCTGCCGGCGCGCGCGGCGCAGTATCTCGGTCTTCGCTTCCTTCTGCCCCGCGAGGGTGAAGGTGGGCAGTAGTTCGACGTAGGTGTCGATGTCGGCGTGCAGGCGCTGGGCGAGGGTGGTGCGCATCGCCGTGCTGGTGGGGTGGCCTGCGGCGCGGGCGAGGGCGTCGAGTACCCGGTTGCCGTCCTCGGGGGACGGTGTCCAGGTCGGCGGGGAGCCGTCGGTGGCCGGGGCGGCCAGCGCGGCGGGGGTGATGGCGAACGCGGGTGTGGCGTCCGAGCGGTGGTCGCGCGCGAGCAGGTCACGGAATCGGCGGCCGGACGGCCCCGCCGCGGGCCGGGGGCGGGTGCTCTGGTCCGCGGGCGATGCGGGGGTGGTGGTCCGGCCGCCGAGGCGGGTCGCGAATCGTTCGAGGCGGCGGGAGCCGAGCAGGCGGGCCGGGCTCGACGTGGCGCCGGGATCGGGTGTGCTGCCGTCGCGGCCTGCCCGGTGGTTCTCGGGGGCGCCGATGCGGAGGCCGGTGGGGATCGTGGGGGTGGCGGCGCCGGCCGGGAGCGGCGGTGCGGCGATCTCGCCGCGGGGGGTGTAGAGGACGGCGTGCACCGGGGCGAGGTGGTTCCGGCCGGGCAGGGTGTGTTCGGGGTCGGCGGTGTCGTGGACGCGGATGGTTCCGTTGTCGTTGAACATGCGGTAGGCGTGGGCGCCGATGCCGTCGGTCGTCGGGGTGGTGTGCACGGCGACGACGAGCGCTTGGGCGCCGGGGCCCTGGATGATCAGGTTGTCCACGACGGCGTAGTCGTAGGGGTAGGCGCGCAGTTCGCCGCCCGCGGCGTCTTCGAGTTCCGCGCGGGTGCGGCCGGGCAGCGCGGCAGGCCGGGATGGCAGGCGGACGACGCTGCCCGGCAGGCTGTCGCGGATGGCGGTCAGGGTGGCGACGACGCAGTCGGTGCCGATCGGCGGGGGTGGATCGGAGCGGTGCGTGACCGTGGCGGTGCCGTCACCGAGGAACGTTCCGGTGGCCGGGGGTGCGGTCGTCGCGGGCGATTTGCCCTTGTCCTCGGTTTGGCCGGTGTGCGTGGGTTCGGCGGTGTCGTCGAGCACGACTTCGGCGTCGAGGATGACCACGTCGGCGGTGTCGTCGCGGGTCACGCCGGTGATGCGGTAGCGGGTGTCGCGGGCGAGGAGGAGTTCGTTGTCGCGGGGGAGCCCGCTGTTGGGGCCGATCCACAGCCCCGGCGTGCCGGGCGGGACGGTGAGTTCGAGCCGGTAGCCGAACGTGCGGCCGTCCGGCGTGACGACGAGGTCGTGGCCGACCGAGGTGGACATGTAGCCGGGTTCGTGCTGGACGGTGCCGATGAGTTGGGTGAAGTCGTAGGGGTAGCGCAGCGGCCGCCCGTTGGTGCCCAGCATGAACTCGATGCGTTCCAGCCCGCGCGAGACGCGGATCGGTTCGGTGTTGGGCAGCGGCCGCATCGCCTCGTCGACGGTGCGAACCCCGTGCGCGAGCACGTCGACGCTCGGCGCCGCGCCGAAGTACCGGTCGAAGAACGGCTGCCGGACCTGCTGGAACTGCTGTGCCTCGGAGATCAGCTGCATGAGGACCGCTTCGGGCTCGCTCGCGGTGAAGATCCAGCCGAGCGCCTGGGACGCCGTGTACACGCGGCGCGGTTCCAGCATCTCGAAGAGGTGGGCGCGCCCCTGCCGGTGGTGTTCGGCGAGCTCGTCCAGCGGCGGAATCGGTTTCCCGGTCAGCTCGACGAGCGCTCCGAGGCCGTCGGCGGCCCGGCGCTCCTGCTCCAGCGTGTACTCGACGGCGGTGGTGCCCTCGCGCAGCAGCGTGCTGTACATGGCGGCGAAGTGGTAGGCCCAGACGGCGTGCTGCTGCATCGGCGTGAGCCGTTGCCACTGGTCGAGGACGGTCTCGCCGTAGTTCAGCCCCGCGTCGTCGGAGTCGAAGACGCGGACCCCGGCCGGGTCGAGGTGTCCGATGTCGGTGCGGTCGGCGTTGGACGGGGTCGGCGGCCGGTGCCGGTGCGGGCCGGGGGGCTGGTAGGCGGCCGGGGTGTGCAGGGCGCCGGGGTGCAGCAGGTACGGGCCGCCATCGGCGGTGGTGGCGATGTGCAGCTCGCCCGGGTGCTCGGTGGAGGCGGAGAGCAGGGCGAACGGAGCGTCGGGCGGGCCGTGCCGGTAGATCTCCCGCGGCGCGCCCGGACGGAGCGCGACGACGTTGAGCCCCAGCTCGGCGGCGGCGATGGGGAGCAGGTCGACGCTCATCATGTGGTCGGTGGGCTGCCGCGGGTCGGCGACGGCCTCGATGAGCTGCCGCAGCCGGTCTCGGCCGCGCTGCTGTACCGCGGCGTCGAACAGCTCCGCCGACTCGTTGAACTGCTCCTCGCGGTGCTTGCCCGCTTCGTCCACCGGCATGGACTCGGCGTCGGTGTCGAGCCCCGCGCGCATGCGCTGCCGTATCCACTCGCCGATCAGGCGCATCTCTTCCCGGTCGTGCTCGGCCCGCCAGCCCGCGCGGCGCAGTATCTCGGTCTTGGCCTCCTTCTGCCCCGCCAGGGTGTATCCGGGAAGCTGCTCCGCATAGGTGTCGAAGCGTGCGGTCATGCGCTCGGCCAGGATGGCGCGCATCGCCTGCGGGCTCGGGTAGCCGAATACCGGCGCGAATAGGTCCAGCAGCCGATTGCCGTCCCGGGCCGAGGATGTCCAGGTCGGTGCGGAGCCATCGGTGGCCGGGGCGAACACCGCGGCGGGGGTGCGGGGCGGGGTGCTGTCGGCTCGGTGGTCGCGGGCGAGCAGGTCGCGGAATCGGCGGGCGGACGGTTCCGCCGCGGGCTGCGGGCGGTTGCTCTGCTCCGTCGGCGAGGTCCGGCCGCGCAGCCGGGTCGCGAACCGCCGCAGGCGGCGGGAGCCGAGCAGGCGGGCGGGGGCGGCCCCGGTGCTGACCGGGAAGGTGCCGGGGCGCGGGTCCTCGGGTGCGCCGATGCGGATGCCGGTGGGGAAGGTTCGGCTCGCTGTGTGTCCGGGGGATGGTGGGTGGGTGATGGTGCCGTCGGGGGTGTAGAGGATGGCGTGCAGGAGGGCTGGGGGGTGTTGTCCGGGTCGGGTGTGTTCCGGGTCGGCGGCGTCGTGGACGCGGATGGTTCCGTTGTCGTTGTGCATGCGGTAGGCGTGGCCGCCGATGCCGTTGGAGGTGGGGGTGGTGTGGAGGGTGACGACGAGGGCTTGGGCGCCGGGTCCCCGGGTGGCGAGGTGGTCGGTGATGGCGCGCTCGTCGGGGTAGGCGCGCAGCTCGCCGCCCGCGGCCTGCTCGAGCTCTCGGCGGGCGCGGCCGGGTAGCGGTGCGGGGTGTTCGGGCAGGCGGATGGTGTTGCCGGGCATGTTGTCGTCGATGGCGGTCAGGGTGGTGAGGACGCAGTCGGTGCCGGTCGCCGGTGCCTGGCGCGGCCGGTTGGTGAGCGCGGCGTGGGTGGCGGTGCCGTCGCCGTGGAAGGTTCTCGGCGCCGGGGCGGGCGTTGTCGCGGGGGCCTTGCCCTTGCCTTCGGTTCGGCCGGTGTGCGCGGGTTCGGCGGTGTCGGCGAGCACGACTTCGGCGTCGAGGATGACCATGTCGGCGGTGTCGTCGAGAGTTACGCCGGTGATGCGGTAGCGGGTGCCGTGGGCCAGAAGGAGTTCGTTGTCGCGGGGGAGTCCGCTGTTGGGGCCGATCCACAGGGCGGGGGTGCCGGGGGGGAGTGTGAGGTCGAGCCGGTAACCGAACGCGCGGCCGTCCGGCGTGACGACGAGGTCGTGGCCGACCGAGGTGGACATGTAGCCGGGTTCGTGCTGGACGGTGCCGATGAGCTGGGTGTAGTCGTAGGGGTAGCGCAGCGGGCGTCCGTTGGTGCCGAGCATGAATTCGATGCGTTCCAGGCCGCGCGAGACGCGGATCGGTTCGGTGCTGGGCAGGGGGCGCATCGCCTGGTCGAGGATGCCGATGCCGCGTTCGAGGGTGTGGATGGTCGGGGCCGTGCCGTAGTACCGGTGCAGTGGTCGCAGGACGTTCTCGTAATGCGCGGCGTCCGTGCTCAGCTGTCCCAGCTCCGCTTCCGGATCCGCCGCGGAGAGGATCGTCTGCAGTGCTCGCCAGGTGGGACCTACGTTGTCCGGCTCCGAGAGCGCGCTGTAGAGGTCGATGGGCCCGGCGTCGTGGTGTTCGCGGAGTTGTTCGAGTGTGGGTTCCTGGTTGCCGGTGAGTGCGGTGAGCAGGCCGAGCTGATGGGCGGCGCGGCTGTGCAGTTCGAGAGTGTTGCGCACCGCACCGCTGCCCTCGCGCAGCAGTGTGTTGGGCAGGGCGGCGAAGTGGTAGGCCCAGACGGCGTGTTTCTGTATCGGGGTGAGCCGGTGCCAGTGGTCGAGGACGGTTTCGCCGTAGTTCAGTCCCGCGTCGTCGGTGTCGAAGACGCGGACCCCGGCCGGGTCGAGGTGTCCGGTGTCGGTGTGGTCGGGGTTGGTGGGTGTGGCGGGTCGGGGTTGCTGGGTGGCGGGTGGTGTGAAAGCGGTTTCGGCGTCGAGGCGGTCGGGGTGGAGCAGGTAGGGGGCGCCGCTCGCGGTGGTGGCGATGTGCAGATGGTCGGGGTTGCGGGCGGAGGCGTAGAACAGGGTGTAGGGGGTGCCGGTGGGGGCGTGGGTGTGGATGTCGCGGGGGGCGTCGGGGTGCAGGACGACGATGTTGAGGCCGAGTTCGCGGGCGGTGATGGGGAGCAGGTCGACGCTCATGAGGTGGTCGGTCGCCTGCCGCGGATCGGCGACGGCCTCGATGAGCTGCCGCAGCCGGTCTCGGCCGCGCTGCTGTACCGCGGCGTCGAACAGCTCCGCCGACTCGTTGAACTGCTCCTTGCGGTGCTTGCCCGCTTCGTTCACGGGCATGGACTCCGCGGCGGTGTCGAGCCCCGCGCGCATGCGGTTCGCTCGCCACTCGCCGATCTGACGAATTTCTTCGCGGTATCGCTCGGCCTCCCAGCGCGCGCGGCGCAGTATTTCGGTCTTCGCCTCCTTCTGCCCCGCGAGGGTGAAAGTGGGGAGCAGGTCGAGGTAGGTGGCGGCGTTGGCGCGCAGGCCTTGGGCCAGGGTGGTGCGCAGCGCTTTGTCGTCGGGGTGGCCGGCGGCGCGGGCGAGGGTGTCGAGTACCTGGTTGCCGTCTCCGGGGGACGGTGTCCACGTGGGCGGGGAGCCGTCGGTGGCGGGGGCGGTCAGTGCGGCGGGGGTGATGGCGAAGGGTTGTGTGTTGTCGGCTCGGTGGTTGCGGGCGAGCAGGTCGCGGAGTCGGCGGGCGGACGGTTCTGCCGCGGATCGCGGGCGGGTGGTCTGGTCCGTGGGCGTGGTGGCGCGGCCGCCGAGGCGGGAGGCGAATCGTTCGAGGCGGCGCGAGCCGAGCAGGCGGGCGGGGCCCGATGTGGTGCCGGGATCGGGTGTGCTGCCGTCGAATCCGGGCCGGTGGTTCTCGGGTGCGCCGATCCGGATGGCGGACGGGAAGCCGGGGATTCCGGCGCGGTCCGGGAACAGGGGGCGGACGATGTCGCCCCGCGGGTTGTACAACACGGCGTAGATGGCGGCGTGCCGGCGCTGCCCCGGCACCGTGTGGCCGGGGTCGGCGGCGTCGTGCACGCGGACGAAACCGCGCTCGTTGACCATCCGGTAGGCGTGCGCGCCGATGCCGCCCGCGCTGGGAGCGGCGTGCTCGGCGACGACGAGCGCCTGGGCGCCCGGCCCCTGGATCATGAGGTTCCGGACGATCGCGCGCTCGTCCGGGTAGCCGCGGAGTTTGCCGCCCGCGGCCCGCTCCAGTTCCCCGCGCGTGCGGCCGGGCGACGGCGCTGGGTGCTGCGGCACCTGGATCCGGCTCGAGCCGAGGCTGTCCCGGACGCCGGTCAGCGCGGTCACGACGCAGTCGGTACTCGCTTGCGTATTCGGCGAGACCGGCCCCGGCCGCGCCGAATCCGTCCGGTTCGCGACCGCGGCGAGGATCGTGGTGCCGTCACCGCGGGCCGTGCGCCAAGGGCGTGACGGGGCGGCGCTGCTCAGCTGGGTGCGCAAACGCTGCACGGGGCTCCGGAAGAGATCACGAAGGTGGCGGCGGTGCGATGCGCTCTCGGTGGGGCGGGATGGGGTGGCGTCGGCCGCCCGGTCCGGAAGGGCGCGGATGCGGGTGACGAGGCCGCGCAACCGGTGTGCGGGGCCGGGAGTGTCGCGGGTGTGCGGGATCGGGTCGCCCGGCCGCGATGGAGTGGCGTTCGCTGCGGTGGTGTGCGGCCCGGCGCTGCCATCGGACGCGGGTACTGGTCGAGGTGCGGGTGTTGTGAGGGGTGCGGGCGCCGTGTGGGGTGCAGGTGCCGTGTGAGGTGTGGGCGCCGGAAAGGGTGTGAGCGCTGTGTGGGGTGCGGGTGCCTTGTGAGGTGTGGGCGCCGGGAGGGGTGCGGGTGCTGTGAAGGGTGTGGGCGCTGTGTGGGGTGCGGGTGCTGGGAGTGGTGCCTGTGCCGTGGGGGGTGCGGGAGCGGGGTGGGACCCGTCTTGCGGTGCGGTCGGCGTGGCGGGGGGCGCGACGACCTGGGCGGGCTGGGCCGCGCCGACCGGTGTGGCCTCGAAGGCGAGGGGTATCGCCTGACTCTCCGCGAACACCTCCGGCATCGCCATCGGTGTGAACGGCGCCGAGGTGACAGGTTGCGGAAGCGCGGGCAGCCTGAGATCGGTGCTCGGCACCGTTCCGCCGGAGAAGCGCGAGCTCCGCTCCCTGGTGACCGCGCCGAGCCGCCGCCAGCCGCGCGCTGGAGGTTGCCGCCCGTCCCGGCTGCCGAGCGGCGGGAGAGTGGCTGCGGGGCGGATGGCCTCGGCGGGCACGGCCAGGTAGTAGTGGTCGGCGGCGACGAGCACCGAGCCGTTCGGCGTGGCGTCGCTGTCCGCGCCGAAGGTCTGGCCGCCGCGGGTGATCCCGTGCGCGTAGAGACGCACGATGGTGCCCTGGGTCGCGAGTGCGGTCGCCGCGGCATGCGGGACCAGGTCGAAGATGTCGACGTTCCATATCCCCCTGCGCCGTATCCGTTCGACCTGCCGGTCGAAGGTCGCGCTGTGCCTGGCGAGGTCGTCCGGTGAGATCGGCGCGCGCAGTTGCTCCGGGGTGAGCGCCGCGCCGTCGTTCTCCGCGGCGGCCATGATGTTCAGGAAGGTCGCCAGGTAGTCCGGTCGCCGTGGCCCCGACAGTTCGTCGGCGGTGAGCCGGCGCAGCTCGGTGAGGCGCTCGTGGAGTTCCCTGCGTGAGCGTGGGGGCGCACTGTAAACCAGGCGCTCCAGGCCGTGGAAGAAGCAGTCGCCGTCGGCGGGCATCGATTCCCAGACGTGCCCCTCGGGTGCGGGAATGCCGTTCACAACCGGAGATCGCTCGCCGCCGACCCGGCCGACCGCCGGGGAGGACGGGTAGCGCCTGCCTCGCTTCGGCGCGAAGAGTGAGGGCGTCGCCTTCGGCCCCGTCCGCTTCGGTGTGCTCGCGGCGTCGGGCTCGGCCGCGGTCGCGGCCTTGGTCGCGGCGTCGGGCTCGGCCTTGCCCTTGCCCTTGTCCGTATCGGACTGCGCGGAAACGGGTTTCGGGACCTGCGAGCTCTCCGGCGCAACGCCGGCCTTCGGGACGATCACACTGTCCGGCGGCGTCTCGATGGTGCGCAGGACCATGTCACCGGTCACCCAGACGGTCCCCTCCGGCCCGCGCACCTCGACGAGCGCGAGCGTGCGCACCCGCTGCCCGGCGGTCGGCGCATTGGTGCGGAAGAGCTTGCGCCGGACGTTGCCGCCACCGCCGCTGCCGCCCTTGGTCGCGGTCTGGCCACCGAGCGGAAGGGCGGTGATACCCGCGCGGTTGTTGTTGTTCTCGGTGAGCTTGCCGGTCATGCTGAAATTCAGCGCGACCGTCGTGCCGTGTTCCTCGCCGGAGGCGGCGCTGTCGACCGTGAACTCGAAGCGGTCGATGGCGGTCGAGGTGGTGGCGTCCTCTTCCCGCAGCGCGTACAGGCTGACCTTGACCTCGATGCCGTCGACGGTGATCTCGGCGGCGTGCTGCCGCGGGGCGGGCGCGCCGTCCGACGGCTCGACGTTGAGGAACGGCGCGGTGGACTGCGGGCCGAGCCGCGTGAAGTTGCCGCTCGCCACGAGCGTGACGAGGCGGTTGTACGTCGCCTCCGCCGAACGGGTGCCGTCGTTGCCGCGCAGCGCGGGATCCACGGCCAGCAGCGCCGCGGCGAGCTGGGGCGACGCGTCGAACTCCCGGATGTCGAAGGACAGCGTGGGACGCCACGGCTCCCGCGACAGCAGCGCGCGCACGTCCGCGGGGATCTTCCCGGCCTGCTCGGTGCGGGCGGACTCCGTTCCGGTCTCGCGCGCGGACGGATCGAACGAGAAGATCCCCGGCCTGGTGCGAACGACCGCGGGGGCGTCGGAGCGCACCGCCGGGAGCGGCTTGGTGTCCGAAACATGCAGGCGGACATGGGAGGTGGCTCGCACCGTGGAGGATTCGGTGGCGCCGGGAGGGGGAAGCTCGGCCGGGACGAGCCCCTGCGCGACCGCGAGCCCCTGCCCGGCCATGATCATCGCGTTGCCGAGCTTCTCGGCCAGGTACGCCGTCAGGACCTCGGTCATCGGCCGCCAGTCGACGGTGACGGTGTACTCGGTCGGGACCTTGAACTCGTACTGCGCGTCGGCGCTGCGCTGCCACGCGCTCAGATCGCGGGTGGAGGTCTGGGTGTCGCTGTGCGTGCTACTGCGCCCGACGCCGACCGTGAAGGCGGGGCGCAGCCCGCTGTCCTTGGTCTCGGTGCCGGTGCTCCGGCCACCGATGGTGACGTTCAGCTCGTTGCTCCGGGAACGGCTGTTCTCGACGCTGGTCGCGTCCGGTTCGAGCAGGGCGTTGCCGTCGGCCCGGATGTGCCGGTGGACATTGTCCAGGGCGGCGGTGCGGGGCACCTGCTTGCCTTCCAGCGTGGCCAGGGTGGTGCCCGCCGGCATGTCCGCGTCCCGCCGGGGGCGGGCGGTGAAGGTGACGCCGACCAGGCGGGGAAAGAGCCCGGTCCGGTCGACGAAGTGGAACGAGTGGTTGCCCTCGGACCCGGCGTTGGCGAGGTTCCGCACGCCGAAACTCGTGGTGTGCGCGTTGATCAGCGTGGCGACGCCGGGGTGGTAGTTGTTCGAGCCGACGACGGTGGCGCCGGGTGCGAGCTTCTCCACCAGCGCCGTGGCGGCGTTCTCCAGGGCGCCGCGGCCGTCGTCGAAGACGACCTCGGTGACCGCGCCGAAGGAGAGCAGCCCCTTGGCGGTCGCCGGTTCGTCGGTGCGTGCGCCCGTGTAGGCGTCGGGGAGCAGGCGGCGCTCGGTCTGCGCCCAGGTCTTGTCGCTCTGCTGCACCCGTTCCTCGGGGACCACCGGGTCGGCGACGCCCTTGTTCGCGGCCCACCGGCGTACCAGCGCCAGGTACTCGGGGTTGTTGTGCAGGTCGTTGTCGGTGAGGAAGAACTCGAATCGCCGCGGCCCGTCGACGATGCCGATGCGGGTGCTGGTGGGCTTACGCGCCATCGCGTTGTGCACGAAGTTGCGCAGGCCGGTCTTGACTGTGACGAGGTAGTGGGAGTCGGCGAGGAAGCGGTACACATTGCCGCCGTAGTCGGAGGTGACCCGCATGGTGTCGGTGGTGTCGGCGGCGGTGACCTGCTTGCTGGTCGAGTCCGTGGCGTGCCAGCCGCCGCTGGGGCGGAAGCCGCCGTCGGCCTTGGCGCCGTAGGCGCCCTGCAGGCTGAGCCCGCCCTCGTTGCCGCTGGTGTGCGTCTTCCCGCGCGCGGTGGTGTTGGTGCCCTCCAGCCAGTGCTCGGTGTCGATGGGCACCGGGCCGAGCGTTTCGATGTTGTCGAGGAAGCCGCGGATGTCGATGCTGTAGTCCCTTCCGGCGACGTTGCCGGAAACCTCGGCCTCGATCTTGTGCGAGTCGCGGAAGACCAACGGCGCGAAGGAGGTCGAGTGATGCGGCGACAGCGCGGCGTGCACGACCGATGCCACCGCTGAGGTGGGGTGCAGCACCGGGACGCCGAATGCGGTGCGCCACAGCCAGTGGCCGAGGCCGGAGGCTCGGTCCCACACCCAGGTGCCGATGTCGGGCTGCGCCGGATCGCCCTCCTCGGTCGCGGCCGCCGCGCTGTCGTCGGGCCAGGCGCCGGGCGGTCGCGGGAGGCTCTCGCTCGCGCCGTCCGCGGCTTCCGCCGGGTCGGCCTCGTCGTCGGAGAGCTCGAAGTAATCGGGGTGGGGCAGCTCGGTGATGTCGATCTCGGCGGGCACGTCCGGGCGCTCGGGCAGGACGGCGGGCGCGGCGGGCGCGGGCACCGCCAGGGTCGGCAGCTCGATGTTCTCCGGTTCGGGAGTGCGCGGGCCGAACCACGACCGGACGGCGGCGGTGAACGCGCTCGCGTCCGGCAGGAAGGCGCCGAGGCTCCGCCGGGAGGCGCCCGCCGGAGCGTCGCCGATGTCCGGCCGGACGGTCGGGAGTAGGTCCGCCGGGGTCGCCGGGAAGTTGCCTGGCATCGCCGGGCGTTCCTCGTCGTCCGCGGCTTCGGCGGCTTCCCGTTCGATATCGCCGATGAGCCCCATCGTGGCCTCGTACAGGATCTCGCCGACCGGGTGGGCGGCGACCACGGCGGAGAGCGGGAGCCTGCCGACGCCGTCGTCGATCGAGGTGGTCGCGGCGCGGCCGAGCCGCTCGGTGACCTCGGCGATATCGGAGTCCCCGTGGTCCCTGATACGCGGCGCGGCGGGCCGCTCGGTAGTGCTGGTCGCGGTCGTCAGGTAGGTCGGGACGGCCAGGTGGAGGCTGCCCGTGCCCTCGATCGGGGCGGGGCCGGGCCCGTGGCTGTAGGCGATCTCCACGTAGTACCTGGTGGGCACGCCGAAGATCTGGATGCCGGGCTCGTCGGCCTTCGGCCCCGGGCTGAAGGTGTAGTTCTCCTCGGCGTGGTTGTGGTCGCTCTGGACGGTCTCCGACGTGCCGCCCGTCCGGTCGTACGAGCCGTTGAAGCTCGCCAGGGCCTGCTTGCCCTCCAGGTCGAGCGGGTTGGTGAGCGCGAACGCGACGCCGAGATCCCACTGGAACGGGGTGTTCTCGGAGCGCTCCCCGGTGGCCAGGATGACGCCGGAGTAGTTCATCGTCTGGACGTACGGGGTCATCCATTCGTGCGTGACGCCCTGGTTCGGGTCGATGTCCCCGCGGTACCCGCCGTCCTCGGTCGGGTAGGCCCGCGCGGCCTTGATGGTGACGGTGATGCGCTGGTTGTCCAGCCCGTCGGACTTCTCGAAGACCGTGCGGGAGCCGCCCTGGAGCATTTCGTCCGCCGACCCGAGAAGGTTCATCCTGGTCTTGATCTGCGCGAGCTTCCGGTAGTTCTCCAGCAGCTGATCCTTGGTGGAGTCGTGCTCGACCAGCTTCGACCAGGCACCCGCGGGGGGCAGGAACCCCCGATCGGAGACGAACGCCTCGATCCCGTCGAGCACGGGCTGCGGGATGCCGACCCGCAGCGGGGTGACCAGCAGCCCGAGCCGGTTCAGGTGCAGCAGGTCGGGGGGCAGGTAGCGCGGTTGGGTCGGCTTGCTGCCCAGCGAGGCCTTGGACGGCACCAGCATGTTGATCGGGTAGCGCTTGCCCGGCGCCGCGGCCGGATCGGCCGGGGCGAGCGGGCTGCCCGCCTTCGGCTGGATCTCCGGCCCGTCGGGCCGGACGAAGGTGATCTCCACCTGCATCTCGGGGGTGATGTGCAGCAGATGCGCGACCAGGCGCAGCGCGCGCGAGGTGTAGGCCCGGCCGCCGTAGGCGATGGACCGGCTGAGCCGCTGCACGCCGCCGACGGTCAGGGGGGTGAGGTTCGCGCCGACCCGGGGGTAGCCGGTCGACTCGTAGGGCTTGGCCTTTCCCAGCCCGAAGGAGAGCGACAGCAGCCCGCCGTGCGCATTGGCGATGGTGGAGGTGGCGAGCGTGCGCAACGCCCGCAGCACGTTGAACTCGAGCCGGGAGGCATTGGGCGTCGTGGTCGGGCCGGTGAGGGTCTGCCCGCCGTGGAAGTCGGGGATCCGCGCCTGGAAGAAGCCGAGCGGCTTGCCCGCGGCGGTGTACAGCGTCGGCGACTGCACCGAGCCGCCGTGCATGATCGGGATGTTGCCGCGGAAGTTGCCGAAGAACTCCCGCAGCTGCGCCGCTGAGCTCTGCGAGACGTGCTCGACCTGGTCCGGGAACGAGGCCATGACATCGGCGAAGAGCCGGTCGTGCTGCGGGAAATCGAGCGGCCCGTAGAAGGGCAGCTCCGCGAGGGAGAGGTGCGGCTCCGGATTCGCCGGATCCTGATGGAACGGCGGCGGGACGGTGGCGTCGTCCGCGGGGTCGACCACCGGCAGCCCGGTGCTCTCGTCCAGGAACTTCGGGAACCACGCCACCAGATCGTCCGGTGCGGGCTCCGCGATGGGCGTCCAGCCCTCCGCCTCCGGCAGCGTCGGCGCCAGCACACCGGCGATCCCGTCGTCGTTGAGCCGGAGCTCCCACTGCATCTCGTAGTCGTGCGGCACCGCGGCGGCTTCGGTGCTGCGCTTCTTGATGATCGACTGGATCGTCGAGTAGGTGGAGGAGCCCGATGACAGCTCGTTGTGCGTGAAGGTGGGGCGCACCGAGAAGCCCACCCGGAGGAAGGTCTCGTCGAAGATGTCCCACAGGCGGCTGTACAGGAGAAGTCCGAAGGACCGCAGATTGTGGCTGCCCGTCGAGTCGCTGTTCTCGACCTGCGCGTAGGTCCAGTCCTGCGTACTCACCGTCGGCCCCTCGTTGGGCCGGGAATCCGCTCGCGCCCGCAGTTTCAGGCGCAGGAACACCGGATACGGCTTGCCCCGGTACTCCACGCTGAGCGGCAGCCCGGACGGGCTCAGCAGCCGGTCCATCTCGGCGGTGGTGAGGCGATGGGTGAGCTTCCGGCCGACGGCATCGCGGAACTCCTGGTCGGGCGCGCCCGTCGCCGCGGCGCGCAGCCCGGTCGCGCGCAGGGCGCGGCCGACCCGCGCGGTCGCCGGACCGGTGGCCAGCATGCGCTCGACCGAATCCCGGAATTGCTGGTCGACCTCGAGATTCTCCAGGGCCGTGCGGATCTCGCCGGGGGTCGCGTCCGGGTTGTGCTCGCGCACCTCCTGCAGCCACTGGGTCGCCTCGAACTTGCCGCCCCTGGTCTCCACCACGTGGATCACGTTCCGGCGCAGCCAATCGATCGTGCGCTGCGGAACCGGCCAGACGTGGACCAGCCCCTGGGCGCCCTGCCGCGCGGCGCCGAAATTCCGGACCGGGTCGCTCAGCGGGCGGGCGCCGATCAGGGTGTTCTCCGGCAGCTCCTCGGCGTTCGCGGGGGCGATGAACACGGGCAGCCCCGCCGCGTCGTAGAGCACCGCGTGGGTGTGCGTCGTCTCGTGCGGGAGGTGCGGCGGGAAGTTCCTGGTGTCGGGGTCGGCGGAGTCGTGCACCGCGACGACGCCGTCGGCGCCGAGGCGCAGCAGGTAGGCGTGGGCTCCGGCGCCGTCGGTGCCGGTCGGGCCGCGGTAGGCATCTACCACCAGCGCCACCGCGCCCGGCCCGAGCGGGGTCAGCTGGGCGGCGATGTCGCCGTGATCGCGGAACGGCCGCAGCGGCGCACCCGCCAGGCCGGGCAACGCCTCGGCGGTGATCCCGGTGACGCCGCTCGGCACCACGCCGAACTGCGGCGCCGGGCGTCCGGTGAACGCCGAGAGCTGCTCCAGCGCGACGATGACGCAGTTCGGCAGGCGCGCGGGCGGGGTCGGCGCCGCGGTGGTGAACCGCGGCTGCTCCCCGGTGCGCTGCGGCTCCGCCGACCCGTCGTGCACCGGCACATCCCGGTCGTGCCTGGCCGGGACCGCGACCTCCGCTGCGGGGTGTCCGGGCCGGTGCGGCGGGTCGAGCGCGGGAATCGCCCGGTGCGGCGGCTGCGCGCCGGGCATGCGGCCGCCCGGCTGCTCGGGGGCTGGGACGGGCCGCAGGGGCGGGCCGTCGTGCCCGCGCACCGCGCTGCTGCCGTCGCCGGCCGGGGGCAGGCGTTCCGCCCGGGCCGGGGCGCCATCGGGGGCTTCGGGGGGACGGGCGGCGGGACGTCCGGCGCCGCTGTCGGCCGCGACCGGCGGCGCGCGCGCGAGCTCCGCGCCGCCGCGGTGCGAATCCAGCAGGTGCTGCTCCACCGCCGCCTTCTGCAGCGGCGTGGCGAAGTCGCGCAGGTCGCGCTCGGCGGTGCTGAGCGCGGCCCTGGCCTCCGTCAGCGTCGCCTCGGTGGTCGCGCTCGGAGCGCCGCGGTGCGCCGCGGTGGCGTCGCGGTGCTCACCCGCCGCCTCCCGGTAGCGCGTGATGAAGGTCGTGACCCGCGCGTCCGGTGCGGCGCTGCGGTAATCCTCCGGCGAGATGTAGTGCACGGCCTCGCCGGGGGTGCCGCCGGTCTCCCAGTCCCCGTTCGGGTTGCCGCTGCGGGCCGCGCGGGTCTCGGCCTGGTGGTTCACCCGCTCCGAATAGGCGGGGCCGCCACTGATCTTCACCTTCAGCCCGCCGTTCGCGATGGCCGCCGCGGACGGGGTGATATCGACGCCACGGCCCATCATCTTGTTGCCGAGGATGATCCGGCCCAGCTCACCACCGTTGGCGATGATCCGCTGCAGCTCCTCGTTCGCCCGGTCCCTGCTCCCGTGCGAATCGACCCAGGCGACGTCGAGTGCGTCGTAGGCGACGGCGAGGCCGCGCTCCGCCGCGGCCCGATCGAGCGCCTCGGAGAGCCGGGCGACGTCGGCGTTGTCCATGGCGATCGCCAGCTGCGGTGCGCCCCGCTGCTCCCAGGCCCCGGTCTCGGGGTGCCGCACGAACGCGGTGTCGAGGATGTCGTCGGCCATGGCGGCGAACTTGTCCGCGCCGGAGCTGAAGTGCCTGGCGTCCGGGGTCGCGAGCTGCGACTTGAAGAATCGGTCCACCTTGGCGATCGGCCCGGTGCCGTACTCCGCGTGCATGACGTCCTCGACGCCGCGGGGATTGCCCTCCGAGGGGGTGAGCAGGGTCCCCGACATCCCGGTGATGTGGTCGAAGTGGCCGCCGGTGAAGATCTGCTTCCCGGTGACGCTCAGCGAATGCTCCGAATCCGCCGTGATCGCCAGGCCGTGTTTCGCCTCGAGATACTTCGCGAAACCGTCCCACCGGCTCGAGCTCTGCTTCTCCGGATCGTCCATCACCTGGTCGTTGGTCTGCGAGGCGATGATCTTGATCTTGCCGTCCTCGCTGATGTGGTAGTCCGAGTTCCGCTCCGGCCCCCAGGCCGCCTGCGCGGCGTGCGCGTACTCGGCGGCGTCCGCGTCGCTGAGCTCCGAGCCGAGCATGTCCGCCAGCCTGGCCCGCCCGTCCGGGGTCAGCCGCGCGTCGAAGATCCCGCGCCGGTCCGGGTCCTTGCCGAAATCCGCCGGTCCGAGCACGCCGCGCTCCTCGGCCTGGCGCAGCGTGCCCCAGATGTCCTGCACGCGCTGCGCGAAGATCTCGTCCGCCGGACCCGACCGGCCGGGGGAGAGGACATAGTGGGTCTGCTCGTCGATCAGCTGCGCGTCGATCTCGTCGATGATGAGGCTGCCGCTGGGGAACGGCTCGAAGCGGTCGGGAATGTCCCTGGCCGCGGCCGCGGCGTCGAGCAGCCCCTTGTACTCGCGCAGCGACGGCGCCGCCTCCAGCTCCGCGCGCAGCCGCGCCAGCTCGTCGGCGGGCATGCCGCTGTCCCGCAACCGGTCGACCACCGCCTGCGCCTCCTTGACCGCACGGAAGCCGTAGTCCTGGGCGGTGCCGAGGACGATCAGCCTGCGGCCATCCGTGCGCTGCGGGAAGGGCTGGTCCGAGTCGAGGCGGTACACGTCGATGCCGAGGCCGTGCTCACCGGCCACGAGGCTCTCGAACTCGTGCTTCATATGCACCACCAGGGGGTCGCTGCTGGTCATCACATGGGCGATGCCCTGGTCCAGGACGGTGCGGGTGGCCCGGGAGATGGCGGTGAGCTCCTTGCCCTCGCCGGTGTCCATCTCGACCGGGCCGTGCTGCATGAGGATCTCCGAGGTGAGCTGGGTCCAGCGCAGGATCTTGCCGCCGGGCCCGCCGATCTCGCCGCCGGTGCCCCGCCGGAACAGCTCGATCTGCGCGGCGCGGGAATCCTGCTCCGAGCCGCCGAGCACCCGCTGCTCCAGCTCGGTGGGGCTCAGCCGCGCCAGCGGGCCGGAGCTGTCCCTGCCCGCCTGGATGTCGTAGTGCGCCAGCAGCGCCTCGGCCGCCGCCTTCGCGGCCGACACCCGCTGCCTGCGCACCAGCGGGAAGGCCTCGTCGCGGCCGATCTCCCCGGCCTGGAACGCATTCCAGGTATCGGTTCCCGCTTTCTTCGCGTCGGCCATGAGTGTGTCGACGGCCGTCGACACCAGCTGCCGGTGATCGTCGGTCGCCCGCGCGTGGGCCGCGCTCGCCTCGGCGATGCGCTTCTCGTCTCGGCTCGCCGTCGCCGTCGCGAGTGCCTGCCCGGCCTTCTCGACGCCCGCGCTCGACTGCTCGATGGCCTGCTTCACCTGGTGCTGACGCTGCTCGGTGCGCTCCTGCGCGGCCAGTCGGTGCTGCTGGGCATCCGAGGCGCGCGTGGCGGCGGGAGCACCGTGCGGCCCCGGCTCGCGCTGCGCGGTCACCGGTCCGCCCGGCGCGGTGGTGGCCGGGGCGCCGGTGAGCTTCGAACCCGACTGGATCGGGTTCGTCGTCGTCGAACTCGGGACCGCCCGTGGGCCGGTCTCTTCCCGGCGCCCGAGCGGCGCCCCGGACTCGCGACCGCTCGCGGGGGACTCACGCGCGGAATTTGGGATCGGCGCGGCCGTGCCGGTCGAGAGGCCGATGCGGGCATCGCCGATGGCGCGGACGCCGTCGATGCCGAGGCCGGGGGACTGGACCGGCCTGCCGTCGGCGGAGTAGAGCACGGCGGTCACCACCGCGACGTCGTCGTTGTCGCGGAGTACCAGCGGTGTCTCCCCGCCGGTGGCGGGATCCCACACCCACGGGGTGTCGTTGCGGACGGTCATCAGCACCGCGTGCGCGCCGACTCCGTGCTGATCGGCAGGGCCGTGGTAGGTCTCGACGACCGCCGCCTTCGCGCCGGGGCCGAGCCCGCGCAGCGCGTTGCCGACGGCCTCGTGGTTGGGGAAGGTCTGCAGGATCCCGTCGGAGCGCAGCTCGAATTCGAAGGCGTCCATGCCGCGCAGCCCCACCGGGTCCGCGGGCGGGTGGATGTCCCGGTTGCCGGGGAACTCGGTGGCCAAGCGCTGCAGCACCTGCTGGCTGCAGTCGTTGTCGCGGCGGAAGTCCGCGCGGTGGTCGGGTGTCGTGGAGTCGCCCCGGTCCGGGGAGATCGGTGTCATGGCGTCGTCGCCGAGCCCGGCGGTGTGCGCGGAGTCGTCGAGCCCGGTGTGGTCGAGCCCGGTGTGGTCGAGCCCGGTGTGGTCGAGCCCGGTGTGGTCGACGCGCCCGCCGTCCTCGGCGAACTGCGCCGTGTTCTCCGGCGTCACCGGGGATGCGAGCGGGTCGGCGCGGTGCTCGAGGGGAGCTTCGACGCGGTTCGGAGCACCGGTCTCGGTGCCCGGCGTGCGCTCTTCGCGCGGCACCTCGGCGCTCTCCTCCCGGACGACCGTGGGCTGGGAGATCTCGTCGGCGGCGTGCTGGTGGATCGCGCTCTCGGCGGGCGAGTCGGGGGAGCGGAGCTCGGCGGTCTGCTCGGCGGTGACCTGCGCCGACCCGTGGTCCAGGGATTCGGTGTCGAGCCCGGCGCGGAGCTGGTCGGTGCCATTGGCGGTGAAGGGGGTGGCCGAGAGCTCCGTGCCGCCGCCGACGACCGCCGGTTGCCCCTGGGCGCCGGGGGGCAGCTGGGTGAGCGGAGCTGTGCCGTCCGCGATCCGCTGGTCCGGGGAGTAGCTCCGCGGCGGCTGGGCCGGGCGCGCCGCCGAGTTCTCGCTGTTCGGCGCCGGTGCCTGCTGGACCGGCGAGGTGGAGCGCGAGATCTCGGCGGGGCGGGCGGGCGAGGCAACCGGATCGTGGTGCGCGACGGGGCCCGCCTGCGGGCGGCCGTCGGTCGTCGAGAGGCCGCCGAGATCGCTGCGGCCCAGCTGGGACGGCACACCGCCGGGCACGATCCCGCTCGCGTTCGGCAGCCGATCGCGGTGCTCCTGATCCTGATCCTGCGGAGGCTGCTCGACCGGGATCGGGGCGGCGGTGGCGGGACCCTCGACCGGAGCACCGGAGTTCGCGTCCTTCTGCCCGGGAAGCGCGGCGCTCCCGTCGTGGTAGGGCGGTGGCGCCTCGTCCGGAGCGCCGGAATCCACCTTCTCCCCGCCGGGCAGCCCCGCGAAGCCGTTGGCCTGATAGTGCGCCGCGACCGCCTGGCCCTGGAAATAGCCGGACACGCCGTGCATGCCACCGGCGAGACCGCCGGCGACACCACCGGCCAGCGCGGCGGGATCGAACTCCCACGTACCGGTCAGCACCCCGTAGCCGACCATGCTCGCCGTCGCACCGACCAGACCGGCCGGAATACCGGCCCCGATCGCAACCAGCCCGCCCTTCCACCAGGTCATCGGGCCGTTCTTGCTGACCCAGCCGCCCAGCGCCTTGCCGCCGTAGTGGCCGATCGGCGCGGCCACGGCACCGGCGAAACCGCTCACCGCGCCGGAGACGAGCATCTGGGAGGTGTCGAAATTCTCGCGGTGCCCCTCCGCCAGCTGGATCCCCTGGGCCAGCGCCTCGATGCCCATGCCGATCGCGGCCTCCTGGAGCGCCTCGATCGCGGTCAGCTTCCACAGCGGCCGCTCGGCCAGCCGCGCGGCGCGCGCCGCCAGCATCGTGGCCAGCCGGGAGGCGATTGTCGACATGACCCCGGCACCCGTCGCCTCGATGACCGGCACCATCCAGGCCCCGAACGCACTGGCCATCGCCCAGGCGATCTCGATGGCCATCCACGCCAGGGTGATGATGATCTGCAGCTTCGCGTACTCGACCTGCGTCCCGCAGTCGAAGACCGCCTCGGAGAGCTGCTGCAGCCCCTCGGCGATCTTGTCCAGCGAGCTGTCGCCGGAGAAGAACTGCTGGAACTGGGCTTCCATCTGATCCGCGCCGCTGCCCGCGTAGTTCTGCGCCGCGGTATCGCTCGCCGCGCGGACCTGATCGATGATCGCGGTCAGGGCATTCGCCGCCTCGGCCCAGTCCGCGCTGAGCTCGAAGAGCAGATCCTCGTCGCCCTGTGGCCACGCGGCCCCGGCGAAGTAGGACAGCCACTGCAATCCGGGTGGAATCTCGATGCTCATCGCTCAATCGACCTCGTGCGTTCCACCTGCCTCGCCGGAGCAATGCGCCCGCTCCGCCAAACGGTACCCGAAAACCGTTGGAACGCACGGTATCGCGGAGCGACCGGCGAATTGCGCCGCGCCCGGCCACGCGCCGTGCCGCTGCTCGACTCCGTCCAGCCGGAAGGATCGCCGCGGTAATTGTATTCGTCTGATGGGCAACGGATTACGTGTGCAAGGCGGCCGAAGCGATCCCGATGGCGGGCTCGGCCGCCGGGGCGCGACGTTTCCGGCCGGTGAAGCCCGCGTTGCGCCGAATATTCGCTTCGAGAGCCATATCTCGTTCGTCTTGACAGACGTCGGGCACACCGAGAGCGTAGGCCCGTGATGACACGAACCGAGCACGATTCGCTCGGCGACCGCGAGGTCCCGGCCGCGGCACTCTACGGAGTGCACACCGCGAGGGCAGTGGACAATTTCCCGATCACCGGCATCGCCATCGGGGCACACAGCGAGCTCGTGCGCGCGCTGGCCGCGGTGAAACAGGCAGCGGCACGGGCGAATCGCGAGCTCGGGCTGCTGCCCGCCGACATCGCCGATGCCATCGAGGCGGCGTGCGCGGAGATCTACGCCGGGGCCTGGCACGAGCACTTCGTCGTCGACGTGCTGCAGGGCGGCGCGGGCACCTCGACCAATATGAACGCCAACGAGGTGGTGGCGAACCGCGCCCTCGAGCTGCTCGGCCTCGACCGCGGCCGGTACGACCGGATTCACCCGATCGACCACGTCAACCGTGGTCAAAGCACCAACGACGTGTACCCGACGGCGATCAAGGTCGGGCTGCAGGCCGCCATGGTCGGGCTGCGCGCCGGGCTGAGTGAGCTGGTGGCGGCGCTGCTCGCCAAATCGGCGGAGTTCTCCGGGATCCTGAAGGTCGGCCGCACCCAGCTCCAGGACGCGGTTCCGATGACGCTGGGCCAGGAATTCGGCGCCTGGGGGCTGATGCTGCGCGAGGACATCGAGCGGATCACCGAGTCGGCCGCCCTGATCACCGAGATCAACCTCGGCGGCACCGCGATCGGCACCGGGCTCAACGCCCACCCGCGCTACGCCGAGCTGGCGACGGCCCAGCTGCGCGAGATCACCGGCTTCCCCGTGGTCACCGCCTCCGACCTGGTCGAAGCCACCCAGGATGTGGGCGCTTTCGTGCAGCTCTCCGGTGTCCTGAAGCGCACCGCGGTCAAGATGTCGAAGATCTGCAACGACCTCCGGCTGCTCTCCTCCGGGCCGCGGGCGGGGTTCAACGAGATCACCCTGCCGAGCATGCAGGCCGGGTCGTCGATCATGCCGGGGAAGGTCAACCCGGTGATCCCGGAGATGGTCAACCAGGTCGCCTACCGCGTCATCGGGAACGATCTGACCATCACCATGGCCGCGGAGAGCGGGCAGTTGCAGCTGAACGCCTTCGAACCCGTGATCGCGCACTGCCTGTTCGACTCCATCGAGATGCTCGGCCGCGCCTGCCGGATCCTCGCCACCAAGTGCGTCGACGGGATCGAGGCCAACGCCGAGCGGTTGCGCGGGATGGTCGACATCTCGATCGGCGTCGTCACGGCGCTGACCCCGCACCTCGGGTACCACGCCGCGGCCGAGGTGGCCGCCGAGGCGCTCGTCTCGGGGCGGACCGTGCCGTCGCTGATCCTGGAGAAGGCACTGATGACCGAGGAGCAGCTGGCTCTCGCCCTCTCGCCGGCGAACCTCGTGCAGACGGTTGGGCTCGGCGGGGCATAGGGATCACCGCGCGGCCGAGAGCGCGGGACGCAGGGCCGCGACCGCGCGGGTGAAGCTCGCGGCGCCGTGCCCGGCCTTCTCCTGCGCCTCGAAGATCCGCAGCAGCGGGTCGATGAGGTCGGTGCGGACGCCCGCGTCGGCGGCGGTGGCCTGGATGTCGGCGAGCCCGCTGCGGTTGACCGCCAGGTCGGAGAAGCTGACCGGGTACTCGCCGGAGTCGATCTCGTCGGCGAGCAGGGGGAGCAGGTCGAGCAGCGCGCGCAGCCAGGGGACGAGCAGGTCGTCGGTGAAGCCGCGGGCCGAGCCGCCGACCATGGCCGTGGCCTGGAAGAACCCGGCGAACAGGCCGTACATGCCGCCGAGCACCGCCATGTCGTGCAGTGCGGCCGCGCCGGGGTCGGTGCCGAGGTAGCGGGTGGTGCCCCAGGCGGCGAGGACGTCGGCGTGCTCGGCGCTCGCGGATTCGGAGCCGCTGTGCAGCAGCAGGCTCTCCGGGGTGCCGAGGGTCTGCGGCACGGCGAGCATGGCGCCGTCCAGGAAGCGGGCGCCGTGCTGCTCCAGCTCGGCGGCGAGCTCGCGGGCCTGGTCCGGGCGGCCGGTGGCGACGTTCAGCACCGTGCGGCCGCGCAGCCCGGGGCCGAGCGGGAGCAGCGTTTCGGCGGCCGCGGCGGTGCTCGCCGAGACGGAGACGATCAGCGGGCTCGCGGCGACGGCGCTCGCGAGCGAAGTGGCGACGGTGGCGCCGGTCAGTTCGGCGCCGCGGCCGGGGGTGCGATTCCAGACCGTGACGGGGTGGCCGGCGCGCAGCAGCACCGCGGCGATGGCGGAGCCCATGCGGCCGAGGCCGAGCACGGTGACGGGGGTCGAGGTCATCGGGAATTCCTTTCCAGGGGGTCGGCATCCAGTTTTCGGGCCGCACACCCCCCGGCGACAGTGGCAGGACCGACCACTTGCGAACGATTACTGCCATACCCTTGGCGGTATGCGGAACCGCACCGTCGCCCTCGCGCTCGCCCCCGGCGCGCTGCACCCCTGGGACCTCTACGAACTCGGCGTGGTCGCCGCCGTCTTCGGCACCCCGCAGCCCGACCTCGCCGACCCCTGGTACGAGCTGCGGGTCTGCGCCGTCGGCGGCGCCGGGGTGGAGCGGCCGATCGGCTTCGGCACGGTCATCCGGCCGGAGTACGGGCCGGATGGGCTGCTCGGCGCGGACACGGTGATCGTGCCGTCGGTCTCGCAGGAGTGCGTCGGCGCCGAGCGCCCGGTGCCGGCGGAGCTGGTCGACGCGCTGGCCGCCGCGCACCGCTCCGGGGCCAGGATGGTCGCGCTCTGTGACGGCGTCTTCGCGCTCGCGGCCGCCGGGGTGCTCGACGACCGCAGGGTGACGGTGCACTGGGAGCACGCCGAGGTGCTCGCGCGCAGGCACCCCCGGATCCGGGTGGACGAATCGGTGCTCTACGTGGACGACGGCGATGTGCTGACCAGCGCCGGGATGACGGCGGCGGTCGACGTCTGCCTGCATCTCGTGCGCCGCGATCTGGGCGCCGCCGTGGCGAACAAGCTGGCACGGCGGATGGTGGTGCCGCCGCACCGGTCCGGCGGGCAGGCCCAGTTCGTGGAGCTCGCGGTGCCCGAACGTCCCGCCGACGACCTCGGCCCGGTGCTGCAGTGGGCGCTCGCCCACCTGGACGAACCGCTCACCGTCGATGCCCTCGCCGCCCGCGCCGCCATGAGCCCGCGCACCTTCCACCGGCGGCTGCTGAAATCGACCGGCTCGACCCCCATGCGGTGGTTGCTGAGCCAGCGGCTGTCCCACGCGCGGACCCTGCTGGAGACCACGGCGCTGCCGGTCGAGCGGATCGCCCTGCTGTGTGGGCTCGGCACCGCGACCAACCTGCGCAGGCACTTCGCCGCCGGGCTCGGCGTCTCCCCGGCCCAGTACCGGCGCACCTTCGAACAGCGCTGAGTCCCGGGGTGGCCGATCTCACCCCGGGATCGGGAACCCCGCAGCGCCGCGACCGGGTTGCACGAGAGCGTGACTTCTACCGCGATCGCCGTCGAGACCCCGCGCACCAGCTGGCACCTGCCCGCCGTGCTGGCCATGGCGCTCGGCGGGTTCGGGATCGGCACCACCGAGTTCGTGACCATGGGGTTGCTGCCCGATATCGCGGGCGCCATGAACGTCTCCGAGCCGACGGCCGGGCACGCGGTCTCCGCCTACGCGCTCGGCGTGGTGATCGGCGCGCCGGTGATCGCGGCGGCCTTCGCGCGGCTGCCGCGGAAGAAGCTGCTGGTCGGGTTGATGGTGGCGTTCACCGTCGGCAATCTGGCGACGGTGCTCGCGCCGAACTACGGCACGCTGGTGGCGGCGCGCTTCGTGGCGGGGCTGCCGCACGGCGCCTACTTCGGCGTCGCCTCGCTGGCCGCCGCGAGCCTGGCGCCCGCCGGGCAGCGGGCCAAGGCGGTGGCGGCGGTGATGCTCGGGCTCAGCGTGGCCAATGTGGTGGGGGTGCCCGCCGCCACCTGGCTGGGGCAGGCATTCGGGTGGCGGTCGGCGTTCGTGGTGGTCGCGGTGATCGGGCTCGCGACGATCGGGGCGCTGCTGCGGTTCGTGCCGCCGTTCACCGGGATCGTCACCACCAACCCGCTCACCGAGCTCGGCGCGCTGCGCAGGCCGCAGGTGCTGCTCACGCTGGCGGTCGGGGCCGTCGGCTTCGGCGGCATGTTCGCGGTGTACACCTACGTCGCCACCACGCTCACCGATGTGGCCGGGCTCGGCGCCGGGCTGGTGCCGCTGGTGCTCGCGCTCTTCGGGGTCGGGATGGTGATCGGCAATATCGCAGGCGGGTTCCTGGCCGATCGCGGGGTGGATCGCTCGATCTTCATCGGCATGGTCGCCATGGTGGTGATCCTGGCCGGATTCGTCGCCGCCGCGCACAACCCGGTGACAGCCGCGATCGGCGCGTTGCTGGTCGGGGCCTCGGGCGCCGCGCTCGCGCCCGGGTTGCAGACCCGGCTGATGGATGTCGCCGCCGACGCCCAGACGCTCGCCGCCGCGCTCAACCACGCCGCGCTGAACATCGCCAACGCCGCGGGCGCCTGGCTCGGCGGTCTCGTGATCGCCGCGGGCTACGGCTACACCGCGCCCGCCGCGGTCGGCGCCGCCCTCGCCATCAGCGGCGTCCTGCTCTTCGCCGTGACCGTCGCACTGGCCCGGCGCACCCCCGCGCACTGACGCAGCGCGTCCGCCGCGCACGGACGCAGCGCACCTCCGCGCACTGACGCGGCGCGTCCGCCGCCCGCGCTCGTCGTAACCGCGCGGCCCGCGCTCGTCGCGCCCGGTCCGCGCGCACCCCGGCGCCGCCCGGCCCGCGCGTAGAATCCGCTGATGGCCAGCAGCGTGGCGGGCGGCCGCCGCACCCAGCACGAGCGCAGCAGCGCCATGCGTGAGCGGCTGCTCGACGCCACCGTCGACTGCCTGGTCGAGTACGGCTACGCGGGCACGACCACGCCGCGCATCGCGGCCCGGGCCGGTGTCACCAGGGGCGCCCAGGTGCACCACTTCGGCGCCAAGGCCGATCTGGTGGTCGCCGCGGTCCGGCACCTTGCGCAGCGCCGCTCGGAGATCGCGGTCCGCGAGCTGGACCGCGCCACCACCAGCGCCGACCCACTCGGCGTCGCACTGGAGCTGCTCTGGGAGACCCACCAGGGCCCGCTCTTTGCCGCCTCCGCCGAACTCTGGATCGCGGGCCGCACCGACCCGGTGCTCGCCGCCGCGCTGCGCGAGGCCGAGCCGGTGATCGACGAGATGGTCCTGGCCACCATCGCCCACCTGCTTCCCGCCGACCGCGACGCCCGCCCGCTCCGCGACCTCCTCTACACCGCCATGGACGTGCTGCGCGGAATCCTGGTCGCCGACTTCGTCGGCACCGACCCGGCCCGAGCCCGCCGCCGCTGGCTCCGCGCCAGCACCGAATTGCGCCGCACGCTGCCGGAACAGCCCCCCGGCGTGCCCCGCTGACACCGGTTGCGGCGAACCCGCCCCGCCCCCGCGGGCCCGCCGGTATGGTCACTTTCATACAAGCGTGCACGCATGTGTGCCGGGAGGAACAACGATGTTCGAGTGGTCCGAGACCGACCTGATGATCCGCGACGCGGTCCGCGGTTTCGTGGACAAGGAGCTCCGGCCCCGGCTGGACGAGCTGGAGAGCGGCGAGCTGCCGCCGTACCCGGTGATCCGGAAACTGTTCGCGCAGTTCGGGATCGACGCCATGTCGGACGAGGCGGTGCGCAAGTCGCTGGCCCGCGAGCGCGCGGGCGAGAGCGCCGATGGCACGGGCGAGGAGAACTCGCAGGACTCCATGATGGCGGTGCTCATCTCGGAGCTCTCCGGCGTGAGCCTCGGCCTGGTCAGCGCGCTCGGCGTGAGCCTCGGGCTGGGCGCGGCCACCATCCGGGCGCGCGGCACGCTGGCGCAGAAGGAGCGCTGGCTCGCCGACCTGATGACCATGCGCAAGGTCGCCTCCTGGGCGATCACCGAACCGGACTCCGGCTCGGACGCCTTCGGCGGCATGCAGACCACCGTCCGCCGGGACGGCGACGACTACATCCTGAACGGCCAGAAGACCTTCATCACCAACGGCCCCTACGCCGACGTGGTCATCGTCTACGCCAAACTCGACGACGGCACCACCGCCAAGCGCGACCGCAAGGTCCTCACCTTCGTGCTCGACTCCGGCATGCCCGGCTTCACCCAGGGCAAGCCGTTCAAGAAGATGGGGCTGCACGCCTCGCCCACCGGCCAGCTCTTCTTCGACGACGTCCGGCTCGGCCGCGACCGGCTGCTCGGCGAGACCGAGGAGCACAGCAGCGGCGACGGCAGGGAGAGCGCGCGCTCCAGCTTCACCGCCGAGCGGGTCGGGGTGGCGTTCCAGGCGCTCGGCATCATCGAGGAGTGTCTGCGGCTCTCCGTCGACTACGCCCGCGCCCGCACGCTGTGGGGGCAGGAGATCGGCCGCTTCCAGCTCATCCAGCTCAAGCTGGCGAAGATGGAGGTGGCCAGGATCAATGTGCGCAACATGGTCTTCAGCACCCTCGAGCGCGGCCGGGCCGGAAAGCCGCCGAGCCTGGCCGAGGCGTCGGCGATGAAGTTGTACGCCTCGGAGGCGGCTACCGACGTGGCCATGGACGCGATCCAGCTGTTCGGCGGCAACGGGTACATGCAGGAGTACCGGGTGGAGCAGCTGGCGCGGGACGCGAAGTCGCTGATGATCTACGCGGGCAGCAATGAAATCCAGGTCACCCACATCGCCAAGGGGTTGCTCGCCGACTCCGCCACCAAGCGCTGAGAGGAACTCCCATGGCAACGGCAACCACCATCGCTGGCAAGGTCGTCGTCATCACCGGCGGCGCGCGCGGCATCGGCTTCGCCACCGCGAAGCACCTCCGTGACCAGGGCGCCCAGGTGGCGATCGGCGATATCGACGAGGCGAAGGTCAAGGAGGCCGGCGCCGACCTCGGCCTGGAGGTCTACGGCAGGCTCGACGTCACCGACCCGGAATCCTTCGCCGCCTTCCTCGACCAGGTGGAGCGGCAACTCGGCCCGGTGGACGTGCTGGTCAACAATGCCGGGATCATGCCCGCGGGCCGCTTCGACGCCGAACCCGACCGGGTGAGCCGCCGGATCATGGACATCAACGTGCACGGCGTGATCGTCGGCAGCAAGCTCGCCACCCAGCGGATGGTGCCGCGCGGCCGCGGGCAGGTCATCAATATCGCCTCGCTGGCCGGCGAGGCGCCCACGCCCGGCCTCGCCACCTACTGCGCCAGCAAGGCGGCGGTGCTCGCGCTCACCGACACGCTGCGGGCGGAGTACCGGGAACAGGGCGTCGAGTTCTCCGCCGTGCTCCCGACCTTCACCAACACCGAGCTGGTCTCCGGCACGGCGGGCGCCAAGGGCATGAAGAACGCCGAGCCCGAGGAGATCGCGGCGGCGGTCGCCGGGCTGATCGCCAAGCCGAAGCGCCGGGTCGCGGTCACCAAGCTGGCCGGGGCGCTGGTGGCCTCGCAGTACTTCCTGCCGACCAAGGTGAGCGAGTATCTCGCGCACGCCTTCGGCCTGGAGAAGGTCTTCCTGGACGATGTCGACACCGCCGCGCGCAGCGCCTACGAGCGCCGCGCGCGGGGCGAGGACGAGTAGCTACAGCGCGCGCAGCCGGTTCCGGCTGGCATAGACGTGCTCGGCGATGAGCGTGGCGATCCGGTCCGGCGCCTCCAGCATGGGGACGTGGCCGACGCCGTTGACCAGGATGCGGTCGGCGGAGTCGGGGAGTTCGGCCAGGTAGCGGCGGGCGTAGACCCGGTTCGGGATCACCCGGTCGTACTCGGCGAGCAGGAGCCGCACCGGGGTGCCGAGCGTGGCGAGGTCGGGGAGCGCGGGGTGGCGCGCGCCGCCGAGCAGCAGGGGAACCATGGCCGCGCACTGCAGGACGGCCTGCACGGCGGCGCTGGAATCCCGGCGCGCGATCCGGCCCGGGTGCTTGGCCAGCGCGTACCCGGCCAGCCTTCGCACGACCGGGTTGTCCATCGGCCGCACCCCGATCCGCTTTCCCGCCTCGGCGAGCGGGACCAGCGCGAGGAACTTCAGCCCGACCCGGAACTGGGTCAGGCTCGGCGAGCCCCAGCCGCCCGCCGGGGCGATCAGCGTCAGCGTGCGGGCCCGGCCGCGCCGCGCCAGCTCGGCGCCGATCCAGCCGCCGAGCGAGTTGCCCGCGATATGGCAGGTGCGCCAGCCTTTTTCGTCGAGCATTCTTTCGATCTCATCGGCCAGTGTGCGCACGTCGAGGTGGCCGTCGATCGGAGGGCCGCCCCAGTGGCCAGGCAGCGCCGGTGCGAAGACCTCGCACCGTGCCGCCATCCGTGCCGCCACCTGCTCCCAGCAGTGCGGGGAGAGCAGGAAGCCGTGCAGGAGCAGGAGCGGGTCGCCGGAGCCGATGTGGATCGCCGCGATGGGCTGCGGGCGGGCGGGGGTGGGGCGCTTCGGTTTCGGTGCTGGTTCCGGGGCCGGGCGCACGGGTAGCGGCACTACCCGGCGGGTGCCGGAGGGGCGGGTCAGGGGTTCGGTGTCCGGGGCGGAAGCCGGCTGCGATCGGTGCGGTAGATCCGCGAAGCCCTGTGCGGCGTCTGCCTCGGCGCATGCGGTGCTCACCTCCGGTGGGGTGGATGCCGCCATGGACGGGGTGGTGGCCCTCGCGTCGAGGGCGGCGTCCGAGGCCACTGCGAGCGCCGGGGCCGGAAGCGGCTCGCCTACGGCGGGAGCCAGCGTTCGCGGGTCCGGAACGATCGCGTCGAGCGGCCCGACCCTGCGGCGGCGGACGAAGGTGGCGCGCGGGAAAGTGCGGCGGAATGAACCGGTGTCGGACGACATCGTCAACACCCCTTCCTGGGCGGTGACGGCGGTGTCGCGACGCCCGGGGGTCGTTCGCCGGGGCCGGTCGGCTCCGGAGTTGCGGAGCCCGCCGGTGCGGAGGGCTCCCGCGGACGCCCGGCGCCGGGTGTGGCGCCGGAAACGTACGTGTGACCAGCATTGTACGGTTTTCCGGTGCCAGGAATCATCACAACCGTGAACGTCAACGGCGTCCGGGCGGCAACCGGCAAGGGGCTGCTGGAGTGGCTCGCCACCACCGCGGCCGACGTCGTCTGCCTGCAGGAGACCAGGGCCAGCGACCCCCAGACCCGCGCCGCGCTCGCCCCCGCGCTCGGCGAGTGGCACCTGGCGAACGCCGAGCCAGGGGCGAAGGGCCGCGCCGGCGTCGCGATCCTCTCCCGGCGGGAGCCGTCGGCCGTCCGGATCGGCTTCGGCAGTGCGGAATTCGACGGGAGTGGCCGGTACCTGGAGGCGGACTTCGACGGGCTGACCGTCGCCAGCGTCTACGTCCCCTCCGGCGACGTCGGCACCCCGCGCCAGGACGAGAAGTCCCGCTTCCTCACCGAATTCGGCGCACACCTGGCGGCTCGCGGCGGTGCCGCTGTCGTGGCGGGCGACTGGAATATCGCGCACACCGAGCGGGATTTGAAGGCTTGGAAAGCCAATCGCAAGTCGTCCGGGTTCCTCCCCGAGGAGCGGGCCTGGATCGACGGACTCCTCGCCGACGGGTGGGTGGACGTCGTCCGCGCCCTGCACCCCGAGGGTGACGGCCCGTACTCCTGGTGGTCCTACCGCGGCCGCGCCTACGACAACGACGCCGGCTGGCGCATCGACGCGGTCTTCGCGACCCCTGATGTCGCGCACTTCGCGGAGTCCGCGCGCGTGGAGCGGGCGGCGACCTACGCCGAGCGGTGGTCCGATCACGCCCCGGTCACGGTCGGATTCAGCGAGCTTCCGGGGATCACCGGCACCCGGACCGGCACGGCCCTGGTGGGAAGCCGCACCTCCTAGGTGATCAGGTACAGCCGTTCGTTCGGCAGACGGCGAAACTGCGGAGCGCAGTCGCTGTCCACCCGCACCGCATCCACATACCGGCGTTCCGCGTGCTCCTGCACGAAGATCAGCGCCGCCGTCAGGCAGGCGATGTAGTCCAGCGGTATTCCGCCGAGCCGGATGCTCAGATGCACGTCCGGCTCGTCGGGCGCCGGAGAGGCGGGCATCGGCAGCACGGGACGTTCTCGCCCGCCGGGAGCCGGCCCCTCCCAGTTGCGGAGCGCGACTGCGACGGCTTCCAACGTCTCCGCTGAGACAGTGCGGTGTTGCCCCCGTATCCGAGGATGCGGAACACGTTGTGGCAGTGACCTTCTCATCAGTTCCCCCTTCGCTGCCTGGTTCGCGCTCGACACCAGGAGCGGAGGAGCCGATACCCTTGATGCGAGGTGACGCCAGGCGGGAAGGTGGTCCCACGATGACAATCGACGAACTCCCGATCGGGATGCGCATCAAACGGCTCCGGACACGGAGGGGCATGTCGAGGCCGGTGCTGGCCGGACTTCTCGGCCGGTCCGCCGAGTGGGTCAAGGCCGTGGAGAACGGCCGTATCAAGACCCCGGCGCTACCGATGCTGCTCCGCATTGCCCGGGCTCTCGAAATCAAAGACCTGGCCGAGCTGACCGGAGACGGTTACGCGGTCCCCGTCGGCGTATTCGCCGGCGAACGACATGCGGCACTGACCGACGTGCAACAGGCGCTCACCGATTACCGAATGCACAACGCGTCACGACCGGAATCGGTGGGGCACCTGGCGGTGCGCCTGAATCAGGCTTGGACGATTCGCCATTCCAGCCCGGATCACAGAACACAACTGGGTGCCCTGTTACCCGGTCTTATCCGGGATGCGCAGGGCGCGGTACGAGCCGGCGGACCGGACCGCCGATCCGCACGCCGGGTACTTGCGGGCGTCTATCAACTGGCGGATTTCTACGTCGCCTATCAACCCGCCCCTGAGCTGGTCTGGCTCGTCGCCGACCGGGCATTGAACGAGGGGTACGAATCCGACGACCCCTACGTCATCGCCTGTGGCGCCTGGGCGATGGTCCAGGCGCTGCGGGATTCGGGGCGTTGGGAGGAAGCGATCGGCCTCGCCCGGACAGCGGGTGAACGAATCGCTCCCTATCTCGATCGCGACAACACGCCGAACGATTGGCGCGGCATCGCTGGGGCGCTGGACGCCGAGCTCGCCTACGTCCACGCTCGCCGCGGTCGGCATGGTGAAGCATGGGCATACTGGGAGAGGGCCGATCGGGTGGCCAGTGCGCTCGGCGCTGACTATCGGCACGTCCAGACCTCGTTCTCGACGCCGGTTATGGCAGCACACGCCACGACCCTCGGCGTGGAATTGCGACGATCCGGAGAAGCGGTGCGGGCAGCGAACAGCTTCGACGCCGGCAGCATCGCGTCGGTGCCGCGACGATCCCGCCACTTCATCGAGGTGGCGCGAGCACACACGCAGCGTGCTGAACACGTGGTCGCATTCGCGCTGCTGGACAAGGCGGCACAAACCGCGCCCGAGACTATTCGGTACAACGGTTTCGCGCGGGAGATGTTGCACGGGTTGCGGAAGAATCCGCCGTCGGGGTTGCGCACCGATATTCGGCGATTGTGCGATGAGGTCGGTATCGCGGCGTAGTCGGGCAGTGCGCGGCAGTGTCACATCGACGCAAGGATTCGCGGGTGGGCGCACGGCGTGATCACTACCGAGACCCGGACGCGCCACTTCCGAACTCGCTGAGGCCGGGGGCTGCGGCACTGGTCACCGATGAGTGCGGACGCGTGCTGATGCAGCGCCGCGGTGACTCGGGCAACTGGTCGCTTCCCGGCGGGATCATGGAAGTGGGTGAGACGCTCGGAGAGTGCGCTGTCCGGGAGACCCGCGAAGAAACCGGGCTCGATATAGCGATCACCGGACTGCTGGGCATCTATACCGACCCCCAGCACGTGATCGCCTATGCGAACGGCGAGGTCAGACAGGAGTTCGCGGTGGTCTACTACGGCCGGGTGACCGGTGGGGAGATCGCGGAGTCCGACGAGTCGACGGAAGTGAGATTTATGCTCTACCTACAGTCCGAGCCGCCCGACTGGACCGCTCTCTTCGACGAATGCCGAGCGGAAGCGTTCCATCTGGAGGTCGGGGACGTCTACGCCGTGCCCACCGAGTCGGAGCGATTCCGCCGCTTCCTCGAGGGTGAGCCCGCGCTGCCGGACGAGCACAAGAACCGGTGGAACGATCTCATCCGAGAGACCACGCGAAGGGGCGTAGTCGTCGGCCGGGTGCGGGTCGTCACCGTCCCGCACACCGACTACCACCGCTGGCTGCTCTCGGTGACCGACACGAACACGGCCGCGGGTGAGGACATCCGATACGTTCTTCGGCATCTCGCTGGAGAGGTCCCGCCCGATGACTGGTGGCTCCTCGACAACGAACGGGTCGTCTACAACATGGTCGGCGCGGACCGGAAACCGGCAGGGCTGGCGGTGACCGCCGACGCCGGAATCGTCGGGTACTGCCGGAGTGTGAAAGAACGGCTGTGGGCGTCGGCCATCCCCTATGGCGAGTACGTCGGCCGTGCCCGAGCTACCGACGGGTGACGTAGATTTCTCTGTCATGACGACAAGCCGCGCGACCGGCAAGGCGCAGTACCGATGAGCGAGGCGCAGAAGGGCAGAAGCGCCCTGACGAAGGTCCTGATAGCGCTCGGCGGGCTGGTCGTCGTAGTCCTGGTCGGGTTGTTCGCCCGCGGCGGTGACGATCCCGGCAGCGCAGCGCCGGCGACATCCGCGGCGACCCAACCGGCGAAGCCGGCGGCGCCGTCGACCACGCCGGGCGAGCGGAACGCCCCGATCACCGCCCAGGCACCGGGCGTCCCGCCCCGCGCCTACGACACCCTGACCGAGATCGACGCCGGCCGCTGGCCGGACTCCGCCGACGCCCCCGGGACCAAGGGCGGCGACCGCTGGCAGAACCGCGAGGGCACCCTGCCGCGCACCGGCACCGACGGCAAACCCGTCACCTACCAGGAGTGGGACGTCAACCCCAAGCAGCGCAACCGGACCCGCGACGCCGAGAGAATAGTCACCGGCAGCGACGGCACCGCCTGGTACACCGGCGACCACTACGCCACCTTCACGAGGATGCGCTGATGACCAGGCCCGTCTCGCTGGCCCGCTTCTTGACGCAGGAACACCCCCCGCTCGGCTCGCTGGCGGTCGACCCGGCCGAATTCAGCGAGGTCAGGCACCGCGCACCGGCCGGCTTCGTGGTGCGCGAGCTGCGCGGCAGCCGGATGCGCACCATCCACGGGGTGTTCGACGAGTTCGCCGCCGCCTTCCAGTTCCCGTACTACTTCGGCGCCAACAAGGACGCCTTCGACGAGTGCCTGCGCGATCTCGACGAGAGTCTCGGCGCGGCCCCGGGGTACCTGGCGGTGATCAGGGATTCGGCCGAGCTGCTGGCCGAGCAGCCCGCCGAGCGGGGCTGGTTCGCGGAGGCGGTGCGGGACGGCGCGGAGTACTGGGCGCGCCGCGAGGTCCGGTTCCGGGTGGTGCTGCAGGGCGAGCCCGCCCCGGTGCGCGCGGTGCCGCTCACGCTCTGAAGCGGCGCGCCAGATCCTCGCCGAGCAGCACGAACACATCGGTGGTGTGCTCGATCAGCTGCTCCTTGCTCATGGTCAGGTCGCCCTGTAGCCAGACCGTCAGGGTCTGCACGAGGCCGCCGACGAGGTAGGTGGCGCGGAAGTCGATGAGCGGGTCCGAGGTGGGGTCGGTGACGCCGTAGATGTCGCCGCCCTGGGCCGCCACCAACCGGGCGAAGGCGCGGACCGTGGCATTGGTGCGGGCCCGCAGCTCGGGGGTCGCCATGCCGGCGATCAGCGCGACCTCGGCCTTGCGCGGGTCGTCGGTGAGCAGGTGGATGCCCGCGGCGATGGCGGCGTGCGCCTTGGCGCCCGGCTCGTCGGGGGCGGTGCGCAGCGCGGTCAGGATGGCGACGGCGAGCTCCTCGGCGATGTCGTCGATCAGCGCGCTGAGCACCGCGTCCCTGCTGTCGAAGCTCTCGTAGTAGTACCGCTCGTTCAGCCCGGCCGCGGTGCACAGCCCGGAGACGGTGAGCTTACCGAGGCCGTGCGCGCCGATGATCTCCAGCGCCGCCGTGAGCAGGGCCGATCGCCGCTGCGCCCGCCGCTCGTCGGCGGAGACGCCGCCGTAGGTCCGCTGGGCTGTCACAGTCTCGATTCTGACACGGCCGTGTTCCGACTCCGCGCGGTTGCCCCGGGCCATAATCTGGGGGATCATCTTGCCAGATGCCACGAGCGGAAGGCGGCACCCCCGATGAGCACCGGATACTTCGCGGACGGCTCCATGGTCAGGCGGGTCATGAGCAAGCGGATCGTCGGCCTGACCTACGGGCAGCGCGCGCTCGTGGTCGGCGCGGTGAATCCGCTGCTCTACGTCGGCACCGCCGAGAACACCGCGCACCGCGCCACCCCGTACACCCGGCTCGCGCTCACCGGCAAGCTCTTCGAGGCGGTCTTCCTCGGCACGAAGGACGAGGCCGACCGGGCCCTTGCCTACACCGCGCGCAGGCACGCCCCGGTGCACGGCGCGCTGCCCGAGGACGCGGGCCCGCACCACCCGGCGGGCACCGCGTACTCCGCGAACGACCCGCAGCTGATGTTCCTGACCATGGCCTTCACCTTCGACTCCGCCGAGGTCATGTACGACCTGCTGGTGCACCGGCTCACCGACGGCGAGCGCGAGGGGCTCTACCAGGACTACGTCCGCTGGGGCGAGCTCTTCGGCATGCCGCGCGGCGCGGCCCCCGCGAGCTACCGCGGCTTCCGCGCGTACTTCGACGGCTACCTCGCCTCGGACGAGCTGTTCCTCACCGAGGAGGCGAGGCTGGTCGGCTCCTACCTGGCCGGGCAGCAGGTGCCGTACCCGCAGCGGCCGCCGCTGCAACAGGTCACCTCCGGCTTCTTCCTGCTGGTCCAGGGCAGCCTGCCGCCGCGCATCAGGGAGCTGTACGAGATGCGCTGGGGGCTGCGCGAGGAGGCCGGGTACCGCGCGCTGGCGCGGGCGGTGCGCGCCGCGCACCTGCGCCCGCCGCTGCTGCCGCCGGTGCTGCGCTCCACGCTGGCCGGGCCGAGCGCGCCGGTGTACCGGCTGGTCTCCAAGCGCGAGCAGGAGCTGGTGCGCACCGGAAGGCCGAGCATGCCGGGGGTGGACACCCGGAATTCCGCTTGATGCCGCGTGCGAAGATCGGGGCATGTCCAGCTCCGCGCAGCCCGGTGAGCGCAAACAGCGCGTGCTCTCCGGGATCCAGCCGACCAGTTCCTCGTTCCACCTCGGCAACTACCTGGGCGCGCTGCAGTACTGGGTCACCATGCAGGACGACTACGACGCCCTGTACTTCATCCCCGACCTGCACGCCATCACCGTCCCCCAGGACCCGAAGGAGCTGCGCGCCCGCACCCGCGGCGCCGCCGCGCAGCTGCTCGCCATCGGCATCGACCCGAAGAAGTCGACGCTCTTCGTGCAGAGCCAGGTGCCCGAGCACGCCGAGCTCGCCTGGGTGCTGAGCTGCATCACCGGCTTCGGCGAGGCGAGCCGGATGACCCAGTTCAAGGACAAGTCGCTCAAGCAGGGCGCGGACAACACCACCGTCGGGCTCTTCACCTACCCGGTGCTCATGGCCGCCGACATCCTGCTCTACCGCCCGCACCAGGTGCCGGTCGGCGAGGACCAGCGCCAGCACCTGGAGCTGACCCGGAATCTCGCGCAGCGCTTCAACACCCGCTTCAAGAAGACCTTCGTCGTGCCGGAGGCACACATCGTGAAGGGCACCGCCAAGATCTACGACCTGCAGGACCCGACCGCCAAGATGAGCAAATCGGCCTCGACCGACGCCGGGCTGATCAACCTGCTCGACGACCCGAAGGTGACGGCCAAGAAGATCCGCTCCGCGGTCACCGACACCGAGCGCGAGATTCGCTTCGACCAGGCGGCCAAGCCGGGCGTCAGCAACCTGCTGGTGATCCTGAGTTCGGTCACCGGCACCCCGATCGACACCCTCGAGAAGGATTACGCGGGCAAGGGTTACGGCGACCTGAAAGCCGACGTCGCCGCGGCCCTTGTCGAGTTCGTCACCCCGTTCCGCGCCCGGGTCGACGAGTACCTGAGTGATCAGGGCGAACTCGACCGCATCCTCGCCGCCGGTGCCGCGCGGGCGCGCGAGATCGCCGGCAACACGCTCGCACAGGTTTACGATCGGGTGGGGCTGCTCACTCGGTGAGTAAGCGCGGGGGCCGAGCCGAGGGGCGAGACCATGCAGGTGATCGACGACACCAAGGCCGGGATCGAGCGGCGCATCCAGGCCAGGCCGTGGCTGGACCACGTGGTCCGGGCCGGTGGCCGCTACCAGCGCCAGCGCGGTGACTACTACGCCGCCGGGATCACCTACTTCACCGTGCTCTCGCTCTTCCCGCTGCTCATGGTGGCCTTCGCGGTCGCCGGGTTCGTGCTCGCGGGCAACCCCGACCTGCTCGGGCAGGTGCAGGAGAAGGTCATCGAGAACGTCCCCGGCTCGATGGGCGACCAGCTCAACGACCTGATCGACCAGGCCATCCGCTCCCGGAGCACGGTCGGCGTGCTCGGGCTGCTCACCGGCGTCTACACCGGGCTCGGCTGGATGGCGAACCTGCGCGCGGCGCTCACCGAGCAGTGGGACCAGAAGACCGAGGAGGGGAACTGGTTCACCACCAAACTCTCCGACTTCGTCGCGCTGCTCGGGCTCGGGCTGGCCATGGCGGTCTCGCTCGGGCTCTCCGGGCTGGCCTCCAGCGGGCTGGGCGAGTCGCTGCTGCGGTTCTTCAAGCTCTCCGAGCTGCCGGGGGCGCGGTTCCTGCTGGTGCTGATCGGCATCGTGCTCGGCTCGCTCGCCTCGTGGGCGGTGTTCTGCTGGATCATCGCCCGGCTGCCGCGCGAGCCGGTGACGCTGAAGAGCGCGGCCAAGGCGGCGGCGATCGCGGCGGTGGTCTTCGAGGTGTTCAAGCTGGTGGCCTCGCTCTACCTGCAGACGGTGCTGAGCAGTCCGGCCGGGGCGACCTTCGGGTCGATCATCGGCCTGATGGTGTTCAGCTACATCACCTATCGGATCGTGCTCTTCGCCACGGCGTGGGCGGCGACCGCGCGGGAGAACGAGCGCGAGGTGACGGTTCCGGCCCCCGCTCCCGCTGTCATCGAGCCGCGGGTCGGGCCCGCCGGGACCACCGCCGCGGCGGGGGCCGCCTGGTTCGGCGCGGGCGCCGCTGCCGCGCTGGGGATTTGGCTGTTGCGCAAGCGCTGAGCCGAACCACTTCCGGTGCGCGCCACGGCTGCGCGTCGCGGTGTCGGCGCGCCGAGCCGCTCCGGGCAGCGGATGCCGTGCCGACCTGGCGGATCGCCCGGGCTCGGGTCAGCGCCTACGGCGGTTGACGCTGCGCGCGGCGACGAGCAGGGCCAGGACGATGAAAACGCCCGCTGCGATGAAGAAGATCCGGGCGCGGTCGCGGGCATCGCTGCCGGTACGGGGCATGTCGCGGTCGCCGGTGGCCCCCGCGGGCGGCGCGGCCAGCGTCGGACCCCCGTCGGACGGCGCGGCGGAACCGTCCGGCAGGGCCCCGACCCCGGCCCCCCGCTGCACGGCGAACCCGTAGTCGAGCAGCCGGGCCGCCTGCTCCCACGGCCGCAGCGGCAGCACGTCCGCCTTGAGCAGCGTCACCACCAGCCTGCGGCCGCCGCGCTCGGCGCCGGCGACGAAGGTCTGCCTGGCGTCGTCGGTGAACCCGGTCTTGCCGCCGAGCGCGCCCTCGTAGTTGTAGAGCAGGTGGTTGTCGTTGCCGATCACGAAACCGGGGTGGTCGGGGTCGCCGGGGATGCGCGGATCGGGCGGGAAGCCGGGGAAGTCGATCTGTTCGGTGCGGATGAACTCGGCGAATCGCGGCTCGGTCATGGCCTCGCGGAAGAGCGCCGCCAGGTCGTAGGCGGAGGTGCTCATGCCGGGCCCGTCCAGCCCGGACGGCGTCGCGGCCCTGGTGTCCAGCGCCCGCAGCGAGCGGGCCAGGTCGTTCATCTTCGCGACCGCGACCTGGTCGCCGCCGAGCTGGGCGGAGAGCGCGTGCGCGGCGTCGTTGCCCGACGCCATCACCAGCGCCTGGAGCAGCTGCCGGTTGGTGTAGCGCCCGCCGGGGCCGATGCCGACGCGCGTTCCCTCCACGTCGGCGTCCGCGGCGGTGCCGGTGACCACGGTGTCGAGTTTCAGCGCGCGCAGCGCCACCGTGGCGAGCAGCACCTTGATGGTGCTCGCGGGCCGGTAGCGGCCGTGCGGGTCCTTGGCCGCGAGCACCTCGCCGGTGTCCAGGTCGGCGACCACCCAGGCGGTGGCGGAGATCTCGGCGGGCACGGATCCGGCCGAATCGGGCAGTACGACACCGCATTCCGCCATCCGTCTACCGCCGACGGCAGGCGAAGGCACCGGCAGCGGCTCGGGCGCCCGCTCGCCCGGCGCGGGCACCTCGGAGGCGTCGATCGGGGCGGGCGGCTTGGTCCGCTGCGCGCAGTCGGCGGTGTCCGGCGTGCTGAACGGGGTGGTGGTCGGCGGTGCGGGGGGCTGGGCGATGGCCGGCGCGGCCACGGCGCCGGCGAGCAGGGCGGCGGTGGCCAGCACCGCGGCGACCGCGCGCCACGGGTCGCGAGTGTTCATCAGGGAGCAGCGTATCGAGGTCTGGACAGCTCGAAAAAACTGGTAGAGACTGTCAAACAATAGTAACTGTCATTTTTGGAGACGCTGTGCCCCCTTCCGCCACCCACCGCTGGTCCGCGCTCGGCGCGATGGCGCTGGCCATGACCGTCATCGGCCTCGACATGACGGTGCTGACCGTCGCGCTGCCGACGCTCGCCATCGACCTCGGCGCGGGAAGCGCTGCACTGCAGTGGTTCTCCACCGCCTACACGCTCGCGCTGGCCGCCGTCCTGCTCCCCGCGGGCACGCTCGGTGACCGGTACGGCAGGCGCTCGCTGCTGCTCGGCGCGCTGCTCGTCTTCGGGCTCGCCTCGGTGGCCTGCGCCTACGCGGACTCGCCCGGTCAGCTGATCGCCGCCCGCACGGTGCTCGGGATCGCCGCGGCCGCCATGATCCCGATGACCATGGCCACCGTGACCGTGCTCTTCGCCGATCCGGCCGAGCGCGCGCGGGCCATGTCCATCTGGGTGACCGCCACCGCGATCGGGCTGCCGCTCGGCCCGATCCTCGGCGGCTGGCTGCTGACCACCTTCTGGTGGGGCTCGGTGTTCCTGATCAACGTGCCGGTGGTGCTGATCGGCATGGCCGCGGTGGCGGCGCTGGTCCCGGAGTCGCGGGATCCGGGGCGGCGCCCGATGGATCTGCCGGGAACCGGTCTCTCCGTCGCCGGGATGCTCGCGCTCACCTACGGTCTGATCCGGCTCGGCGAGGACGGCCTCGCCGACCCGCTCGGCTGGCTGAGTACGGCCGCCGGTGTCGCCCTGCTGGTGGCGCTCGTGTACCACCAGCGGCGCGCCGCGTACCCGCTGGCCGATCTGGAGTTGTTCCGGCGCAGCGGTTTCCGCTGGGGCTCGGTGTTCGCGGTGGTCATCACCTTCGGGCTGTTCGGGCTCTTCTTCACGCTGCCGCAGTACTACCGCGCCGTGCTGGAGGTGGACGCGCTCGGCAGCGGGCTGCGGCTGCTGCCGCTGATCGCCGGGTTGCTGGTGGGGTCGCGGGCGGGCGATGTGCTTCGGGTCCGGCTCGGCACCGCGCGCACGGTCGGGTTCGGCCTCGGGCTGCTCGCGCTCGGCCTCGGGCTCGGCGGCTGCACCTCGGTGGCGAGCGGGTTCGGCTTCGTGGCGCTGTGGGTGGCGCTGACCGGCGCGGGCATGGGCGCCGCGCTGCCCGCGGCGATGGCGGCGGCGCTGGACGACCTCGCCGGCGATCGCGCGGGCGCGGGCTCCGCGCTGATCCAGGCGCTGCGCCAGGCCGCGGGGACGATCGCGGTCGCCTTCCTCGGCGCGGTGCTCGCCGCGGTCTACCGGTCCGAGCTCGGCGCCGCGAACCGGCCGCCGGTCGACGAGAGCGTGAACGCCGGGGTAGCGGTGGCGCGGCAGCTCGGGGACGCCGCGCTGCTGGAGCGGGTCCAGGCCGCCTTCGTCGCCGGAATGGGCGTCATGCTCGCGCTCTGCGCGCTGCTCTGCCTGGTCGCGGCGCCGGTGGCGCTGCGGACGTTGCCCGGGCGCGCCGCGCCGCGGCTCGCCGATCCGTCAGAATCGGGGCATGGCCGATGACGTCGCGGTGCGCGGACTGCGCGAACGCAAGAAGGAACGCACCCGCCGCACCATTCGCGAGCAGGCCTTCCGGCTGTTCCGGGAGCAGGGCTACGCGGAGACGACCGTCGAGCAGATCGCGGCGGCCGCCGAGGTCTCGCCGAGCACCTTCTTCCGCTACTTCCCGGCCAAGGAGCAGCTGATCCTGGCCGACGACCTGGATGCCCCGCTGATCGCCGAGTACCGGGCGCAGCCGCCGGAGCTGAGCCTGTTCGCGGCGTTCCGGGCGGCCATGGCGACGGTCCTGAGCTCGGTGCCGCCGGCGGACCTCGCCTTCGAGCAGGAACGCCAGGACCTGCTCTACCACACCCCGGAGCTGCGCTCGGCCATCGCGGTGGAGCTCGAGCGCGGGATCGACATGCTGAGCGGGCTCTTCGCCGAGCGGCTCGGCCGCGACCCGGACGACGAGGAGGTCAGGGTGACGGCGGGCGCGTTCACCGGGGCGGTGCTCGTCACCGCGCTCGGCAGCCCGCTGGACTGGGCGGCGCTGGACCGAGCGCTCGCGCTGCTGGAGAACGGCCTGCCGCTGGGCCGGTCAGCCGGATAACCGCCCGTCCCTGGCGCAGCGGGCGGGGGTGTCGTCGTCCATGCCGGTGAAGAAGGCGCCGAGCACCTCCTCGACCTCGGTGAACGAGCGGGCGCAGTAGAGCACCGGCTGGTAGTGCGTGATGTCGTAGACCGCGGTGCCCATGGCGGCCACGTCCAGCGGGCGCAGCAGGGCCGCGCGGAACTCCTCGATCTCGCCGTACGAGGAGAGCAGCCCGGCCCCGTAGCAGCGGAGCTCGCCGCGCTCCCGGAGCACCCCGAACTCCAGCGAGAACCAGAAGACGTCGGCCAGGAACTTCAGCGCGGCGTCGGTGCGCAGCCGCCGCGCCGCCGCGCCGACCGCGACGTAGAGCGCGGCCAGCCTGGCACTGGCCAGCTGGGTGCCGTGCCCGACGATCTCGTGCACCGCGTCCGGCTCCGGGGTGTAGAGCGGCGCGCTGTGGTGCCGCAGGTACTGGGTGGCGTGGAAGACCCGGTCCGCGAACGCGCCGAAGAACTCCCGCAGCGGCACCAGCCCGGCGGCGGGCGCGTAGCGGAACCCGCTCAGCGGCGCCAGCGCGGCGGAGACCTGGTCCAGCTGCGGCACGTGGTCGGTCGGCAGCCCGAATTCCCGCGCAGCGAGCCGGATCTCGGCGCAGGCGTAGGTGCGGTGCTTGCGCGCGAGCTCGGTGGAGACGGTGCGCCAGACGGCGTGCTCGCGCTCGGTGTAGGCCACCCGGGGGGCGGGCTCGCCCGGGGTGTGCGCCAGCGCCAGCGCCGCGATGGCGTCGCGCCGGGCCCGGTACTCCCGGTCCCGCGCGCCCGGGTGCTCCGCGCTCAGCCGGACCCGGACCGCGCCGTCGCCGCCGCGGGTCACCGGCGAGTAGAGCTGCGCTTCGGTGAACATACCCCGATGCAAGCACCGCGGGCCCGGCGCGGCAACGCGCCCCGCCGCAGCTGTACACACTGCTCAGCTGGGCGCGCCGCGCTGTGTGATTCGGACCGAAGCCCTCGCGCCGGCGGCGTTCATGACGCAAGATGGCGAATGTAACAAGGAGGACGCATGCGTACAGTGCGGATCGATCTCGACCAGCGGCTGCTGGCCGCCGCCGCAGCCATCCTGGGCACCTCGAACAGCAACGCCACGGTCAACGAGGCGCTGCGCCGGATCGTGGTGCACGAGCGCAGGCTGCTGCACCTGGAGCGGCTGGCCGCGGACTCGCTCGCCGCGCCCGCGCCGCGCGAACCGGCCGTGCTCGACGGCTGACCGGTCTGTCGGTACCCCCTGGCACCATGGCAACCCTGCACCGTGCATGGAGGGGGTTCGATGTCGGTACCGTTGGCCGGTCTACCCGGTGATCAGCGTCCGAGGGAGCGGCTGCTCGCGCTCGGAGCGCACGCGCTCACCGACGGTGAGCTGCTCGCCCTGTTGTTGCGCGAGGGGAACCGCGGCATCGGCGTCATCGATCTCGCGCACGCCCTGCTCGCCGAGTACGGCGGGCCCGCCGGGCTGGCGGCGGCGCGGCCGGAGGAGCTCGCCCGGCGCACCGGGATGGGCGTCGCCAAGGCGTCGACGGTGGTCGCCGCCTTCCACCTGGCCGCGCGGGCCCGCGGCGCCGCCCCCGGGCGGGTGCTCGCCGGCGCCGCCGATGTCGCGGCGGTGGCGTCCCCGCTGTTCACCGGCGCGCGGGTGGAGTGGCTGCTGGTCCTGGTCTGCGATGCCAGGCACCGGCTGCGGCACCGGGTCTTCGTCGCGCAGGGCGCGCTGGACGAGGTCGCCGTCCCGGTGCGGGAGATCCTGAACACCGTGCTCAGGCACGACGGCCGCGCCTTCGCCGTCGTGCACAACCACCCGTCCGGCGATCCCTCGCCCAGCTACGACGACCGGCGCGCCAGCACCGTGCTCGGCGCCGCCGCCGGCACCGTCGGGCTCCGCTTCCTCGGCCACGTCGTGCTCGCCGGCGAGCGCTGGTCGCGCGCGGACCCGCTGCCGGACGGCTGGTGAGACGGCGACGGCCGCCCTCGCGCGGAGCGAGAGCGGCCGTCGCCGCGGAACCGGGGAGCTCAGCGGGCGAAGAGCAGGGCCCGCTTGACCTCCTGGATCGCCTTGGTCACCTCGATGCCACGGGGGCAGGCGTCGGTGCAGTTGAAGGTGGTGCGGCAGCGCCACACGCCCTCGACGTCGTTCAGGATGTCGAGCCGCTCGCGCGCGCCCTCGTCCCTGCTGTCGAAGATGAAGCGGTGCGCGTTCACGATCGCGGCCGGGCCGAAGTAGCTGCCGTCGTGCCAGTACACCGGGCACGAGGTGGTGCAGCAGGCGCAGAGGATGCACTTGGTGGTGTCGTCGAACCTGGCCCGATCGGCCTGGCTCTGGATCCGCTCGCGGGTCGGCTCGTTGCCCGAGGTCATCAGGTAGGGCTTCACCGCGCGGAACGCGTCGAAGAACGGCTCCATGTTCACGATGAGGTCCTTCTCCACCGGCAGGCCGCGGATCGGCTCGACGGAGACGGTGATGCTCTTGCCGTCCTTGGGCAGCATGTCCTTCATCAGGACCTTGCAGGCCAGCCGGTTCACCCCGTTGATCCGCATGGCGTCGGAGCCGCAGACCCCGTGCGCGCAGGAGCGGCGGAAGGTGAGCGTGCCGTCCAGGTAGGACTTGATGTAGGTCAGCACGTTCAGGAACCGGTCGGTGGTGAGCACCGGCACCTGGAACGACTCCCAGTGCGCGCCGAGGTCGTCCTCCGGGTTGAACCGCGCCACCTTGACGGTGATCATGGTCGAACCCTCCGGCACCGGCGCAGCGGCGGCCGGCGTCGACTTGTCCAGTACGGCAGTCATCAGTACTTACGCTCCATCGGCTCGTAGCGGGTCTGCACGACCGGCTTGAAGTCGAGGCGGATGTCGGAGAGCAGCTCCGCGCCCTCCTTGTACGCCATCGTGTGCCGCATGAAGTTGACGTCGTCCCGGTCCGGGTAGTCCTCGCGGGCGTGCCCGCCGCGCGACTCCTTGCGGTTCAGCGCGCCGACGACGGTGACCTCGGCCAGCTCCAGCAGGAAGCCGAGCTCGACCGCCTCGAGCAGGTCGCTGTTGTATCGCTTGCCCTTGTCCTGCACGGTGATCCGCGCGTAACGCTCCTTGAGCGTGTGGATGTCGGTCAGCGCCTGCTTCAGCGTGTCCTCGGTGCGGAACACCGACGCGTTGTTGTCCATCGACCGCTGCAGCTCGGTGCGGATGTCGGCCACCCGCTCGTTGCCGTGGTCGGAGAGGATCAGCGCGAGCCAGTCCTGCACCATGGCCGCCGGGTTCTCCGGCAGCTCGACGAACTCGGAGCGCTCCGCGTACTCGGCGGCGGCGATGCCCGCCCGCCTGCCGAAGACGTTGATGTCGAGCAGCGAGTTGGTGCCGAGCCGGTTGGCGCCGTGCACCGAGACGCAGGCGCACTCGCCCGCGGCGTACAGCCCGGGCACCACGTTCTCGTTGTCGCGCAGCACCTCGCCGCGGATCCGGGTCGGGATGCCGCCCATCACGTAGTGACAGGTCGGGAATACCGGGACCAGCTCCTTCACCGGGTCGACCCCGAGGTAGGTGCGGGAGAACTCGGTGATGTCGGGCAGCTTCTCCTCGAGCACGTCCGCGCCGAGGTGGGTCACGTCGATGTAGACGTAGTCCTTGTTCGGGCCCGCGCCGCGGCCCTCCAGCACCTCGAGCACCATCGAGCGGGCGACGATGTCGCGCGGCGCGAGGTCCTTGATGGTGGGGGCGTAGCGCTCCATGAAGCGCTCGCCCTCGGCGTTGCGCAGGATGCCGCCCTCGCCGCGGACCGCCTCGGAGATCAGGATGCCGAGCCCGGCCAGCCCCGTGGGATGGAACTGGTGGAACTCCATGTCCTCCAGCGGCAGCCCCTTGCGGAACACGATGGCCATGCCGTCGCCGGTCAGGGTGTGCGCGTTCGAGGTGGTCTTGTACATCCGGCCGGAGCCGCCGGTGGCGAAGATGATCGACTTCGCGTGGAAGACGTGCAGCTCACCGGTGGCCAGCTCGTAGGCGACGATGCCGGTGGCGACCGGGCCGTGGTCGGTCTCGGTGAGCACCAGGTCGAGCGCGTAGTACTCGTTGAAGAACTCCACGTCGTGCTTGACGCAGTTCTGGTACAGCGTCTGCAGGATCATGTGGCCGGTGCGGTCCGCGGCGTAGCAGGCGCGGCGCACCGGCGCCTTGCCGTGGTCGCGGGTGTGCCCGCCGAAGCGGCGCTGGTCGATCCGGCCCTCGGGGGTCCGGTTGAACGGAAGCCCCATCTTCTCCAGGTCGAGCACCGCGTCGATGGCCTCCTTGGCCATGATCTCGGCGGCGTCCTGGTCGACGATGTAGTCGCCACCCTTGACGGTGTCGAAGGTGTGCCACTCCCAGTTGTCTTCTTCGACGTTGGCCAGCGCCGCGCACATGCCGCCCTGGGCCGCGCCGGTGTGGCTGCGGGTCGGGTACAGCTTGGTCAGGACCGCGGTCCTGGCGCGCGGCCCCGCCTCGATCGCCGCGCGCATGCCCGCGCCGCCCGCACCGACGATCAGGACGTCGTAGCGGTGCTCTTGAACAGGACGAATTTCTGTCATCGAGGGTGCCTGTTCCTAACTGATGTTGGGGTCGAAGGTGAAGATGACGTACGTGCCGACGCTGACGATCAGGATGATCGAGATCGCGAGCAGCGAGTTCAGCCAGAACCGGGTCGAGTCCTTGCGGGAGTAGTCCGCGATCACGGTGCGCAGCCCGTTGCCGCCGTGCAGCTGGGCGAGCCAGAGCATCGACAGGTCCCAGACCTGCCAGAACGGGCTGGACCAGCGGCCTGCCACGAAGGCGAAGTTGAGCCGCTTCACGCCGCCGTCGAGCAGCAGCATGATCGACATGTGGCCGATCACGAGCACGATCAGCAGCAGCCCGGAGAAGCGCATGAACAGCCAGGCGTACTTCTCGAAGTTGCTGCTCGCCCGGCCGCGCGGCGAGCGCGGCAGATCGAGGCTGGCCGGGCGGTCGTAGGACTTGCCGAGGACGGGTGCAGACATCTCAGTGCTCCGTGAAGAGGTAGAAGAACATCCGGCCGATGGCGCCGCCGGCCAGCACCGCGGTGACGCCGAGGATGATCCAGAGCATCAGCTTCTGGTAGCGCGGCCCCTGCGACCAGAAGTCGACCAGGATGACCCGCACGCCGTTCAGCGCGTGGAAGAGCACGCAGACGACGAGTCCCATCTCCATGAGCGCGACGAGCGGGTTCTTGTAGGTCTCGATCGTGTCGTTGTAGGCCTCGGGGCTCACCCGGACGAGGGCCGTGTCCAGCACGTGGACGAAAAGGAAGAAGAACAGCGTGACGCCGGTGATCCGATGCAGCGCCCAGGACCACATTCCGGGGTCGCCTCGGTACAGCGTCTTCCGCTTCGGCTGAGCCGGAGCTTCGATCGTGGTCATAGCGTGCGGTGCCTCCAACGTCGTTGATGGACCCGGTCACAGATCCGACGCCGGCTGCGTGGAGGGGGCGAATGCCCAGGTGGCTGCGCTCCGGCCCGCCGCCGGGAAACTGAACCGTTCTGCGATCGACTCTAATCCTCCGGGTTTGCCGGAACTAATTCGGCGTGCCGTGCGTTGCGCGACACCCGTTCGAGTTAGGCTTACCTTTGTCGCAGCGGAAAGGGTTGTCGTGCGGCCTCCGCACGCCCGCTTCCGGCCCGCCGGAGTGGGTGCTCCCGCCCCCGTTCCGGGGTCCAAATCCCCTGTACCGCAGGGAAAAATGGGAGTAAACCGGGATCGTTCCCCGAGTTCTCCGCATTCCGTTCCGGAAGCGGGGTGGTGATGCGCTGCTCGGTATTGCGGACCGGCGCAATGTGGAAAATGTCTCACCGCGTTGCCGCGTTCACCCGGAAAGCTACTCGGCGGTAATGGAGAAACCGAAAGTGGGTGCGGATGACGATCGACTGGACGGCCCTGCGCGCGAACGCACGCGACGCCATGGAACGAGCCTACGCGCCCTATTCGCGCTTCCCGGTCGGCGCGGCCGCGCTGGCCGGAGACCGGGTGGTCACCGGCTGCAACGTGGAGAACGTGTCCTACGGCCTCGGGCTGTGCGCGGAGTGCGTGCTGGTCGGCACTGCCGTCGCCACCGGCGCCGGGCGGCTGCGCGCGGTGTCGGTCTGCGACTCCAGGGGCGCGATCCTGATGCCGTGCGGCCGCTGCAGGCAGGTGCTCTACGAGCACGGCGGCGCGGAGCTGCTGATCGATCACCCGTCCGGGCCGAAACGCCTCGGCGAGCTGCTGCCCGACGCCTTCGGACCGGACGATCTCGCCGCGGGCGAGCGGCAGCGCTGAGCCCCGGCACCGGCGGCGCCGCTGTGCCACACTCGGCCGCGTGAGGGCACTCGACGCGGTTTCGATCATCACGGCCAAGCGCGACGGCGGCGAGCTCGCCGACGAGCAGATCGACTGGGTCGTCGACGCCTACACCCGCGGCGCGGTGGCCGACGAGCAGATGGCCGCGCTGGCCATGGCGATCGTCTGGCGCGGGCTCGACCGCAGGGAGACGGCGCGCTGGACCGCCGCCATGATCGCCTCCGGGCAGCGAATGGACTTCACCGACCTGCCCCGGCCGACCGTGGACAAGCACTCCACCGGCGGGGTCGGGGACAAGATCACGCTCCCGCTCACGCCGCTGGTCGCGGCCTGCGGCGCGGCGGTGCCGCAGCTCTCCGGGCGCGGGCTCGGGCACACCGGCGGCACGCTGGACAAGCTGGAGGCGATCCCGGGCTGGCAGGCCGACATCCCGGTCACCCGGATGCGCGAGCTGCTGGCCGACCCGGCGATCGGCGCGGTGATCTGCGCGGCGGGCGCCGGGCTCGCCCCGGCGGACCGCAAGCTGTACGCGCTGCGCGATGTCACCGGGACGGTGGAGTCGGTGCCGCTGCTCGCCAGCTCGATCATGAGCAAGAAGATCGCCGAGGGCACCGCGGCGCTGGTGCTCGATGTCAAGGTCGGGGCGGGCGCCTTCCTGCCCGACCTGGACGACGCGCGGGTACTCGCCCGCACCATGGTCGAGCTCGGCACCGACGCCGGGGTGCGCACCACCGCCCTGCTCACCGACATGGCGGCCCCGCTCGGCCGCACCGCGGGCAATGCGCTCGAGGTCGCCGAATCGGTCGAGGTGCTCGCGGGCGGTGGCCCGGAGGACGTGGTCGCGCTGACCCTCGCGCTCGCCCGCGAGATGGTCGCCGCCGCCGGGCTGGAGGCCGACCCGGCCGAGGTCCTTGCCTCCGGGCGGGCGATGGACCACTGGCGGGCCATGATCGCCGCCCAGGGCGGTGACCCGGACGCCGCGCTGCCGCGCGCGGCGCACACCGAGACCGTCACCGCCGCCGCCGATGGTGTGCTCACCCGGCTCGACGCCCGCGCGGTCGGCGACGCCGCCTGGCGCCTCGGCGCGGGCCGGGCCCGCCAGGGCGATCCGGTGCAGGCGGGCGCGGGCGTGGTCATGCACGCCAAGCCCGGCGAGCGGGTCCGCGCGGGCGCCCCCCTCTTCACCCTGCACACCGACACCCCCGACGCCTTCGCCCGTGCCCGGGCCGCACTGGACAACGCCACCACCATCGACCCCGAAGCGGGCGTCGCCCCCGCGGGTCCCCTGATCCTCGATCGGATCGACTGACGCCGCCCGCCGCCGCCGGACACCCGCCGACCGGGCGGTGCCCATCGCGCTCGCGGGGGGCGGGCGCACCCGCCGGCCGCGGGCGTGGCCGGAGCGCGCTCTGCGCGGTGACGCCGCGGCCAACCGGAACCGGCCCGGGGGCGAGCGCCCGGTGAACCAGCACTGCCACAGCCGGTAACCAGCGGTACGCGGGCGCCGTCGGCGGCTAACGTTGGGTCATGACAGGACCGATGCCGCTCACCCTCGCCTCGATCCGCCGCGCGCCGAAGGCGCTGCTGCACGACCACCTGGACGGTGGCCTGCGCCCCGCAACGGTGCTCGAACTGGCAGGCGAGTGTGGCTACGACGAGCTACCGGCCGCCGACGCGGCGAGCCTCGCCACCTGGTTCCGCGATGCCGCCGACAGCGGTTCGCTGGAGCGCTACCTGGAGACCTTCGCGCACACCGTCGCCGTCATGCAGACCCCGGACGGGCTGCGCCGGGTCGCCCGCGAGTGCGTCGAGGACCTCGCCGCGGACGGCGTGGTCTACGCGGAGGTGCGCTTCGCGCCGGAGCAGCACCTGGCCCGCGGCCTCACCCTGGACGAGGTGGTCGAGCACACCCTGGCCGGCTTCCGCGAGGGCGAGGAGCTGGTCGCGGCGGCCGGCGGCCGGATCACCGTGGTCTGCCTGCTCACCGCCATGCGGCACGCGGCCCGCTCGCGCGAGATCGCCGAGCTCACCGTGCGCTTCCGGGACCGCGGCGTCGGCGGCTTCGACATCGCGGGCGCCGAGGTGGGGTACCCGCCCACCCGGCACCTGGACGCCTTCGAGTACATGCGGGCCAACAGCGCGCACTTCACCATCCACGCGGGCGAGGCATTCGGGCTGCCGTCGATCCACGAGGCGCTGGCCTACTGCGGCTGCGACCGGCTCGGCCACGGGGTGCGGATCACCGACGACATCTCCGTGCCCGGCTCGGTCGCCGACGCCCAGCTGGGGCTGGTGGCGAAGTACGTGCGGGACACGAGGATCCCGTTGGAGCTCTGTCCCTCGTCCAATGTGCAGACCGGCGCCGTCCCCTCGCTGGACAAGCACCCGTTCGACCTGCTCGCCCGGCTCCGCTTCCGGGTCACGGTGAACACCGACAACCGGCTGATGAGCGACACCACCATGAGCAAGGAGATGCTCAAGCTGGTGCAGACCTTCGGCTACGGCTGGAGCGATCTGGAGCGCTTCACCATCAACGCGATGAAGTCGGCGTTCATCCCGTTCCCGGACCGGCTGAAGATCATCGACGACGTGATCAAGCCGGGCTACGCGGTGATGCTCGGCTAGCGGCTCACTTCCGCTGGTCGAGTTTGGTCTCGAACCAGGTCTCCAGCTCGCGCCACGCGGTGGCCTCGGCCTGGAACGGCGGGCTCGGGGCCAGCCGGGTCGGGTCCGGGTTGAGCAGGTAGGAGACGTACCAGCCGAGCGGGGTGGAGGGGGCGAGCGCCTTCTCCACCGCGTCGTCCTCGGCGTAGTCGGCGGCGTCGGTGAAGAGCTCGACGGCGAGGTCGAGCTGGTCGACGTCGACGGTGAGCGGGCCCTCGCCGAGGTCGTCGCCGAGACCGGGGAGCACGTAGACGTTCTCGTCGGTGACCTCGACCTCCAGCGAGCCGTCGGTGGCCGCGGTCTGCACCTCGTCGTAGGTGCTCACCCGGGCCAGGTCGTGCTCGTGGTCGTCGGCGAGGTGCCTGGCCAGGGCGCGCTCCGAGTCGAAGACCGCGATGGAGCCGTCGCGGCCGAGGAAGATCGGCTCGTCGTCGAGGTAGCAGCGCAGGGTGAACCAGGTGCCGTCGGCGGTGATGATCTTGACCGGGTCGATGCCGACCTCGGCCCAGAACGACTCGTCCTCGTCGTCGTCGCTGTCCTCGGCGTCCTCGTCGTCGGCCTTGGTCAGATCGACGGCCTCGAACTCCTCGCTGTCCGCGGCGTCGTCGGCGTCGACCACGTTCTCCTCGGCGGCGAGCAGCTCGGCCTCGGCCACCGCGACCGCGTCGGCATCCACCTCGGGCGACTTCACCACGCCGTCGATGGCGTCGAGCACGCTGTCCCAGCCCTTGGCGATGGCGGCGCCGATCTGGTCCCAGAGCTCCTCGCCGTCGCGCCCGGTGAAGGCGTTCGGCCCGCCGGGCAGCGCGCCGAGCACCGGGTTCCCGCCGAAGAACTTGGTGACGGTGTCCAGCTCGCAGACCTCGCCGATGTTGCGCACCATCTCGAGCGTGTCTTCCAGCTCGGCGACGGTGTCGGAATCCGGGTCGGCCGCGGCCAGCTCGGGCACCCCGACCAGGTCGAAGCTGTGCTCCTCCTCCGGCTCCAGCTCCGCCGCGGACAGCGCGGCCACGACCTTCCAGGCCGGATGCTCGACGAGATCGTTGTCGGAGTCGGTGCGGATGAACGCGGCGAGCTCCGCGACGGACTCGAATCCGTACAGGCTGTCCTCGTGCCCGAGGAACGCCTCCCACTCGTCGTCACCGTCCCGCCAGCGCGGTGCCCAGAGGGTGACGAGATCGCCATCGGTCAGACCGAGCTCGATCGGGACGATGTCTCCAGAAGCCATGGGCGGAAGCCTATCGACCTTCCGGCTCAGGCACTATCCCGCCTGCCCCGCCCCGCCCGCGGCACCGGGAGCCGGCTCGGGGGCGAACGACTCGTTCAGTGTCGCAACGACCTTCGAGCGCTGCCCGCCCGCCTCCTCCGCGGCCTGCCTGCACGCCCAGACGATGAGCCTGCCCACCTCGGCGGGGGAGAGCCCGGTGACGGCCTCGGAGAGCCGCAGCGCGGTGAGCGCGCCGTCGCTGTCCACCTCGACCTCGACCGCGCCGTCCTCGGTGGCGAACCGGCCGCGCACCTGCTTCAGCCCGTGCAGCGCCGCCTCCAACGCCTCCAGCTTGCTGGTCGCCTTCGCGACCAGCGCGTCCATCTCCGCGCTCATACCGGCCTCATCCAGCTCGTCGGGCCGGTGTCCGCGTCGTCCATCCGGTCGAGCTCGTCCACCGCCTGGTTACGGGTGGGCAGGCCGAGCCGGTCCAGGATGTCGGCGGGCATGCCCGCCTCGGTCAGCGCCTCGCGCCGCTTGGCCTTGGCCGCGATGGTGGAGCGCTTGGTGAGCCGCAGGATCTCGTCGGCGAGCGCCTGCGCGCCGTACCGGTACTCGCTGCGCTCGAAGCCGATCTCCACCGGCATGCCCTGATCGGTGGCGCGCACCGTGATGGTGCCCGCGCGATTGCTGCTGGCCGCCACGGTGACCGGCGGGACGCCGGGCCCCTGCTGCTCGCTCACGTGGTCGGCCTGTAGAAGCCGTAGAAGTCCATCCCCGAGTTCTCCGTTCGCACCGAACTGATCTGGACCGGGTCACCGGCCTCGACGAACTGGCCGTTGCCGATCACCATCGCGACGTGCCCGTCCCAGATCGCCAGGTCGCCCGGCATGAGGTCGCCCGCCGAGATCTGGGTGGCGCCGCTGCCCTGCTCGGCCGCGAGCCGGGGCAGCTCGACCCCGGCCTCGCCGTAGGCGTACTTGGTGAGGCCGCTGCAGTCGAGCCCGGCGCCGGGGGAGTTGCCGCCCCAGACGTACGGGGTGCCGACCGTGCCGAGCGCGGCCTGCACCGCGGTGGCGGCCTGCTCGTTCGGCGCCTCGACCTTGCTGCCGTCCGGCAGCGTGATCTCGACGCCGTCGCGGGTCGGCGCCGCGGCGCCCGGCTCCGACGGGGTGGTGCTCGGCGACGGCGTGGTCGCCGACGGCGTCGCCGCCTTGGACGCCTCGGTGACCAGCGGGTTGTTCATCACGGTGCTGAGCAGCGACCCGGCGCTGCTCGCCACCCCGCTGGCCCCGGAGAGCAGCTGCTGCGGAATCCCGGACGAGGCCAGCGTCGAGGCGAGCGAGGTGGACGGCGGCGGCGTCAGCCCGCTCATGCTCGCGGTGTGCGTGTCCAGCTCGCCCTGTACCCGCCCGACCACGCCGACCGCCTGGTTGATGTGGTCGATGGCGGAGCCGATCACCGCGGTGATCCCGGGCGGGGTGGCGATGGCGGGGCCGAGCGCGGTGGCGGTGGAGACGAAGGACTGCAGGATGCCGCTGAGATCCTTCTGCCCGCTCTCCACCTCGGCGGCCGCCTGGTTCACCACGGTCGCCATCTCGGTGTTGCTGTCCGAGATCGTCGCGGCCGAGGTCTGCACCCGGAGCGCCTTGGCGGTGGTGGCGTCGGCGGCGGTGCCGTCCCACGCGGTGTTCACCTGGTTGATGCTGGTGCGGCCGAGCTCGTGGATCCGGTCGACCGCGGCGGAGGTGGCGCGCAGCGCATCGGCCGGGCCGCCCGCGGGCAGCACGCCGGAGCCGAACGAATTCAGCAGGTCGACCAGCGGTTTCGCCAGTGCGTCGATGTCGATCACGCGCTCACCCGTTCGGATCGACGGGCGCGATGGCGGCCGCGCTGCCGAGCTCGGTGTCCGCGATGGCGCCCGCCGCCGCCGTCACCGCCCCGCCCATGCTGGTCAGCACCGCGGAGAGCTGGCCGATGGCGGCGACCTGGCCCGCGTGCGCCGCGGCGTACGCGGCCATGAAGTCGCCGCCGATCAACCCCATGATCGGGCCGAGCAGCGCGGGCCCGGCCCCCGCCGCCGACGCGCCCGCCGCGGCCATCTCCCCGGCCATGACTTGCGCGGACGCACCGTAGGCGACGATGCCATCGGTATCCGCCGACGTCTTGTCCATAACAGCCCCCCATCCGTTTCCCAGGCAGAGTACGTCATTCACTCTCTTCGACGCGCCCGCTCGGCCGCCGGTTCCCTGGCTCGGCGCCGAATTTCCCCGCGGCGACCTTATCGTTCCATCATGCGCACCCACACCGTGGACCATCCGCTGGCCGCCGCACTGCTCACCACGCTGCGCGACGCGCGCACCGTGAACGCCGAGTTCCGCTCCGCGCTGCGCGATCTCACCGGGATCCTCGTCTACGAGGCGCTGCGCGACGCCCCGGTCATCCGGTTCGACGTCACCACCCCGGTCTCGATCGCCGACGGCACCCGGCTCGCCGCGCCGCCGCTGCTGGTCCCGGTGCTGCGCGCCGGGCTCGGCATGGTGCACGCCGCCGCGGGGTTCGTGCCGGACGCCAGGATCGGCTTCGTCGGCATGGCCCGCGACGAGGCGACGCACCAGCCGGTGCCCTACATGGAGTCGCTGCCGGAGGACCTCTCCGACGTGCCGGTCTTCGTGCTCGACCCGATGCTCGCCACCGGCGGCTCCATGCGGCACACGCTGGAACTGCTGGTGGCGCGGAACGCGCGCGACATCACCGCGCTCTGCGTGGTCGCCGCGCCGGAGGGCATCGCCGCGCTCGGCGACTCGGGGCTGCCGGTGCGGCTGGTGACCGCCGCCATCGACACCGGCCTGAACGCCGACGCCTTCATCGTCCCCGGCCTCGGCGACGCCGGCGACCGCCAGTTCGGGCCGCGTTGATTTTGTCGCGCCTCCGCGCGACGGGGTTCGCGCCCTTCGGGGGCTCACGTCCGAGCGGTCGAGACTCGCGCCTTCGGCGCATGCGCTTCGACCGCTCGGACGCGAGCCGGGCGCGAACCCGGTGCGGGGGGGTGTGCGAGGACGGCATCGAGCCCGGTAGTTGCGGTGTTGCGGGGGTGTGGTCAGGTGTTGCGGGGGTGTGGTCAGGTGTTGCGGGGGTGTGGTCAGGTCGGTTGTAGGGCGGTGCAGAAGTCGCGGAGGGCGGCTAGGCGCTCGGCGGCGGCCTTTCTGATGTCGGCTAGGGCGGTGGCGTCGGGGACCGGGCGGACGACCTCGAGGTAGCACTTGAGTTTGGGCTCGGTGCCGGAGGGGCGTATCACGATCCGGTCGCCGGCGCCCTCGAGGACGAGGGCGTCGGTGCGCAGCGGGCCGCGGGTGGCGGCCAGGTCGGTGTAGCGCACCGGCGCGCCCGCGACCCGCTCCGGCGGGGCGGCGCGCAGCGCGGCGACGACGGCCGCCGCGGCCTGCTGGTCGGCTAGGCGGAGCGCGACCTGGTCGCCCGCGTGCACGCCGAACTCGACGGCGAAGCGATCCAGGTCGGCGAGCAGGGTGCTGCCCGCGGCGCGGCGCCTCGCCACCAGGTCGGCGGTGAGCACGGCGGCGGAGACGCCGTCCTTGTCCCGGACGGCGGCCGGGTCGACGCAGTGCCCGATGGCCTCCTCGTAGGCGTAGACCAGCCCGTCCCCGGCCCTGGCCAGCCACTTGAAGCCGGTGAGCGTCTCGGCGTAGCGGGCGCCGCGCGCGGCGGCCACCCGGCCGAGCAGCCGGGAGGAGACCAGGGTGGTCGCGACCAGGGCGTCCGCCGGGGCGGTGCGCAGCACGTCGGCGCCGAGCAGCACGCCGGTCTCGTCGCCGCGCAGCATGCGCCAGCCGTCCGGGCCGGGCAGGCCGACGGCGCAGCGGTCGGCATCCGGGTCGAGCGCGATCGCCAGGTCAGCCCCGACCCGCTCGGCCAGCGAGAGCAGCAGGTCGGCCGCGCCCGGCTCCTCGGGGTTGGGGAAGGCGACGGTGGGGAAGTCCGGGTCCGGCTCGAACTGCTCGGGCACCACGTGCACGTCGTCGAAGCCCGCCGCGGCCAGTGCGCGCAGCGCCACCGCGCCGCCGACGCCGTGCAGCGGGGTCAGCGCGATCCGCACCGGCGCGCGTTCGCCCGGCCCGCCGATCCGCTCCGGGATCCCGGCCACCCGATCCAGGTACGCGGCGAGCGCACTGCCGTCGGCGGGGGATACCGCGGTCCGCGGGATCGGCTCGGTGACGGCCCGGATGGCGCGCTCGATCTCGGCGTCGGCCGGGGCGACCAGCTGGGCGCCGCCCTCCAGGTAGACCTTGTACCCGTTGTCCGCGGGCGGGTTGTGCGAGGCGGTGATCTGCACTCCGGCCACCGCGCCGGTCGCGCGCACCGCGTGCGCGAGCACCGGGGTCGGCAGCGGCTCCGGCAGCAGCGTCACCGGGAATCCGGCCGCGGCGAGGATCTCCGCGGTCACGGTGGCGAACTCCGCCGACCCGTGCCTGGCGTCCCGGCCGACGACGACGCGCCCGCCGCCGAGGCAGCGCTCGCGCAGCCAGGCGGCCAGCCCGGCGGTGGCGCGCGCGACGGTCACCGCGTTCATGCCGTCCGGCCCGTCCCGCAGTGGGCCGCGCAGCCCGGCGGTGCCGAAGCGCAGCATCTAGAGCCGCTCCAGGATGCCGCGCAGCAGCTTGCCGAGCCGCGGTGCGGCGGCATTGCCCTCGGCCAGCACCTCGGCGTGCGAGAGGTTGGCTCCGGTCACCCCGGCGGCCAGGTTGGTGACCAGCGAGATCCCGAGCAGCCGGACGCCGAGCGCGCGCGCCGCGATCGCCTCCAGCACGGTCGACATGCCGACCAGGTCGGCGCCGATGGCGCGCAGCATCCCGATCTCGGCGGGCGTCTCGTACTGCGGGCCGATCAGCCCGGCGTACACCCCCTCGGCGAGGCTCGGGTCGACCTCGCGGGCCAGCGCGCGCAGCTCCGGATCCCAGGCGTTCACCAGGTCGACGAAGGCGGGGCCGGTGAGCGGGGTGCGGGCGGTGAGGTTGAGGTGGTCGGCGATGAGCACCGGCTCGCCGACGGCCATGCCGTCCCTGATCCCGCCCGCGGCATTGGTGAGCAGCACGGTCTCCGCGCCCGCCGCCACGGCGGCGGTCAGCGGGACGACCACCTCGGCGGGGGAGTACCCCTCGTACAGGTGCTGGCGGCCCATCAGCAGCAGCACGTCGGCGCCGCCGACCCGCACGGAGTGCACGGTGCCGACGTGGCCCTGCGCGGTCGGCATGCCGAAGCCGGGTAGCTCCGGCATCGGCACCGACGCGGCCGGCGTTCCGATCTCCGCGGCCGCGTCCTGCCAGCCCGACCCGAGCACCACCGCGACGCGGTGGCGCGCTACCCCTGTCCGCTCGGCGATCACCGCGGCGGCCTCTTCGGCAAGCATGGGGTCACGATAGTCGGGGGCGGTGCGCGCTTCGGCTCCGGTGTGGCGCCGGTCACCGCCCTATCTCGGCTACCCGTCGGTAGGGTCGCCCGGTTACGCTGCGCGCATGCCTTATCTGGAGCGCCGGGGTGACGTGTTCGTGCTGTACCTGGGATCGGAGGAGCAGAACGGGGCGGACGAGGAGAACCGCTTCCACCCGGACGTGCTCGCCCGGCTGAACGCGCTGCTCGACGAGGTCGAGGGCTCCGAGGGGCCCGCGGCGCTTGTCACCACCGCCACCGGCAAGTTCTTCAGCAACGGCCTGCACACCGACTGGCTCTTCGCCAACCCCGGCGAGATGCACGGCTACCTGGACAGCGTGCACGCGCTCTACACGCGGCTGCTCACCTTCCCGCTGCCCACCGTCGCCGCGGTGAACGGCCACGCCTTCGGCGCGGGCGCCATGCTCGCCACGTCGCACGACTTCCGGGTCATGCGCGCCGACCGCGGCTACTGGTCGCTGCCCGAGATCCACCTCGGCATGCCCTTCACCGTCGCGATGAACGCGCTGCTCACGCACCGGCTCACCAACCAGGTCGCGGTCAAGGCGATGACCACCGGGCACCGCTTCGGCGCCGACGAGGCGATCTCGGCGGGGATCGTGGACACCAAGGCCGGGGCGGACAGCGTGCTCGATATCGCGGTCGAGCAGGCCGCGGGGCTCGCGGCCAACCGCAAGCCGAACCTCGCGGTCATCAAGCGCGCCCTGCACGGCGCCGTCCTGGCCGACCTCGCCGCCCCCACCACCCCGGAGAACCTCGCCTTCGGTGTTTGATTGTCGCGCCTTCGGCGCGACGGGTTGCGCGCCCTTCGGGGGCTCACGTCCGAGCGGTCGAGACTCGCGCCTGCGGCGCATGCGCTTCGACCACTCGGACGCGAGCCGGGCGCGCAACCGTTCTGCGCACGCTGGGTTGAACAGGCGGTAACCGCGGGGTTAGTGCCAGACTGGTCGGCATGCCTGTGACCGACGCACCGACGGACGGTGCCGTCGCGCGGGTACACGCGTCGGTCGAGGCCGCGAAGGACCGGCTGGTCGGGCTCTCGCACGCGCTGCACGCCGATCCGGAACTCGCCTTCGACGAGGTGCGCAGCACCGCGCGGACGATCGAACCGCTGCGCGAGCGCGGCTTCGCGGTGCGCACCGGGGTCGCCGGGCTGCCCACCGCCTTCCGCGCGGTCTACGGCAGCGGCGAGCTGACCGTCGGGCTGTGCGCGGAGTACGACGCGCTGCCGGAGATCGGCCACGCCTGCGGGCACAACGTCATCGCGGCCGCCTCGGTCGGCGCCGGGCTCGCGCTCGCCGACGTCGCCGACGAACTCGGGCTCACCGTCGTCGTGCTCGGCACCCCGGCCGAGGAGAGCGGTGGCGGCAAGGTGATCATGCTCGACCACGGCCTCTTCGACGACCTGGCGCTGGCCATGATGGTGCACCCGGGCCCGTTCGACGTGGTCGGCGCGCGCTCGCTGGCGCTCAGCGACATCTCGGTGCTCTTCCACGGCCGCACGGCGCACGCCAGCGCGGCGCCGGAGCGCGGCCGCAACGCGGGCGACGCCGCCACCATCGCCCAGGTGGCGCTCGGGCTGCTGCGCCAGCACCTCGGCCCCGGCCAGCAACTGCACGGTATAGTCAACGACGGTGGCGTGGCCCCCAATATCGTGCCCGGACGTGCGGAATTGCTGTATTACCTCCGCGCGGCCGATTCCGCGTCACTCGACGATCTGACGCGCCGGGCGTCGGATTGCTTCGCGGCGGGCGCCCTCGCGACCGGCTGCACCCACGAGATCCGGACGCTCGCGCCGACCTACACCGAGCTCACGCCCGATCCGGCCCTGCTCGCCGTGTACCGCGAGCAGATCACCGGCCTCGGCCGTACGCCGCTTCCGCCGGAGTTCGAGGCGCAGCGGCCGCTCGGCAGTACCGACATGGGCAACGTCACCAATATCGTCCCCGGCATCCACCCGGTGATCGGCATCGAGGCGGGTGGCGCCGTGACGCACCAGCCGGAGTTCGCCGCGGCGAGCGTCACGGCCTCCGCGGATCTCGCGGTGCTCGACGGTGCGGTCGCGCTGGCCTGTACCGCCGTGGCCGTTGCCCGCGATGAGCAACACAGGAGCAGTCTGTTGCAACGACTCGTTCGACGACAGGAGGACATTCGGTGAGCACGAGCGGTCATCTGGTGCGATCGGGCCGGAACGTGGTGGACACGTGGCTGGCCGAGCACCAGGTGGACCTGGTCCAGTGGCGCAGGCACATCCACGCGAACCCGGAGCTGTCGAGGACCGAGTTCGCGACCACGGAGTTCGTCGCCACGTGGCTGACCAAGGCGGGGCTGGCGCCGCGCGTCCTCCCCGGCGGCACCGGCCTGCTCTGCGACATCGGCCCGGACGGCCCGCGGATCGGGCTGCGCGCCGACATGGACGCGCTTCCGCTGCAGGAGTTCACCGGTCTCCCGTTCTCCTCCACCGTGCCCGGCGTCTCGCACGCCTGCGGGCACGACGCGCACACCAGCATCCTGCTCGGCACCGCGCTGGCGCTGGCCGAGGCCGAGCTGCCGGTCGGCGTGCGGTTCGTCTTCCAGCCCGCCGAGGAGGTCATGCCGGGCGGCGCGATCGATGTCGTCGCCACCGGGGCCATGCAGGGCGTGGAGCGGATCTTCGCGCTGCACTGCGATCCGCGGCTGGAGGCGGGCCGGGTCGGGGTCAGGGTCGGGGCGATCACCTCGGCCGCCGACACCGTCGAGCTGGTGCTCGACTCGCCCGGCGGGCACACCTCGCGCCCGCATCTGACCAGCGACCTGGTCTATGCCATCGGCACCGTCATCACCGGGCTGCCCGGGCTGCTCAGCCGCCGGATCGACCCGCGCACCAGCACCGTCATGGTCTGGGGTGCGGTGAGCGCGGGCAAGGCGCCGAACGCCATCCCGCAGACCGGCATGCTCACCGGCACCGTGCGCACCGGCGACCATGCCACCTGGGAGCTGCTGGAGCCGCTGGTCCGCGAGATCGTCGACGCGCTGCTCGCCCCGACCGGCGTGCGCTACCAGCTCAACTACCGGCGCGGCGTGCCGCCGGTGGTGAACGACGAGCGCTCCACCCGAATGTTCGAGGCCGCGATCAACGACCTCGGGCCGGGCGCGCTCGCCGACACCATGCAGTCCGGCGGCGGCGAGGACTTCTCCTGGTACCTGGAGGAGGTGCCCGGCGCCATGGCGCGGCTCGGCGTCTGGTCCGGCCAGGGCGACCCGCTCGACCTGCACCAGCCCACCTTCGACATCGATGAGCGCGCGCTCGCCGTCGGCGTGCGCGTGCTCACCGGTCTCGTGCTGCGGGCCGGGCGCTAGACCGAGAAGTTGCCCGGCCCGACGTTGCGGCTGTTCCTTGTCCGCAGCGCGTGTACGTAGTCGGCGGGGGCGCCCGACTTCTCCGCCGCGTCGGCCATCACGCCGATGTAGCGCGCGGAAGGCAGGCCGCCCTCGTACGCGTCGAGTACGTAGAGCCAGGCCAGCACCGGCTCGGAGCCGCTGCCGGTGCTCGGGGTGACCCGCAGCCGGATCTTCCGGTGGATGCCGAAGTCCGAGCCCTCCCAGCGGTCCAGCCGCTCCTCGTCCTCCGGGGAGACGTCGTAGAGCACGACGAAGACCCGTGAACCCGGCTCCTCGACGACGGTTGCCAGCGGGCCCTCCCAGCCGATGTCGTCACCGGCGAAGGTCAGCCGCCACCCCTCCAACCAGCCCGTTCCCGACAGCGGGGAGTGCGGACAGCGCTCTTGCATCTGTGTGGAGTCCATGTTGGATCCGTAGGCGGCGTATATCGGCACCCGGAGAGCGTATCCAATGTCGCCGCCGAGGCCACCGGGTCCCGCCGGACCGGCTCGACATCCGGCGCGGCGGGGTCGCCGCGCGGGCTGGCGCGCCGGTCCGAGCTCGGCCGATTACGGTTGTCCACGGAGCTCCGGAGATCCCGGGACCAGCAGCAGCGAGAGGTGACCCATGACCCGCATCGCGATCATCGGCGGCGGCCCGGCCGGCTACGAGGCCGCGTTGGTGGCGGCGCAGCACGGCGCGGCGGTGACGCTGATCGACTCGGACGGCATCGGCGGCGCCTGCGTGCTCTGGGACTGCGTTCCGTCGAAGACCTTCATCGCCTCCACCGGCATCCGCACCGATCTGCGCCGGGCCCGCGATCTCGGCATCACGCTCGACCCGAAGCAGGCCGGGGTGCGGTTGCCCGAGGTGAACCAGCGCGTCAAGGCGCTGGCGCTGGCGCAGTCGTCGGACATCCGCTCCAAGCTGCAGGCCGCCGGGGTCACCCTGCTGCCCGGGTACGGTTCGCTGCAGGAGCCGGTCGGCCGGGCCGAGCACCGGGTACTGGTGCGTGACGCCGCCGACGCGGACGCCGCCGGTGCCGAACGAACCGTCGACGCCGAGGTGGTGCTGATCGCCACCGGCGCGAGCCCGCGGGTGCTGCCCGGCGCGGAGCCGGACGGCGAGCGCATCCTGACCTGGCGGCAGCTCTACGACCTGGCCGAGCTGCCGGAGACCCTGGTCGTGGTCGGCTCCGGCGTCACCGGCGCCGAATTCGTCTCCGCCTACACCGAACTCGGCGTCCGGGTGAAGCTGGTCTCCAGCCGCGACCGGGTGCTGCCCGGCGAGGACGCGGATGCCGCGCTGGTGCTGGAGGACGCGCTCGCCGAGCGCGGGGTCGAGCTGGTCAAGCACGCGCGGGCGGACGCCGTGCAGCGCACCGCCGACGGCATCGTGGTCACGCTCTCGGACGGGCGCACGGTCACCGGGTCGCACGCGCTGATGACCGTCGGCTCCACCCCGAACACCGACGGGCTCGGGCTGGAGAAGGTCGGGATCGAGCTGGACCGCGCCGGCTACCTGCGGGTGGACCGGGTCTCCCGCACGCCGGTCACCGGGATCTACGCGGCGGGCGACTGCACCGGGCTGCTGCCGCTGGCCTCGGTCGCGGCCATGCAGGGGCGGATCGCGATGTACCACGCGCTCGGCGAGGGCGTCAGCCCGATCCGGTTGAAGACGGTCTCCTCGGCGGTCTTCACCCGGCCGGAGATCGCCACCGTCGGCGTCAGCCAGACCGCGATCGACAACGGCGAGACGCCGGCCCGCACCGTCATGCTGCCGCTGAACACCAACCCGCGCGCCAAGATGTCCGGGCTGCGCCGCGGTTTCGTGAAGATCTTCTGCCGCCCGGCCACCGGCGTGGTGATCGGCGGCGTCGTGGTGGCGCCGATCGCCTCCGAGCTGATCCTGCCGATCGCGCTCGCGGTGCAGAACAACCTGACCGTGAACGACCTGGCCCAGACCTTCTCGGTCTATCCTTCGCTCACCGGATCGGTCATCGAGGCCGCGCGACAGCTCATGCGGCACGACGATCTGGACTGAGCCTCGCGCGAAAAGCAGGTATCACCTGTGTGAACACTGTTGTGCGGCAGGGCGGTTGACAGGGCGGGGGCGCTACGCTCCACATTGCCCCTGTCGGACAACTGTGGTTCACTCCGTTACGGAGACGTGATCGGCGGGTTGGTCGCGGCGTTTCGGGGTTTGGGGGGTTTCCTCCGGGAACGGCCGTGTGCCTCCCGCACGGAAAGGGATAAGCGAAAAGTGAAACATCGTAAGCCGAGCCGGGCGCAGCGAGCGATGGCGAGCACCTCGCTGCCGTTGGCGACAGCGGCAGCCGTGGCCACCTTCTTCGCGGCGCCGGCGGGGGCAGTGCCGAACGATCAGCCGAGCACGCCGGCGACGCCCGCACCGGTCCAGCCGGGCACCAACGCGACACCCGAGCAGCAGCCGCAGACGCAGCAGCAGGGCCCCACCCAGCCGGGCACCGGCCCGCAGAGCCAGCAGCCGCAGACGCCGGAGAGCAAGCCGACGCCGAGCCAGCCGGGTGTGACCACGCCCGAGCAGGATCAGGCGCTGCCGGAGAAGACCGACCCCAAGCTCAACCGGCCCACCCAGCCCGGTGTGACGACGCCGCGCGTGGCGCCGCTGCCGGTGCCCGGCCAGGAGGGCCAGCCCGCGCCGGGGCAGCCCGCGCCCGGCGCCGCCGCACCGGATCAGGCGCCCGGTGCGCAGGATCAGCCAGCCGGCACCCCGTCCGCGCCTGGCGCGGCGCCGCAGGCGAGCCCGGGCACCGCACCGCAGAGCGGCGGCCAGGCCGACTCCGCGCCCTCGCAGACCCTGGTGCAGCCGCGCTACGAGGCGCCGCGGGTGGACGCCGCCCCGGCCGCGCCGGTGGTCGAGATGACCGGCCCGCACGCCGAGATCGGCGCCGCGATCGACGGCGGCGCGCTGCTCCCCGGCTACGTGGCCAACACCCACCACTTCAGCAACGAGGCCGGCTACGTCGGCACCGTCGGCTACAACACGCCCACCGGCTCCGGCGAGGCCGGTGTGTCGGTGGAGTTCGTGGACAGCAACACGATCCACGTCTCCAGCTTCACCGGTGGGGAGGGGCTGGCGGACGCGAAATCCAGCGTCGTCCTCGACACCACGCAGGTGAACCTGGCCAAGGCGGCGGTCGAGGACTGGATCAAGGCCCAGCCGGGCGGCGCCGCCGCGCTCGATGCGGCCGCGCAGGTTAAGCTTCCGCCGATCGTGCCGCCGGGCGACACCGCGCCCACGACGGTCGACGTGGGTGGCGTCACCACGCAGTGGGGTGGTTCACTCCAGTACTGACACGTACCGATTGACGGGGTGGGGCGGTCGTTCGCGGCCGCCCCATTTCGTGCGTTCGAGAGGATTGGTGTGGGCTCCGAGGGTGATGCCAGAGGCAACGAGTCCGGCCGTGTGCCCGGCTTCGGCCCGCCGGTGCACGGGAGCGCGGGTGCCGACGAGAACGGCGCGGGCGCTTCCGGTTTCGGGCCTCCGGTGGACGGCGGCAAGGACGAGCCGGCCACCGGGTCGGGCAGCGCCTTCGGCGCGCCGATCGGGCCGGGGCACATCCCGGGCTGGCAGCCGCCAGCCGGGTCGCGGCCGGAGGTCGGCTGGCGCCCTGCGGGCGGGCTGCTACCCGCGGGCGGGAGCGCCGAGAGCGCCCCGCGGCCCGCGGCCCCGTCCACGCCGTTCGGCGAGGGCGTCACCGGCGCCGGGGATCGGCCCGCGGGCCCGTCCGCGCCGTTCGGCACGGGCGGCGCCGGTGCGGACGGAGACGATTCGGCTGCCCCGACCGTGCGACACCAGGTGGCCCCCGCCCCCGCCGCGCAGCCGGACGCCGAGCCGCCGCAGTGGTGGAACCAGTCGGACGAAGGGGGCGGCGTGCCCAAGCCGCCGCCGGTCGCCGCGGACGGCCTGGCCTGGTCCGACGACCCCATCGCGCGCAGGCTCGCGCCCGGCGGCTCGGCCGTGGTCGAGCGGGCCCCCACCACCAACCGCGGCACCCTGTACGGCGCGCTCGCGGCGGCGCTGGCGCTGCTGGTCGCGGTGGTCGTGATCGTGGTGACGGTGCGCGGCGGCGGCGACTCCGATCCGGCGGTGGCCGCCCCGGTGCCGAGCACCGCCGCGCTGAGCTGCCCGGCCGCCGAGGACGGCACGGTGACGGTCGGCAACGGCACCGGAACCACCGAGTCCGGCGCGGGCGCCGTGCTCGGCTTCCAGTACGCCTTCTACGTGGAGCGCAACGGCGAGCGGGCGCGCAGGTACGTCGACCCGGACGCGGCCAACATCTCCTCCGCGCAGGTCATCCAGAGCGCCATCGACGAGCAGATCCCGGTCGGCACCACGCACTGCCTGCGCGTCACCGAGCTCGCCACCGACACCTTCGAGGTCGACCTCACCGAGCACCGCCCGGACGGCGTGACCACCGTCTACCAGCAGACCGTCACCACCGTCGTCAAGGAGGGCAGGCATCTGGTGCACTCCATCGACAACCGGCCCTGATTCTCGCTATCTGAGACGCAGTTTCATATCCTGGTAATCCGTGCGACAGTGGAAAGCACATCGCACGGAGGTATCGCCATGTCGCCAACCGCTCCGCCGCTGGCCGGGAAGCTCGCCGGGCTGCGCAGCTCCGCCATTCGTGACCTGCTGGAACTCACCGAGCGGCCGGACGTGCTCAGCCTGGCGGGCGGGCTGCCGGACGCCGCGCTGATGCCGAGGCAGCGGATCGCGGCCGCGACCGAGGCGGCGCTCACCGACGCGCGCAGCCTGCAGTACACCGGCTCGCCGGGCTGGGGCCCGCTGCGCGAGGTGCTCGCCGCGCGCGAGTCGGCCAAGCTGGGGCGGGCCGTGCCGACGGCCGAGGTCTTCGTGACGCACGGCTCGCAGCAGGCGCTCGCGCTGCTGGCCGATGTCCTGCTCGACCCCGGCGCGCTGGTCGTGGTCGAGGACCCGGCCTACGTCGGGGCGCTCCAGGTGTTCCGCGCGGCCGGTGCCAGGATCGCGGCGATCCCGCTGGACGACCAGGGCATGCGGCTCGACCTGCTCACCGAGTTGCTGGCCCGCGGCGAGCGCCCGGCCCTGGTGCACACGGTGAGCACCTTCCACAACCCCGGCGGGGTCACCATGAGCGCCGCGCGCCGCGCCGAGCTCGCCGAACTCTCTGCCGCGCACGGCTTCTGGGTGATCGAGGACGACCCGTACGGTGAGCTCTGGTTCGACGGCCCGCCGCCGGCGCCGGTGGCCGCGCACGGGGGGAACGTCATCCGGCTCTCCAGCGCCTCCAAGATCCTCGCGCCCGCGCTGCGGGTGGGCTGGATGGTGGCCCCGGTCCGGGTCGCCCGCGCGGTGGAGCTGCTCAAGCAGGGCGCCGACCTCTGCGGTTCGGCGCTCACCCAGCAGGTCGCCGCCGAGCTGCTCGCCGACGAGCCCTGGCTGGCCGGGCACGTGGACCGGGTGCGCGCGGCCTACGGGCAGCGGGCGAAGGCGCTGGTCGGGGCGGTGCGCGCGGAGTTCGGCGCCCGGCTGCGCTGCACCGACGCGGCGGGCGGGATGTTCGTCTGGGGCGAGTTCACCGACGGCACCGACACCGCGGCGCTGCTGCCCGCCGCGGTCGAGCAGGGCGTGGCGTTCGTGCCCGGCGCGGCCTTCGCGGTCGAGGCGGGGTACCGCTCCGCGCTGCGCATGTGCTTCACCACCTCGGACGCGGCGTCGCTCACCGAGGCCGTCGCCCGGCTCGGCCGCGCGGCTCAGTCGGCCCAGCTGTAGGTGCGCTCGACCGCCTTGTTCCAGGCGGCCAGGTGCCCGGCCCGCTCGTCTTCGCCCATCTCCGGGTGCCAGGTGGTGTCGGCGGACCAGTTCGCCCTGATCTCGTCGGTGCCGGACCAGTACCCGACCGCGAGCCCGGCCGCGTAGGCGGCGCCGAGCGCGGTGGTCTCGTTCACCACCGGGCGCACCACCGGCACGCCGAGAATGTCGGACTGGAACTGCATGAGCAGGTCGTTGCGCACCATGCCGCCGTCCACCTTCAGCGTCGTGAGCTCCAGCCCGAGCCGCTGTGATTCGGCGTCGGCGCGCATGGCGTCGACCACCTCCCTGGTCTGGAAGGCGGTGGACTCCAGCACCGCCCGCGCCAGGTGCGCCCGGTTGACGAAGCGGGTGAGCCCGGCGATCACGCCGCGCGCGTCCGGCCGCCAGCGTGGCGCGAAGAGCCCGGAGAAGGCGGGCACGATGTAGGCGCCGCCGTTGTCGGCGACGCTGCGCGCCAGCGGCTCGATCTCGTCGGCGGAGGCGATGATGCCGAGGTTGTCCCGGAACCACTGCACCAACGAGCCGGTGACCGCGATAGACCCCTCCAGCGCGTACACCGCGTCCTGCTCGCCGAGCCGGTAGCAGACCGTGGTGAGCAGCCCGTGGTTGCTCACCACCGGCACCGTCCCGGTGTTCAGCAGCATGAAATTGCCGGTGCCGTAGGTGTTCTTGGCCTCGCCCGGCTCCAGGCAGGCCTGGCCGAAGGTGGCCGCCTGCTGGTCGCCGAGGATGCCTGCGATCGGCACCCCGGCCAGCGGGCCGGACTCCGGCACCGCGTACACCTCGGACGAGCTGCGGATGGCGGGCAGCACGGCGGTCGGGATGCCGAAGTCGGCGCAGATCTCCCGGTCCCAGTCCAGCGTGCGCAGATCCATGAGCATGGTGCGCGAGGCATTGGTGACGTCGGTGATGTGCTCGCCGGTCAGGTTCCACAGCACCCAGCTGTCGATGGTGCCGAAGCAGAGCTCGCCCGCCTCGGCGCGGGCCCGCGCGCCCTCGACGTGGTCCAGGATCCAGCGCAGCTTGGGGCCGGCGAAGTAGGTGGAGAGCGGCAGCCCGGTGCGCTCCTGGTAACGGTTCGGCCCGTCCGCGCCGCCGAGCTCGACGCAGAGCTTGTCGGTGCGGGTGTCCTGCCAGACGATGGCGTTGTGGATCGGCTTCCCGGTCGCGCGCTCCCAGACGACGGTGGTCTCGCGCTGGTTGGTGATGCCGGCGGCGGCCAGGTCGTCCGGGCCGAGCTCCAGGTCGCGCAGCACCTCGGTGACCACGGCTTCGGTATTGCGCCACAGGGTTTCGGCATCGTGCTCGACCCAGCCCGGCCGCGGGAAGATCTGCTCGTGCTCGCGCTGGGCGACGCCGATCACCGCGCCGCCGCGGTCGAAGACGATGCACCGGCTCGACGTCGTTCCCTGATCGATGGCGGCCACGTAGCGACGCATCCCCGCAGGCTACTGGATGCCCGGCGCGCCGGGCGTCACATCGCGGGGGTCGGCGGAGATGGCTAGGGTGGGTCTTGTTACCGGCGGGTAGCGGAGGCTGGGGCGGCACACCGCCGCCTCGGGGGTGGCGCGAAAGTCCGGCGCCGCTCGCATAGCCTGAACCCGCAGGCAGCGGGTAACACGCCCGCAGGACGACGCCGGCCGAAGGAGTCGAGCATGACCATCACCCCGGATTCGCAGTTCCTCGGCCCGGACCAGCGCCGGGACGCCTGGGAGCGGCTGGGCAAGGACCACTTCGACATCGTCGTGATCGGCGGCGGCATCGTCGGCGCCGGCATCGCGCTCGACGCCGCGACCCGCGGCCTGCGGGTGGCGCTGGTGGAGGCGCGCGACCTGGCCTCCGGCACGTCGAGCCGCTCCTCCAAGATGTTCCACGGCGGGCTGCGCTACCTGGAGCAGCTGGAGTTCGGGCTGGTGCGCGAGGCGCTGCGGGAGCGTGAGCTCTCGCTCGCCACCCTGGCCCCGCACCTGGTCAAGCCGCTGCGCTTCCTCTACCCGCTCACCAACCGCGGCTGGGAGCGGCCGTACGTGGCCGCGGGGCTCATGCTCTACGACTCCATGGGCGGCGCGAAATCCGTTCCCGGGCAGCGGCACCTGACCCGCGCCGGGGCGCTGCGGCTGGCGCCGGGGCTGCGCCGCTCCTCGCTGATCGGCGGGGTCAGCTACTACGACACCGTGGTCGACGACGCCAGGCACACCATGACCGTCGCCCGCACCGCCGCGCACTACGGCGCCGTGCTCCGCACCTCCACCCAGGTGGTCGGCTTCCTGCGCGAGGCCGACCGGGTGGTCGGGGTGCGGGTGCGCGACACCGAGGACGGCCGCACCGCCGAGATCCACGCGCACGTGGTGATCAACGCGACCGGGGTGTGGACCGACGAGGTGCAGGCGCTCTCCCGCAACCGCGGCCGGTTCCACGTGCGGGCCTCCAAGGGCGTGCACATCGTGGTGCCGAGGGACCGGATCGTCAGCGACACCGCGATCATCCTGCGCACCGCCACCTCGGTGCTCTTCATCATCCCGTGGGGCGCGCACTGGATCGTCGGCACCACCGACTCCGACTGGAACCTCGACCTCGCGCACCCGTCGGCGACCAAGGCCGATATCGACTACCTGCTGGCGCGGGTGAACGAGGTGCTGGTCACCGAGCTCACGCACGCCGACATCGACGGCGTCTACGCCGGGCTGCGCCCGCTGCTGGCAGGCGAGAGCGACGAGACCTCCAAGCTCTCCCGCGAGCACGCGGTGGCCCGCACGGCGCCCGGGCTGGTCGGCATCGCGGGCGGCAAGTACACCACCTACCGGGTGATGGCCGCCGACGCCGTCGACGAGGCGGCGGCGGACATCCCGGCCCGGGTCTCGCCATCGATCACCGAGAAGGTGCCGCTGCTCGGCGCCGACGGCTACTTCGCGCTGGTCAACCAGACCGTGCAGCTGGCCGAGGCGTACGGCGTGCACCCGTACCGGGTCAAGCACCTGCTCGACCGCTACGGCTCGCTCATCGACGAGGTGCTCGCGCTCGCCGACGGCAAACCCGAGCTGCTGCAGCCGATCACCGACGCCCCCGCCTACCTCCAGGTCGAGGCGGTCTACGCGGTGGTCGCCGAGGGCGCCCTGCACCTCGACGACATCCTGGCCCGCCGCACCCGCATCTCCATCGAGTACCCGCACCGCGGCGCCGCCTGCGCCGAACAGGTCGCCCGCCTGGTCGCCCCGATCCTCGGCTGGGACGAGGCCGACATCGACCGGGAGATCAGCACCTACCAGGCCAGGGTCGACGCCGAGATCCGCTCCCAGACCCAGCCCGACGACGGCTCTGCCGACGCCCTGCGCGCCGCCGCCCCCGAGCCGCGCGGGGAGATCCTGGAGCCGGTGCCGAGCGAGGGGTGACCTACCGCTCGTCCCGCGCCAGCAGCAGATCGACGGCTATGGCCGCGCTCTGGACGGCGCTCTCCATGGTCGCGGACCAGTCGGTAGCGGTCCAGTCACCGGCCAGGACCAGGCCGGGGATCGAGGTGCGCTGGGCGGGGCGCAGGTCGTGGGTGCCGAGGACCTGGGAGAAGGTGGCTCTTGGCATGCGCACCACGTGGCCATGGACCACCTTCGCGGCGCGGGCGGCAGGGTAGTAGCGGCGCAGCAGCTCCAGCTGCTCGGCGACGATCTCCTCGTTGGTCTTGTGGATCTGCTCGTAGGCGCCGCTGGTGGTGAGGCAGTAGAGCCATGCCCTTTCGGTGCTGCGGCCGGTCATGAGCTGGCGGTCGAAGACCTCGTCGATCACGCCGGTGCCGCCGATCAGTGCCTCGAATTCGGAGCGGGTGCCGAGCGGGCGGTCCAGGTACAGGTTGGTGCTGACGATGGGGGTGTAGCCGAGTTTGTCCGCGCGGGCGTAGATGTCGGCGTGCTCGGGCAGATCGTCGAGGAGGCCGCCGATATTGCCGTTCGGCACCGCGCAGAGCACGGCGTCGGCGGGGACGGTGCTGCCGTCGGCCAGCGTGACGCCGGTGACCGTGCCGTCCTCGATGACGATGCGCCGCGCGACCGCCCGGTGCCGCACCTGCACGCCGTGCTCGCGGAAGTACTTCTCCGCCCCGGTGATGTAGAGCGTGTCCAGGTCGGTGGTCGGGTAGCCGATGGTGACGGCCTGCCGGTGCGCGATGCTGTGCCGGATACCGGTCGCGAGCACCCGGGCGAAGACCGCCGCCGACTCCTGGTGCACCGGCTCGGCGGCGATGCCGAGCGCCAGCCAGTCCCAGATGGCCTCGCGCGCCTTGGCGGGCATGCCGACCCGGTCGAACCACTGCGCGGTGGTGAGGTCGGCGAGGTCGGCGGGCGGGCGCAGCGCCTGCCGGCCGAGCCGCGCGGTGGCGAGGGCGGCGCGCGCCCGCTCCAGCGGGCTCGCGTCCGGATGCCCGCCGAAGAGCGTGCCGAGCGCGCGGACGCCGCGGGTGTACATGTCGACGCTGCGCCCGTCCGGCCAGCGCAGCGTGCCGCGCTTCGGGAAGGCGACGTACTCGCGGGTACCGATGGTGCGCAGGTACCGGAAGAGGTGCTCGTAGCCGCTGGCGATCACGTGCTGGCCGTTGTCCGGCAGGTCGTCGACGGCGTCGACCTGCATGGCGTGCGTGCGGCCGCCGAGCCTGCCGCGGCGCTCGAGCAGGGTGACCTGCTTGCCCGCCTCGGCCAGCCAGACCGCGCCTGCGAGGCCGGCCAGGCCGCCGCCGATGACTACGTACTTCCGGGGATCGCCCTGTTGTCCGGCCACCATCGCCCGCCCTCCGCGCTTATTGACAGACTGCCAGTAAAGGTGGGGCGGTGGTATTCGTCAAGGCTCGGGCTGGCAGCGCGGGCAGAACCAGATGCCGCGCTCGCGCTGGGTGATTCGGTCGTGCTCCGGGCCGGTGTCGCCGAGCACCCGGCGCACGATGCGGGTGCCGCAGCGGCGGCAGCCCCAGTTGTGCCGCATGTAGGCGAGCGGCACATAGCGGTCGTGCGCGGCTCTGCTCAGGATGCGCTGGGCCTCGTTCACCAGGGCGAGCAGGTCGCCCGCCGCGCGCACCGGGGTCGCCGGGTGCACCTTGCGCAGATAGCAGACCTCGCTGCGGTAGATGTTGCCGATGCCGGCCAGATTGCGCTGGTCGAGCAGGGCGACGCCGATGGTCTGCTCGGGGTACCGCTCCAGCCTGCGCACCGCCTCGGCGGGGTCCCAGTTCGGGCCGAGCAGGTCGGGGCCGAGGTGGTCGATCACGGTGTGCTCGTCGGCGAGCGGGAACACCTCGACCTTGCCGAGCGAGAAGCCGACGGCCTCCACGTCCTCGGTGCCGAGGACCAGCCTTGCGGTCGCCCGCGGCTGGGTCCAGCGCTGGCCGCAGCGGTAGGTGCGCCACAGCCCCTCCATCTTGAGGTGGGTGTGGATGGAGGCGGTCGGGGTGCGCACGAACAGGTGCTTGCCGTAGGAGCCGACGCTCTCCACTTGCTGGCCGCGCAGGTCGACGGTGGCGTACCGCGGGACCCGGAAATCGCTGCGGGTGAGGATCTTGCCCGCGAGCGCCGTGCGCAGCCGTGCGGCTGCGCGATAGACGGTGTCACCTTCGGGCACAGCAGCGCTCCTTCACGCGATCCGAGATACCCGGGTTGCGGCGAGCGAAGCGGAGCCGGCGCACGCCGGGGCCACGGCGGTGTGGCTGCCACGCGATGCCGGTGTCCGGATCGCGTAGCCGTCGTGGCGCGCGGTTACCTCGCCCGCCCGGGCCGATAATTTCCCGATCGCGGCACCTCGGCGCGACCCTCACCGGCCGAACTCGGGGCGGCGCACGGCGCGCTGGGGGCGCTCCTCCCTGCGTACCGCGCCGCGGCGCAGCCGCACCCCGCGCGGGGTGGCGGAGAAGCCGGCGGCGGTGAGGAAACCGGCGAAGGTGTGGCCGTGCACGGTCTCGCCGTCGACCCGGTCGATCACCAGCGCCTCAACCCCGCCCTCGTGCACCAGCTCGGCCAGCGCGTTCGCCGCCGCCTGCCTGGCGTCGGGGTCCTCGGTGAAGGTGAGCAGCGTCTTCCCGCCGCGCTCCAGGTAGGCCACCAGCTCGCCGTCGAGCAGCACCACCATGGCGCCCGCCTTGCGGCCCGGCCGGTGCCCGCCGTCTACCTCGCCCTTGGGCCAGGGCAGCGCCGCGCCGTACGGATTGGCCGGGTCGGTGGCGGCGAGGGCGAGCGCGGTGGCGGTGCTGCGCTGCCCGTCGTGCGGTTCGTGCGCGCGCAGCCGGTCGACCACGTCGGTGGTGGAGAACTGCGCGCCGCCCAGCGAGTCGACGAAGTAGCCGCGGCGGCAGCGCCCGCGGTCCTCGAACTCGGTGAGCACCCGGTACATGAGCGCGAACCCGCCTGGCACGCCCTCGTTCTGCACCGAGCCGCGGGTGAGCACGCCGTACCGCTCCAGCAGCTGATCGGCGGTGGCGTGCGCGCGCACGGTGTTGTCGGCGGCGCGTTCGGGCAGCAGCGACCAGCGCCCCGCCACCGTCGGCGGGCCGCTGCGGGTCGGCAGCGCGGGCCGCGGCAGGTAGGCGCGTGCCCGCGGGGCCCGGCGCGGGCTGCGGTGCGCGGTGGTGGCGCGGGTGGTGCCGCCGAGCAGCGCGCGGACCGGGGCGAAGGTGTCGCCGGAGATCAGCCCGGCCCAGACCAGGTCCCAGAGCGCGGCGGCGACGGCGGTGTCGTCCAGCAGCCCGGTGGCATCGGAGAGCTGCCGGAAGAAGTAGGCGCCGCCGCTCTGCGGCATCGCCCCGTCCACCGCGCCGAGCGCGGTGAGCAGCCGCAGGTGGGTCTCGGTGAACTCCGGTTCGTCGGCGGGGGGCAGGGTGAGCGGCGCCTGCTCGGCCAGGTGCAGCGCGATCCAGCCGTCCTTGCCGGTGATCGAGCCGTGCCCGGACCACAGCACCTCGCCGGTGGCGGTGAGCTCGTCCAGCATGGCGGGCGAGTAGTCGCGCACCCGCGCGGGCAGGACCAGCGATTCCCACGCCGAGGCCGGAATCGGCACCCCCGCGAGCTGCTCCACCACGGTGGCGACGCCGTCGACGCCGCGCAGCGTGCGGGTGCGCACGTGCTGCCAGGCGGGCAGGAAGCGGCCGAAGGCGGCGGTCGGCACCGGCTCGACCTCGTGCCGCGCGGCGGCCAGCGAGCGCCGCCGGATTCGCCGCAGCACCTGGGTGTCACACCACTCCGAGCCGGACGCCGCCGGCGTGAACTCGCCCTCCACCACCCGCTTCTCGGTGCCGAGGCGGTGCAGCGCGGCGGCGGCCACCGCGGTGCCGAGGCCGAACCTGGCCGCCACCGCCGCGGTGTCGAAGGGGCCGTGCGTGCGGGCGAAGCGGCCGACCAGATCGCCGAGCGGGTCCGGCACCGGCTCGACGAAGGCGGCGGGGGTGCCGATCGGCAGCGGCACGCCGAGCGCGTCGCGCAGCCGCGCCGCGTCCTCCACCGCGACCCACCAGGAGCGCCCGGCGAAGCTGACCTCCAGCGCCCGCCTCGCCACCCGCAGCTCGGCGAACCAGTCGACGGGGTCGGCGGTGCAGCGCGCGGCCGCCTCCTCGGCGGTGAGCGGCCCGAGCAGCCGGAGCAGGTCGGCCAGCCCCTCCATATCCCGCGCGTGCCGCTCGGGGGTGAGCCGCTGCAGCTCCAGCTCGGTCTGCTCCAGCACCGCGGCGTCCAGCAGCTCGCGCAGCTCGACCCGGCCGAGCAGCTCGGCGAGCAACCCGGAGTCCAGCGAGAGCGCGGCGGCCCTGCGCTCGGCCAGCGGGTTGTCGCCCTCGTACATGAACTGGCCGATGTAGTCGAAGAGCAGCGCGTTGGCGAACGGCGACGGGGTCGGCGTCTCCACCTCGACCAGCCGGACCTGCCTGCGCGCCACCCGCCCGAGCAGCTCGGTGAGCGCGGGCAGGTCGTAGACGTCGCGCAGGCACTCCCGCGCGGTCTCCAACAGGATCGGGAAGTCCGGGAACTTCCGCGCCACGTCCAGCAGCTGCGCCGAGCGCTGGCGCTGCTGCCAGAGCGGGGCGCGCTTGCCCGGATCGCGGCGCGGAAGCAGCAGCGCGCGGGCGGCGCACTCGCGGAAGCGGGAGGCGAAGAGCGCCGAGGTGCCGACCTGCTCGGTGACGATCTGGTCGATCTCGTCCGGCTCGAAGACGAAGAGCTCGCTGCCGGGCGGCTCGTCGGTGGTGTCCGGCAGCCGGACCACGATGCCGTCGTCCGAGGCGGTCGGCGCGGCGTCCACCTCGAAGCGCTCGCGCAGCCGGGCCCCGATGGCCAGCGCCCAGGCCGCGTGCACCGGCGTGCCGTACGGCGAGTGCAGCACCAGCCGCCAGTCGCCCAGCTCGTCCCGGAAGCGCTCCACCACCAGCGTCTTGTCGGTGGGGAGGCGACCGGTGGCGGTGCGCTGCTCGGTGAGCAGCGCGGCCAGGTTGTCCCTGGCGAAGTCGTCCAGCCCGGCCGCGGCGGTGAGCTTCTCGATGCCGCCGTCGTCCAGGTGCCTGCCCGCGTTGCGCACGAACTCGCCGACCGCCTCGCCCAGCTCGGCCGGGCGGCCGAGCCCGTCGCCGTGCCAGAACGGCAGCCTGCCCGGCTGGCCGAAGGCGGGCGTGACCAGCACCCGGTCGTAGGTGATCTCCTCGATCCGCCAGCTGGTGGCGCCGAGCGCGAAGACATCGCCGACCCGGGACTCGTAGACCATCTCCTCGTCCAGCTCGCCCACCCGGGAGGCCTTCTCGCCGACCATGTACACCGCGAACATGCCGCGGTCCGGGATCGCGCCACCGGAGGTGACCGCGAGCCGCTGCGCGCCGGGGCGGCCGGTGAGCGTGCCCGCGTCCCGATCCCAGACCAGCCGCGGCCGCAGCTCGGCGAACTCGTCCGAGGGGTAGCGCCCGGCCAGCAGGTCGAGCACCGCCTCGTAGGCGGAGCGCGGCAGCCCGCTGTAACTGCCGGTGCCGCGCACCAGCTCGAACCAGCCGTCCACGTCGATGGGCTCGAGCGCGCAGGCGGCGACCGTCTGCTGGGCCAGGATGTCCAACGGGTGCGCGGGCATGCGCAGCGCCTCGATCTGCCCGGAGAGCATCCGGTGCGCGGTGACCGCGGTGTGCACCACGTCGGTGCGGTGCTTGGGAAAGAGCACGCCGCGCGAGATCTCACCCACCTGGTGCCCGGCCCGCCCGACCCGCTGCAGCCCGCTCGCCACCGACGGCGGCGCCTCCACCTGGACGACGAGGTCGACCGCGCCCATGTCGATGCCGAGCTCCAGGCTGCTGGTGGCGACCACGCAGCGCAGCCGCCCGCTCTTGAGGTCGTCCTCGATGAGCGCGCGCTGCTCCTTGCTCACCGAGCCGTGGTGCGCCCGCGCCAGCAGCTGTCCGGCACCGTGCACCACGTCGGTCGAGGCGCCGATCTGGGCGGGCGGGCCGTGCGCGGTGTCGACGGGCTCGCCCATCCGCTCGGCGTAGGTCTCGTTCAGCCGGGCGGTGAGCCGCTCGGCCAGCCGCCGCGAATTGGCGAAGACGATGGAGCTGCGGTGCTCGAGCACCAGGTCGACGATGGCCGCGTCGACGTGCGGCCAGATCGAGCCGGGCTGGTCGGACTCGCCGCCGGAATCCGGCTCGGTCATGTCCGCCACCGGGACCCGCACCGAGAGGTCGAAGGTCTTCGCCGCGGGCGGCGCCACGATGGTGATCGGCGCGGGGCCGACCAGGAAGCGCCCCACCTCCTCCGGCGGGCGCACGGTGGCGGAGAGCCCGATGCGCTGGGCCGGGTGCTCGGCCAGCGCGTCCAGCGCGTCCAGCCGGGCCAGCGAGAGCGCGAGGTGCGCGCCGCGCTTACCGCCCGCGATGGCGTGCACCTCGTCGACGATCACGGTGTGCACCTCGCGCAGCGTCTCCCGCGCCGCCGAGGTGAGCATGAGGAACAGCGACTCCGGGGTGGTGATCAGGATGTCCGGCGGGGTGCGCTGCATGGCTCTGCGCTCGCCCGCCGGGGTGTCGCCGGAGCGCACGCCGACGGTGATCTCCGGCGGCTCCAGCCCCAGCCTGGCCGCGGTGCGCGCGACCCCGGCGAGCGGGGCGCGCAGGTTGCGCTCGACATCCACCGCCAGCGCCTTGAGCGGGGAGACGTAGAGCACCGAGGTGCCGGCCTGCGGCTCGCCGCGCGCGCGGACCTTGGCCGCTGGGTCGCGGGTGGCCAGCCGGTCGATGGCCCACAGGAAGGCGGAGAGCGTCTTGCCGGAGCCGGTCGGCGCGATGACCAGGGTGTGCGCGCCCGCGGCGATCGCCTCCCAGGCGCCGAGCTGCGCGGACGTCGGCGCCGGGAAGGCGCCGTCGAACCACTGCCTGGTCGCTGGGGAGAACCGGTCCATGGCCCCAGTGTGCACCTGGGTACCGACAGCGCGGTTAACCTGCCGGTATGGCGGGGATGGTGCGGCTCGATCTGGTGAGCCACGGGATTACCGGTGCGTTGCGGGCCGGGCGGTTCCCGGACGACGAGCCGCTGCTCGACACCTGGGCCGCGGCACCGGTCGCGCGGCCGCCCGCGGTGGTGCTGACCGGGCCGGAGCGGCGGGCGGTGCGGACCGCGGCGGTGCTCGGCGTGCGGGCCGAGGTCGATCCGGCGCTGCGGGATCTGGACGCCGGGCGGTGGCGTGGTCTCGGCATGGCCGAGCTGCCGCCGGAGCAGTTGCACGCATGGCTGACCGACCCGGCGTTCGATGGGCACGGGGGCGAGTCGGTGGTGGCCGTGGTCGCCCGGGTCGGGGCGTGGCTGGCCGAGGTCGCTGCCCGCGGGGCGGCGGTCCTGGCCGTGACGCACCCGGCGGTGGTGCGAGCCGCCGTGGTCACCACGCTGGACGCGCCGCCGAGCGCGTTCTGGCGGGTGGACGTCCCACCCGGCTCCCGCACCCGGCTGCACTTCCGCAGCGCCTGGACCCTGCGTCTCCCGGCCTGAACCCCTACTCGAACCGAATTCCCTGCGCCAGCGGCAACTCCGTCGAGTAGTTCACCGTGTTGGTGGCCCGCCGCATGTACGCCTTCCAGGAGTCCGACCCCGACTCCCGCCCGCCCCCGGTCTGCTTCTCCCCGCCGAAGGCCCCGCCGATCTCCGCCCCCGACGTGCCGATATTCACATTGGCGATCCCGCAGTCCGACCCGTCGGCGGCGAGGAACCGCTCCGCCTCGCGCTGATTCCCGGTGAAGATCGCCGACGACAGCCCCTGCGGCACGGCGTTGTGCAGCTCGATGGCGGTGTCGAGGTCGTCGTAGGTGAGCAGGTAGAGGATCGGCGCGAAGGTCTCCTCCCGGACGATCGCGGTCTGCGCGGGCATCCGCACCAGCGCGGGCCGCACGTAGTAGGCGTCCGGCCCGAAGCCGTCCACCCTGGTACCCCCGGCGACGATCTCGCCGCCGTCGGCCACCGCGCGCTCCAGCGCCGCCGTCATGGCGTGGTACCCGCGCTCGTGGATCAGCGGCCCGACCAGCACGCCCGGCTCGGTGGGGTCGCCCACCCGCAGCTGACCGTAGGCGGCCGCCAGCCTGTCTGACAGCTCGTCCGCGATCGAGCGGTGCACGATCAACCTGCGCAGCGTGGTGCAGCGCTGCCCTGCGGTCCCCGCCGCCGCGAAGACGATGCCGCGCACCGCGAGCTCCAGATCGGCCGACGGCGTGACGACGGCGGCGTTGTTGCCACCCAGCTCCAGCAGGCAGCGGCCGAACCGCGCGGCCACCCGCGGCGCCACCGCGCGCCCCATCGGCACCGACCCGGTGGCGCTGAGCAGCGCGACCCGCGGATCGTCCACCAGCGCCGCCCCGTTCTCCGCGCCGCCGAGCACCAGCTGGTGCACCTCGGGATCCGCGCCGACGTCAAGCGCTGCCCGGCGCAGCAGGGTGTGGCAGGCCAGCGCGGTGAGCGGCGTCAGCTCGGAGGGCTTCCAGACCACGGTGTCCCCGCAGACCAGCGCGATCGCGGTGTTCCACGCCCACACCGCGACCGGGAAGTTGAACGCCGAGATCACCCCGACCACCCCGAGCGGGTGCCAGGTCTCCAGCAGCCGGTGCCCCGGCCGCTCGGACGGCATGGTGCGCCCGTACAGCTGCCGGGAGAGCCCGACCGCGAACTCGCAGACGTCGACCATCTCCTGCACCTCGCCGACCGCCTCCGCCGGAATCTTCCCCGCCTCCAGCGTGACCAGCCCGCCCAGCTCCTCCCGATGGGTCACCAGGAGTTCGCCGAGCCTGCGCACCACGGCCGCGCGCACCGGCGCGGGCACCGTGCGCCAGCCGCGGAAGGCGTGCGCGGCGCGCTCGATCGCGGACTCGGCATCGGCGGGCGAGTCGGTGCGGATCGGGAAGAGCACGGCGCCGGTGATCGGGGTGCGGGCGCCGAGCTCGCCGGGCTCCGGCGGCGGGACGCCGAGCGCCGCGAGCAGGCCGAGCGCGCGGGCGGCGATCGGATCGGTGGTGACGGTATCGGTCACGGGGTCCTCCCTGGAGAGCGCGGAAACGCGAACATCGTTGGGTCCGAACGCAGCACGATCGGCGGAGCGGATGTGAACCGGCCGAACTTCCCGCACCTGCGCGGTTCCGCTGAGTTAGCCTTCGGTGATGGCGGATTCACCTGCACGACCCGTTCTCGACGACATCGATCGTCTGCTGATCCGGGAGCTGATGGCCGACGGGCGGGCGACGCTGTCGAACCTCGCGGAGAAGGCGAGCCTCTCGGTGTCGGCGGTGCAGTCGCGGGTGCGCAGGCTGGAGGCGCGCGGCGTGATCCGCGGGTACACCGCCAAGGTCGACCCGGAGGCACTCGGGCAGCTGCTCTCCGCATTCGTCGCCATCACCCCTCTCGATCCGTCGCAGCCCGACGAGGCGCCCGCACTGCTGCAGGGCATCGCCGGAATCGAGGCGTGCCACTCGGTTGCCGGTGACGAGAGTTACGTCCTCACCGTCCGGGTGGCCTCGCCGCGGCACCTGGAGCAGCTGCTGCAGGAGATCCGGGCGACCGCCAACGTCCGTACCCGCAGCACCATCATTCTGCAGACATTCTATGACAAGTAGCCTTGCGCAGTAATTTATACGGATCCAGGTAGAGATTCCGCAAATTTTCCTTACGATTGGGGGTGTGACCCTCGAACTCGAACGCCCCGGGATCGCCCCGGCCGATGTCCGCGAGCTCCTCGCGGGCAGCATCCTCGCCGACGGTTTCGACCTGGTGCTCGACCTGCGGCGCTCCGCGGGCAGGCGGCTCGTCGACGAACGGGACGGCACCGCCTACCTCGACATGTTCGGCTTCTTCGCCTCCAACGCGCTCGGCATGAACCCCCCCGCGCTCGCCGCCGACCCGGCCTTCCGCGCCGAGCTGCTGGAGGCGGCGCTGCACAAGCCGAGCAACTCCGACATCTACACCGTCGCCATGGCCCGCTTCGTGCGCACCTTCGTCCGGGTGCTCGGTGACCCGCGGCTCCCGCACCTGTTCTTCGTCGACGGCGGCGCGCTCGCCGTCGAGAACGCGCTGAAGACCGCGTTCGACTGGAAGAGCAGGCACAACGAGGCGCGCGGGCGCCCGGCGCCAGGCTCGCGGGTGCTGCACCTGACCGGCGCCTTCCACGGCCGCTCCGGCTACACGCTCTCGCTCACCAACACCGATCCGGTGAAGACCGAGCGCTTCCCCCAGTTCGACTGGCCGCGCATCGAGGCGCCGTACCTGCGCGCGGGCCACGATGTGCGCGCCGCCGAGGAGCGGGCGCTCGCCGCCGCGCGCCGCGCCTTCGCCGAGCATCCGCACGACATCGCCTGCTTCCTCGCCGAGCCCATCCAGGGCGAGGGCGGGGACCGGCACTTCCGTGCCGAGTTTCTGGCGGCCGTGCAGGAGCTGTGCCTCGAGCACGACGCGCTGTTCGTGCTCGACGAGGTGCAGACCGGGGTGGGGATCACCGGAAGCACCTGGGCGTACCAGCAATTGGGGTTGGCGCCGGATGTGGTGGCGTTCGGGAAGAAGACCCAGGTCTGCGGGATCATGGCCGGTGGGCGGGTGGACGAGGTGCCGGACAACGTGTTCCATGTCGGCTCGCGGCTGAACTCCACCTGGGGCGGGAATCTCGGCGACATGGTGCGGGCGCGGCGGATTCTCGAGGTGATCGAGGCCGACGGGCTGGTCGAGCGGGCCGGGGTGCTCGGGGCGCACCTGCTGGAGCGGCTGCGCGGGCTCGTCCCGCTGGTGCGCGAGCCGCGCGGGCGCGGGCTGTTCTGCGCGGTGGACGTGCGGTCCGGTGCTTTCCGGGACGAGGTGGTACGGGTGCTGCGCGAGCGGGAACACGTGCTCGTCCTCGGGACCGGGGAGCGCGGGATCCGCTTCCGGGCGCCGCTCACGGTGACCGTGGCGGAGCTGGACGAGGCGGTGGACGCACTGGGGCGGGTGCTGGTGGAGCTGGGCTGAGGGCCGCGGTCACGAGCGCCGGATCGTGGTGCAGCCCGCCCATAGCCGTGGTTCAGTGCAGGCCAAAAACTTCGATCCGAGCGGCGTCCGGCGGTTCCTCGCGGCTGTGGGGCGCCGGGGCCGTGCCCCGGCGACCGGTGCGGGCTCGTCAGCCGATCCGCAGGCCGAGCGCGCCCTCGGTGAAGCGGACCACCGCGCCGCGGGCCGCGTCGAGCGCCTCCTCGAACCCGTCCCGCGCCCAGCCGGTGACGGTGGCCGTCCCGTCCGCGCCGGGCGTGACGCCGATCTCGGCGACCAGCTCGGCGGTCGTCGGCTCGCACACGGCCCAGGAGAGGTGTGTGCCCTCGGCCCGCTGCGCGGTGCGCTCGCGCACATGGACGGGGTCGGTGATGCCGCCCGCGATCAGGGCGGGGCGGTCGTCGATCCGCTCGTCGGCGCGGAGTACGCGCAGGTACCAGGAGCCCGCGTTGATCTTGATGGGGTCCATGTAGCTCCTTCCGCTTCGCTCGACGCAGAGCGAACTTCTGACAATTTACTCAGTTTCTTCGGAATCGTCATGAGTGATTTGTTTCAGAAGTGCGCGCCCATTGGGCGGAAGGCGGTCCACGCCGACCTGCTCGAGCAGTTCACGGGCCGCGGCGATCCGATGATCGCCGTCCGGATGGAAGTCTGCGGAGAGGAACTGCGCGAGAGCCAGGTCTACGACGTGATTGACGACCGTGGGGGCCATGAGCCACGTGATTTTCGCGAAGTTGAGGTGCTCGTCGAACGCTGCCTTTGCGTTATCGAGATGGCCGAGTTCGCGGTGAAGGTTTCCGAGGCGCTGGTAGGAGACGGAGAGGTCGCGTTGGTAGTCGGCGCGGCCGGGTTCGTCGGTGGCGAGTTTTTGTCGGATGGTGAGGCTGTTCTGGTAGGCGTTCATGGCGTCGTCGCCGCGTCCGAGGGCCTGGTAGAGGTCGCCGACTTTGTTGTAGGAGACGGAGAGGTCGCGTTGGTAGTCGGTGCGGCCGGGTTCGTCGGTGGCGAGTTTCTGGGCGATGGTGAGGCTGTTCTGGTGGGCGTTCATGGCGTCGTCGCCGCGTCCGAGGGCCTGGTAGAGGTCGCCGACTCTGTTGTAGGAGATCGAGAGGTCGCGTTGGTAGTCGGTGCGGCCGGGTTCGTCGGTGGCGAGTTTCTGGGCGATGGTGAGGCTGTTCTGGTGGGCGTTCATGGCGTCGTCGCCGCGTCCGAGGGCCTGGTAGAGGTCGCCGACTCTGTTGTAGGAGATCGAGAGGTCGCGTTGGTAGTCGGTGCGGCCGGGTTCGTCGGTGGCGAGTTTCTGGGCGATGGTGAGGCTGTTCTGGTAGGCGTTCATGGCGTCGTCGCCGCGTCCGAGGGCTCGGTAGAGGTCGCCGACGTTGTCGTAGGAGATCGAGAGGTCGCGTTGGTAGTCGGTGCGGCCGGGTTCGTCGGTGGCGAGTTTTTGTCGGATGGTGAGGCTGTTCTGGTAGGCGTTCATGGCGTCGTCGCCGCGTCCGAGGGCCTGGTAGAGGTCGCCGACTCTGTTGTAGGAGATCGAGAGGTCGCGTTGGTAGTCGGTGCGGCCGGGTTCGTCGGTGGCGAGTTTCTGGGCGATGGTGAGGCTGTTCTGGTGGGCGTTCATGGCGTCGTCGCCGCGTCCGAGGGCTCGGTAGAGGTCGCCGACGTTGTCGTAGGAGATCGAGAGGTCGCGTTGGTAGTCGGTGCGGCCGGGTTCGTCGGTGGCGAGTTTTTGTCGGATGGTGAGGCTGTTCTGGTAGGCGTTCATGGCGTCGTCGCCGCGTCCGAGGGCCTGGTAGAGGTCGCCGACTTTGTTGTAGGAGATCGAGAGGTCGCGTTGGTAGTCGGTGCGGCCGGGTTCGTCGGTGGCGAGTTTCTGGGCGATGGTGAGGCTGTTCTGGTGGGCGTTCATGGCGTCGTCGCCGCGTCCGAGGGCCTGGTAGAGGTCGCCGACTCTGTTGTAGGAGATCGAGAGGTCGCGTTGGTAGTCGGTGCGGCCGGGTTCGTCGGTGGCGAGTTTCTGGGCGATGGTGAGGCTGTTCTGGTGGGCGTTCATGGCGTCGTCGCCGCGTCCGAGGGCTCGGTAGAGGTCGCCGACGTTGTCGTAGGAGATCGAGAGGTCGCGTTGGTAGTCGGTGCGGCCGGGTTCGTCGGTGGCGAGTTTTTGTCGGATGGTGAGGCTGTTCTGGTAGGCGTTCATGGCGTCGTCGCCGCGTCCGAGGGCCTGGTAGAGGTCGCCGACTCTGTTGTAGGAGACGGAGAGGTCGCGTTGGTAGTCGGCGCGGCCGGGTTCGTCGGTGGCGAGTTTTTGTCGGATGGTGAGGCTGTTCTGGTAGGCGTTCATGGCGTCGTCGCCGCGTCCGAGGGCTCGGTAGAGGTCGCCGACGTTGTCGTAGGAGATCGAGAGGTCGCGTTGGTAGTCGGTGCGGCCGGGTTCGTCGGTGGCGAGTTTCTGGGCGATGGTGAGGCTGTTCTGGTAGGCGTTCATGGCGTCGTCGCCGCGTCCGAGGGCTCGGTAGAGGTCGCCGACTTTGTTGTAGGAGACGGAGAGGTCGCGTTGGTAGTCGGTGCGGCCGGGTTCGTCGGTGGCGCGGGCATCCAACCCGGTGAGGTTGGACTGAGCCCGGTCGAGTGCCAACTCGGTGAAACCGAGAGCTTCCAGTGCCTGGGTTTCCAAGTCTGTGAAGAAGTGAATACCGGGGTGTTCGGTTGGCAGCGCATGGGCGACGAGCCCGGTGAACGAGAGCCGTTGATGAATCGCGGGGTGTTTCGGGTCGCTGAGAAATTTCGCAACGGAGACTCCGATACCGACCGCATCGTCCCAGCTCTCGGCCTTGAGAAAGTTCTCCGTCGCCTCGATGCCGTCCGCGACATGCTTACTGCGAAGAAGTTGCTTGAGACGAATTTGACCCGCTTGATGGCAGCGGCGACGCCAGTCACCGGCCTCCACATGAACCTCGAATGCACCAGCGGTCCATCGGTGCATCCACAGCCCGTGTTCGGTCTCAGCGAGTAGGGAGAGGTCGAGAAGGCGCCGGATCGCCCCCGGCATCGCTTCGTGCGGGCAGGCTCCGACCTCGTCCAGCAGGGTGCTGAGCAGGTCGACGGGGACGGGCAGATTGGCCGCCGCGACCTGGAGCAGCACCTCCGATTCCACCTCGGAGAGCTGCTCGAGCAGGGTATCGAGCGCGATGTCGGCGGCGCCGAGGGCGATCGTGGCGTCGATGCCTGCCTCCACCGTCCGCGGCGCGTCGAGATCGATGCCGGACTTCTGCGCGAGGTCGAGCAGTTTGGCGGTGATGCGCGCGGCGACGGCGGTCGCGGCGCTGTTCGACGCGGCGCGCAGCAGAACCGCGTCGAGAAGTTCGAGGGCACGGGGGTGGCCGCCGATGAGGCGATGCACGAGGGCGCGGTCGGCGCTGGCGAGGGCGTCCAAGCCGCTCAGGCGCATGATGAGGCGCCGGGTCTCGTTGGCCGAGAGCGGGCCGATGGGGATGTGCTGGATCAGGTCGCGCAGACCGGGGAGTGGGTAGCGGCTGGTGATCAGCAGCGTCCCGGTGCCGCAGGAGATCACAAGCTGCCGCAGCACACTCTCGATGCCGGGGTCGGTGAAATCTGTGCCGTCAGCAGTGAGGTTGGTCTCGAAGTTGTCGATCACCAGGAGAATCCGAGCGCTGCGCAGCAGGGTGGTGAGCAGTAAAATCCGGGACTGGTCATCGATGCGGGGGCGGGTCGCACGAGCAACGGCCAGGGCGACCCAGGAGTCAGGCTGCACCACGGCGGCATCGGCAAGGGCGTCCGCGAGGTTAGCGCAGATCCGTTCCAGATTCCACGCCCCGGAGACGACCGCGCACACGTAGTCTTCCGCGAGCGCCCGCGCGGCCGCCCGGCCGGCGATGCTGCTCTTTCCGGTGCCGCCGATTCCGGTGAGCACCGCTCCGGACGACTGCGGTGCGCGGAGCGCGCGCATGGTGTCGCGCAGTTCGCGGCGGCGGCCGATCAGCTCGCCGGGACCGAGCAGCGGCATCTCGCCGAGCAGCGCCATCCGAGGTTGGCCGCGCAGCGGATCGCGGCGCAGTTCGGGGTCGATGAGCGGGCCGTCGTCGTTGGCCCATAGGGCTGGTACCGGCCACTCGGGGGTCGCCCGCCGGGGCCGTGTCTCGTCCGCTTCGACGGCTCGGCGGGCGGTGGCGAGCGCAGCACCCGTGCGCGGAGAGACGTGGGTGGCGAGCTGCCGGTAGAAGTGCATTGCCAGCAGCGTCGCGTAGTCGTCGGACACCGGCGCCTGCATTGTGATCACCTGTGGAATTCCGAGGTGGTGCAGCTGCGCGGCGAAGCTGTCGCCAGATTGCGGTATGTCGCAGGCGGAGACGAAGACCAGCGGGATCGCGGTGGACGCGCCCTGCATCGCGGCGAAGAAATCGCCCGGAGTGAGCCACACGGGGGCGCCGTCCTCGTTGTGCATCTCGATCCCGGCCGGTCCGCCGTGCCCGGATAGGTGGACGACGTGGTAAGCATCTTGCTCAAGGGCGCGTTCGATGGCGGTGGGGGTGGTGACCTCCAGAATGCGCACCTGTGCGGCGCGGGTATCGACGGCCGCTCCGACGGCGCCGATCAGCACCCCCATCTCTTGCTCCACCCGTAGCGGCGCCGAACCGGTGCGGGTCTCGTCCGGAGCGCCGACGACGGCGAGAATCTTCAGCGGCCCCGCCGTGGTGCGCACCACGGGATCCGCTGCGGAACTACTGCGCCGCAGCCGGATCCCCGGTGCGACGGCCGGAACGAGCCCGGAGGGCAGCACGGTTGCCTCGACGGCGGCGTGTTGGAGTTCGCCGGGCAACTCGAACACCAGATCCGCCACCGCGCCGAGTCCACCGAGTCCGCCGAGTTCGGCATCGAGCCGGGTGCCGGTGGCTGCGGGGAGCAGGGAGGCAGTCAGCCGACCACCGAACTCGGTCAGGTCGCGCGCCGAGTCGAGGGTGAGCGCCGCGGTCGGCAGGCCGCTGTCCGATGCGAGTTCGGTGGTGCCGTCGAGAAGTGTGGTCGTGAGCTCCGCCGCGCCGAGGTGTACTCGGATGCGCAGGTCGCGGGTGACGGCTCGCTGCGTCGAGCCGAGCCCGGGGCGACGTTCACGGTCGAGCAGAGTATCCCGAACAGCGCTGAAATCGGTGATAAGCGCGGGTTTGAGTTTGGCCAGATCAGCCGGCAAATCCAGGATCTCCTCGACCATGATCGGGATTACGCGAATGCCCTTCTCTACCCGGTTGTAGATCAGCGAGGTGAACTGATCCTGAACCCAGGCTCCGTCGAACCAGTTCCTGGAGACGAAGATGAGCGCCGCCCTGGAGCTATCGATGCTCCGGCCGATGATCGCGACGACATCGTCACCCGGCCGAACCTCCCACTCCTCCAGTCGGGCGTCGACACCGGCGGCGCGCAGGCGCTCCACGAATGGTTTGACCACGTCGAGGTCGGGGCGGGCGCAGCTGCAGAAGACCTGGGACTGCGGCCGGGGGTCGGCTGTGGTCATGCGGCCATCCTAAATGCTCGCGATCGATGAGCAGCCGTTGAAAACCCTGCCGCACAATGTATTTTTCAGTCGTTCGAGGGATACCGAGCGGTAGGTCCGGGGTGCTATATCGCGAGGCTCGACCCACCCGCTGTGGTGCTGAGGGGCTAGTCTGGCGTAGTGAATTCGCCGTCGAGTGCCCGGCTGTGGACCGGAATTGATTCCACGCATTACGAATCCAAGGCGCAGTACCGCGCTGCCATCCTCGAGCAGTACAAGCTGTACGTCGAGATGGCCGACCGAATGAGTCAGCGCCGGGGCCTGGCAAATACCTTCTTCCTCACCTTGAACACCGCGCTGCTCGCTGCCGCGGGTGCGACGGGCACGCTGATGAACGCTCCGCTGTGGCAGCTCTCCTTCGCACTGCTCGGTGTCCTCGCGCAGAGCGCCGTGTGGTTCTATCTGCTGCGCTCGTATCGGCAGCTGAGCGCGGCCAAGTACCAGGTGATCGGGTGGCTGGAGGAGCAATTGCCGTCATCGCCATATTGGCGCGCTGAGTGGGACTTGCTCGGTGCGGGGAAAGATCGCGGACTGTTCCTGCGATTGACGGACGTGGAGAAGTGGATTCCCGTGATCTTCGCGGTTGCTTATGCAGGGGTATTCGTGGCGATCGCCGTTGGCTGACGTGATCGGTGGTGATCGTCGAAATACCGTTCTTTTCGCGGTAATCCAGAAACCGTGGGTGAGCATTCAGGGGCGGAGTGTCGCGCGAACCTGGTCGTAGTCATCCAGCGTCCGATGGGCGAGTTTGGCGATCGCGGCGGGGAGTTTGAGGTCTCGCTCGAGCAGGATGGGAATCACGCGCAGGCGATCGGTGACGCGGCGGAAGATGAGCGAGGTGAACTCGTCCATTACCCAGGTGCCCTTCGCCCAGTTCTGCGAGACGAAGATCAGCGCGGCGCTGCTCCGGTCGATACCCGCTGACATCCACGCCACGATGTCGTCGCCCGGCTGCACTTCCCAGTAGTCGAATGTCGCGTCGACGCCGTCCGCGCGCAGCCGCTCGATGAAGGGGAGTACCCGGTCCCGGTCAGGTGCGGCGTAGCTGCAGAAGACGCTGTACGAGGTGGTCACGGGGTGAGTGTATCGACCACCGCGGAGGAAGAGCGGGTTCCGCCCTGCCTGTCCGCTGTTCGACCGATAGGTGGCGGCGCGGTCGTCGGGGACGATCTCCGGGAGACGGGAAGGGGGCCGCGGTGCTTCGGGTGATGCTGTGCGGTGCGGGAGATACTGACGAAATCCTGGACCAATTCGCGGAGACGATCGGACAGATCGGCGGTGAACCACTGGACTTCCGCTCCGGGACAATTCGCTATCTGAACTCGGAGGGCTCGAGCTGGTCCGGCAATTCGCGCCTCACCGTGCAGGAAGCGGATCTCTGCGTCTTCGTCATCGTGGAGCAATTCGGAAAGATCACCTGGGAGCACGAGATTCGCGAGGCCAGGCGATCGGGGAAGCCGTTTATCATCATGTGCCTGACACGCACCTACACCCGCTATCTGAATCTGCGCGACGCGCTGACCGATACCGGTGCCATTCGCGATGAGCACGATCGCCGACTGCTCGACCTGCTGCGCGAGCTCGAGTTCGCCGAGTACACCGTTGTCACCTTCACCCACGCCAACTTCGTGCAGCGGCTGAAGGGGCAGTTGGCGACACACTTTCACGTGCTGCTCCAGGATCAGCAGCAGCGAAATCGCCGCGCGGCGATCGGGCGATCGATCGCACAGGGGCTGCCGCTCGGTGCGGAGGAGCGGCTGCTCGCGACCAGGATCGCGGCCGACGAGTTCGAGGACAAGAACCTGCGGAAGCGTGCGGTATCGGCACTGGCCGCGGCCGGGGTAGACGCGGATACCGCGCTCGAACTCGCAGCGGCCGAGGAACAGGGGGTGCAGCGAACCGCCATCTCATCTTTCGCCGAGTTGTACCGGGAACGACCGCCTGATCCGGATGTACTGCTCCAATGCGTGCAGATCGCGAACGCCTCGGACGACGTCGGAGTCGGACGGCGGTTCGTGCCGGTGCTGTTGGATATCGATCTCGCTGCTGGCGTCACTGCCCTCGGGCAACTCGACATCAGTGAAATCGGCGTTCGGCGGCGGATCGCGGAGAACCTCGAGCGCTACGAGCAGGGCATCGTGGACCCGTTGGTGCGGGCCGAAGCGTTGGCCCTGCTCGCGCGCTGCCTTGAGGACACCGCGGAGACCGGGTGGAAGGCACGGTGCAGGCAACTGCGGGATCGGCTCTCGGCCAGCTGAACGGGGACGTCGGCCGGGTCACAGGAATCGGCACTGGGCGGCGCGACGGTCCGGGGTTACGCTGCGTTCGGGGGTGGGGATCGGAATCCCGAGCTCCGATGCCGGCCACTCGACGGCGACGGGAGGTACGTGATGGGGTCCGTTCGAGCGGGCTGTGCCCGGCTGCCAGGCGGGCACCGCTGATGGCGGCCGCGCGCTTCGGCCGCTACCGGCTGGACCGGCTGCTCGGCAGCGGCGGGATGGGCCAGGTCTGGCTCGCGCACGACACCGAGGCGGGCAGGCGGGTGGCGCTGAAGCTGCTCTCCGCCGAGCTCACCGCCGACGAGACCTACCGCCGCCGCTTCGAGCGCGAGGCGCGGGTGATCGCCGGGCTGGACAGCCCGCACATCGTGCCCATCCACTCGCACGGCGCCGTCGACGGGCGGCTCTACATCGAGATGGCCTACGTCGACGGCACCGATCTCGGTGCCCGGCTCGCGTCCGGCGGTCCGCTGCCCCCCGGAGTAGCCGTCGCGGTGATCACGCAGGTGGCGCGGGCGCTGGACTGCGCGCACACCGCCGGGCTCGTGCACCGCGACGTCAAGCCGTCCAATATCGTCGTCCGCCCGGACGGGTTCGCCGTGCTCATCGACTTCGGCATCGCGCACGGGGTCGGGCACACGCAGATGACCACCGCCGGAATGGCGATCGGCACCTGGGCGTACATGGCGCCCGAGCGGTTCTCCGGCAGCGCCGACGCCCGCGCGGACGTGTACTCGCTGGCCTGCGTCTTCTACGAATGCCTCACCGGGAGGCGGCCTTTCGGCGACACCGATCCGGCGCGGCAGATGCACGGGCACCTGATGACCGTGCCGCCGAGCGTCGCCGGGGTGCCCGGCGTGCCCGCCGCGTTCGACGCGGTGATCGCGCGCGGGCTGGCCAAGGAGCCGGGGGATCGCTACCCCTCCGCCGGGGAGTTCGCCGCCGATGCCGTTCGCCTGCTGCCCGGGTCGGGCGGGCCCATGCCGACGCTGTCCATGCCCGTCCCCGGGCCGACGCCGACCCTGGTCGCCACGCGGTACGAACCGCCGCGGGTAGGGGCGGCCGGGGCTGCACCGGCCGTGGCTGCACCGGCCGTGGCTGCACCGGTCGTGGCCGGGCCGGTCGTGGCCGGGCCGGTCGTGGCCGGGCCGGTCGTGGCCGGGCCGGTCGTGGCCGGGCCGGTCGTGGCCGGGCCGCCGAGTCGTGGTGCCGCGAATGCGGCGCCGCGAGCTGCGGGCCGGGCTGTGGTCGCCCCGCCGAGACCCGTTCCGGCGATCACGCCCCGGCCCGCCGCATCGGGGTATCCGGTGCCCGGCCGTGCGGTGGCGCCCGGCGGCAACGGGGGCGCCGGGAACCCCGCGCCGGAGCGCAAGTGGTACCTGCGCCGCCCGCCGGCCGGTCCGGCGCAACCACCGGCGAACTGGGCCCGTCCGCTCCAGGACTACGCCCGCTCGTTCCGCCCGGCGGGCTGGAACGCGGTGCGCCCGCGCCGCCCGGCGCACGGCCCGTCCTGGCCGTCCCGCGGCGGCAGCGCCCCGGCGTACCCGGCGGCACCCCCGGCCCAGGCGCCGCGGCGCAGGCGCAAGCGCGGGGGCCTGCTGCGCCGCCTGATCCTGGCGACGATCGTGATCGTCATCGCCCCGTTCGCGGTCGCCGCGGGCTGCCTGGCGCTGATCGCGGCCGGTACCCCGGACGAGGCCGAGCGCACCCCGCCGACGGTGCAGGAATCGCTGGGCCCGGCCAGGGACGGCAAGTTCGAGTTCCTGGTCACGAAGGTCGAGTCCGGGGTCGCGCGGATCGGGCTGGAGACGGCGTCCGGTGCGTACACCGTGGTCCGCATGGACATCCGCAACATCTCGGACGAGCCCAAGTGGTACACCCCGTTCGGGCAGAAGCTGATCGACAGCACCGGGCAGGCGCACGACCAGGACACCACCGCCACCGCCTGGCACAGCACCCAGCAGGGCTACGGCTACTCCTTCGAGCTGGCGCCCGCCGGCTCGGGCTCGACGATTCTGGTGTTCGACCTGCCGAGCGGCACCGCCCCCGCCTACCTGGAGCTGCACGACTTCGCCTTCTCCGACGGCGTCACCGTCGGGCTCTGATCAGGCGTCCACGCTCGCGAACGCGGTGTACACCGCGCGCCGCCCGATCTCCAGCGCCGCGGCCAGCAATTCGGTGTCGCGCGCGCTGCTCCCGACCTCCGGCGCCCCCGCGGGCGGGTGCAGCTGCAGTGCGGCGGCGCCGAGCCCGGCGAGGAGCGGTTCCACGGTCTCCTGCCGCGCCTCGCGCGCGAGCCAGGTGCGGTAGGCGCCGGGGGCCCGCAGCCGCAGGTAGTTGCCGCCGATCACGCGGTGGGTGCGCGAGGTGGGCGGGCGGAGTTCGTCGGCGCGGCGGGTGCGCAGGACCAGCAGGTGCGTCGGGTTCGAGCGCAGCGCGGTGCGGATCGGAACCGGCTCGGCGATGCCGCCGTCGAAGTACGGGACGCCGTCGAGGAGCACCGGGCCGCCGGCCAGGATCGGCAGGTTCGCGCTGGCGCGCAGCGCGAGCAGCAGGCTCGGCTTGTCCACGATGTGCGGACGCAGGTCGATGGCGTTGCCGGTGCGGGCGTCGGTGGCGATGGGGTGGAAGGTGGTGCTGTTGTTCAGGATGGCGGGGAAGTCCATCGGCTCCAGGCCGTCGTAGACGCGGTGCACCAGGTAGTGCACGTCGAAGGCGGCGCCGCCGCGGAGCAGGCGCCTCGGGTCGATGACGCGGTTCATGATCGTGCGGTCGGTCCAGGAGCGCATGCCGGGGATCGCGCGGCCGCACAGGAGCCAGGCGCCGTTCACCGCGCCCGCCGATGTCCCGTACACCGCGTCGAAGACGCCCGCCAGCCCCAGCTCCTCCAGGCCCTTGACCATGCCGCTGGAGTACACCCCGCGGCTGCCCCCGCCCTCGATCACCAGCGCCAGCCGGTGCCCGTCCGCGCGCGACCCCAGCGCGCGCCTGGCCCGGATCACCTCGGCGAGGGTGGGGGATCTGGTCATCCGACCGACATTACGCCCGCGGTCGGCGGGCGCTGTCGCGCCCACCATCCGGTGGAAGGGGTTGTTTTATGGGGGCTGCGCCCCCAAGCCCCGCGGGCGGTGGGGGACCAGCCGTCGAGCTACGCGGGGGGATTCGGGGCGCACGCTGCGATCCCACGCACAAAACGCCGGAGGGCGGTGGCGCGTAAGCGCTCACCGCCCTCCGGGGGTTCGGGGGCGAAGCCCCCGGGAAACTTCTACTTGATCTCCGCCAGGACAGTGCCCTGGGTGATGGCGGCCCCGGCTGCGACGGAAAGCCCGGTAACGACCCCCGCCTTGTGCGCGTTGACGGGGTTCTCCATCTTCATCGCCTCGAGCACGGCGATCAGATCCCCGACCTCGACCGACTGGCCTTCTTCGACGGCGACCTTGACCACGGTGCCCTGCATGGGCGCGGTGACCGCGTCACCGGAGGCGGCGCCACCGGCGGCCCCGCCGCGCTTGCGCGGCTTGGGCTTCTTCCGGACCACACCGTTCCCGGCGGACGCGTTGCCGCCGAGGGAGAAGCTACCGGGCAGTGAGACCTCGACCCGGCGTCCGCCGACCTCGACGACCACCTTCTGCCGCGGCTCCTCGTCCTCTTCCTCGGCGGGTGCGCCGGGGGTGTAGGGCTCGACGGTGTTGTTCCACTCGTTCTCGATCCACTTGGTGTAGACGTCGAAGGAGGTGCCGTCGCCGATGAAGGCGGGGTCGTCGATGACCGCGCGGTGGAACGGGATGACCGTGGCCAGCCCCTCGACCTGGTACTCCGCCAGCGCCCGGCGCGCCCGTTCGAGGGCCTGGGTGCGGTTCTCGCCGGTGACGATGAGCTTGGCCAGCATGGAGTCGAACTGACCGCCGATCACGCTGCCCTGCACTACGCCGGAGTCCACGCGGACACCGGGGCCGGTGGGCTCTTTGTAGACCGCGACCGGGCCGGGGGCGGGCAGGAAGCCGCGCCCGGCGTCCTCGCCGTTGATCCGGAACTCGATGGCGTGCCCGCGCGGGGTGGGGTCCTCGGTGATCTCGAGGGCGTCGCCGTTGGCGATGCGGAACTGCTGGCGCACCAGGTCGATGCCGGCGGTCTCCTCGGTGACGGGGTGCTCGACCTGCAGGCGGGTGTTGACCTCGAGGAAGGACACGGTCTCGCCCTGGACCAGGTACTCCACGGTGCCAGCACCGTAGTAGCCGGCCTCCTTGCAGATCCGTTTGGCGGACTCGTGGATCTGGGCGCGCACCGCGTCGGACAGGAACGGCGCGGGAGCCTCTTCGACCAGCTTCTGGAAGCGCCGCTGCAGCGAGCAGTCGCGGGTGCCCGCGACCACGACGTTGCCGTGGGTGTCGGCGATGACCTGCGCCTCGACGTGGCGCGCCTTGTCCAGGTACTGCTCGACGAAGCACTCACCGCGCCCGAAGGCCGCGATCGCCTCGCGGGTCGCGGACTCGAACAGCTCCGGGATCTCCTCGATGGTGTGGGCGACCTTCATGCCGCGCCCGCCACCGCCGTAGGCGGCCTTGATCGCCACCGGCACGCCGTACTGCTTGGCGAATTCGACGACCTCGTCGGCGTTCTTGACCGGGTCCTTGGTGCCCGCGGCCATCGGGGCCTTCGCGCGCTCGGCGATGTGGCGAGCGGTGACCTTGTCACCGAGGTCGCGGATCGACTGCGGGGACGGCCCGATCCAGATCAGCCCGGCATCGAGGACGGCCTGGGCGAAGTCGGCGTTCTCCGAGAGGAAGCCGTAGCCGGGGTGGATGGCATCGGCGCCGGAGCGGGCCGCGGCGTCGAGGATCTTGTCGAACACCAGGTACGACTCGGCCGAGGTCTGGCCACCGAGGGCGAACGCCTCGTCGGCGAGCTTCACGAAGGGCGCGTCGGCATCGGGTTCCGCGTAGACAGCGACGCTGCCGAGCCCGGCATCCTTGGCCGCCCGGATAACGCGCACCGCGATCTCGCCTCGATTGGCGACGAGTACCTTCGAGATCCGCGCGCTGGCATGGCTGGGCACTGAGCCTCCTGTGTACATTCTTCCGGTCGCTTCGCCGGGTAGGGTTTCGCTTCGCTCCCGTGGGTCGCAACCTACGTTCTCGGCGAGTGTAGGCAGTCTGCCAACACGGGCGGAACACCGGCCAGCCCTACTGGGGAGTAGGCCGCAGATCACAATTCCCGCGTTTTCCCCGCCGCGGCGCGCCGTTCGTGCACGCGGCGGGGTTTCGAGTGCCAGCGCCCGGCGGCGGCACGGTGTCCGGATCGCCGCTGATCGGTGGCTGGAAGGGTATGCGTCAGCGCCGATTTCGGCGGGTACCGGCGAGCGGGGCCCGCCCCGGCTCGGCACCGCGTGCCACCGGCATCCGGACCGCGCTGCCCCACTCCAGCCAGGAGCCGTCGTAGTTGCGCACCGCCGGGATGCCGAGCAGGTGCGCCAGCACGAACCAGGTGTGCCCGGCGCGCTCGCCGACCCGGCTGTAGACGACGACGTCGTCGGCGCCCGCCACCGCGGCGTAGGCGCGGTCCAGGTCGGCGCGCGGCCGGAAGCGGCCGTCGAGCCCGATCGCCTCGGTCCACGGGATGTTGACCGCGGTGGGGATGTGGCCGCCGCGCAGCGCGGTCTCCCCGGAGCGGTCCGGCTCGTGCGTCTCCGCGCCCGCGTACTCGGCGGGGGAGCGCACGTCGACCAGCGGGCGGCCGAGGTGGCGCAGCACGTCGTCGCGGAAGGCGCGGGCGGTGCCGTCGTCGCGCTCGACCGCCGGGTAGCCGACAGCGGGGATGCTCGGTGCGTCGAAGGTGGTGTCCCGCGCCTCGGAGATCCAGGCGTCCCTGCCGCCGTCGAGCAGCCGGACGTCCGGGTGGCCGAAGAGCCCGAAGATCCAGGCGGCGTGCGCGGCCAGGGAGTTGCCGCGGTCGCCGTAGAGCACGACGGTGTCGTCGCGCGCGATGCCCTTGGCGCGCATGAGCTCGGTGAAGCGGGCGCCGTCGAGGTAGTCGCGGCACAGCTCGTCACCGAGCTCGGCGCGCCCGTCGATCTTGACCGCGCCCGGGATGTGCCCGATGTCGTAGAGCCGGGGCTCCTCGTTCGCCTCGACGATGCGCAGGCCGCCGGCCCCGAGGTTTGCCGACAGCCATTCGGTGGTTACCAAGTGGTTCGGGTGTGCGTAGGAACCGAACGCCGGGTTCGGATCCGGGGCGAGTGGCACGATCTATTTCCTCCACACTCGATCGAGAAGTGGTAACGGTGGTGTGGTCGCGCGCGGTGAAATGCGTGTGGGCGGTGAACGCGTTTCAGATCACGATCGGATGAACGGTGATTTCGCCGCACCCCCATCCGATAAAGTCTCCCGGGAGGAGGGGTCAGCTATGTCCGATTCTTGGCCGCGGCGGCGACTGCTCGCGATCCTACGTGGCGCGGAGGAGCCCCTCGACGCCCAGGAGCTGGCCAGGATCACGGGCCAGCACGTGACAACGGTTCGTTTCCACCTGGATGTGCTCACCCGCGAATCCCTGGTCCGCCAGTTCCAGCAGCCGCCGCGCGGCCGCGGCAGGCCGCGGATCGGCTACTCCGCGGTGCAGCGATCCGTGGGTTACCAGGATCTCGCGCAGGCGCTGGCCGATCAGCTCGGCCCGGACCGCCGGGCCCGCACCGAGGCCGGGATCGCCGCCGGGCGGGCCTGGGGCGCCAAGCTGGACGCCGGCGAGGAGCGGGTGGAGACGCTGGACGGCGCCAAGGACCTATCCATGACGCTCTCGTCCGAGCTGGGCTTCGCGCCGGAGCGCGACCCGGGTGCCGACACCTCGGAGCAGGTGCAGATCCGGCTCACCGCCTGCCCGCTGCGCGAGCTCGCGCGCACCCACTCCGATGTCGTCTGCGGCGTGCACGTCGGGCTGCTGCAGGAGGTGCTCGACCGCAGCGGCGCGCGCGACCGGGTGAAGGTGCGGATGCGGCCGTTCGTCGAGCCGGAGCTGTGCCTGGCCCGGCTGGAGCTGGTGCGCGGCCGCCCGGAGCCGGGCGCGCGCTCGGAGGAGCCGCGCGAGGTGCCGACGCTGCCCATCGTGGACAGCCCGGTGGCGGCCGAGCCGCTGATCGCCCCGCCCTCAGCCGGGCGGATCCCCCCACAGCTGCGCAATGGAGAGACCGACGTCGTGAAGGAGTCGGCGAAGCAGTGGTAGCCCGATCCCGATGACGCTGGAGGGGTCGCCCTCCAGCCGCTCCACGAACCAGCCGCCGCGGCCGTCGAGGGTGAAGGCCCCCGCCACCTGCAGCGGCTCGCCGGTGGCGATGTAGGCATCCAGGTCGGCCGGGTCCGGGTCGGCGAAGTACACCGTCGTCGTGCTGGTGTCGACCGCCGACGCGGTCACCGCGCCGTCGGCCAGCCGCAGCACGCAGTGCCCGGTGAGCAGGTCGGCGCTGCGCCCGGCGACCGCCTTCCAGCGCTCGCGGGCCACCTCGGGGGTGTACGGCTTGCCCTGGAGTTCGCCGTCGACCAGCAGCATGGAGTCGCAGCCGACCACGACGCAATCGGCGGGCAGCTCACCGGCGGCGGCGACCGCACGGGCCTTGGCCTTCGCCAGCTCCTCGACCACCGTGCGCGGCGCGAAGTCCGGCGGCAGCGCGGCGGCCACCGCGTCCTCGTCGACATCGGAGATCCGGACGACGGGCTCGATGCCCGCCGCGCGCAGCACCGCCCGGCGGGCGGGCGACGCCGAGGCCAGGACCAGAACGGGCACGGTCAGTCGCGGCCGTACGCCAGCGCGGGGAAGGCGTAGGGCGAGAACGGCGCGGCGCCGCGGTGCAGCAGGGCGGGCCTGCCCCACAGGTCCAGCGGCCCCCGCTCGCCCGGCGCGGCCGAACCGGCCGCCGCGGTGAACACGCAGACCAGCGCGGCGATCTCCTCGTCCGACGGGTTGCCCCGCTCGACCCGGAGCAGCGGGGCGATGCCCGCCTCGGCCGCGGCGGGCTCTGCGCTCGCCGCTTCGGCCTGCTCCGCGCCCGGATCGGCCGTGAGGTCCAGTTCGACGGCGGACAACACCTCGTCTTCTGCCACGGTCGTCACAGTGCAGATCCTCTCTCTACCTCGGGCGGGTGCACCCTCGTGGGGTATACCCGCTCCGAGCGCCAGCGGCACCGGTGAATGTGAAGGCAGCTGCCCCCGCATTCACCAGTGTGCGGTCTCATCGTTACCAGTGTGCGCGGCCTATGGAGGGTATCGCGCGATCAGAGCGGGATGTTGCCGTGCTTCTTCGGCGGGAGGCTGACCATCTTGCGCTCGAGCAGCCGCAGCGCGGAGACGATCTGGCCGCGGGTATGCGAGGGCGGGATGACCGCGTCCACATAACCGCGCTCGGCCGCCACGTACGGGTTCACGAGGGTGTCCTCGTACTCGTTCTGCAGCTCGAGCCGCAGCGCATCGACGTCGGAGCCGTCGGCGGCGGCGTCGGCGAGCTTCTTGCGGTAGACGAAGCCGATGGCGCCCGAGGCGCCCATGACGGCGATCTGGGCGGTGGGCCAGGCCAGGTTCACGTCGGCGCCGAGGTGCTTGGAGCCCATGACGTCGTAGGCCCCGCCGTAGGCCTTGCGGGTGATGACCGTGATCTTGCCCACAGTAGCCTCGCCGTAGGCGTAGAGCAGCTTCGCCCCGCGCCGGATGATGCCGTTGTACTCCTGGCCGGTACCGGGCAGGAACCCGGGCACATCGACCAGGGTGACGATCGGGACGTTGAACGCATCGCAGGTCCGCACGAACCGCGCGGCCTTCTCCGAGGCGTCGATATCGAGGCAGCCGGCGAACTGGGTGGGCTGATTCGCCACGATCCCGACGCTGCGCCCGTCGATGCGGCCGAAGCCGACGATGATGTTCATCGCGCGCTCGGCCTGGACCTCGAGGAACTCGTCGTCGTCGAGCAGCCGGCGGATGACCTCATGCATGTCGTAGGGCTGGTTCGGCGAGTCCGGGATCAGCGAGTCGAGCTCGAGATCCTCCTCGGTGAGCGAGTCCTCGATGGCCCCGGTGACCGGGTCGGTCGCGGGGAAGCGCGGGGCCTCGGCGCGGTTGTTGCTCGGCAGGTAGGACAGCAGGTCCTTGACGTAATCGAGGGCGTCCTGCTCGCCGGAGGCGACGTAGTGCGCGACGCCGGACTTGACCATGTGGGTGTGGGCGCCGCCCAGATCCTCCATGGTGACGTCCTCGCCGGTGACGGTCTTGATGACGTCGGGGCCGGTGACGAACATCTGGCTGGTCTGATCGACCATGACCACGAAGTCGGTGAGCGCGGGGGAGTAGACGTGCCCGCCCGCGGCCGGGCCCATGATCAGCGAGATCTGCGGGATCACCCCGGAGGCCTGGATATTGCGGTGGAAGATCTCGCCGTAGAGCCCGAGCGAGACCACACCCTCCTGGATCCGCGCGCCCGCGCCCTCGTTGATCCCGACCAGCGGGCGCCCGGTCTTGAGCGCGAGATCCATGACCTTGACGATCTTCTCGCCGTAGACCTCGCCCAGGCTGCCACCGAAGACGGTCACGTCCTGGCTGAAGATGCAGACATCACGCCCGTCGACGGTGCCGTAGCCGGTGACCACGCCGTCACCGAGCGGGCGGTTCTTGTCCAGCCCGAAGTTCACGCTCCGATGCCTGGCCAGCGCGTCGAGCTCGACGAACGAGCCCTCGTCCAGCAGGGCCAGGATCCGCTCACGGGCCGTCATCTTGCCCTTGGCGTGCACCCTGTCGACGGCGGCCTCACCCATCGGGTGCTTGGCCTCGTCCAGCCGGTTGCGCAGGTCAGCGAGCTTCCCGGCGGTGGTGTGGATATCGGGTTCGCCCGCCGATCCGGATGCGGGTTGCTGCTGGACACTCGTCATGGGTTCGGAGTGTAGCCAGTGCCGCCGGTACCGGGTAACACCAAGTCGGCTACTCGCGGGTAGAAAAGCCCTGGTCGTCGTCGGATTCGCGGAGTTGTGCACAGCTGGCGCAAGGGGTCTGCCCACCCCGGAATCGCAGGTCGCGGGGGGCCGCCGAGTAGCCTGCCCAGGTGCAGCGGACACCCCTTGACGCCGAGCGGCTGCGCCGCGAGCGCGTGCCCTTCTTCACTCGGCTCGACGTGGTCGAGACCACCGGCTCCACCAATGCCGACCTGATCGCGCGGGCCGTCGCCGACCCCGCCGCCGACCGCGAGGTGCTGCTCGCCGAGCTGCAGGAGAGTGGCCGCGGCAGGCACGCCCGGGCCTGGGGCAGCCCGCCGCGCGCTCAGATCTCGGTATCGGTGCTGGTCCGGCTCGACGGGGTCGACCCGGCGGTGCTCGGCTGGCTGCCGCTGCTCACCGGGGTCGCCGTTGTCGACGCCGTGCGCGCGGCCTCCGGGGTGCCCGCGGAGCTCAAGTGGCCGAACGACGTTCTGGTCGGCGGCCGCAAGCTGGCGGGCATCCTGGCCGAGGTCGCGATCGCGGGCCCCGACCCGGCGGTGGTGGTCGGCGTCGGGCTGAACGCCGAACTCACGGCCGAAGAACTGCCGGTGCCGCACGCCACCTCGCTGCTGCTGGAGGGCGCCACCGTCGACCGCACCACCATGGCCGCGGCCCTGCTCACCGCCTTCGCCGAGCGCTTCGCCGCCTGGCGGGGCGCGGGCTGGGCGACCGCCGAACTCGCGGCGGCCTACCGCGAGCGCTGCGGCACCATCGGCGCCCGGGTGCGCGCCGAGCTGCCCGGCGGCCGGGAGCTGGTCGGGATCGCCACCGGCATCGATGCCGCGGGCAGGCTGCTGGTCGACTCCGAGGCGGTCTCCGCGGGCGACGTCACCCATCTGCGCCCGGCGGGCTGACCGCCCGATCGGCGAATCGCGCTGCGGCCGTTCCGTCCCCGGTGCGCGGTAGGGTGCGGCCATGGGTTATCCGGAGGACGTGCTGGCCCCCGACGAGCACCTGCTGCTGCATCGCCACCCGCACTGGAAGATGCTGTTCTGGCCGATCGTCATCCTGGTGGCAGGCACCGCGCTGGCCGGCTTCGGCGGCGGCGTGATCTCGCGCAACGTCACCGACGAGACGCTCGCCATCGGGCTCCTCGTCGTGGTGCTGGTGGTCTGGGTCGCGCTGCTCGCCTGGCGGGTGATCGGGCCGGTGGTGAGCTGGAAGTCGACGCACTTCATCGTCACCGACCGGCGGGTGCTGGTTAGGCAGGGCGTGCTCACGCACTCCGGCATCGACATCCCGATGAGCCGGATCTCCAGCGTGCAGTTCCGGCACGGGCTCTTCGACCGGCTGCTCGGCACCGGGACCCTGATCATCGGCTCCTCCTCCGACGAGCCGCTGGAGTACGACGACATCCCCGCGGTGCAGCAGGTGCACTCGCTCCTCTACCACCAGGTCTTCGAGGTGGAGCACCGGCACGAGCGCTGGGACCACTGACCCGCGCTCCCGCCCGTAATCTGGGCGCATGACGGCGGTACTGCTCGGCGAGGACGACGAAGCGATCGCGGCACCGCTCTCGCGCGCGCTCGGCCGCGAGGGCTACACGGTGACGGTGGAGAGTTTCGGCCCTGCGGTGCTGCGCCGCGCCCTCGAGGGCGGCCACGACCTGCTCATCCTGGATCTCGGGCTGCCCGGGATGGACGGGCTCGAGGTGTGCAGGCAGGTGCGGGCCAGCGGCGCCGAGCTGGCCGTGCTCATGCTCACCGCGCGCACCGACGAGGTGGACTTCGTCGTCGGGCTGGACGCCGGCGCCGACGACTACGTCGGCAAGCCGTTCCGGCTGGCCGAGCTGCTGGCCAGGGTGCGCGCGCTGCTGCGCCGCAGCGGCCTCGGCGACGACATCGTCGAGGTCGGCGGCATCCGGCTGGAGCCTGCCGCGCGCCGGGTGCTGGTGAACGGCGTCGAGGTCGGGCTGGCGAACAAGGAGTACGAGCTGCTCAAGGTGCTGATCGACCGGGCCGGGCAGGTGGTGCCGCGGGAGACGATCCTGCGCGAGGTCTGGGGCGATGCCGAGCTGCGCGGCTCCAAGACGCTCGACATGCACATGTCCTGGCTGCGCCGGAAGATCGGCGACGAGGGGCCGATGGCCGAGCGCCGGATCGTCACCGTCCGCGGTGTCGGATTCCGGCTGAACACCGACTGACGTGCGCCGCCGCATCCTGCGCTCGATGCTCACCGTGCTGACGCTCACCACGGTGGTGCTCGGGTTGCCGCTGGTCTACACCGCCTGGCTCTGGGTGGAGGACATCACCCGCAACGACCTGCGCGACCGGCTGGACCGGATGGCCGTCGAGATCATCGCCCAGGAGCAGGAGACCGGGACCGTCCCCGGCGAGCTGGACGCCAGGGCGGTCGGCACGCTCGTCCCGGACGGCGGCAAGCTCACCATCGTCTACCCGGCGCCGCTGGACAGCGCCGTGCGGATGGACATCGGGGTGGACCGGGTGAACGATCCGCTGGTCGAGTCGCTCTCCCTGGGTGAGCGCGGCTCGCTGCGGCTGGAGGTGCCGTCCGGGCCGATGCACTCCATGCAGCGGCAGGCGGTCGGCGCGGTGGCGCTGGCGGTGCTGGCCTCGCTGACCGCGGCGGTGACCGTCGCCGTGGTCACCGCGCGCCGGGTCGCCGACCCGCTCAGCGATGTCGCCGCGCGCGCCGCCCGGCTCGCCGAGGGCGACTTCCGCCCGGACAACCGGCGGCACGGCATCGCCGAGCTGGACCGGGTCTCGGACGTGCTCGACGCCGCGACCGTGGAGATCGCGGGCCGGCTGCAGCGTGAGCACGCGCTGGTCGCCGACGTCTCGCACCAGCTGCGCAGCCGCCTCACCGCGGTCCGGCTGCGGCTGGACGAGCTCTCCGTGCACGCCGACCCGGACGTGGTGCAGGAGGCCGAGGCGGCGATGGCCCAGGTGGACCGGCTCACCGGCGCCATCGACGACCTGGTCCGCGCCGCCAGGGACGACGACGCCGCCGACCGCGACCCGGTGCCGGTGATGGACGAGCTGCGCGGCGTCATCGCGGAGTGGGCGCACCCGTTCCGGGACGCCGGGCGGGTGCTCACCCTGCTCGGCGACGAATCGCTGCGCGCCCCGATCACCGGCTCCCGGCTGCGCGAGGCGCTCGCCGTGCTGCTGGACAACGCGCTGCACCACGGCGACGGCACCTGCACCGTCTCGGTGCGGCTGGTGCACGGCGGCAGGGCGCGGGTGCCGCTGGTCTGCGTCGAGGTGGCCGATCAGGGCGACGGGGTCAGCGACGAGCTGGCGCCGCACATCTTCGACCGCGGCTTCTCCGGGGCCGGCTCGACCGGGGTCGGGCTGGCGCTGGCGCGGGCGCTGGTGGAGGCCGACGGCGGGCGGCTGGAATTGCAACGCAGGCGCCCCGCGCTGTTCGCGCTCTTTCTCGGCGCCCTGACGCCGATTCGCGTGGCAGCCGGAGTGGGCGCCGAACCGCGCTGAGAAAAGTCAGGGACGCACGGTCGGCGGCTCGGTGCCGAGATTCTCGACCTCGATGAGCTCCTCCAGCTCCTCGATGATCACGTCCATTTCGTCCGGAAAAACCCAGCGCCGCATGGCCCAGAAACGGAACGCCATCTGCAGCAGATTGCCGATCACGAACGCGCTCACGAAGTCGGCGATGTTCTCGGTGGCGAAGCTCACGGCGGGCTGGCGCAGGTCGAAGACGTAACTGGAAATCCACAGCGGGATATTGCTCAGCGCCACGCCGATGCCGCTGACCACGAAGAACAGCAGCGCCTCGTGGTGCTTCTCCCGGCCGCCGCGGTTCTTGAACGACCACTCGCGGTTCAGAATGTAGGAGGCGATCACCGCGACCACGCCGGAAATGATCTTGGCCGTGACCGGCTTGTCCGCGAGGACCGTCCACTTCAGCAGGTAGAAAATGCCGCTGTCGATCACGAAGGTGGTGGCGCCGACGATCGCGAACTTGATCAGTTCACGATTACGGAGCGCCAGCTCCCGTGCTGTGGGCGGGAGTGCGCGGACCACCTCGTCGACGATTGACACAAGGCCCGAGTGTAGCGCCGGGTCGCGCGCACCGATTTTGCGCTCCATGACAACATTGACCGACGTGAGCGCACGTTCCTTCGATCCAGCGGCGATGCCGACCGTCACCATGGTCGGTGGTGGGCAACTCGCGCGGATGACGCACCAGGCCGCGATCGCCCTCGGGCAGCGGCTCCGGGTACTGGCCGAGCGGCCCGACGACCCGGCCGCACAGGTCAGCCCGGATGTGGTCTTCGGCAGCCATACCGACCCGGTGGCGCTGCGGAAGGCCGCCGTCGGGTCGCACGCCCTGACCTTCGACCACGAGCACGTGCCGACCGAGCACCTGGAGGCGCTGGTCGCCGAGGGCGTCAACGTGCAGCCGCCGCCGTCGGCGCTGCGCTACGCCCAGGACAAGCTGGCCATGCGGATCAAGCTGAGCGAGCTCGGCCTCCCGGTGCCGGCCTTCACCGCGGTGGAGACGGCGGCGGACGCCGAGCGGTTCGGCGCCGAGCACGGCTGGCCAGTGGTGCTCAAGGCGATCCGCGGCGGTTACGACGGGCGCGGGGTCTGGATGCCCGCCGATGCCGCCGAGGCGCGCGCGATCGTCGGCGAGCAGCGCGCCCGCGGGGTTCCGCTGCTGGCCGAGGCCAGGGTGGCGTGGGTGCGCGAGCTCTCCGCCATGGTGGCGCGCTCGCCGTTCGGGCAGGCCGCCACCTGGCCGGTGGTCGAGACGGTGCAGCGCAACGGGCAGTGCGCGGTGGTGCTCGCGCCCGCGCCCGGGCTCTCCGAGGAGCTCGCCGCCACGGCCGAGACGCTGGCGCTGCACCTGGCCGCCGAGCTCGGCGTGGTCGGCGTGATGGCGGTCGAGCTGTTCGAGACCGCGGACGGCGCGCTGCTGGTGAACGAGCTCGCCATGCGCCCGCACAACAGCGGCCACTGGGGGATGGACGGCGCCCGCACCGGCCAGTTCGAGCAGCACCTGCGCGCCGTGCTGGATTATCCGCTCGGCGACACCACCCCGCTGGCGCCGGTCACCGTGATGGCGAACATCCTCGGCGCGCCCGAGGCGCCCGCCATGGCGATGGACGAGCGGCTGCACCACCTCTTCGCCCGGCTGCCGGAGGCGAAGGTGCACCTCTACGGCAAGGGCGAGCGGCCGGATCGCAAGATCGGCCACGTCAACATCCTCGGCGACGACGTCGCCGCGGTGCGGGAGAAGGCGGAGCGGGCGGCGCACTGGATGTCGCACGCGGTATGGACCGACGGATGGGATCCGCATGAGTGAACCGCAGGTCGGCCTGATCATGGGCAGCGACTCGGACTGGCCGGTGATGGAGGCCGCCGCCGAGGCGCTCGCCGAGTTCGGCATCCGCTTCGAGGTGGGCGTGGTCTCCGCGCACCGCACCCCGCAGCGCATGCTCGACTACGCGAACTCCGCGGCCGAGCGCGGCATCCGGGTGATCATCGCCGGGGCGGGCGGCGCCGCGCACCTGCCCGGCATGGTCGCCGCCGCCACCCCGCTCCCGGTGATCGGCGTCCCGGTGCCGCTGAAGTACCTCGACGGCATGGACTCCCTGCTCTCGATCGTGCAGATGCCCGCGGGCGTCCCGGTCGCCACCGTCTCCATCGGCGGCGCCCGCAACGCCGGTCTGCTCGCCGCCCGCATCCTCGGCACCGCCGACCCGGCGCTGCGCGCCCGCATGGAAACCTTCCAGGCGAATCTCGAGCAACTCGTCCTCGGCAAGGACGAAGCGCTGCGCGCGACGCTGCTCGGCTGAGCTTCTCGATACGCTCGAGTCCGTGACCATCGACGAATCCGCGCGAATCCGTGCAGGCGCCGACACGGCTCGGTTCCGGCTCGCCGTGGTGGAGCAGGCGCTGCTGCTGTTCGCCCAGAAGGGCTACGAGGCCACGACCGTCGACGAGATCGCGGAGGCGGCGGGGATCTCGCGGCGGACCTTCTTCCGGCAGTTCCGGTCGAAGGAGGACGTGATCTTCGCCGACCACGAGTCGCAGCTGGCGCAGGCGGCGGCCTTCCTCGACGGCTCGGACGGCGATCCGTGGGAGGCGGTCTGCACCGCGGTGGTGCAGGTGTTCGAGCGGTTCACGCAGTGGCGGGAGATCGCGGCGCGGCGGTACCGGGTGGTGCGGCAGGTGCCCGCGCTGCGCGAGCGCGAGATCGTCACGGTGTTCCGCTACGAGCGGCTCTTCACCGACTTCCTGCGCGAGCGGCTGCCCGAGGTGCCTGACCTGAGCCGGGTGCAGTTCACCGCCGCCGTCACCGCGACGCACAACTACCTGCTGCGCCGGATGGTGCGCGGCGAGTCCGACGCGGGCGCCGCCGACCTGCGCCAGGAGCTGGCCGCGATCCCGCGCGGGGCGCCGGGCGAGGAGATGGTGGTCGCGGTCTTCCCGCGTGGCATGGCGCCTCGGCGGGTAGCCGACCTGGTGACCAGGCAACTCGGTAGTCTGTGACCCTGGTCACTATCACCGGCCACCTGGCACTGAGTGCCACTCACAAGCCCTGAGTAGCTGAAAAGCGCTCTATACTGAAGGAAAGTGTGGCACGCAGTGCCGGTGAGCACCGACAACCAGAAGTGGAGCCGTCATGGCGGGTAACCCCGATTTCGACCTGTTCAAGCTGGAGGACTTCCACGACGAGCTGCGCGCCGCCATCCGCGCGCTGTCGGAGAAGGAGATCGCCCCGTACGCCAAGGACGTGGACGAGAAGGCCCGCTTCCCCGAAGAGGCGCTGGCGGCGCTCAACGCCTCCGGCTTCAACGCCGTGCACGTGCCGGAGCAGTTCGGCGGCCAGGGCGCCGACTCGGTCGCCACCTGCATCGTGATCGAGGAGGTCGCCCGGGTCTGCGGCTCCTCCTCGCTCATCCCCGCGGTGAACAAGCTCGGCACCATGGGGCTCATCCTGAACGGCTCGGACGAGCTCAAGCAGCAGGTCCTGCCCGACATCGTGAACGGCGAGATGGCCTCCTACGCGCTCTCCGAGCGCGAGGCGGGCTCGGACGCCGCCTCCATGCGCACCCGGGCCAAGCAGGACGGCGACAGCTGGGTGCTCAACGGCTCCAAGTGCTGGATCACCAACGGCGGCAAGTCCTCCTGGTACACCGTGATGGCGGTGACCGACGCCGAGAAGGGCTCGAACGGCATCTCGGCGTTCCTCGTGCACTCCGATGACGAGGGCTTCGTGGTCGGCCCGCTGGAGCACAAGCTCGGCATCAAGGGCTCGCCCACCGCCGAGCTGTACTTCGAGAACTGCCGCATCCCCGGCGACCGCATCGTCGGCGAGCCGGGCACCGGCTTCAAGACCGCGCTGCAGACCCTCGACCACACCCGCCCCACCATCGGCGCGCAGGCCGTCGGGCTGGCCCAGGGCGCGCTGGACGCCGCGATCGCCTACACCAAGGACCGCAAGCAGTTCGGCACCAGGATCGCCGACTTCCAGAACACCCAGTTCATGCTGGCCGACATGGCGATGAAGATCGAGGCCGCCCGGCTCATGGTCTACACCTCCGCGGCCCGCGCCGAGCGCGGCGAGAAGAACCTGGGCTTCATCTCCGCCGCCGCCAAGTGCTTCGCCTCGGACGTCGCCATGGAGGTCACCACCAACGCCGTCCAGCTCTTCGGCGGCGCCGGCTACACCACCGACTTCCCGGTGGAGCGGATGATGCGCGACGCCAAGATCACCCAGATCTACGAGGGCACCAACCAGATCCAGCGGGTCGTCATGTCGCGCGCACTGCTGCGCTGATTCAACCGACTCCGGCGCTGATCCCCGGTACCGTTCGGGTATCGGGGTTCACGCGTGCGCGCGTCCGTATCCGAATCCAGGGTGTCGGGCCACCGCGTACAGGAGGACGATTTCAGGCATGAGTGGGGTGGAGATAACCGACAGATATGTCCGGCGCACTCTTCCCGGCGGGCGGGTCGAGGAAGTGAGCTGGGCGGATCTCGCGGAGGTTCGCATCATCACCAGTACCGACGGGCCCTTCGCCGACGACGTGTTCTTCGTCCTGATCGGGGCGAAGGGCAACGGCTGCGCGGTGCCGCAGTCGGACGGCGGGAAGTCGCTGCTGCACCGGCTGCGGGCGCTGCCGGGCTTCGACAACGAGGCCGTGGTGGCGGCGATGGGGTGCACCACCGATCACCAGTTCCTGTGCTGGCGGCGGTCGAACTGAGTCAGGACGCGACGAGGTCGCGGTATTCGTTGTGCGCGGCGATGAACTGCTCCACGTACCAGCAGGTGGGCAGCACGGTGAAGCCGTGCTCGCGCGAGTCGCGCAGCGCGTACTCGACCACCTCGGCGGCGACCCCGCGGCGGCGGAACTCGGGGAACGTCACGGTGTGGTTGAAATCGCGGACGGTGCCGCGCTCGGCGTAGTCGGCGTACCCGGCCAGCACCTCGTCCACATAGATCTCGAACCTGGTGTCCTCGGCATTGTGTTTGAGCTCGGTGTTCATGCCGGGTAGAACCGCGCGGCGAACCCCGATGTTCCGGTCCTCACAGGATCGCGCCGGGGTTGAGGATGCCGGTCGGGTCGAGCGCGTCCTTGATCCGCCTGGTCAGCGCCATCACGTCGGGGCCGACCTGATCCGGCAGCCAGGCCTTCTTCAACCGGCCGACGCCGTGCTCGCCGGTGATGGTTCCGCCGAGCGCGATGGCCAGGTCCATGATCTCGCCGAAGGCGCGGTGCGCCCGCGCGGTCTGCTCGGCGTCGGCCGGGTCGTGCACGATGAGCGGGTGCGTATTGCCGTCCCCGGCGTGCGCGATCACCGAGACCGTCACCGCGTTGCGCTCGGCGATCTCGGCGATCCCGGAGACCAGGTCGGCGAGCCGGGGCAGCGGCACCCCGACGTCCTCGAGCAGCAGCGGCCCGAGCCGCTCCACCGCCGGGATGGCGAACCGGCGGGCCGCGGTGAACGCCTCGCCCTCCTCCGGGTCGGCGGTGCTGAAAACCTCGGTGGCCCCTGCCTTCTCGCAGGCGGCGACCATCAGCTCGGCCTCGTGCGCGGCGAAGGCGCCCGGCGCGTCGGAGCGGGCGACCAGCAGCGCGGCGGCCGAGCGGTCCAGCCCCATGCGCAGCTCGTCCTCGACCGCGTTGACCGCGACCGCGTCCATGAACTCCAGCATGGCCGGGCGCAGCGCGGCGGTGATGGCGAGGATCGCCTCGGTGGCGGAGTGCAGGTCGGCGAAGCTCGCGACGACGGTGCTGAGCGGTGGCTGCGCGGGCAGCAGCCGCAGGGTGAGCTCGGTGATCACGCCGAGCGTTCCCTCGCTGCCGACGAAGAGCTTGGTGAGCGAGAGCCCGGCGGAGTCCTTGAGCCGCGGCCCGCCCAGCCGCACCGGGGTTCCTTCGGCGAGCACCACCTCCATGCCGAGCACGTAGTCGCTGGTCACGCCGTACTTCACGCAGCAGAGGCCGCCCGCGTTGGTGGCCGCGTTGCCGCCGATCGAGCAGATCTCGAACGACGACGGGTCCGGCGGGTACCACAGCCCGTGCTCCGCGACGGCCCGCTTGACCTCGGCGTTCAGCAGCCCGGGCTGCACCACCGCGGTGCGCGTCACCGGATCGACGCTGATCGCGCGCATCCGCTCGGTGCAGAGCACGATGCCACCCGCCACCGCGGTCGCGCCGCCGGAGAGCCCGGAGCCCGCCCCGCGCGGCACCACCGGAACGCCGTGCGCGTGCGCCCAGCGCAGCGTGGCCGCGACGTCCGCGGTGGCGGTGGCGCGGACGACGGCGAGCGGGGTGCCCGCGCCGGGATCCTTCGCCCAGTCGTGGCGGTACCCGGCCAGCACGTCCGGGTCGGTGACGACGGCGCCCGCGGGGAGCGTGGCGATCAAGTCCTGTAGCTGCACTCTTGCCACGCTAGCTGGCCGAAACACGGATTTCACCGGCGTTCGCTTGGTGGCGGGCCGGGTGCGGGGCCACAATCATCCGACAGGGGTCGCGGAGTTCGAAAACCGCGAGGGTCGGGTGTCATTCAGCGCGCAGGAGGGATTTCAGCATGACCGCTACACCGGACTACCGCGAACTCGTCACCGCGGTGATCGGCCCCGAGGTGGCCGAGGCAGGGCTGGACGACGAGACCGTGCGCCGGATCGAGGCGGGCGAGATCGACGACTGGCTGGCCGCGCTGGCGAGCTCGGGGCTCTTCGACAAGCCGACGCTGGCCGGCATCGGGGCGCAGTGGCGGCGCGATCCGCGGCTGCTGGCCGAGCTGCTGCTGGAGCACGCCGACGACCTCACCAGGCGCAGGCTGGCCGCGCTGCGCCCGGCGGGCGGCGGCCGCAGCAGCCGGATCGGCTGACGCCGGGTTCGCCCGCCGCTCACCCGGCCGTCACCTGCCGGTGGCATCCTGCGGGCGTGGGCGAACCGGCGGACCTCCGCGACGAAGCAACGGCACCCGAATCGTCGCTGGACGGCATCGCGGACCGCTTCGGCCGCTGGTGCGAGCGGGTGGTCGCGCTGCTCCCGCTCGGCCTGGACCGGCTGATCCCGCCGACCTTCCTCGGCTTCGCGCTGATCAATACCGGCACCTTCGGCGTCGACCTGCTGCTGCTGACGATCATGTACGGCGGCCTCGGGCTGCCGATCTGGTTCGCGGTGAGCGCCGCCTACGCCTGCGCCTTCGGGCTGGCCTTCGTGCTGAACCGGAGCTTCAACTTCCACTCGCACGCGCCGGTGGCCGGGCAGGCGGCGGTGTACACGGTGGTCGTGGTGGTCAACTACGCGGCCTTCATCCTCGGGGTCGGCGGCGGGCTCGTCGCGCTCGGCGTCGACTACCACCTGTCCCGGATCCTGGCGGGCGGCTGCGAGGCCGTCTACATGTACAGCGCGATGCGCTGGGTCGTCTTCCGGCGGCGCTGACGCTCAGTTCAGCAGCTCGGGCCGGCCGCCGTCGACGATCACCGCGTCGTCGTCGGTGAGGGCCCAATGCGGCTTGCCTTCGGCGCGGAAGCGCGCGGCGAGCCGGGTGCAGCTGCCGTCCGGGTCGGTGGGGGAGTCGATGTGCGGCACGATCGGGCGGTCGATCAGCCCGAGCCCGTCCCAGCGAGGTTCGGCGCCGGTGGCCGGACGCACCTCGGCCGGGTCGTCGGCCTCCTCGATGCCGTGCAGGTCCGGGCTCAGCAGGCAGGCGCCCGCGCTGTACCCGGCGTAGACGAGGGCATCGTCGGCGAGCAGCGCGGGCAGCACGGCGTCCGCGCCGCTGCGGGCGAACTGGGCGCGCAGCACGAAGGTGTTGCCGCCGCGCACCCAGAGCAGCGGGAACCCGGCGAGGGTGGCGCGCAGCTTCTCCGGCGCGCCCGCGTACTCGCGCAGGTCGACCACCTCGGGGCGGAAGCCGAGGCGCCGCAGCGGCACCTCGTCGCTGGTCACCGCGGAGTGCCAGGCGGCTGGCCAGGCGTCGCAGGCATTCGGGATCAGCCCGACCCGGCCCGGGGTGCCGACCAGCTCGAGCAGCCGGTCGGCGTGCGCGCCGAAGCGGTAGCTCGCCAGGAAGAGCCGCATCAGATGGTGAAGGCGAGCGAGCGCACGAGCCGCTTGCCGAGCTCGGTGTCGCCGCGCAGCGCGATCTCGCCCTCGTGCGCGGTGGCCGGGGTGCGGCCGCCGCCGAGCCGGGTGAAGAGCCCGGAGTCGAGGGCGATCGCGGCGTCCGGCGGGCCGTCGAGCGCGTCCACGAAACCGGCTCTGCCCGTGACCGCGACCCGCAGCGTGCGGGCGAGCGCGCCGCTCAGCTCGATCTCGATCCGCGCGCCGTCCGGCGCCTGCCCGCGCTTGACCAGCACCCGGGGGATCGAGCCGAGGAACTCCTGGAACGCCACCTCGCCGCGGCAGCCGCCCTCGGCCACGGTGACGCCGAGCGCGTCCGCGATGTCGATCTCGTGCATCCAGCAGTCGAAGAGCCGCACCCGCATGAAGCGGCCGTAGCTCACCTCGCCGATCGGCGAGGGGGTCATCGCGGCCCACGCCTCGGCGTCCAGCGCGCGCAGCGCGGCGGTGCGGCGCTCGGTCACCGAGGTGTAGAGCTCGAACAGCCCGGCGGGCGGCAGCGGGCGCAGCCGGTCCACCCAGATCTCGTTCAGCACGCCGGTCTCGTTGCGCACGTGCGGCAGCTCGCGCACGTCGACCTTGGGGCGCAGCGGGTCGGCGGCGGGCGGGCGCTCGCCGAGCAGCCAGGACTCGGTGCCGATCACGTGCGCCAGCACGTCGAAGACGGTCCAGCCGGGCAGCGCCGTCGGGGTGCGCCAGCCGGGCTCGTCCAGGTCGGCGACGAGGCGGCCGAGCGCCTGCCACTGCTCTGCCAACAGGTCGATCAGCTCGGCCTGCTCGGGTTCGCTCACCGGTGTGCTCCCTCGTGGTCGGTGTCGGTCATCGCGCGTCGAGCGCGGCCAGGCCGGCGCGGATCGCGGCGGCGGTGGATTCGGCGTCGTGCGGCCGCCGCAGCAGCAGCCCGGCGGCGAAGCGGGCCCTGTCGCCGGAGCGGCGCGGGATCACGTGCAGGTGCACGTGCCCGACGGTCTGGAAGGCGGCCTTGCCGTCGTTCAGCACCAGGTTCGCGCCGTCCGCGGCGAGCCCGCCGCGGCGGGCCGCGCGGGCCAGCCGGTGCCCGGTGCGGAAGACGGCGGCGCCGAGCTCGGGCTCCAGCTCGTCGAGCTCGGTGGCGTGGCTCCTCGGGATCACGAGCGTGTGCCCGCGGGCGATCGGTCGGATGTCGAGGAACGCCAGCACGTCCGCGTCCTCGTGGACGACGGTCGCGGGGGCGGTTCCGGCCACGATGGCGCAGAAGACGCAGTCGGTCACACCGAGCGACCTTACGGCGTACGAGCCGCGGGCGACACCCGCCATATGACACGCGTCACTCGTGTCGGAACCCCGTGTCGTGGCCGCATTCGCCGGGGGCGGGGGTACAGCGTGCCCGGCTGCCCGTTCCCGTCCGGTTTCACCTGCGGCGACGGCGGGAGGCGGCGCTCGGCGAATCCGGCGAAGCCGCGGGCACCGGGAAGACGCTGCGGAAATGCAAATTTGCGAAACCGGCGAAACAACAGTTGCGAACTTCGCCACGTGATCGGCATCTCAGCTACGCTCACCGCGGTCCGGATACAGTTGCGAGGATTCGACCTAGCTTACTCGCCAGTAACTTAGGGATCGCTGCCAGCACGAGAAGGAAACTGACAAGTGGAGACAACGCAGAGCGCAGGCGACCCGTCGCCGCGCGGCGCGCGTGTCGGGGTCGTACGCGAGTCCGGCACGGGCGAGCGGCGGGTGGCCCTGGTGCCCAAGATCGTTCCGAGTCTGCTCGCGAAGGGCGTCGATGTCGTGGTGGAGGCGGGCGCCGGAGCGGGCGCGCTGATTCCCGACGCCGCCTACGTGGAGGCGGGCGCGACCGTCGGCGACCCCTGGTCCGCCGATGTGGTGGTGAAGGTGGCCCCGCCCACCGACGCCGAGGTCGGCAAGCTGACCAGCGGGCAGACGCTGATCGGGTTCCTCGCCCCGCGCAACGCCGAGAACCAGATCGGCGCGCTGAAAACGGCGGGCGTGCAGGCGTTCGCCGTGGAGGCCATCCCGCGGATCTCGCGCGCGCAGGTCATGGATGCCCTTTCCTCGCAGGCGAACGTCGCCGGGTACAAGGCCGTCCTGCTGGCCGCCTCGGAGTCGACCCGCTTCTTCCCCATGCTGACCACCGCGGCGGGCACCGTGAAGCCGGCCACCGTGCTGGTACTCGGGGTCGGCGTCGCCGGGCTGCAGGCGCTGGCGACGGCGAAGCGGCTCGGCGGCCGGACCACCGGCTACGACGTGCGGCCCGAGGTGGCCGACCAGGTCCGCTCGGTGGGCGCGCAGTGGCTCGACCTCGGCATCGACGCGGCCGGTGAGGGCGGGTACGCCCGCGAGCTCACCGACGAGGAGAAGGCGAAGCAGCAGCAGGCGCTGGAGGATGCCATCAAGGGCTTCGACGTGGTGATCACCACCGCGCTCGTCCCCGGCCGCCCCGCGCCGCGACTGGTGACCGCCGCCGCGGTGGAGGGCATGAAGCCGGGCAGCGTGATCATCGACCTGGCCGGCGAGACCGGCGGCAACTGCGAGCTGACCGAGCCGGGGCAGACCGTGGTCAAGCACGACGTCACCATCGCCTCGCCGCTGAACCTGCCCGCCACCATGCCCGAGCACGCCAGCGAGCTGTACTCCAAGAACATCTTCGCGCTGCTCGACCTGATGCTGGCGGACGGCAAGCTCGCGCCCGACTTCGGCGATCAGGTCCTCGCCGATTCCTGCGTCACCCGTGAGGCGGTCTGATGTACACCGAACTGCTCGCGAACATCGCGATCCTCGTGCTCTCCGGGTTCGTCGGGTTCGCCGTCATCTCCAAGGTCCCGAACACCCTGCACACCCCGCTGATGTCGGGCACCAACGCCATCCACGGCATCGTCGTGCTCGGCGCCCTGGTGACGCTCGGCAAGGTGCAGGACCCCTCGATCGGCATCCAGATCATCCTGTTCGTCGCCGTGGTCTTCGGCACGCTGAACGTCATCGGCGGCTTCGTGGTGACCGACCGCATGCTCGGCATGTTCAAGGGCAAGAAGCCCGCCCCGAAGGCTGGTGAGTGAGTCCGATGGACAACTTGGTCAATATCCTCTACATCATCTCGTTCGCGCTCTTCATCTACGGCCTGATGGGGCTGACCGGCCCGAAGACGGCGGTGCGCGGCAACTGGATCGCGGCCTTCGGCATGGGGCTCGCGGTGGTCGCGACGCTCATCGCGGTGCGCGACACCGGCAACTGGATCCTGATCGTCGGCGGCCTCGTGGTCGGCGTCGTGCTCGGCGTCCCGCCGGCGAAGTACACCAAGATGACGGCGATGCCGCAGCTGGTCGCGGCGTTCAACGGCGTCGGCGGCGGCACGGTCGCGCTGATCGCGTGGGCCGAGTTCCTGGACACCACCGGGTTCTCGAACTTCAAGCACGGCGAGTCCCCGACCGTCCACATCATCGTCGGCTCGCTCTTCGCGGCGATCATCGGCTCGATCTCGTTCTGGGGCTCGCTCATCGCCTTCGGCAAGCTGCAGGAGATCCTGCCCGGCAAGCCGATCGGCCTCGGGCGGTTGCAGCAGCCGCTGAACCTGCTGCTGCTCATCGCCGCGGTCGCGGCCGCGGTGGTCATCGGGCTCGGCGCGAGCGACGGCGGCGCCGAGTGGTGGTGGATGGTGCTGCTGCTGGTCGCGGCGGGCATCCTCGGCCTCATGGTGGTGCTGCCGATCGGCGGCGCGGACATGCCGGTCGTGATCTCGCTGCTCAACGCGCTGACCGGGCTCTCCGCCGCGGCGGCCGGGCTGGCGCTGAACAACACCGCCATGATCGTGGCGGGCATGATCGTCGGCGCCTCGGGCACGATCCTGACCAACCTGATGGCCAAGGCGATGAACCGCTCGATCCCGGCGATCGTCGCGGGCGGCTTCGGCGGCGGCGGTGCTGCGCCGGGCGCGAGCGGAGACGGCGAGGCGAAGACGGCCAAGGCGACCAGCGCGGCGGATGCCGCGATTCAGATGGCCTACGCCAACCAGGTCATCGTGGTCCCCGGCTACGGCATGGCCGTGGCCCAGGCGCAGCACGCGGTCAAGGAGATGGCGGCGCTGCTCGAGGCCAAGGGCGTCGAGGTCAAGTACGCCATCCATCCGGTGGCCGGCCGCATGCCGGGACACATGAACGTGCTGCTGGCCGAGGCCGAGGTCTCCTACGACGCCATGAAGGAGATGGACGACGTCAACGGCGAGTTCAACCGGACCGACGTCGCCCTGGTGATCGGCGCGAACGACGTCACCAACCCGGCCGCCCGCGAGGACACCAGCAGCCCGATCTACGGCATGCCGGTGCTCAACGTCGACCAGGCCAGGAGCGTCATCGTGCTCAAGCGCTCGATGAACTCCGGCTTCGCGGGCATCGACAACCCGCTGTTCTACGCCGACCACACCTCCATGCTGTTCGGCGACGCCAAGAAGTCCGTCGGTGCGGTCACCGAGGAGCTCAAGGCGCTGTAGCCACGGTCCCGCCGAACGCCCCCGCTCAGGACCGAGCGGGGGCGTTCGGCGCGTCGGGGGCGACCACCCCGGCGAACCAGGAGCAGACCAGCACCAGTACCAGCGGCACCGCGAGCGCGGTGCCGAGCGGGACCAGCTCGGTGAGCCAGCCGATGATCGCGGGCCCGGCCAGCAGCCCGACGTAGCCGATGGCGAAGACCCGGGACATGTCGGTACCCGCCGACCCGCCGGAGCCGAGGTTGCCCGCGGCGGTGAAGATCTGCGGCACCCCGCCGGAGAGCCCGATTCCGCACAGCGCCCAGCCGAGCAGGGTGGCGGGCAGCCAGCCGGAGCCGACCACGAGCGCCAGCCCGAGCCCGGCCGTGACGCAGCCCCAGCGCACCACGAAGACCGGGCCGAAGCGCCCGCTCACCCGGTCCGCCACCAGCCTGCCCGCGGTCATGGTGGCGGAGAAGGCGGCGAAGGCGAGGGCCGCGGTTGACTCGGTGGTGCCGAGGTGGTCGCGGACCTGCAGCGCGCTCCAGTCGGCGGCCGCGCCCTCGGTGAGCAGCAGCACGAAGGCGATGGCGGCCAGCGCGAGAACCCGAAGCCCGCGGGCGCTGCGCGGTTTCGGCGCCGCGGCGGCCGCCGCCGGCTCCGGCTCGGGCAGCTCGCGCAGCAGCCGCGGGACCAGTGCGGCGGTGAGCAGCAGGCCGGTGGCGGCGGCCAGCACCAGGGTGAGCCGCAGGTCGAGCCCCGCGCGCTGGGTCGCGGCGCCGATCAGCGCGCCGAGGAAGCCGCCGCCGGAGAAGAGCGCGTGGAAGGCGGACATGATCGGCCTGCCGTAGGCCCGCTCGACATGCACCGCCTGGGTGTTCATCGAGACGTCGAGCGCGCCGTTGCCGAAGCCGAACAGGGCGAGCGCGAGCGCGAGGGTGAGCGGGCCGGTGGCGAAGCCGGGGCCGAGCACGCCGAGCGAGACCAGCACCGCGGCGGCCGCGACCAGCGCCCGGCTGCCGAACCGGTCGGCCAGCGGCCCGGTGATCCGCATGCCGACGATGCCCGCCCCGGCCAGCAGCAGGATGAAGGTGCCGAGCTGGGCGGGGGCCACCCCGGTGCGATCGGTGATCGCCGGGATGTGCACCACCCAGAGCGAGAGCAGCAGGCCGTTGAGCGCGAAGACGGTGAACACCGCGGCCCGCGCGGCGCGCACCGGGGGCGCCGGTGTCGTCGAGAGCATCGTCCCGACGGTACCGAAGCCGGGCGGGGCCGGAAAACCCTTTCCCGCAGCGCCGTTCCGTGCCGCGATCGTGCTCGACCGCGCGGCCGGGCGCCGTCTACCCTCGAACGGTGGACGCACTCGCCAGCCTGCTCGAGGGTCCCCGCGCCCGCGGCGCCTTCCTGATGTGCTCGCTGCTCGACCCGCCGTGGTCGCTGCGGATCCAGGACGAGGCGCCGCTCACCGTCGTCGTGATGGTGCGCGGGCACGCCTGGTTTCTCACCGACGACGGCGAGCGGCGCCGCCTCGGCACCGGCGACGTCGCGATCGTGCGCGGCCCCGATCCCTACACCGTCGCCGACGACCCGGCCACCCCGCCGCAGATCGTCATCCACCCGGGTCAGGTCACTAAAACGCCGGAGGGCGAGATCCTCTGCGAGACCCTGAGCCTCGGCGTCAGGCAGTGGGGCACCGACCCGCACGGCGCCACCGTCATGGTCACCGGCACCTACGAGTCGGTCGGCGCGGCCAGCCGCAGGCTGCTGCGCGCGCTGCCGCCGACCGTCGTGCTCGGCTCCGGCGAGGTGGACGGCAGACTGCTCGCGCTGCTGGTGGACGAGGTCACCGAGGACCGCCCGGCCCAGGGCGCGGTGCTCGATCGAGTGCTCGACCTTGTCCTGATCGCCGCGCTGCGCGCCTGGTTCGCCAGGGCAGAGGCGCCCGCCTGGTACCACGCCTACAGCGACCCGCTGGTCGGCAAGGCACTGCGGCTGCTGCAGCACAACCCCGCGCACGGCTGGACGGTGGCCGGCCTGGCCGAGGCCGTCGGCGCTTCGCGAGCGGCGCTCGCCCGCCGCTTCACCGAGCTGGTCGGCGAGCCGCCGATGGCCTTCCTCACCGAGTGGCGGCTTGCCCTCGCCGCCGACCTGCTGCAGGAGAGCGACGCCACCATCGAGGCGATCGCCAGGCAGGTCGGGTACGGCAGCGCCTTCGCGCTGAGCACAGCCTTCAAGCGGCACTACGGCGTCAGCCCGCGCGACCACCGGCAGGGCGCGGCGCCCGCTGAGCTATCGTCGGCCGGGTGACGCAGCAGTATCCCGTGCTCTGGCCGATGCCGACCCGGTGGGCGGACAACGACCACTACGGCCACGTGAACAACGTGACGTACTACTCGTACTTCGACACCGCGGTGAACGGCTGGCTGATGGCGGCCACCGGCACCGACATCAGGGAGCTGCCCGAGCTCGGCGTCGTCGCGCAGACCTCCTGCCGCTTCCACGGCTCGGTGAGCTTTCCGGACATGCTGCGGGTCGGCATCCGGGTCGCCCGGCTCGGCAACTCCAGCATCACCTACGACCTCGCCATCTTCCGGGAGACCGAGGCCGAGCCGGAGCTCGCCGCCACCGGCAGCTTCACCCACGTCTACGTGGACGCGGAGACGCGCAGGCCGGTGCCGATTCCGGAGGTTATCCGCAAGGCGGCGGCGACCATCGTGGCGGCGGAGCTACCCGCGTAGCGCGGCCTGGTAGCGGCGCATGCCGCCGATCCAGCGGTCGTAGTCGGCGCCCTTGTGCCGGTACATCTCCAGCACCTCGGGGTGCGGCAGGATCAGGAACCGCTCGGCCGCGACGCCGGCGATGATGTCGTCGGCGACCCGCTCGGGGGAGAGCACCGCGCCCGCCGTCGTCACCGCCCTGATCGCGAGGTCGCCGTCGGCCTCGGAGCCCTCGGGGACCATGCCGGTGTGCAGCAGCTGGGTGTCGACGCCCATCGGGCAGACGCAGCTCACCTTGACGCCCCGGTCGCCGTAGGTCACCGAGAGCCACTCCGCGAAGCCGACCGCCGCGTGCTTGGTGACGGCGTACGGCGCCGAGCCGAGCTGGGTGAGCAGCCCGGCCGCCGAGGCGGTGGTCACGAAGTAGCCGCCGCCGCGCTCCACCCAGCCGGGGACGAGCAGCTTCGCCGCGCGCACGTGCGCGAGCACATTGACCTCGAGCGCGGCCGCCCACTGCGCCTCGGTGGCGTCCAGCCCGCCGCCGCCCCCGATCCCGGCATTGGCGAAGTACAGCTCGACCGGGCCGAACTCGCGCTCGGCGGTCTCGATCGCGGCGCGGATGACGGCCTCGTCGGCGACGTCACCCGCCACCGCGGCGGCACCGGCCCGCTCGGCCACCGCGCGCACCGCGGCCTCGTCCAGATCGACGGCGACCACCCGCGCACCGCCCGCGACCAGCCGCTGCGTGAGCGCCGCGCCGATGCCGGCGCCCGCTCCGGTGACGACGGCGACCCTGCCCGAAATCTCCATGCCCCGCACCCTAGCCCGGCGGGCGGCCGGTCCGGGCCAGCCGCTGTAGCAGCGGGGTGCTGCGCGGGCCGACCAGCTCGCGCATGACCAGCGCCATATTGGTCCGCTCGACGCCGGGGATCTTCAGGATCTGCCCGGCGATGCGGTAGAGGTCGTCGGCGTCGGTGGCGACCACCCGGACGGTCAGGTCGGTCTCGCCGGTCATCCCGCACACCTCGGTGACCTCGGGCACCTCGGCCAGCTCGGCCACGACGGGGTCGAGCCGGTGCTGATCCACCACCACCGCGACGAAGGCGGCGAGCGGGTAGCCGAGGGCGCGCGGCTCGACCCTGCGCTCCACGCTGCCGAGCACGCCGCTCGCCTCCCAGCGGTTCAGCCTGGCCTGCACGGTGTTGCGGGAGAGGCCGAGCCGGGTGGCGAGCTCGACCCCGGTGGCGCGCGGGTTGTGCACGAGTTCGAGCAGCAGCCTGGCGTCGGTGGCATCGAGCGAACTGGACATGCGACGCAGTATGACACCGCGCGACCCCACCGGATTGCGCATTGTGCGCAGTCGTGTCGCCATCGGTTGCGCGGATGGCCTGATCGTGGATGCTGAGTGATATGGCTCACAAGGCCGGCACGACAGGAGGCGGCACATGTCCGAGAAACCGCGCGAGCGCACGTACCCCGTGCAACTGGTCCAGCCCGACGGCAGGCGCGTGCTCGACCCCGAGTACGCCGCGCTCGTCGCCGACATCGGCACCGCCGAGCTCCGCGAGTTCTACGCCGACCTGGTGATCGCGCGCCGGATCGATACCGAGGGCACCGCGCTGCAGCGGCAGGGGCAGCTCGGGCTGTGGGCGCCGCTGTACGGCCAGGAGGCCGCGCAGATCGGCTCGGCCCGCGCGCTGCGCCGGGACGACTACGTGTTCTGCAGCTACCGCGAGGCCGGGGTGGCCTGGTGCCGCGGCGTCGACCCGGCGGACATGACCCGGCTCTGGCGCGGGGTCGCGCACCACTGCTGGGATCCGGACGCCGTCGGCATGACCAACCCGGCCATCGTGGTCGGGGCGCAGGGGCTGCACGCCACCGGCTACGCCTACGCCGCGCACCTGGACGGCGCCGAACTCGCCACCGTCGCCTACTTCGGCGACGGCGCGACCAGCCAGGGCGACATCGCCGAGGCGCTCGGCTTCGCCGCGAGCTGGGCCGCGCCGGTCGTCTTCTTCTGCCAGAACAACCACTGGGCGATCAGCGCGCCGGTCCGGGTGCAGAGCGCGGTGCCGCTGGTCCGCCGGGCCTACGGCTACGGCATGCCCGGCATCCGGGTGGACGGCAACGACGTGCTCGCCGTGCTCGCGGTGACCAGGCAGGCGCTCGCGCGGGCGCGCTCCGGCGGCGGCCCCTCCTTCATCGAGGCGCTCACCTACCGGATGGGGCCGCACACCACCGCCGACGACCCCACCCGCTACCGCGCGGCCGCCGAGGCCGACGAGTGGCGTGGCCGCGACCCGATCGACCGGGTGCGCAGGCTCCTGGAGCGGGAGTCCGGCTGGGACGTGGAGTTCGAGCGCGAGGTCGGCGAGCGGGCCGATGCCGTCGCGCACCGCCTGCGCAGCGCCACGCTGGAGCTGCCGGACCCGGCACCGGAGACGCTCTTCGACCACGTCTACGCGACCCCGCACGCCGAGCTCGAACGGCAGCGGGCAGCGTTCGCGGAGTACCTCGCCGACGAGCGGGGCCCGGCGCGGCAGGGGGTGCCGGCGTGATCACCACCTTCGCCGCCGCGCTGAACGCCGGACTGCGCGCCGCGCTCGACGACGACCCGAAGGTCGTGCTCATGGGCGAGGACGTCGGCAGGCTCGGCGGCGTCTTCCGGGTCACCGACACGCTGCAGAAGGACTTCGGTGAGCACCGGGTGATCGACACCCCGCTGGCCGAATCCGGCATCATCGGAACGGCTTTCGGCATGGCGCTGCGCGGCTACCGGCCGGTCTGCGAGATCCAGTTCGACGGCTTCGTCTACCCGGCCTTCGACCAGATCGTCTCGCAGGTCGCCAAGATCCACTACCGCACGCAGGGCAAGGTGCGCGCCCCGCTCACCATCCGGATCCCGTTCGGCGGCGGCATCGGCTCGGTGGAGCACCACTCGGAGTCGCCGGAGGCGTACTTCGCGCACACCGCGGGGCTGCGGGTGGTCGCGCCGAGCACGCCCGATGACGCGTTCCACATGATCAGGCAGGCCGTCGCGCTGGACGACCCGGTGATCTTCTTCGAGCCCAAACGCCGGTACTGGGACCGCGGCGAGGTCGATGTGGAGGCCACGCCCACGCTCCCGCTCGACCGCGCGCGGGTCTGTGTCCAGGGCGACGACATCACGATCGCCGGGTACGGCGGCACCGTCGCCACCGCGCTGAAAGCGGCCGAAATCGCGGCGGCCGAGGGACATTCGGTCGAGGTGATCGATCTGCGCAGCCTGAGCCCGCTCGACCTGGACACGGTGGCGGAGTCGGTGACGAAGACCGGGCGGCTGGTGGTGGTGCACGAGGCCCAGGTCTCCGGCGGTATCGGCGCCGAACTCGCCGCGCGGATCTCCGAGCGCTGCTTCTACCAGCTGGAGTCCCCGGTGCTGAGAGTCGGCGGCTTCGACATCCCCTACCCCCCGGCTAAGCTCGAGAAACACCACCTGCCCGACGCCGACCGCATTCTGGCCGCGGTCGACCGCTCCCTCGCCGCTTGAATCGCTCCGTGAGAGGTGTCCCCCGTGCACGATGCCGCCGTTCGAGACCCCGCCACCCCCGGTCCGGTGCTGGAATTCCGGCTACCCGACCTGGGCGAGGGGCTCGCCGACGCCGAGCTCGTCTCCTGGGCCGTCGCGGTGGGCGACGAGGTGGAGCTGAACCAGGTGATCGCCGAGGTGGAGACGGCGAAGGCGGTGGTGGCGCTGCCCTCCCCGTTCGCCGGGGTGGTCGCGGAGCTGCTCGCGCAGCCGGGCGAGACGGTGCCGGTGGGATCGCCGCTGATCCGGGTCAGGGGCAAGGGTGATACCGCCACGCCGGTGAAATACTCCGCGCCGGAGCCGATTTCGGGCGCGCCGCAGGGCGGGGTGCTCGTCGGCTACGGGCCCTCCGTGGACGCGGATTCGCGGCGCGGGCCGCGCGGTGCGGCCGAGGCCGCCGGTACCGCCGCTCGCGCCGAGCCGGCCGCAGGCCGGCCGTCGGCGGTTGCCGGTGATATCGCGAATTCCTCTCTGGTGCAGCGCAATCAGGCTGCGAACGGGCGCCCGCGCTCGCCGCTCGGGGGCGACCCGAAGGCGCGCAGGGCCGCGGCGACGCCCGCGGCCCGCAAGCTCGCCAAGGAACTCGGGATCGACCTGTGGTTCCTGGCCGGCTCCGGCCCGGAGGGCGCGGTCACCGTCGACGACGTGCGCGCCGCCGTCCCCATCTCGCAGCCCCGCCGCGCGTCCGGCGCCGAGCCCGCCGATCCCGAACCGCACGTCGCCTCGGACGCGCGCACCGGCGTCATCCGCCCGGTGTCCAGGGAGACCCGCACCCCGATCGCCGGGGTGCGCAAGCGCACCGCCGCCGCCATGGTGGTGAGCGCGCGGACGATTCCGCAGGCGGGCGCCTCGACCACGGTCGATTTCACCGCCGCCATGGAGCTGCTCGACCACCTGCGCAACACCGCCTCGTTCGAGGGGCTCCCGCTCACCCCGCTCACCCTGGTGGCGAAGGCGACGCTGGTCGCGCTCGGCGACTTCCCGGACCTGAACGCCTTCTGGGACGACGCGAACCAGCAGATCGTCACCAAGCACTACGTGCACCTCGGCATCGCGGTGGCCACCGAGCGCGGCCTGCTCGTCCCGAACCTCAAGGAGGCGCACACCCTGTCGCTGCGCGAGCTCTGCCGCGAGCTGGGCTGGCTGGTCGAGACCGCGCGGGCGGGCAACGCCGCCCCCGCCGACCTGCGCGGCGGCACCTTCACCATCACCAATATCGGCGTGTTCGGGGTGGACAGCGGGGTGCCGCTGGTGAACCCGGGCGAGGGCGGCATCCTCTGCCTCGGCGCGGTCCGCAAGCGGCCCTGGGTGGTGCGCGACGAACTGGCCGTGCGCTGGGTGACCACGCTCGGCGTCTCCTTCGACCACCGGATGATCGACGGCGACACCGGCGCCCGCTTCCTCGCCGACATCGCGCACCTGCTGGAGGATCCGCTCACCCTGCTCAGCCGGGGCTGAGCCGGGGACGGGCCGCCGATCGCCCGGCGGGCTCGCGGGCTCGCGGGCTCGCGCTGCCTGCCGCGCGGTCACTCCCGGCCGAACGGCACGCGCGCTCCTCAGCCGGGGGCGACCGTGCGTCGGGACAGCGCGGCGCGCACGAGCAGCCCGGCCAGCAAGGCCCAGAACGCGGCGCCCACCCCGAGGAAGGCGACCCCGGAGGCCGCGATCAGGAAGGTCACCACCCCGGCCGTCCGATGCTCCTCGTCGGCGAGCGCACCGGTCAGCGAGGTGGCCAGGGTGGCGAGCAGCGCCAGCCCGGCGACCGTCTCCAGCACCCCCGCCGGTGCGGCCGCGACCAGCGTCACCAGCGCGGCCGATGCCGGGGCGAGCACCAGGTAGCAGCCGCCCGCGGTGAACGCCGCGACCCAGCGGCGCGCGGGGTCCGGGTGCGCGGACGGCCCCGCGGCCAGCGCCGCGCTGATCGCGGCCAGGTTGATGGCGTGCCCGCCCGCCGGGGCGCCGAGCACGGTGCCGATGCCGGTGACGGTCATCGCCGCCCGCCACGGCGTCCGGTACCCGAACGAACCGAGCACCGCCGTCCCCGGAATGTTCTGCGACGCCATGGTGACGATGTACAGCGGCACCGCGAGCCCGATCACGGCCTGCCAGCTCCAGTGCGGCCAGGTCAGCTGTAGCGCCGGGATCATGGCGCCCGCGTCCAGCGGGGTGTCGCGCACCGCGATGGCGATCCCGGCGCCGGCCGCCGCCGTGCCGAACGCCGCGAGCACCGCCCAGCGCGGCGCGAACCGGGTCAGCACCAGCCACACCGCGATCACCGGGAGCACCACCGCGGGCGAGCTGCGCACCGCCTCGACCGGCGCCAGGCACAGCGGGACGAGCACCCCGGCCAGCATGGCCTGCGCGATCGGCACCGGGATCGCGGCAACCAGCGAGCCGAGCCGCCCCCACAGCCCGGTCAGCACGATCAGCGCCCCCGTCAGCGCGAATGCCCCGACCGCAGCGGGCCAGCCGCCCGCCACCGCGCCGGTGCTCGCCAGCAGCGCCGCGCCCGGCGTCGACCAGGCCAGCGTGATCGGCATCCGGAACCAGCGGCTCAGCAGCAGCATCCCGATCGCCTGCGTCACGCAGAGCGCGGCCAGCCCGGAGGCGGCCTGCGCCTGCGTCGCGCCGACCGCGGTGATCCCGGCGAGGACCACCGCGAACGAGCTGGTGAAGCCGACCAGCGCGGTCACCACGCCCGCGCCGACTGGTTGCGCCGGGTTCGCCTGTAGTTCGGGACCGTTCACCTCCGGCATCCTGCACCCCGGCGCCCCCGATGTCCGTAGCCGGTCCCGCTGAACTGGCCCGATTCTCGTAACCCGCGCGCGCTAGGGTGGTCGGATCCGCACGCGAGGACGCGTGACCGGCGACTACGAGGAGCTGTGGTGAGCGGGGTACTGATCTTGCCGTCCGACCTGCGCGCGAAGGTGGCGGAAGGTCGGCTCCGGCTATTGGATGTGCGCTGGGCACTCGGGGATCCCGAAGGCGCGCAACATTATTCGGACGGTCACATTCCGGGCGCGGTCTTCGTCGACCTGGATATCGAGCTCGCCGCGCCGCCGTCGCCCGCCCGCGGCAGGCATCCGCTGCCCGACCTCGCCGCGCTACAGCAGTGCGCCAGGAGCTGGGGAATCAACCAGGGCGACGCGGTCGTCGTCTACGACGCCACCGGTGGCCTCGCCGCGGCCCGCGCCTGGTGGTTGCTGCGCTGGGGCGGGATCGCCGACGTGCGGATCCTGGACGGCGGGCTGCCCGCCTGGGTCGCCGCCGGTGCGCCGGTCGCGGCAGGCGCCGAGGCCGAGACGCCGTTCGGCGACGTCGTGCTGACCCCGGGCAACCTGCCGGTCATCGATGCCGACGCCGCCGCCCGATGGCCCGGCGCGCTGCTCGACGCCCGCGCCGCCGAGCGGTTCCGCGGCGAGACCGAGCCGGTCGACCCGCGCGCCGGGCACATCCCCGGCGCGGTGAGCGCCCCCACCGCCGAGAACCTGGACGGCGACGGCCGCTTCCGGCCCATCGACGACCTGCGCGCACGCTTCGCCGGGCTGGACGGGCCGGTCGCGGTGTACTGCGGGTCGGGGGTCACGGCGGCGCACCAGATCGCGGCGCTCGCCGTGGTCGGGATCGAGGCGGCGCTCTACCCGGGCTCCTGGTCGCAGTGGGCGCACGACCCCAAGCGGCCGGTGGCGACCGGGGCCTGAGCTACGGGCAGCGCGCGGCGATGTCGCGCAGCGCGGCGCTGTCGTCGGCGGTGAGCGGGAGGTCGTAGTCGGCCGCGACGCTCAGGTACTTGCCCGCGTAGAAGCAGTGGCCGGAGATGGCGGGCGGGAGCCACTCGCCCGGCGTGCCGTCGCTCTTGGCCTGGTTGGTCGCGCCTGCGGTGGCGACCAGGTTCACGGTGAGATCGTTGGCGAAGCGAATTCTTCGCGCCTGCGGCCAGGCGGCGGCGCCCAGATCCCAGGCGGCGGCCAGCGGGAAGACGTGGTCGATCTGCACGGCCCCGGCGTCGGACTTGTCGAAGGTGATGTGGGTGCCGGTGTACGGGTCGTCCAGGCCGCCCGCGAGCACCACGCAGTTCCGCGTGCCCGGGCGGAACTGCACCGCTGTCAGCTGGGCGGCGAGCACGTTGTTGCGGGTGTCGCAGCCGTCGTGCCCGCCGGGGGCGTCGCTGGCGTCGGTCCAGGACTCGCCGAAGACGCAGCCCTGGCCGTCCTTGCACCCCCGTTCGTACCCGCCGGGGTGCGGGCGCTCCGGCACCACCCGCACCTGTCCCAGCAATTGCTCGAGCTCGGCCCGGGTCGGGCTGCCCGGGGCGGGGGCCGGAGCCGGGCCGAGCACCGAACACCCGGCAGCGAAGACGACGGTGAGAGCGACGAGCAGGCGGAGCAGCGGCGCGGTCATGGCTCACCTCTGTACCGCGCGGCACCGACAGGCCGCGGTCTTCGCTGCCGGGGGCTGGGGACAGAACGGAACGCTCCACAGCGGCGCTCTTCCCGCCGGTGTCACCGGCGATCGCGGGCAGCGGGTGTGATGTCGGGGCTGGGTGCTTGGATGAGCGCATGTTGCACGCTCTGTGGTCGCCCGGCGCGGGCCTGCTGCTGTGGCGTGACGAGCGGCCGGGCGCCGAGCCGCCGGAGCCGCTCGGCGGGCTCCTCGCCCGCGCCCGCTTCCGGCACCGCGCCGAGGCGCTGCACCCGACCGGCGCCGTCGCCGAGGTCCCCGCGCACGCGCTGGCACCGGCGGCCGCCGCCGAGGTGCTGCGGCAGCGGCTCTCACCCGAGACCGCCGCAGGGGACCTGCGCTTCCTGGCGCACGTGGCGCACGGCATCGAGCGCTGGGTGCGCGCGGGCCGGGTGGTGCCGCAACTGCGCCGCGCCGACGGGCAGTGGTGGGCCCGCTGGGAACTCGTCGGCGGCGCCAGGCAGCGCGCCTGGAGCGCCGAACTCGCCGCGCTCATGCCGCCCGCCCTGCGCGTGCCGGGCAGGCCGACCGCGGTCCTGGAGGACCTGCTCGCCGAGCTCACCGACCCGATCGCCCGCTCCCTGCTCGGCACCGCCCCGCGCTCGGCGCACCCGCTGATCGCGGGGCTGCGCGACGACGAACCGGTCGAGCCCGGCGGCTACCGCCCCGCCGAGGTGCTGGAGCGCTGGCGCGCCGGGCTGGAGACCGAGGAGTACGAGCTGGTCCTCCGCCTCGGCGAACCCGACGGCGACGGCGGCGAATTCACCCTCTGGCGCCTCGAGGTCTGCATCCGCGCCGCCGACGAGGCGCCGGAGCCCGTCGCCCTGCACGGCGACCCGGTGCGGCTGCGCACCGGCATGGCGAAGCTGGAGCAGGCCAGGGCCGCCTACCCCCGGCTGCGCGACCTGCCAGGCGACGACGCCACCCTCGACCTGCTGCTACCCACCGAAGTGGTGTCCGACCTGGTCGAACACGGCGCCGCCGCGCTGCACGCCGCGGGCATCCGGCTCCTGCTGCCCCGCCCGTGGACCGTCACCGCCCCCACGCTGAAACTGCGGGTGAGCAGCCCGCCCGCCGCGGAGAGCGCCGTCGGGCTGCCCGGCATCCTCTCCTACCGCTGGGAACTCGCGCTCGGCGACACCGAGCTCACCGAGGCCGAGATGCGCGGGCTGATCACCGCCGAATCGGATCTGGTCCGGCTGCGCGGGGAATGGGTGCAGGCGGATCGCGCGGCGCTCAGCGCGGCCGCGCGGTACGTGGCCGCGCAGCGCGGCGACGAGGCGACGCTGGCCGCGCTCTTCGCCGAGCTCGCCCGCGAGCGGGTCGACGGGGTGCCGATCACCGAGGTCACCGCCACCGGCTGGGCCGCCGAGCTCTTCGACCGGCACACCGAGACCGTCGAGGTGCCCGACCCACCCGGTTTCGGCGCCACCCTGCGCCCGTACCAGCGCCGCGGCCTGGCCTGGCTGGCCACGATGAGCAGGCTCGGGCTCGGCGCGATCCTCGCCGACGACATGGGGCTCGGCAAGACCGTGCAGGTGCTGGCGCTGCTGCTGCACGAGCGCGCCGCCGCGCCGACGCTGCTGGTCTGCCCGATGTCGGTGGTCGGCAACTGGCAGCGCGAGACCGCGCGGTTCGCGCCGGAGCTACGGGTGCTGGTGCACCACGGCCCCGCGCGGCTCTCCGGCGCCGCGCTCGCGGCCGCGGCGGCCGGGGCCGATCTGGTGATCACCACCTACGCCCTGCTCGCCCGCGACGTCGCCGACCTCGCCGAATGCCGCTGGGAGCGGCTGGTTCTGGACGAGGCGCAGCACGTGAAGAACGCCGCGACCAGGCAGGCGCGCGCCGCCCGCGCGGTGCCAGCCCGGCACCGGCTCGCGCTCACCGGCACCCCCATGGAGAACCGGCTGGAGGAGCTGCGCGCGCTGGTCGACGTCGTCGTGCCCGGGCTGCTCGGCAGCGCCCAGGCGTTCCGGTCCCGGTTCGCGGTGCCGATCGAGCGCGAGGCCGATCAGAACGCGGTCACCCGGTTGCGCGCCATCACCGGACCCTTCGTGCTGCGCCGGGTGAAGACCGACCCCACCGTCATCGACGACCTCCCGGAGAAGCTGGAGATGACGGTCCGCGCCAACCTCACCGCCGAGCAGGCCGCGCTCTACCAGGCGGTCCTGGACGACATGGTGGAGAAGCTGCGCTCCGCGGAGGGCATGGCCCGGCGCGGCGCCGTGCTGGCCGCGCTCACCCGGCTGGCCCAGGTCTGCAACCACCCCGCGCACTTCCTCGGCGACGGCTCGCCGGTGCTGCGCCGGGGGCGGCACCGCTCCGGGAAGCTGGCGCTGCTGGAGGACATCGTGGACGGCGTGCTCGGGGACGGTGAGAAGGCGCTGCTCTTCACCCGGTTCCGCGAGTTCGGCGAGCTGGTGGTGCCGTTCCTGGCCGAGCGGTTCGGCACCCAGGTGCCGTTCCTGCACGGCGGGGTCGCGCGCGGGGCGCGGGACGCCATGGTCGAGCGGTTCCAGAGCGCGGACGGGCCACCGCTCATGGTGCTCTCGCTGGCCGCGGGCGGCACCGGGCTCACCCTCACCGCAGCCAACCACGTGGTGCACATGGACCGCTGGTGGAATCCGGCGGTGGAGAACCAGGCCACCGACCGGGCCTACCGGATCGGCCAGCGCCGCGCCGTCCAGGTGCGCAAGCTGGTCTGCGTCGACACGCTGGAGGAGCGGATCGACGAGATGATCGCGCACAAGCGCAAACTCGCGGATCTCACCGTCGGGGTCGGCGAGAACTGGGTCACCGAACTCGGCACCGACGAACTCCGCGACCTCTTCGCGCTCGGCGCCGAGGCGGTGGGGGAGTGAGCCCCGCTCCCCGCCGCGGCGGCGGTGCGGTGCGAGCCGCTCCACGCTGGGGGCGGGCGCTGCTCGCCGGTATCGACCGGGTGGGTGAGACCGGCAGGCTGGCGCGCGGACGGGCGGTGGTGCGGGCGGGTCAGGTACTGAGCTGGCGGGCGGAGCCGGGGGTCGTGGTCGGGGAGGTGCAGGGCAGCCAGCCGCGGCCGTTCACCGCGGCGCTTGTCGTGCGCCGCATGCGCCCGGAGGAGCTGGAGCTGCTGGTCGAGGAGATCCGCGCGACCCCGGGCACGCTCGCCGAGGTGGTCGCCGGCCTTCCGCCCGCGAGCCTGGAGCCCCTGCTCCTCCCGGACACCGCCGCCGACCTCGACTTCGACTGCACCTGCCCGGATTCCGCCCGCCCGTGCAAACACGTCGCCGCCATCTGCCACGTCTTCGCGGACCGCCTGGACGAGCACCCGCGCGACCTGCTCACCGTGCGCGGCGTCGACCCGGAGGCTCTGATCGGCGCGGTCGAACGAGAGAGCGACGCCGCCGACCCGGCCGACCCCTACGGCGAGGCACTCGAGCTCCCCGCGCTCCCGCGCCCGGCTCCGCGCCCGGCCCTGGACGATCTGGACCCGGTCCTGCTCCGCCAGGCCCTGCGCAGCACCGCACCGGACGAGGCGATCGCCGCCGCGGGCTGGAAGGATCTGGCCGCGCTGTACCGCGCGCTGGAGGAGTGATGAACACCCGGCGCCGGGGCCGAAGACACACCGGGGCTCGTGGGCGGGGCCATCGGGTGTCGAGTGGGGGCCGGAACTTCCCGGCGTCGGGTGCCGTTCTCCAGTGTGATCCGGCTGACTCCCAGCGGGAAGGCGGCGCCGCTGCCCGCCCACTGCCCTACACCCGCCTCAGGCGGCGGCGTCGAACCGGTAATCGCCCAGATCGAAGTGCCCGGCCCGCCACGCCGCCTCCAGCGTGGTCGACGGCCGCAGCGGCACGTCGCCGTGTTTGTCGAAGTAGTAGCTGTTCGCCGTCGCGCAGCTCTCCTGCCAGAACACCTGCCCGCCGCGGCGCGACAGCATCTCCCGGAAGTACCGGTCGTTGGCCGCCTCGGTGATCTCCACCCGGCTGGCGCCGCGCTCCCTGGCGTGCTCGAGGCAGCGCAGGATGTGCTTCGTCTGGTTCTCGATCAGGGTGAAGTACGAGGCGCCGTTGTAGCCGTACGGCCCGATCACGCAGAAGAAGTTGGGGAAGCCGGGAATGCTCACGCCCTCGTACGCCTGCAGCCGGTTCTCGTCCCACCACTGCTCCAGGTCGCGCCCGCCGACCCCGCGCAGGTCGAAGGTCGGCATGCTGCCCGCCTCCATCACCCGGAACCCGGTGGCCAGGATCAGCACGTCCACCTCGTGCTCGACCCCGGCGGCGGTCCGCACCCCGGTCGGGGTGACGGCGGCGATCGGGTCGGTCTCCAGCGCGACGTTCGCCCGGTTGAACGTGCTCAGGTAGTTGTTGGAGAAGCTGGGCCGCTTGCAGCCGAGCGCGTAGCGCGGAGTGAGCTTCTCGCGCAGCTCGGGGTCGCGCACCGAGCGGCGCAGGTGCGCGTGGCCGATCCGCTCCGCGGCCGCCGCGGTGGGCAGCGTGGCGTAGTAGTGCGCGGCCACCGGGAAGGTGAGCTCCACGTAGGTCTGGCTGGCCAGCCGGGTGAGCAGCTTGCCGCCGGGCAGTTTCAGGGCCAGCCGCAACGGGCCGGGCAGCGGCGCGTCCGGCCGGGGCAGGCACCAGATCGGGGTGCGCTGGAAGACGGTGAGCCGCTCCACCTCCGGCGCCACGGCCGGGATGATCTGCACCGCCGAGGCACCGGTGCCGATGATCGCCACCCGCTTGCCGCGCAGCTCCTGCTCGTGATCCCAGCGCGCGGTGTGCATGGTGATCCCGGCGAACTCGTCGATGCCGGGGATCTCCGGCGGCTTCGGCCTGGTCAGCGCGCCGGTGGCGCCGACGAGGAAGCGGGCGGTGAGCTCCGCGCCGTCGCCGGTGCGCAGCCGCCAGCGGTGCGCGGCCTCGTCGAACTCGGCCCGCTCGATGGTGGTGCCGAAGCGGATGTGCCGGCGCAGCTCGTACTTGTCGACGCAGGACTCGGCGTACGCCTTGAGCTCCCGGCCCGGCGCGTACACCCGAGACCACTCGTCCCGCTGCTCGAAGGAGAACTGGTAGCTGAAGGACGGGATGTCCACCGCGACACCGGGGTAGGTGTTCCAGTGCCAGGTGCCGCCGACGCCGTCCGCCTCGTCGACGATCAGGAAGTCGTCGAACCCGGCCCGGCGCAGCTGGATTCCGGCGCCGATTCCGGAGAAACCGGCGCCGACCACGATGATCTCGTGGTCGGCCGCGCTCATCGGACCAGCCGGTTCATCAGCCCGGCCGCGCGGGTGTAGGCGGTCGGGGCGAGCCGCTTGGTCGACCAGGCCAGCTTCGCCTCGACCTGCGGCACCACGTACAGCTCGCCGCCGTCGACCGCGTCCAGCGTGGTCCTGGCGATGGCCTCCGGGGCCCGCCCGGTCCAGCGCAGCAGCGGCCCGCCGACCTGCTCGGCGAAGCCGTCCAGCGGCGCCTCCGGGGTGAGGATATTGGTCTTGACCGCGGTCGGGCAGAGCACCGTGACGCTCACGCCGGTGCCGGAGAGCTCGGCCGCCAGCGTCTCCGACAGGGCGAGCACCCCCGCCTTGCTGACGTTGTACGCCGACATCCGGGGCGCCGTACCGAAGGCCGCCGCCGAGGCGACGTTGACGATCGCGCCGCGCCCGGCCGCGCGCAGCCGGGGGGCGAAGACGTGGCAGCCGTAGATCACGCCCCAGAGGTTCACGTCGAGGGTGCGCTTCCAGTCCTCCAGGCTCACCTCGCCGATCAGCGGGCCGCCCTGGCCGATACCGGCGTTGTTGATGACCAGCGTCGGGGGGCCGCCGAAGAACTCGTCGGCGATCCCGGCCAGCAACGCCACCTCGTCGGCGGATCGCACGTCGCACCGGGTCTCCAGCGCCTTGCCGCCGGCCTGCACGACCAGGTCAACGGTCTCCGCAGCGCGCTCCTGATCGATGTCGGCGACGAGCACCCGCCCGCCGCGCCTGCCGAGCTCGACGGCGAAGGCCCGGCCGATGCCGCTGCCCGCGCCGGTGACCACCGCGTCGGCGTTCGCGGTCCGCCGGGGGCCGCCGAAGGGATTGAGCCGCATGCACACTCCTCGGGAGTCGTGGGAGGGGCCCAAACTGGTGTCAGGTGACCCCATTGTCCGCACCTGCCACCAATCACACGCGGCCGGTGATACTTTGTCAACCGTGGCCGTACCTGTTCCCGCGCGCACCTGGGGTGGCCGCACGGCGGCCGAGCGCAGCGCCGAGCGGCGTGGCCGGCTGATCGATGCGGCGCTCGCGCTGTGGGCGGAGAGCGGCTGGGCCGCGGTGACCATGCGTCAGGTCTGTATCCGCACCGGGCTGAACGATCGCTACTTCTACGAGCACTTCGCCGATCGCGACGAGCTGCTCGGCGCGGCCTGGGACGACGTCTGCGCCGAGGTCTTCGCGCACCTGGCCGGCGCGGTGACGGCGGAGCGGCCGCCGCTGGAGATCCTGCGCGAAGCGGTGCGGCGCGCAGTGCGCTTCCAGGTCGACGACCAGAGCAGGGCCCGCATCCTGCTCGCCGACCACGCGGGCAGCGCCGTGCTCGAGCAGCGCCGCAAGCGGATGATCGGCGACGCCACCGACCTCATGATCGAGCTCTCCCGCCCCTACCTGCGTTCCGGCGTCGACGAGACCGACTTCCGGATCAGCACGCTGATCGGCATCGGCGGCTTCGTCGAGCTGCTCACCGCGTGGCGCACCGGCACCATCGAGATCGACGCCGACCGGATCGCCGAGCACATCCACCGGGTGGGCGCGGTGCTCGGCGCCCGCTTCCTCCCGGTGCCCTGAGGCTCAGCCCTCGATCCGGTAGAACCGGCGCGCGTTCGCCCCGAACACCGCGCGCAGCTGCTCCGCGCCGTACCCGGATTCGGCCAGGACCAGCGCGACCGCCTCGGCGCTTCCCGGGATCGTGGTGATCGGCTTGTCCACGGGGAAGTTGGAGCCCCAGATCAGCCGCTCCGCGCCGAAAACGCTGTGCGCGTGCGTGAGCAGCGGCCCGAACCGGTCGACCAGCGCGTCCACCGGGGTGGTCGTGCCGCGCTTGGGCACCGGGTGCCCGAGCACCGGCATGCCGAGCCCGCTCACCTTGGCCACGACACTCGGGTGCGCGGCGAGCGCGGCGGTGTCGTCGCGCCAGCGCAGCAGCAGGTCGCGGCGGGCGCCCGCGTCGGCGCCGGTGCGGCTGCCCAGCTTGCCGAAGAGCCCCGCCGGGGTGCCCAGATGGTTCAGCACGATCGGCACCTCCGGGTACCGCTGCGCCACCGCGGTGACCTGCGGGATCTGGTGCGAGTAGACCCACGCCTCGAAGCTGAGCCCGCGCTCGGCGAGCTGCGCGAAGCCGTCGAGGAAGGCCGGGTTCTCCAGCGCGTCCGGGGCCGGGGTGAAGGAGCGGACGTCGGGGTCCGGGTGGTTGGCGACCATGGTGCGGATGCCCCGCAGCACCGGCGAGGCCGAGCCGTGCGCGTCGAGCAGGGCGGCGAAGGCGGGGGCGGCGGGGTCGGCCGAGGCGATCAGCGCGGCCAGGGCCGGGGTGTCGACGCCGAACGGCAGGCTCTGCACCCAGCGGGTCTCGTCCGCCTTGCCGAGCGGGGCACTCGCGTGCCAATCCACCTCGATGTGCACGATGCCTGCCACCGGGAGCGGGCCCGCGTCGGCGCGGTAGTCGGCGGGCAGGTACGGCCTGGTGTAGGCGGTCGGGTCGCCGACGAACTCGCGATCCCGCTTCTTCGCCACCCGCACAGCGAGGTCGATCGGCACCGGCAGGTACTTGAAGAGCTTGGCCAGCGAGCTGAAGTCGCGCGGGGTGCCGAGCGGGTCCCACTGGTGGATGTGCGCGTCCAGGACGCGGAAATCGCCGAGCTCGGTACCGGCCAGCCGCATCCTGATCTCCTGTCGTCGCGGTGCGCAGCGATTGTCACACGGCCCCGGTCGCCGACCGGGCTGTTTCGCCCCCGCGTCGAGCCCGGATTCGGCTCGGCTCGAGCACAACCCGCGACTTCCGCGCCCGAAATCGCTGCAATGGCAACGACGACCGCGATCCCCGGACCCCCGCGAGGTGTGCACCGTGCCGACCCGAACCCGCACCGGCGAACTTCCCGCCCTCGGCGTGGCCGACCCGGCCGGCCTGATCGACCCGCGCGGCACCCGCTTCGCGTTCCGCCCCGAGCCGGAGCAGCCGCGGCCGCAGTTCGCCGGGGCGCCGCTGTTCGGGCTGGAGTGGCTGGCGCTCGGCGGACTCGGCTGACCAACCGCCGCGCATGCCGGAGAATCCGGGCATGTCCTGGCAGATGCACGTCCTCGCCGGCTTCATCCGGCTCACCCGGCACCGCCGCTACGCCACGGCCGAGAACGCCCGCGCCTACCTCGCCGAACCCAAGCGCCCGGCGCAACCGCCCGCCCGGCTCCGGGAGCGGCTGAGCACCCGTGCCGTCGACGGCTTCCCGGTACACACCGTCGAGCCGGAAACCGTGCGAGGCCCGGGCAGCACCGTCTACCTGCACGGCGGTGGCTACGTCGGCGCCATCGCCACCCAGCACTGGGACCTGGTGGCCGATATCGCCACCGCCACCGGCCGCCCGGTGCACGTCCCGCGCTACGGCCTCGCCCCGCAGCACACCGCCCGCGACGCGCACGCCCTGCTCGCGACGCTGCTCGCCGAACTCGACGGCCCGATCCACCTGGCGGGCGATTCGGCGGGCGCCGGGCTCGCGCTCGCGGCCGCCCTGAACGCCGCACCCACCGGCCTCACCCTGATCGCCCCCTGGCTCGACATCGCGCTCACCAACCCGGAGATCCCGGCCATCGAACGCCGCGACCCGTGGCTCTCCGCGGCCGGCCTGAGACTCTGCGGCGAGGTGTGGCGCGGCGACCTCGCCCCGGACGACCCGCTGGTCAGCCCGCTCTTCGGCGACCTCACCGAGCTCCCGCCGATCGACCTGTACATCGGCGGCCGTGACATCGCGCTGGCCGACTGCCGCCTGCTGCGCGACCGCGCACCGGCCGTTGCCATGCACGAAGAGCCGGGCGCCATCCACGACTACCCGCTGCTCCCGTTCGCACCGGAGTCCCGCGCCGCCCGCCGCACCCTGCTCGGCAATATCGCCGCCACCTTCGGCTGAGCCGGAGGATAATCGTGCCGTGGGTCACATTCGGTGACCTACCGGTAATTACTTGGACGTCCAACTATAGGATGACCGCAGAACTTCCCGAGAGAACAGGACGAACATGGTTCGCGAACTCACCCACTTCGTCGGAGGCCAGCACGTAGCCGGCACCTCCGGCAACTTCGCCGACGTCTTCGATCCGAACCTGGGGCAGGTGCAGGCCCGGGTTCCGCTGGCCGGCAAGTCCGAGGTCGAGGCGGTCATCGCCAACGCGGAGGCGGCGCAGGCGGCCTGGGCGGCCACCAACCCCCAGCGCCGCGCGCGCGTGCTGATGAAGTTCCTCACCCTGGTGCAGGACGAGATGGACAGCCTGGCCGCGCTGCTCAGCTCCGAGCACGGCAAGACCATCCCGGACGCCAAGGGCGACATCCAGCGCGGCCTCGAGGTGATCGAGTTCGCCGTCGGCATCCCGCACCTGCTCAAGGGCGAGTACACCGACAGCGCCGGTACCGGCATCGACGTCTACTCCATGCGCCAGCCGCTCGGCGTGGTCGCGGGCATCACGCCGTTCAACTTCCCGGCCATGATCCCGCTGTGGAAGGCGGGCCCGGCGATCGCCTGCGGCAACGCCTTCGTGCTCAAGCCCTCCGAGCGCGATCCATCGGTGCCGCTGCGGCTGGCCGAGCTGTTCCTGGAGGCCGGGCTGCCGCCGGGCATCTTCAACGTGGTCAACGGCGACAAGACGGCCGTCGACACGCTGCTGCACGACCCGCGGATCAAGGCGGTCGGCTTCGTCGGCTCCACCCCGATCGCGCAGTACATCTACGAGACCGCGACCGCGAACGGCAAGCGCGCGCAGTGCTTCGGCGGCGCCAAGAACCACGCGATCATCCTGCCCGACGCCGACCTCGACGATGTCGCCGATCAGCTGATCGGCGCCGGCTACGGCTCCGCCGGCGAGCGCTGCATGGCCATCTCGGTGGCGGTGCCGGTCGGCGAGGAGACCGCGGAACGGCTGCTGGAGAAGCTCACCGAGCGGGTGCACAAGCTCAACGTCGGCAGGTCCGACGATCCGGGCGCCGACTACGGGCCGCTGGTCGGCAAGGACGGCGTCGACCGGGTCGAGAAGTACATCGACATCGGCATCGAGGAGGGCGCCGAGCTGGTGGTCGACGGCCGCGGGCTGGTGGTCGACGGCGCCGAGGACGGCTACTTCGTCGGCGCGACGCTCTTCGACCGGGTGACCTCCGAGATGCGCATCTACAAGGAGGAGATCTTCGGCCCGGTGCTCACCATCGTCCGTGCCAAGGATTACGAGGAGGGGCTGCGCCTCGCCAACGAGCACGAGTACGGCAACGGCGTCGCCATCTTCACCCGCGACGGCGACACCGCCCGCGACTTCGCCTCCCGCGTGCAGGTCGGCATGGTCGGCATCAACGTGCCGATCCCGGTGCCGATCGCCTACTACACCTTCGGCGGCTGGAAGCGCTCCGGGTTCGGCGACCTGAACCAGCACGGCCCGGACTCGATCCGCTTCTACACCAAGACCAAGACCGTCACCCAGCGCTGGCCCTCCGGCCTCAAGGAGAGCAACGCGTTCGTGATTCCGACAATGGAATGACGATGTTCGACCTGGACGAGGACGAGCGCGCGATCCGGGACACGGCTCGCGAGTTCGCCGACGAATTCCTCGCACCGAACGCGCTGGACTGGGACGAGCGCAAGCACTTCCCGGTCGACATCCTGCGCAAGGCCGGGCCGCTCGGGCTCGGCGGCATCTACGTGCGGGAGGAGGTGGGCGGCTCGGGGCTGCGCAGGCTGGACGCGGTGCGGATCTTCGAGCAGCTCGCCACCGGCTGCCCCGCCATCGCCGCGTACATCTCCATCCACAACATGGCGACCTGGATGGTCGACCGCTACGGCAACGCCGAGCAGCACGAACGCTGGCTGCCCGGGCTGACCTCGATGCAGCTGCTCGCCAGCTACGCCCTGACCGAGCCCGGTGTCGGCTCGGACGCGGCGGCGCTGAGCACCAAGGCCGTGCGCGACGGCGACGACTACGTCTTCAACGGCGCCAAGCAATTCATCTCCGGCGCGGGCGCCACCGACGTCTACGTGGTGATGGCCCGCACCGGCGCGCCCGGCGCGGGTGGCATCTCGGCCTTCATCGTGCCGGGCGACACGCCCGGCATCTCCTTCGGCGCCAACGAGAAGAAGATGGGCTGGAACGCCCAGCCCACCAGGCAGGTCATCTTCGACAACGCCAGGGTGCCCGCCGCCAACCTGCTCGGCAACGAGGGCGACGGCTTCCGGATCGCGATGAACGGCCTGAACGGCGGGCGGATCAACATCGCCGCCTGCTCGGTCGGCGGGGCCCAGGCCGCGCTCGACAAGACCGTGCCCTACCTGGCCGAACGCCAGGCCTTCGGCAAGGCGCTGCTGAAGAACCAGGCGCTGCAGTTCGACCTCGCCGACATGCGCACCGACCTGGAGGCCGCCCGCACCCTGCTCTGGCGGGCCGCGGCGGCGCTGGACGCGGACGCCCCCGACAAGGTGGAGTTGTGCGCGATGGCGAAGCGGTTCGCCACCGATGCCGGGTTCGAGGTTGCGAACAAGGCGCTGCAGCTGCACGGTGGCTACGGCTACCTGGCCGAGTACGGAGTCGAGAAGATCGTGCGCGACCTGCGCGTGCACCAGATTCTCGAGGGCACCAACGAGATCATGCGGGTGGTCGTCGCCCGCGCGGTGGTAGGAGCGGCATGAGCGACGGCCGGCCGCTCCTGCCGGGAAGGGCGGAGCATGAGCGGAACGACTGATCCGGAGGTCCTGATCGAGCAGCGGGACGGCCTCGGGCTGATCACGCTGAACCGGCCGAAAGCCATCAACGCGCTGAATCACGAGATGGCGCTCGCCATCACGGACGCGCTGCGGGGCTGGGCCACCGATGACGCGGTGCGCACCGTCGTCGTCACCGGCGCGGGGGAGCGCGGGCTCTGCGCAGGCGGCGACATCGTCGCCATCCACTCCGACGCCAAGGAGCTGGGCGGCGCCACCGGCGCGGCGGCCGCGGACTCCGCGACCGGCCGGTTCTGGCGCGACGAGTACATCCTCAACGCGCTGATCGGCCGCTACCCCAAGCCGTATGTCGTGGTCATGGACGGCATCGTGATGGGCGGCGGCGTCGGCCTCTCCGGCCACGGCAGCCACCGCATCGTCACCGAGCGCTCCAAGATCGGCATGCCCGAGGTCGGGATCGGCTTCATCCCCGACGTCGGCGGCACGTACCTGCTCAGCCGCGCGCCCGGTGAGATCGGCGCGCACGTCGCGCTCACCACCGCCCGGATGACCGCAGGCGACGCCATCGCCACCGGCTTCGCCGACTACTACGTGCCATCGGAGCAGATCCCGGCCCTGCTGGAGACCCTGCGCACCGAGAGCGCCGACGACGCCATCGCCAAGTACGCGGCGGCGGCACCGGAATCGGCGCTGGCCGGGCAGCGCTCCTGGATCGACGCCGCCTACAGCGCGGCCACGGTCGAGGAGATCGTCGCCCGGCTCGAGGCGAACGACGCGCCGGAGGCGAAGGCCGCCGCGGCGGACATCCTCGGCAAGTCGCCGGTGGCGCTCAAGGTCACGCTGCGCTCGCTGCGGCACGCGCGCGAGCTCGCCACCCTGGAGGCGGTGCTGAACGAGGAGTACCGCGTCTCCATCGCCTCGCTCGCCTCGCACGACCTGGTCGAGGGCATCCGGGCGCAGGTCGTCGACAAGGACCGCAACCCGCAATGGCAGCCAGCCACCCTGGCCGAGGTCACCGACGGGCTGGTCGGGGAGTACTTCGCCGAGCTCGGCGACCGGGAGCTCGGGCTCACCACATCGGAGGACGAACAGTGAAGATCGGATTCCTCGGTCTCGGCCACATGGGTGCGCCGATGGCCGCCAACCTGGTGAAGGCGGGCCACGACGTGCTCGCCTTCGATCCCGTGCCCGCCGCCCAGGAGCAGGCCCGCACCGACGGCGCCACCGTGGTGCCGACCGCCGTCGAGGCGGTGGCCGGGCGCGAGGTGGTCATCACCATGCTGCCCAACGGCAAACTGGTGCTCGACGTCTACGCCGACATCCTGCCCGCCGCCGAGCCGGACACCCTGTTCATCGACTGCTCCACCATCGACGTCGCGGACGCCAAGACCGCCGCCGAGCGGGCGGTGGCGGCGGGGCACCGGGCGCTGGACGCCCCGGTCTCCGGCGGCGTCGCCGGCGCCACCGCGGGCACGCTGACCTTCATGGTCGGCGGCGCGGAGGCCGACTTCGCGGCCGGGCTCCCGGTGCTCGAGGTCATGGGCGGCAAGGTGGTGCACTGCGGCGGCGCCGGCGTCGGCCAGGCCGCCAAGATCTGCAACAACATGCTGCTCGGCGTCTCCATGGTCGCGCTCTCCGAGGCGCTCGTCCTCGGCGAGAAGCTGGGGCTGAGCCACCAGTCCTTCTACGACGTGGTCTCCACCGCGTCCGGCCAGAGCTGGTCGCTCACCACCTACTGTCCGGTGCCGGGCCCGGTGCCGACCAGCCCCGCGAACAACGACTACAAGCCCGGCTTCGCCACCGCGCTCATGACCAAGGACCTCGGCCTCGCCGCGAACGCGCTGCAGGCCAACGGGGTCGACGGGCAGCTCGGCGCCCTGGCCGCGGAGATCTACACCCGCTTCAACCAGACCGATGCGGCGCGGGACTTCTCGGCTATCGTCACCGATATCCGTGACCGCTCGAACCAGGAGGCCTCCGAGTGACCGATTTCGAGACGATCCTGCTGGAGCGCAAGGGCACCGCCGAGACCGGTGTCGTCGGCTGGATCACGCTGAATCGGCCCAAGGCGCTGAACGCGCTGAACGCGCAGGTGCTGGACGACATCCTCGCCGCGCTGGACGAGCTGGAGCGCGACGACGAGGTCGGCGCCATCGTGATCACCGGGTCGGAGAAGGCCTTCGCGGCGGGCGCCGACATCAAGGAGATGCAGCCCAAGTCGTACATGGAGATGTTCCTGGACGACTACTTCGCCAAGTGGGAGCGGCTCGCGCAGTTCCGCAAGCCCACCATCGCCGCGGTCGCCGGGTACGCGCTCGGCGGCGGCTGCGAGCTGGCCATGATCTGCGACATCCTGCTCGCCGCCGACACCGCCAAGTTCGGGCAGCCGGAGATCAAGCTCGGCGTCATCCCCGGCATCGGCGGGTCGCAGCGGCTGACCAGGGCCATCGGCAAGGCCAAGGCGATGGATCTGGTGCTCACCGGGCGCAATATGGGCGCCGAGGAGGCCGAGCGGGCCGGGCTGGTCGCCCGGGTGATCCCGGCGGCCGAGCTGCTCGACACCGCGCTCGAGGTCGGGCAGGCGATCGCCTCGATGTCGCTGCCGGTCGCCATGATCGCGAAGGAGTCGGTGAACCGCTCGTTCGAGACCACGCTCGCCGAGGGGCTGCGCTTCGAGCGCCGGGTCTTCCACTCGCTCTTCGCGCTGGAGGATCAGAAGGAGGGCATGAGTGCCTTCACCGAGAAGCGGAAGCCGAAGTTCGTGAATCGCTGAGTTTTACGCTTCGCGTGCCCCGGTCCGGGTTCGGGCCGGGGCACGCGGCGTTTTCGGCCGGGGGCGTGTCCGGTGTTCAGGCCGGGCGCCATGTCCCGGGCCGGGGCGTTCAGTGGGGGCGTGGTCCGGGTTCAGACCGGGCGTTCAGCGGGTGCTGTGTCCCGGGCCGGTCCGGAGCGTTCAACCCGGGGGTGTGGTCGGGGTGTCGGCGACCTCGATCGTCGCGACGGGCGGCGCGGCCGGGGCGGGGTCGTCCCGGTCCAAGAGGAGTAGCCCCGCGACGGTGGCGCCGAGTACCGCGGTGACCCCGGCGGCGGCGAGCACCGCGCGCCGGTCGCCGCGATGCTCGTGCCCCGCCTGCCTGGCCGCCTTCGCAGCCGCTGCCTTGGCGGGCAGCGCCGCCAGCGCCGCCCCGACCCGGCGACGCCGCATCCGCACCTCACCGCCGCGATGCCCGGCCGCGACCAGCACCGCCCCGCGCGCCGAGACGTACTCCGGCTCCGGGTCGTAGATCACCGGCAGATCGACCAGCCCGGCCAACTCCGCCCGCATCTCCGGATTGCGGGCGCAACCGCCGAGCAGCACCAGCGCGTACGGCGGCTCCTCGGCGTCGTCCACCAACCTGCGCACCAGCGTCGCCGAACGCCGCACGCTCTGCGAGCAGAGCTCGGCCAGGTCGCTGCGGGTGATGACGGCGCGCCCGCCGGTGTCCGGGTCGCTGGCGGTGACCACCCTGGCCCGGCTCAGCGCCTCCCGGTGCTGCCGGACGGCGTCCTCCTCGGGCTGCACGCCGTCCTGCGCGAGCCGCTGCCGGAGCAGCGTGTCGTAGCGGTCACCGCTCACCGCGGCGCTGTGCAGGCTCTCCAGGACCGTCTCGGTGCCGGTGTCGGCGTGCGTCAGGGTGAGCCCCGAGCTGCCCAGGTCGTAGAGCAGCACCGGCGCGTCGTCGCTCACCTGCCCGGAAAAACGCAGGTAGCGCAGCTGCGCCAGCGGCTCGTCCACGATGATGACCCGCTCGATCCCCGCCGCCGCCCGCACGGTGTCGGCGTGCGGCGCGCAGCGACAGGTGACCGCCGTCCCGGTGATCAGCTCGTCGCGCGCGCTCGCCGCCGCGCGCATCAACCGCACCGCCTCGAAGACGGCGGCATCGACATTGTCCGGCGTGCCGGGAACGTGGCAGCGATCGATCGGCGGCAGGTGCGGCTGATCCGAATGCGTCAGTACCGCGCGGGCGCCGCCGGCACCCGCCGATACCCCCAGCACCAGCACCATGCGTTCATGGTGGACCCTTTCCGGCACGGTGCCAAGCTCGGGCCGATATCGGTTGGCTCCCGCGGGCGTCAGTCCGGGCTGCGCACCCGATCACGGGCCGGAGCCCAGTGCGCCGGGTCTTCGCCCGCGTCGAAGTCACCGGCCGCCCGGCGGAACTCCGCGAGCAGTTCGAGCAGCGTCTGCAGCCGGTCCGGCGCCAGCCCCGGCAGCGCGAAGACATTGCTGTTCAGCGCCTCGGTGGCCGCCGCGACCAGCGCCCGCCCCGCCTCGGTGATCTCGATCAGGATGGCCCTGCGGTCGCTCGGATGCGGCACCCGCAACACCAGCCCCGCCGCCTCCAGCCGGTCGACGGTATTGGTGACGCTGGTCGGATGCACCTGCAACCGCTCGCTCGCCTTGGCCATCGGCACGGCCCCCGTGCGGCTGAAGCTCAGCAACTGGAGCAGCTCGTACCGGGAGAAGGTGAGGCCACTCGGTTTGAGTGCCTCGTCCACCCGCGCCATCACGATCTGCTGCGCCCTGACCAGCGACGTCACCGCCGCCATCCCGTCCGCGACCTCGCCCCAGCCGTGCGCCGTCCACTGGCGGTGCGCCTCCGCGATCGGATCCTGCGGCAGCGGGCGTGGGCGGGACATGGGAGTGATCATATCGGCGCCCCCTTCGAATCACCCTGAGTGCAACCGTGTTCCCGGCCCCGGTGATCGCGCAGGATCTACTCCTGTCACGCGGGCGTGGCTGAGTGGTTGAGGCGACGGTCTGCAAAGCCGTCTACGCGGGTTCGATTCCCGCCGCTCGCTCCAGGCTCGGACATAGGGTTTTCCCGTGTTCGAGTATCACGGGTGGATTTCACTGCGGTCCACCGCAGCGGCGACCGACGACGAGCCGCCGCTCCGGCTGCCGGAGATCGAGGCATTGATCGCCGAGTTCGCCGGGTACGGGCTGATGGATCTGCGGCCCATGAATGTGGGCTACTACCTGCACATGGGCGGGCATCCGAATCACGGGGCCGCTCTGCGCCCTCGGCTGGTGGAACTCTTCCGGCGGATCGGCGAACTCGCGCCGGGTTCCTACGGGCTGCTGCACACGCAAGACGACGAAGACCAGGAGCACCCGCAGGACTTCCTGGTGTACCGCATGGTGCGGGGCGTCGTGACGGTCGAGATCGACCCACACCTGTCGCCGGTCATCCCGACGCTGGAGGATCAGTGGGAGCACACCCCGTGACGGCCGCGACCGAACGCGGGAGCAATACTCCGCCTCAGGCCTGATCCTCCGCCGAGCAGACCTTCCACGTGCCATCTTCCTTCTTCACGTGCTCCTCGGTGTCGGTATCGGTGTCCGGGCTCTCGCCCGGCACCGTCAGCGTCATCCGCCCGGTGATGGTCGCGGTCGCCCGATCCCCGGTGATGACGATGTCCGTGATCTCGTTGATCACGATCGACACCTGCGTCTGATCGAACTCCCGCTTCTGATCCTCGCTCAGCGCCTCGAACTCGTCCCGATCACCCGCGCAGGCCGTCGCCGCGGCGGCCGCGAACCCGTCCTCCCCGAGGGTCTCGTAGAAGTCGCGGATCGCCACCTCGATCTTCTTCTCGTCCGAGGCAAGGGGCGTTCTCCCCTGTGCGGTGAGCACGATGCCCGCGGTGATGCCGCCCGCGATGACGAGAAACAGAACGATCAGGCCGATGATCAGCCCGGTCCGGCTCTTCCGTGGCCGAGGCTGCCCCTGGCCCGAGGGCGGATAGCCCGGTTGCTGCCCATAGTTCGGCTGCCCCCACTGCTGGCCGTAACCCGGCTGCGGATTCCCCGGCGGCGGCCCGTAGCCCGGCTGTGCGCCCCCGGGCGGCGGCCCGTAACCCGGCTGCGCGGCGCCCGGACTCTGCCCGTAGCCGGGCTGCTGATACCCGGGATTCTGACCGTAACCGGACTGACCCTGCCCGAAGCTCGGGTCGTACCCCCCGCCGGGCGGATAACCGGGCTGCTGAGCCCCCCACCCCTGATTCGGATCCGGCTGCGACCCATACGGCGGATAGCTCATAGCGTCCTCCAACCCGGCTGTTCCCGCAGCCTACGTCAGCCCCACCCGCTTCGCCCTCCACCTCGGCCAGCCGCCGCGCCTGCCTTCGGATGCTCACGACGTTGCTGCTGCGCATGTGTCATGTGATCCAGGGGCGGCGATAGCCCGCGGCGAAGCTCGCTGACAGGATCACGTCCGTGAACGATCCCGCGCTGCTCGACCTCGCCCGTGATATCGACGCCCGCTGCCGTCTGCACGGGCAGTTCACCCTGCGCTCGGGTGCCACGAGTACCGAGTATTTCGACAAGTATCTGTTCGAGGCCGACCCACCACTGCTGTTCCGGGTGGCCGAGCAGATGGCCGCTCTGCTCCCCACCGATACTGACGTTCTCGGTGGACTCGAGCTGGGCGGTGTGCCCTTGGCCACGGTGCTGAGCCAGATCACCGGCTTACCCGCGGTGTTCGTGCGCAAGCAGGCCAAGACCTACGGCACCTGCCGCCTGGCCGAGGGTGGGGAAGTCGCCGGTGCTCGGGTAACCCTGATCGAGGATGTGGTCACCACCGGTGGCGCGGTCCGCGCTGCCGCGACCGAGTTGCGGACTCGCGGCGCAGTCATCGACACCGTTGTGTGCGCCATCGACCGATCTGCGCCCGGCGAACTTCCCCTGGCCTCCGCGGCAGTCGTGGTGCGCGCGGTCCTGACCAAGTTCCTTCTCGACCAGATGAGCGGTCACTGAGCCGGACCTGCGTCCGGCTGCGAGCGGTCGATCATTGCGGGATGGCGCTGATGATAAGGGGCTGCGACACGATCAGGTGGCAGTGATTACGTGGATTGCACGCTATGTGCGATAGACATCGCGTCGGTGGCGAACCGAGTGGATCTCGACGGAACGCTTGTCCTCGTTGATGCGGTAGACGATTCGGTAGGTACCCCGCCTGGCTGAGTAGAAGCCGTCGAACGGTTCGTTCAGGGGTTTGCCGACGCGATGCGGATTCGTCGCGATCGGCCCGGAAATCGCCTCCATCGCAGCCAGGGCGACGTCCAACGGCAGATTCTCGTGAATATTGCGCCGCGCCTGAGCGGACAAGACTATCGAGTAGGGCTCCGAAGTCCCGGTCACGCGACGCCGCGCCGGCGCTTTTCGAGCTCGGCCCGCACCTGGTCGACATCGAAGGTCTCCCCCGAGGCGAAGTCCTCCCGAGACTGCCGCAGATCCGCCAATGTGTCTCTGTCGCTGAGGATCTCCAACGTCTCCTGCATCGATTCGTACTCGACAACGGAAATCAGCATCACATCGGCCCGGCCGTTGCGGGTGATCGTAAAGTGGTCGTGCTCCCGCGCCACGCGGTCAGCGAGTTCCGCGATGCGCGCCTTGGCCTCGGTGATAGGGATGATTTCCATAGGTCGAGTCTATCAGGACGACCTTTATTATGGTCAGAACTCTGACCTGTGCTGCGGATGGCTGCCTATGAGGCCGAGTTGAGACCGCCATTTCACGGCAACTCGACCTGACGCGGGGCGCGCACTCGGCATGGTGGTGGCTCGTGCTGTTCGTCTTCGTGCTGCTGCGTGGGGTAGGGAACGAGGCACAGGGCGATGATCACGCCGGCGGGCAGGGCTATTGCAATGGTCATGAGCAGCAACGTCATTGGCTCGTTGAGCACGGGGTGCGCCTCTCCACACTTGGGGCTACGTGGTAGGCGCCCGCCGCCGGGGATACAGCCAAGCAGGGGAATTGGGCGGGTTCGCTTGTCTGTGGGGCTCACCCGGCGGCGGGGCCGAGGCAGACGCTCTCAGCGTGGCGTTGATCTTCGATATGGCGGTACGAGGCGCGTTATCCGCGAACAGTTAAGAAGAGTCGAGACTGCTTGTGCTGCTTAGTATTCCAAGTTCACGAAGTCGGCCAGCTCTCGCATGTCCGGCGTGAGGGTCCGGCGCTCCGAAACCACGGTCTGCACGATGTCACGGGCGTAGCGCTGCTGAGTCAGCCACTCGGGTGCGGCGGTGCGGAGTTCGGCAAGGGTGCCCATCGCTTCGGGCCACTGGCGCAACTGGGCATGGGCGTTGGCTACGTCGAGCCGGTGCCGTAGCCGCGATGCCGACCCACCCGAAGGAACGGCGCTCGGCAGGCTCTCCGCGATGGCAAGCGCTCGTGTCGGCTGATCCGTGACCACCGCTGTCTCCACGGCAATGTGTGCCACGCTGACCGGCCCGAACGTCCGGACAGGCAAGCGCTCGAAGAATATTTCCCGGCCCACCCGGGCGGCAGCGGCACGAGCGACGGAGAGGGCATCATCGGCGGCGCCGGGGGAGTTGTCCCGCACGGCCACGTTCGCCAGATGCATGTAGACCTTGCCCCAGCGAGCGAGCTCCTTCGGAGTGGCGCGCGAAAACCGTTTCGGCTCGATCTCATCGGCCCAGTGCTCCGCGAGTTGGCGTGCGGCGTCGAGGTTTCCCTGCCGCAGATGGGACCAGACCAGTGCCTGCACGGCACCGACCACGATCTCTGGGTCGTCTGCGATGTCGAGGGCTCGATCCACGGTGAGCGCGGCGGTGTCGAACTGCCTGTTCTGAACGAGCGTCCAGGCGGTGAACCGCAGCAACCGGGCGCGAACCCCCCGGCCCTCATCCCCCAGCGCGGCGGCATCGACCAGAGCACTCGGCAGCAACGCGGCTACTTCGGCGTACCGGCACGCCTCTTCCAGCGCCGCGAGTGTCCGCATGGGAGCCTCCAGATCGGCCGCAGAGGTGCATACGGGCTCATCGGGGTGTTCACCCTCTACCCTCGGGGCCACCAGGGCGCGTCTGACAGGCTCCCAGAGGTCGAGGGTGGCGGCGCTGGCGTGCTCGGCATCGGTCGATCCGCCCGGTTGCAGCACCGATGTCCGCACCTGGAGGGCAATAGCGAGCTTCCGCAGCGTGGCGAGGCGCACCCCCTGATGCCCACCCGTCTCGAGTTGGCGGATGCGCGCCAGGCTCACCCCGGAAAGGTCGGCCAATTCCTGTTGCGTCAGGGCCCGCCGTTTCCGCACGGACTTCACGAGTTGTCCCAGCTCGGCAGTCATTCATCCAGGCTAGGCGCGGGTTTCCACCCCGTCGAGGCGAGCGGAAACGAGCCAATCCGAAAGATGCGAAAAGGCCCCGATCGCGAACGATCGGAGCCTTCGAACTGTGCCCTCGGCAGGAATCGAACCTGCGGCCTTCTGCTCCGGAGGCAGACGCTCTATCCCCTGAGCTACGAGGGCGGGATAGCGGGATGAAGCGTAACGCATGGCTCGCCACCCCGCCAAAACGTCAGTTGAGGGGCAGGGGTTTCGCGCCGCGGGCGGCGAGCATGCCGCTCATGAGCTGGGATTCGCCCTCCTGGGTCTGCACCATGGTCTGGGCGAGGCTGCGGACCGGCGTGGTCTCGGCGTGGTCGGCGGCGTAGCGGATCATCTCCAGCCCGCCCTGGTGGTGGCGGAGCATGAGCTGCAGGAAGAGGGTGTCGAGGCCGGGGCCCATGGCTTGGCGGAGGCTGGCGAGTTCCTCCTGGGAGGCCATGCCGGGCATCATCGCCACGGGAGCGGCCGCGGACGACGAGCCGCCGTGCGCGTGACCGCCTTCGGGGGAGGTCATCCAGGCCATGTGGCCGTCGGTGCTCTGCGCGGGTTCGCCCCACAGCTGGAGCCAGCCCTGCATGCGGCCGACCTGGTTCTGCTGGGTGGTGAGGATGTCGTAGGCGAGCCGCCGCACGTCGGTGTCGGTGCTGCGGACGAGCAGGACGCCGGCCATCTCCACCGCCTGCGCGTGGTGCGCCGACATGTCCTGCAGGAATCCGACGTCGACCGGGCCGGGGTCGGGCTGGCGGGGGCCGTCGATGGGGAGCCGGGCCAGCGCGCCCAGCGCGAAGCCGATGAGCATCGCGCCGAGCACGCCGAAGACCAGCAGCGCGGTGCGCTGGCGGCGGAACTGGCCCGCCAGCGATTCCGGGCGCTCGGTCGCCGAGCGCTCCGCTGTGTCGGGCTCCCCGCTCACTGCGGCACGCCGGGCGCGCCCGGCACGGGGAACTCGTTGCCGGGCATACCGGGCAGGCCGGGGATGCCGCCGGGCAGCCCGCCGCCGAGTTCACCCTGGTCGGGGGTCAGCCCGGCACCGTCCATGGGGACCGCGTCCGGCCCGGGCGGGGTGGCGTCGAAGGGCGGCGGGTTGTCGGTGTCGAAGGCGATGGTGGAGCAGTCGGCGCCGACCTCGGGGTAGGTGTAGTTGTTCAGCCGCAGCGCGGTGATGAACTGGCCGACCCGCTTGTCGTCGGCGCTGTCCAGCTTGAGCTGGTGGCCCCAGGACTGCAGCGAGACGGCGGAGTCGAGGCCGGGGAACGGCGACATCAGCGTGTACGGCTTGCCCTCGACCTTGGCGGCCAGGGTCTCGATGCCGTCGCTGTCCACCTTGTCGGGGTTGTAGGCGATCCAGACGGCGCCGTGCTCCAGCGAGTGCACCGCGTTCTCGGTGCGCAGCGCCTTGTCGTAGACGACGCCGGTGCAGGTGGCCCAGGACGAGTCGTGCGGGCCGCCGAAGGCCGGCGTCTTGTCGTAGGCGACGCGCTGGGTCGGGCCGATGTGCAGCCCGGCCGGGTACTCCTGCTTGACGACGCCGTCGATCTGGTCGGAGGGGTCCTGCCGCTCGGCGCTGGGGGTGAATCGGTCGAGCTCGGCCTGCTCCTGGTACTTGGGGACCAGGTTGTAGGCGAGCGCGCCGACGAGTGCGACAATGACCGCGGCCGCGCCGATCGTCATCCAGGGGATCTGCCGCTTCTGCAGGCCGCCGGGTCCACCGCCGCCTCTGCGGTCACCGTTCTTGCCTGACGGTGCGACCTTCCCGGCGGCGCGGACGGCTTTCGCCGACTTGGAGGCACCGGACGACCTCGGGGCGTTACTACTCGGCATCGCTCGCTGTGCTTCTTTCGACGTGACGGAAATGGGCATGGCCGCGCGGTGCCCACCTGCGGTGCACACCCGCCGAGACCATAGGATAGAGACTCGTGACTCCAGCTGACCTTGCAGATCTCCTTCGCGGTACCGCGGCGAAGGTGCTCGTCGAACGCGGGCTCGATCCCGCGGTGCTGCCCGACGAGGTCACCGTGGAGCGTCCCCGTAATCCCGAACACGGCGACTATGCCACGAATCTGGCGATGCGCGTCGGGAAGCCTGCCGGGGTGGCCCCGCGCGACCTGGCATCGTGGCTGGCCGAGGCGCTTTCCGCGACCGATGGGGTGGCCTCGGCCGAGGTCGCCGGGCCGGGCTTCCTGAACATCAGGCTGGCCGCTTCGGCGCAGGGCGCGATCCTCGAGCAGGTGCTCGCGGCGGGCACCGGCTACGGCACCGCGCAGGCGCTCGCGGGCACCAGGATCAACCTGGAGTTCGTCTCCGCGAACCCGACCGGCCCGGTCCATCTCGGCGGCACCCGCTGGGCCGCGGTCGGCGACGCGCTCGGCCGGATCCTGGCCGCGCAGGGCGCCGACGTCACCCGCGAGTACTACTTCAACGACAACGGCGCGCAGATCGACCGCTTCGCGCAGTCCCTGGTCGCCGCCGCCACCGGCGCCCCGACCCCGGAGAATGGCTACGCAGGCGCCTACATCGGCGAGATCGCCGCGCAGATCACCACCGCGCACCCCGGCGCCGCCGAGCTGCCCGAGCGGGAGCGGCTGGAGCTGTTCCGGCGCGAGGGCGTCGAGCTGATGTTCGCGCAGATCAGGCAGGCCCTGCACGACTTCGGCACCGACTTCGACGTCTACTTCAACGAGTCCTCGCTCTTCGCCTCCGGCGCGGTGGAGCGCGCGGTGAACACGCTCAAGAACTCCGGCGACCTGTACGAGAAGGACGGCGCCTGGTGGATCGCCAGCTCCGCCTACGGCGACGACCAGGACCGCGTCGTCATCAAGAGCGACGGCAACTCCGCCTACATCGCCGGTGACATCGCCTACTTCCAGGACAAGCGGGCCCGCGGCTTCGACCTGTGCATCTACATGCTCGGCGCGGACCACCACGGCTACATCGGCCGGCTCAAGGCGGCCGCGGCGGCGTTCGGCGACGACCCGGCCACGGTCGAGGTGCTGATCGGCCAGATGGTGAACCTGGTCCGCGACGGCCAGGCCGTCAAGATGAGCAAGCGGGCGGGCACCGTCGTCACCCTGGACGACCTGGTCGAGGCGATCGGCGTCGACGCCGCCAGGTACTCGCTGGTGCGCAGCTCGGTCAACTCGAGCATCGACATCGACCTGAACCTGTGGACCAGCCAGAGCGCCGAGAACCCGGTGTACTACGTGCAGTACGCGCACGCCCGCACCGCCTCGATCGGGCGCAACGCGGCGGAGTTCGGCTTCGCCGAGGTGACCCCCGATCTCGCGCTGCTCACCGCCGACGAGGAGGGCGAGCTGATCCGCACCCTCGGCGAGTACCCGCGGGTGCTCGGCACCGCGGCCGGGCTGCGCGAGCCGCACCGCGTCGCCCGCTACCTGGAGGAACTGGCAGGCGCCTACCACCGGTTCCAGACCAACAAGACCCTGCGGGTGCTCCCGCTCGGCGACGAGCCGGTCTCGCCGACCAACGCCGCCCGCCTGGTACTGGTGAACGCGACGCGGCAGGTGCTCGCCAACGGCCTCGGGCTGCTCGGTGTCACCGCCCCGGAGCGGATGTGACCACCCCCGTCGACGGCGCGCACCGCGCGGCCTGGAAGGAAGCACGATGAGCGCCCATCCCGCCGGACCCCGGCACGCCTCCGAGATCCCGAACTCGCCGAACCTGCCGCAGCGCCCGGCCGACCCGAGCGTCATGATCGACCTGCCCGCGCACGTCTGGCCGCGCAACGCCGAGCGCGGCGCGGACGGCGTCGTCACCCTGGCCGGGGTCCGGGTGGACGAGCTGGCGAGTGAGTTCGGCACCCCGCTCTTCGTGGTGGACGAGGACGACTTCCGCTCCCGCTGCCGCGACATGGTGCGCGCCTTCGGCCCGGACGCCCGCGTGCACTACGCCTCCAAGGCCTTCCTCTGCGGCGAGATCGCGCGCTGGATCCGGGACGAGGGGCTCTCGCTCGACGTCTGCTCCGGCGGCGAACTCGCCGTCGCGCTGAACGCAGGCTTCCCCGCGCACCGGATCGCGCTGCACGGCAACAACAAGTCGGTCGCCGAGCTGGAGTCCGCGGTGGCCGCCGGGGTCGGGCACGTCGTGGTCGACTCGCTGATCGAGATCGAGCGGCTGGAGACGGTCGCCGGCCGGGCAGGCACCGTGCAGGACGTGCTGGTCCGGGTCACCGTCGGCGTCGAGGCGCACACGCACGAGTACATCTCGACCGCGCACGAGGACCAGAAGTTCGGCTTCTCGATCGCGGGCGGCGACGCCATGGAGGCGCTGGCCCGGGTCTTCGAGGCGGACAACCTGCGGCTGGTCGGGCTGCACAGCCACATCGGTTCGCAGATCTTCGAGATCGACGGCTTCGAGATCGCCGCGCGGCGGATGCTCGGGCTGCTCAGGGACGCCGTGGACAAGTTCGGCGCCGAGCGCACCGCGCGGATCGCGACGCTCGACCTCGGCGGCGGCCTCGGCATCTCCTACCTGCCCTCGGACAACCCGCCGCCGCTGGACGAGTTCGCGGCCAAGCTGCGCGAGCTGGTGGTGGCCGAGGCGGCCCGCGCCGGGCTCGCGGTGCCGACCATCGCGGTCGAGCCGGGCCGCGCCATCGCCGGGCCGGGCACCGTCACGCTCTACGAGGTCGGCACGATCAAGGACGTCTCGCTCGAGGGCGGGCAGCGCAGGCGCTACGTGAGCGTCGACGGCGGGATGAGCGACAACATCCGCCCCGCGCTCTACCAGGCCGATTACGACTGCAGGCTGGTCTCGCGCTCGTCCGACGCGCCCGCGGTGGTCGCCCGGGTGGTCGGAAAACACTGCGAGAGCGGCGATATCGTGATCCGCGATACCTGGATGCCCGCCGACGCGGGCCCGGGCGACCTGGTGGCCGTCGCCGCCACCGGCGCCTACTGCTACTCGATGTCCAGCCGCTACAACCAGCTGACCAGGCCCGCTGTCGTCGCCGTTCGCGACGGGGAGGCGCGGCTGGTGCTGCGCCGCGAGACGATCGCGGACCTGCTCTCGCTGGAGGTCTGATGACGCGCGTCCGCGCGCCCCGCGCCACAGTCAAGGCGCGGGGTGCCCGGCGCATCGATACGGAGGTGGAACCATGACCGGAGTACCGCAGGCCGGGTGGGGGCCCGATCGGCCGATCGGGGTGGCCGTGCTCGGCATGGGCAATGTCGGCACCGAGGTGGTGCGCATCCTGCGCGACCACGCCGACGACCTGCGCGCCAGGGTCGGCGCGCCGGTGGTGCTGCGCGGCGTCGCGGTGCGTGGCATCAAGGATCGCGGGATCCCCGCGGAGCTGCTCACCACCGACCCCGACGCGCTGGTCGCGCGGGACGACGTCGACGTGGTGGTCGAGGTGATCGGCGGTATCGACCCGCCGCGCCGGCTCATCCTGGCCGCGCTGAACGCGGGCAAGTCGGTGGTCACCGCGAACAAGGCGCTGCTCGCCGATTACACCGGCGAACTCGCCGCTGCGGCCGAGCGCAGCCGCGCCGACCTGTACTTCGAGGCCGCGGTGGCGGGCGCCATCCCGGTGGTGCGCCCGCTCATCCAGTCGCTCGCGGGCGACCGGGTGAACCGCGTGGTCGGCATCGTGAACGGCACCACCAACTTCATCCTCTCCGCCATGGACGAGACCGGCGCCGACTACTCGGCGACGCTCGCCGAGGCGACCAGGCTCGGCTACGCCGAGGCCGACCCCACCGCGGACGTCGAGGGGTACGACGCCGCCGCCAAGGCCGCCATCCTGGCCACGCTCGCCTTCCACACCCGGGTCACCGCCGCGGACGTGTACCGCGAGGGCATCGCCAAGATCACCGCCGAGGATCTGGAGACGGCCTCCGCGGTCAACTGCACCGTCAAACTGCTCGCCATCTGCGAGCGGGTGCCGGAGGCGCCCGGCGAGCCCGCGCCCGCGGACGGCGGCAAGGAGCGGGTGTCGGTGCGGGTGTACCCGGCGCTCATCCCGCGCAAGCACCCGCTGGCCACCGTGAGCGGCGCCTTCAACGCGGTGGTCGTCGAGGCCGAGGCCGCGGGGCGGCTGATGTTCTACGGCCAGGGCGCCGGCGGCGCGCCGACCGCCTCCGCCGTGCTCGGCGACCTCGTCATGGCGGCCAGGAACAAGTTCTACGGCGGTCGCGCGCCCGGCGAATCGGTTTATGCTGAGCTACCGATCGCGCCGATCGGCGACACGCCCACCCGATACCACGTGAACCTGCAGGTCGAAGACCGGCCGGGGGTCCTGGAGAAGGTCGCGGGCGAATTCGCCGCACACGGGGTGAGCATCTCGACGGTCCGTCAGGGCGGGCACGGCGAGCTTGCGCGCCTGGTGGTCGTCACCCACCACGCGCTGGAGTCGGCGCTGGCGGATACCGTCGCCGCACTGGCGGAGATGGATTCCGTCACATCGGTCACCAGCGTCCTGAGATTGGAAGGCACCGAGGAATGAGTACGACTGGCGTCGCACCGCAGGCAGGGGTGCACTCCCGCTGGCCCGGCCTGATCGCGGCCTACCGCGGGCGGCTCGCGGGCGCGGCCGACTGGGAGCCGGTCACGCTGCTGGAGGGCGGCACCCCGCTGGTGCCCGCTCCGCACCTCTCCGAGCTGACCGGGTGCGAGGTGTACCTGAAGGTCGAGGGAGCCAACCCGACCGGCTCGTTCAAGGACCGCGGCATGACCATGGCCATGACCGATGCCAAGTACCGCGGGCAGCGGGCGGTGCTCTGCGCCTCCACCGGCAACACCTCCGCCTCGGCCGCGGCCTACGCGAGCAGGGCCGGGCTGAGCTGCGCGGTGCTGATCCCGCAGGGCAAGATCGCGATGGGCAAGCTGGCCCAGGCCGTCATGCTCGGCGCGAAGATCATCCAGGTGCAGGGCAACTTCGACGACTGCCTGGAGCTGGCCCGCAAGGTGACCTCCGACTTCCCCGAGGTCGGGCTGGTGAACTCGGTGAACCCGGCGCGGATCGAGGGGCAGAAGACCGCGGCCTTCGAGATCTGCGACGTGCTCGGCCGGGCCCCCGACGTGCACGCGCTCCCGGTCGGGAACGCGGGCAACATCACCGCCTACTGGCGCGGGTACCGGGAGTACTACGCCGACGGCGTCACCGCCGGGCTGCCGCGCATGCTCGGCGTGCAGGCCGCGGGCGCGGCGCCGCTGGTCAACGGCGCGCCGGTGAAGGATCCGGAGACCATCGCCACCGCCATCCGGATCGGCGCCCCCGCATCCTGGAACGGCGCGGTGGAGGCCAAGGAGCAGTCCGGCGGCGCCTTCCGGGCGGCCACCGACGACGAGATCCTGGCGGCGTACCGGCTGGTCGCGGCGCGCGAGGGCGTCTTCGTCGAGCCGGCGTCGGCGGCCAGCGTGGCGGGGCTGCTCGCGGCGCGCGCCGATGGCTGGCTGGAGCCGGGGCTCACCGTGGTCTGCACGGTCACCGGCAACGGCCTGAAGGACCCGGACACCGCGCTGGCCGGCATGCCGGAGGTGCAGGCGATCGCGGTCGACCCGATCCGGGTCGCGGCCGAACTCGAGCTGGCCTGACGGTGACCCCGCGCGACAGCCAGGTGCTGACGAGGACGCTGCCCGCCGAGCTCACGGCGACCGCCCGGGTCCCGGCCTCCACCGCCAACCTCGGCCCGGGCTTCGACTCGCTCGGCATGGCGCTCGGCATCTACGACGAGATCGAGGTGCGCACAACGGCTACCGGGCTGAGCGTCCGGGTCGAGGGCGAGGGCGCCGATGACGTGCCGTGGGGCCCTTCGCATCTCGTCGTCCGCGCGATCGAGCGCGGGCTGGAGGCGGCCGGCGTCTGGGCGGACGGCCTCGACGTGGTGTGCCGCAATGCCATTCCGCACTCCCGCGGGCTCGGCTCGTCGGCCTCCGCCGTGGTCGGCGGGCTGGCGGCCGGCTGCGCGCTGGCGGCCAGGTTCGACCCGGCGCTGGCGGTGCGGCCGGACCGGCTGGTGCAGCTGGCCTCGGAGTTCGAGGGCCACCCGGACAACGCCGCGGCCAGCGTGCTCGGCGGCATCGTGGTCTCCTGGACGGAGTCGGCGCAGGCGGGTGAGGTGCGCTCGTACCGGGCCGTCCGGCTGGAGCCGCACGCGACGCTGCGCCCGGTGGTACTGATCCCGCAGGAGCGCTCCTCCACCGCGCACACCCGCGGGCTGCTGCCGGAGACGGTGCCGCACGGCGACGCCGCCTTCAACGTGAGCCGGGCCGCGCTCGCCGTCGTCGCGCTCACCGAACGCCCCGACCTGCTGCTGCCCGCCACCGCGGACCGGCTGCACCAGGGGCAGCGGGCGCCCGCGCTCCCGCTCACCACGGCCTGGATCGCGCGGCTGCGGGCGGCCGGGATCGCGGCCACCGTCTCCGGGGCCGGTCCGACCGTGCTCGCCCTCACCACCAGCGGTTTCCCCGACGAACTGCGCGAGCAGGCGGCCGCCGACGGGCTCCGGGTGCTGGAGCCGGGGGTTGCCGAGGGAGTGCTGGCCGACTGACGGCGAGTCCGTCTTGCCGAGTTTCACACCGGCCAGCTATCCTGGTGATGTCCGTACATCGTGCGCATCAGACGCCGGTGCTTCATCAGGGCAATCGCTCCAGCGGGCTCCGGCCTCGAACCTCCACTCCATGGAGGTGCTGCGCAGCCGCTGCAACTGGAATGATCCTTCCCACCTTTCACCATCGGTGGTGCCCCTGGTGGTCGAGCCGCCGGTCCGGCGGGCAGGCGATACGGCACAATCCCGGCTCGGCACAGTGCCCGGGCTGCGGAACGAACCCTCGAATCAGCACACGGCACTCGAGGGAAGGAAAGGATTTCCGTGACAGATACGGACCTGCTCGCGACACCCGGGGTGGAATCCAACCCAAATTCCCCGGGCGGCCGCGAAAGTGACTCCGGGCAGATTTCGACTCTGAGCGAGAATACCGACGTCGCACGATCGGGGCTGACTGGAATGTTGTTGCCGCAGTTGCGCGCACTGGCCGGGGAGCTCGGTATCCGAGGCACCTCCGGCATGCGCAAGGGAGATCTGATCGCCGCCATCAAGGCGAATCAGGCCGGTGGATCCGCTCCGGCGCCGAAGGTGGAGAAGCCCGCCCGCGCCGAGAAGCCCGCCAAGTCCGAGAAGACGCAGGCCGCCGACCCCGCGGCCGAGGCTCCCGCGGAGCCGCGCCGGGGCCGGGGCAAGGCCGTGCAGGCGACGCTCGACGTCGCCCCGGCCGAGGTCGCGGTGGCCGAGGCGGCCGCGCCCGCGGTGCAGGCTCCCCAGGGTGCCGCGCCGCAGGCGGAGACGCCCGCGGATGCCGGGCGGACGGACGCGCCCAAGAACGACGCGCCGCAGAGCGATGCGCCGAAGGCCGATGCGGTCCGCAGCGATGCTCCGAGGAACGACACGCCGCGCAATGGCGACGCCGCCGACGGCAGGAACGCCGACGGTGCCGACTCCGGCGACGACTCCGGCCGGGACGGCTCGCAGCGTGGCCGCGGCAGGCAGCGGCGCGGCCGTGACCAGGTGCGTTCCGGTGGCGAGGCGCAGGGCGAGCCCCGCGGTGCCGGCGGGGATGCCGACGGCGACCAGGGCGACCGCGGCCGTCGCGGCCAGAACGGCCGGGGCAGCGAGAACCGGGCAGGCGAAAGCCGCGGCGGGGACAGCCGCAACGACAACCGTGGCGGGGACAACCGTGGCGGGGACAACCGCGGCGGTGAGAACCGCAGCGATAGCCGCGGCGGGGACAACCGCAGTGACAGCCGCGGCGGCGACAGCCGCAATGACAATCGCGGCGGCGACAGCCGTGGGGACACCCGCGACAACAGCCGCAACGACAGCCGCGGTGGCGACAGCCGGGGCGGCGACGCCCGTGGCGATCGCGGCAACGACAACCGCGGTGGCGACGACGAGGAGGGCCGCGGCGGCAGGCGGGGCAGGCGCTTCCGCGAGCGCAGGCGCGGCCGTGACCGCGACGGCGGCACCGGCGGCGGCCTCGGCGGCGAGACCCGCGAGCCGGAGCTCCGCGACGACGACGTGCTGCAGCCGGTCGCGGGCATCCTCGACGTGCTGGACAACTACGCCTTCGTCCGCACCTCCGGGTACCTGGCCGGGCAGAGCGACGTCTACGTCTCGATGAACCTGGTGCGCAAGAACGGGCTGCGCCGCGGCGACGCCATCACCGGCGCGGTCCGCGCGCCGCGCGACGGCGAGCAGGCCAACCAGCGGCAGAAGTTCGACCCGCTGGTCCGGCTGGACACCGTCAACGGCGGCGACGTCGAGGCGGCCAAGCGGCGCCCCGAGTTCGGCAAGCTGACCCCGCTCTACCCGAATCAGCGGCTCCGGCTGGAGACCCAGCCGAACAAGCTGACCACCCGGGTGATCGACATGATCATGCCGATCGGCAAGGGCCAGCGCGCGCTCATCGTGTCGCCGCCGAAGGCGGGCAAGACCACGATCCTGCAGGACATCGCCAACGCGATCGCGACCAACAACCCCGAGTGCTACCTCATGGTGGTGCTGGTCGACGAGCGTCCGGAAGAGGTCACCGACATGCAGCGCTCGGTGAAGGGCGAGGTCATCGCCTCGACCTTCGACCGGCCGCCGAGCGACCACACCTCGGTCGCCGAGCTCGCCATCGAGCGGGCCAAGCGGCTGGTGGAGATGGGCAAGGACGTGGTGGTGCTGCTCGACTCGATCACCCGCCTCGGCCGCGCCTACAACAACTCCTCGCCCGCCTCCGGCCGGATCCTCTCCGGTGGTGTCGACTCGACCGCGCTCTACCCGCCGAAGCGTTTCCTCGGTGCCGCGCGCAACATCGAGAACGGCGGCTCGCTGACGATCATCGCCACCGCGATGGTGGAGACCGGCTCGACCGGTGACACGGTGATCTTCGAGGAGTTCAAGGGCACCGGCAACGCCGAGCTCAAGCTGGACCGGAAGATCGCCGAGCGCCGGGTGTTCCCCGCGGTCGACGTCAACCCGTCCGGCACCCGCAAGGACGAGCTACTGCTGAGCCCCGACGAGGCGGCCGTGCTGCACAAGCTGCGCCGCGTGCTGTCCGGGCTGGACTCGCACCAGGCGATCGATCTGCTGATCGACCGCCTGAAGAAGTCGAGGAACAACCTGGAGTTCCTCATGCAGGTGAGCAAGACCGCGCCGGGCGCACTCGACGAGTGAGCTGAGGTGTTCCCGGACGGGGGTTCCGCTGCGGCGGGGCCCCCGTTCGCGGTCTCCGGGCGGGGCGAAGAAGAGCGCGCCGATCCCGGCGGCGCCCGCCACCAGGAAGGCCGTGATCACCGCGGCGGGGCCGGGGTGCGGCTGGACCGCGGCGGCCTCGGCCACCCGCATCGCGGGGGCGGGCGCGGCTTCGTGATCCGTCGCGGGCAGCGCGAGCGCGCCTGCGGCGGCGAGGACGGCGAGCAGCGCGAGAACGAGGGCGGCACCACGGACGGTCACGGTCCCTCCTCGGAGTCGGCGGCTGACGTCGCCGTTCGAATCTAGGGGCGGCAGCACCGCCGAGTCCCGAGTAGCGCACTACCCGACTGCCGGGAATGAACTGCCGGCCGGAGGCGTTTTGGGAGCGTAAGGGCTGCTCTGGCATACTGAGCGGCTGTTGCGCCTGCTTGTTCGAGCAGGGCTCCCGCCTAGTCGGTTCCGGTTCACGTCGACGTTCGTCGGCGACCCGGCGACCATTTCGAGAGGACACCCATGAAGGCCGGAATCCACCCCACCTACGTCGACACCACCGTCGTCTGCGGTTGCGGTAACACCTTCCAGACCAAGAGCACCAAGGAGTCGGGGCAGATCAACGTCGAGGTCTGCTCGCAGTGCCACCCCTTCTACACCGGCAAGCAGAAGATCCTGGACACCGGCGGCCGCGTGGCCCGCTTCGAGGCCCGCTACGGCAAGCGCGCGGGCAAGAAGGCGGATGCCGAAGCCGACGCCAACTAGCGATCACTCCGACGCCCGGCCCTGCGCGAGCAGGCCGGGCGTCGGTGTTTTGTCGGCACCCGATTCGATGAAGGAAGCACCGTGACGCAACCGTCCGCGATCGACGACATCCTGGCCGAGCACGCGGGGCTGGAGAGCCGGCTTTCCGATCCGGCGCTGCACAACGACCCGGGCGCCGCGCGCCGCGTGGGCAAGCGCTTCGCCGAGCTGGCGCCGGTCATGAGCACCTACCGCAAGCTGACGGCCGCCCGCGACGACCTGGAGGCCGCCGAGGAGCTGGCCGCCGACGACGCCTCCTTCGCCGCCGAGGTGCCCGAGCTGCGCGCGCAGGTGGAGGAGCTGGAGCGCGCGCTCGCCGACCTGCTCGCCCCGCGCGACCCGCACGACGGCGACGACGTGGTGCTCGAGCTCAAGTCGGGGGAGGGCGGCGAGGAGTCCGCGCTCTTCGCCTCCGACCTGGCCCGGATGTACCTGCGCTACGCCGAGCGGCACGGCTGGCGGGTCGAGGTGCTCGACGCCACCCCGTCCGACCTGGGCGGCTACAAGGACGCGGTGCTGTCGATCAAGAGCAGGGACCCGGCACGCGACGGCGTGTGGTCGCGGCTCAAGTTCGAAGGCGGCGTGCACCGGGTGCAGCGGGTGCCGGTCACCGAATCGCAGGGCCGGATCCACACCTCGGCCGCCGGGGTGCTGATCTACCCGGAGCCGGACGAGGTCGAGCAGGTGCAGATCGACGAGACCGACCTGCGGGTCGACGTCTACCGCTCCTCCGGCAAGGGCGGCCAGGGGGTCAACACCACCGACTCCGCTGTTCGCCTCACCCACCTGCCCACCGGCATCGTGGTGACCTGCCAGAACGAGCGCTCGCAGCTGCAGAACAAGGCGCGCGCCATGCAGGTGCTCGCGGCCAGGCTGCAGGCGCTGGCCGAGGAGCAGGCGGAGCAGGAGTCGGCCGCCGGGCGGGCGGCGCAGATCCGCACGGTGGACCGCTCCGAGCGGATCCGCACCTACAACTTCCCGGAGAACCGGATCACCGATCACCGCATCGGCTTCAAGGCGCACAACCTGGACGCCGTCCTCGACGGTGAGCTGGACCCGGTCCTGGACGCCCTCGGCAAGGCGGATCGCGAAGCGCGCATGGCGGCGGAGTAACCGCGGCGCGTCCCGGTGCGGCAGAGTGTCGGCGTGCGCCGTGTTCCCGTTCGTCCCGAGATCCAGGCCGCCGCCGAGCGCCTTGCCGAGGCCGGGGTGGCGAGCCCCCGGTTCGATGCCGAGGCGCTGGCCGCGCACGTGCTCGGCACCGAGCGCTCCCGGCTCGCGCTCGCCCCGCTGCTCGAACCCGAGCAGGTGACGCGCTACCGCGAGCTGGTCGAGCGGCGCGCGGGGCGCGTCCCGCTGCAGCACCTCACCGGCACCGCGCCGATGGGCCGGATCGACCTGGCCGTCGGCCCCGGCGTCTTCGTCCCGCGCCCGGAGACCGAGCTCCTCTTCGCCTGGGCGCTGGCCCGGCTGGAGACCAGCCACGCCCCGGTGGTCGTCGACCTCTGCACCGGCTCCGGCGCCCTCGCCCTCGCGCTGGCCGACGCCCGCCCGGACGCCGCCGTGCACGCGGTCGAGCTGGACCCCGCCGCGCTCACCTGGGCCCGGCGCAACGCCGATGCCATGGCCGCCGCGGGCGCCACCCCGATCACGCTGTACGCGGGTGACGTCACCGCCGCCGACACCCTCGCCGAGCTGAACGGCCGGGTCGACCTGCTGGTCGCCAACCCGCCCTACGTCCCCGACGGCGCCGAACTCGATCCCGAAGTGGCCGAACACGATCCGCCGCTCGCCGTGTTCGGCGGCGCGGACGGCCTCCGCGTCATCCGCGCCATGCTGCCCACGATCACCCGCCTGCTGCGCCCGGGCGCCGCGGCGGGCGTCGAGCACGACGACTCGCACGGCGCGCAGGTCGCGGCGCTGTTCACCGCCGCCGGTTACACCGCGACCACCGAGCACCGCGATCTCGCCGACCGCCCCCGCTTCGTCACCGCGACCCGTGGCTGAGCCCGGCGGACGGCGCGTGACAGGATGGGGCCCGTGAGTACCGTCTACGACTGCGCGGATCCCGATTCGCGCGCGGCCGGACTGACCGCGGCGACCAGCGCGCTGAAATCCGGGCGCCTGGTCGTGCTGCCGACCGACACCCTCTACGGCCTCGCCGCCGACGCCTTCGACTCGTCGGCCGTCGCCGCCCTGCTCGCCGCGAAGCGGCGCGGGCGCGACATGCCGGTGCCGGTGCTCGTCGGCTCCTGGAACACCATCGACGGCCTCGTCTTCTCGGTCCGCCCGCAGGCGCGCGAGCTGATCCAGGCGTTCTGGCCGGGCGGGCTCAGCCTGGTGGTGCAGCAGGCGCCGTCGCTGGCCTGGGATCTCGGCGACACCCGCGGCACCGTCATGCTGCGGATGCCGCTGCACCCGGTGGCGCTGGAGCTGCTGCGCGAGATCGGGCCGCTCGCGGTCTCCAGCGCGAACGTCTCGGGGCAGCCGCCGGCCACCACCGCCGCGCAGGCCCGCGAGCAGCTCGGCGAGCTGATCGGGGTGTACCTGGACGGCGGCCCCGCCGACCACGCGGTGGCCTCCACCATCGTCGACCTGACCGCCGACCAGCCGCGCGTGCTGCGCGAGGGCGCCGTCTCCGTTGCCGACATCGCCGAGGTGCTCGGCATGTCGCCGGAGGCGCTCGGCAGCCCCGTCTCCCGGTAGCCGGGGGTTCGAACTCACCGATGATCGGTTCGGGCGCTGTTGTCCCCCTGCGCGAGCTCGTGCTCGTGCTGCTCGTCTCCGCCACCGTCACCTTCCTCGCCACCGGTGGCATCCGGGTGCTGGCGATCGCCTTCGGCGCGGTCGCCGTCCCGCGCGACCGCGACGTGCACATCAAGCCGATCCCGCGGATGGGCGGGGTCGGCATGTACATCGGCGTGGTGGCCGCGGTGCTCTTCGCGCACCAGTTGCCCGCGCTCCGACGCGGTTTCGACTACGCACCGGACATCCCCGCGGTGCTGGCCGCGGCGACCATCATCGTCGCCGTCGGCATCGTCGACGACCGCTGGGGGCTGGACGCGCTGACCAAGTTCGCCGGCCAGGTCACCGCGGCCGGGGTGATGGCCGTGATGGGGCTCAGCTGGTACGTGGTCTACAACCCGTTCGGCAACACCACCGTCGTGCTCGACGCGCTGCAGGGCGGGCTGGTCACCGTCGCGGTCAGCGTCACCCTGATCAACGCGATGAACTTCGTCGACGGGCTGGACGGCCTCGCCGCCGGGCTCGGGCTGATCTGCGCCATCGCCGTCTTCGTCTTCTCCGTCGGGCTGCTCTACGAGCAGGGCGGCGACGTCAACACCTATCCGCCCGCGCTGCTCGCGGCCGCGCTGGCGGGCGGCTGCCTCGGCTTCCTCCCGCACAATTTCCAGCCTGCCAAGATCTTCATGGGCGACTCCGGCTCCATGCTGATCGGGCTGATGCTGGCCGCCGTCTCCACCGGCGCCTCCGGCCGGATCCCGCTCACCGGGTACGGCCCGCGCGACTTCGTCGGCCTGCTCTCGCCGCTGCTGCTGGTCGGCGCGGTCATGTTCATCCCGGTGCTCGACCTGCTGCTCGCCATCCTGCGCCGGGTGCGCGCCGGGGTCAGCTTCTCCACCCCGGACAAGATGCACCTGCACCACCGGCTGCTGCAGATCGGGCACTCGCACCGGCGCGTCGTGCTGCTCATCTACTTATGGGTCGGCGTGCTCGCCTTCGGCGCCGTCGGCACCTCGCTGATGGACCGCCGCCTTGTCGTGCTGCTGATGGCGGGCGGGCTGGTGTTCGCGCTGGTGGTGACGGCCGTGCCCGGCATAAGGCAGCGCCAGCGGGCCGAGCACTGAACCGCCTTCGGTAGAGTCGCCCCCGTGACTTCCGCGCCCCGCACCGAACCAGGTCCCGACGCGCCGATGCGCGCCGCGCTGCGGTACGGGGTGATCGGCCTCGCCGTGCTGCTGGTGCTGTCGGTGGCGCTGGCCACCGCGCTCGCGGGCACCGCCGGGCTCTGGGGCGCGCTGCTCGGCTCGGCCATCGGCGGCGGGTTCATCCTGGCCACCGCGATCATGGTGCTGTTCACCGGAAAGCTGGAGCCGAGCACCGCCCAGCTGGTGATCCTGGCGAGCTGGGCCGGGAAGCTGCTGCTGGCCCTTGTCGTGGTCGGCGTGCTGCGCCGCTTCGATTTCTTCGATCCGGTCGCGCTGTTCTTGACCGTGGTCGCCGCCTTGCTCATCGTGCTCGGCGCGGAGACCTACGGTGTCGTCAGCACGAAGGTCCCCGTCGTCGATCCGCCCGCCGGTAACACGGGCGAAACCGCTGGCCAGAGCTGAATACGCCCCACCTACACACTGTCGTAGACAACTTGGTAAAGTAAAGGTAAGCAAGCGACCGTGCGGGTGGATCCGAAACGTCCCGAACCGGCCGCTATGCTTACTGCCGTACCGGGCCGGGAGGCTCCGGTTCTGCATGTCGACGAATGTCGCCGACACACGTACAGACGCCAATGCGGAATCCCGCTCAGCTGCTGACGACCTCGCGCCGACCTGAGTCGACCACCATGATCGTCAATGTCCGATCGAACCGCGGATACGAGAGAACCCGCGGCCCGAACACGGGAGAGAACGCTGAGCGTCACCACTTTGGCCGCGGAATTCCACGCGCCATCGCTAACCGACTTCTTCCCTCCGGCGCTGCTGTTCGAGGGAACCCCGTTCGAACTCGATCGTTTGATGCTCGTTCGCCTGCTGATGACGGCGGTGCTGGTCGCGTTCCTGCTGGTGGCTTTCCGCAATCCGCGGCTGGTGCCGCGCGGCCTGCAGAACATCGGCGAGACCGCGGTGGTCTTCGTCAAGGAGCAGATCGCCGAAGAAGTGCTCGGCAAGGAGAGCGGCCGCAAATTCCTGCCGCTCATCGCGACCATCTTCTTCACGGTTCTCTTCCTGAACTTCTCCGGCATCATCCCGGGCCTGAACATCTCGTCGAACGCGCGAATCGGTATGCCGATCGTGCTGGCCGCGATCGCGTACATCACGTTCAACTACGTGGGCATCAAGAAGTACGGCTTTCTGAAGTACATGCGCAGCAGCATCGTGGTGCCGAACGTCCCGCCCGCGCTGCACCTGCTGCTGATTCCGATCGAATTCGTCTCGACGTTCATCCTGCGGCCGTTCACGCTGACCGTCCGACTCATGGCCAACATGCTGGCCGGGCACATCATGCTGGTGCTGTTCTTCAGCGCCACCTGGTACTTCCTGTTCGACGCCACGTCCTGGATGAAGGTGTTCTCGCCCTTCTCGCTGATCGCGGGAATCGGGTTCACCCTGTTCGAACTGCTGGTCGTCTTCCTGCAGGCCTACGTGTTCGCACTGCTGACCGCGGTGTACATCAGCCTCGCGCAGCACGCCGATTCTCACTGACCGCATACCGCATACCGCATACCTGCTGCACCCAGCCGACCGGCGGGTGAGCAACAGAAAGGGAATGGAAGACTCATGAGCCTCTCGTACCTGGCCCAGGAAGCTGCCAACACCGAGTCGACTTTCCGTGGCCTCGGCGCCGTGGGTTACGGCCTGGCCGCGATCGGCCCCGGCATCGGCGTCGGCATCGTGGTCGGTAAGGCGATCGAGGGCATCGCCCGCCAGCCCGAGCTGCAGGGCACCATCCGGACCAACATGTTCCTCGGCATCGCGTTCACCGAGGCGCTGGCCCTGATCGGCCTCGTGGCCGGCTTCATCTTCTGATTCCGATGAACGCCTACGCCGTATTCGCAGCGACCGAGGGCGAGGATGTGAATCCTCTCCTCCCCGCGACCTACGACATCGTCTGGTCGATCGTCTGCGTCGCCATCATCGGGTTCGTCTTCTACAAGTACGTGATCCCGCGCCTGACGAAGGTGCTCGACGAGCGCTCGGACAAGATCGAGGGCGGGATCGCACGGGCCGAGGCCGCGCAGGAAGAGGCCAAGCAGACGCTGCAGCAGTACCAGCAGCAGCTGACCGACGCCCGCACCGACGCCGCCCGCATCCGCGAGGAGGCGCGCACCCAGGGCCAGCAGATCCTCGCGCAGCTGCGCGCGGAGGCCCAGGCCGAGAGCGACCGCATCGTCGCCTCCGGCCACGCCCAGCTGGAAGCCCAGCGCCAGCAGATCCTGACCGAGCTGCGCTCCGAGGTCGGCCGCACCGCCGTCGACCTGGCCGAGAAGATCATCGGTCAGTCGGTGTCCGACGAGGCCAAGCAGGCCGCGTCGATCGACCGGTTCCTGAACGAGCTCGACCAGTCGGATGCCGGCATCGGGGTCGGAAGGTAGCGACGCGAAAGTGAGAAGCATGTACGCAGCGAGCCGAGAGGCCAGCTCCCGATCCAGGGAGGCGCTCCGGGCCGCTCTGACCGGAAGTGACAGCGCAGCCGCCACCACGGGGTCGGAACTGTTCGCCGTTGTCTCCGTGCTGGACGACCAGCGTCCGCTGCGTGTGGCGCTCGCGGACGCATCGGTGCCCGGCTCGGCGCGAGCCGAGCTCAGCGAGCGGGTCTTCGGCGGCAAGGTCAGCCCCGCCACCCTGGCGGTGCTGACCACCGCGGTCGCCCAGCACTGGTCGCGCACCTCCGACCTGGTCGCCACCCTGGTCCTGCTCGGCCAGGAGGCGTTGCTCGCCTCCGCGTCGGACGGCGCCCGGCTGGACGCGGTCGAGGACGAGCTGTTCCGGCTCGGCCGGATCATCGCCGACAACCCGGAGCTGGACCAGGCGCTCTCCGACCGGAGCAAGCCGGTGCGGGCCAAGCGCGAACTGCTCGACCGGCTGCTCTCCGGCAAGACCGAGAGCATCACCCTGACCCTCGCGGAGCAGGTTGTCTCCCGGCAGCGCGGTTCGCTCGGCGCGGCCTTCGACGACCTGTCGTCGCTGGCGGCGGCGCGGCGCGAGCAGATCGTCGCCCATGTGCGCGCGGCGGTCGAGCTGACCGAGCAGCAGCGCGACCGGCTCGCCGGTTCGCTGCGGCGCATCTACGGCAAGCCGGTCACCGTGCACGTGCAGGTCGACGCGAGCTTGCTCAGCGGCCTCGTCGTGCACATCGGCGACGACGTGATCGACGGCAGTGCCACCGGCCGACTGGAGCGGCTGCGCCGGGCGCTGGCCTAGGCGCGCCCACCCCCCGACATTCGAGACCAGACAGCGAGAGCAGGAAGAACATGGCGGAGCTGACGATCTCCACCGACGAGATCCGTAGTGCGATCGAGAGCTACACCCAGAGCTACACCCCCGAGACCTCCATCGAAGAAGTGGGTGTCGTCACCGACACCAGCGACGGCATCGCGCATGTCAGCGGCCTGCCCTCGGCGATGTCGAACGAGCTGCTCGAGTTCCCCGGCGGCGTGCTCGGCGTGGCGCTGAACCTGGAGGACCGCGAGATCGGTGCGGTCATCCTCGGTGAGTACGCGAACATCGAGGAGGGCCAGGAGGTCCGGCGCACCGGCAACGTGCTCTCGGTCCCGGTCGGCGACAAGTTCCTCGGCCGCGTGGTGAACCCGCTCGGCCAGCCCATCGACGGCCTCGGCGACATCGAGGCCGAGGAGCAGCGCGTCCTCGAGCTGCAGGCCGCGTCGGTGCTGGAGCGCCAGCCGGTCGAGGAGCCGCTGGCCACCGGCCTCACCGCCATCGACGCCCTGACCGCCATCGGCCGCGGCCAGCGCCAGCTGATCATCGGCGACCGCAAGACCGGCAAGACCGCGGTCGCGATCGACGCGATCCTGAACCAGAAGGCGAACTGGGAGACCGGCGACCCGGCCAAGCAGGTCCGCTGCATCTATGTCGCGATCGGCCAGAAGGGCTCCACCATCGCCGGTGTGAAGACCGCTCTGGAGGAGCACGGCGCGCTGGAGTACACCACCATCGTGGCGGCCCCGGCCTCGGACTCGGCCGGCTTCAAGTGGCTGGCCCCGTACACCGGCTCGGCCATCGGCCAGCACTGGATGTACCAGGGCAAGCACGTCCTGATCGTGTTCGACGACCTGACCAAGCAGGCCGAGGCGTACCGCGCCATCTCGCTGCTGCTGCGCCGCCCGCCGGGCCGCGAGGCGTACCCGGGTGACGTGTTCTACCTGCACTCCCGGCTGCTGGAGCGCTGCGCCAAGCTCTCCGACGAGCTGGGTGCAGGCTCGATGACCGGGCTGCCGATCATCGAGACCAAGGCCAACGACATCTCGGCCTTCATCCCGACCAACGTCATCTCGATCACCGACGGCCAGGTCTTCCTGGAGTCCGACCTGTTCAACAAGGGCGTCCGCCCCGCGATCAACGTCGGCACCTCGGTCTCCCGCGTCGGTGGCGCGGCGCAGACCAAGGGCATGAAGAAGGTCGCCGGTTCGCTGCGCCTGGAGCTGGCCCAGTACCGCGAGCTGGAGGCGTTCTCCGCCTTCGCCTCCGACCTGGACGCCGCCTCGCTGGCCCAGCTGGAGCGCGGTGCGCGCTGGACCGAGCTGCTCAAGCAGGACCAGTACACCCCGGTCGCGGTCGAGGACCAGATCGTCTCGATCTACCTGGTCGACGCCGGCTACTACGACACCGTGCCGGTGGGCGACGTCCGCCGCTTCACCCGGGATCTGCTCGCCGACCTGCACAGCAGCGTGCCGGAGGCGTTCGAGTCGATCGCCGGCGGCAAGGTGTTGCAGGGCGAGGCCGCCGACGCCATCAAGGCCGCGACGGACAACTTCAAGCAGGGCTTCCTCGCCTCCGACGGCAGCCGCGTGGTGAACGAGGCGGACGCGGGCGAGCTGGGCCGCGAAGAGGTCGAGTCGCTGTCGGTCACCCGCAAGACGATCGACAAGTGACGAGCAGCCCGACCACGGGAACGAAGGGAGTGTGATCAGCGATGCCCAGCTTGCGTGAACTGCGCTCCCGCATCCGTGGCGTGAACTCGATCAAGAAGATCACCAAGGCCCAGGAGCTGATCGCGACCTCGCGCATCTCCAAGGCCCAGGCGCGGGTCGCGGCAGCCAAGCCGTACGCCGAGGAGATCACCAAGGTGCTCGGCGAGCTGGCGAGCGCGTCGAAGAACCTGACGCACCCGCTGCTCAGCGAGCGGGAGAACCCGCGCCGCGCCGCCATCCTGGTCGTGACCAGCGACAGCGGCATGGCCGGTGGCTACAACTCGAACGTGCTCAAGCGCGCCGAGGAGCTCATCACCACGCTGCGCGGCGAGGGCAAGGAGCCGGTGCTCTACGTCATGGGCAACAAGGGCCTGACGTACTACACCTTCCGCAACCGTCCGGTGGTCGCGTACTGGACCGGGTTCTCGCAGCAGCCGAAGTACACCGATGCCTCGCCCGCGTGCAGGCACCTGGTGGAGGCCTTCATGGCCGGTTCGGAGGGCACCGTCGCGGCGCCGGACGGCACCGGCGACATCGAGGGCGTCGACGAGCTGCACATCGTCTACACCCGGTTCGTCTCCATGCTGACGCAGGCCCCCGAGGTCCGCAGGCTGGCGCCGATCCAGGTGAGCTTCGTCGACGAGCACATCGAAATGGGCGAGGACAGCCTCAGCGACTCGCCGAACGCCGCCGACGTGACGGCGCAGTACGAGTTCGAGCCCGACGCCGACCTACTGCTGGCGGCGCTGCTGCCGAAGTACGTCAACACGCGTATCTACGCGTCGTTGCTCGACGCGGCGGCATCCGAGTCCGCGGCTCGGCGCACCGCGATGAAGGCCGCCACCGACAATGCCAACGAACTGGCGAGCGTCCTGTCCCGGCAGGCCAACTCGGTGCGTCAGGCCCAGATCACGCAGGAAATCAGCGAGATCGTCGGCGGCGTCAACGCCCTGGCGGCCAGCTCGGACCGCGACTGAGCACATCGACATCAGGAAGAGAACCAACCAATGACCGCAGCTGTCACCCAAGACAACACGAGCCGGACCGGTGGCGCCGCAGGCCGCGTCGTCCGGGTCATCGGCCCCGTCGTGGACGTGGAGTTCCCGCGCGGCGCGATCCCCGAGCTCTTCAATGCCCTGAACGCCGAGATCACCCTGACCGCGGTGGCCAAGACGCTCACGCTAGAGGTCGCCCAGCACCTCGGCGACAACATCGTGCGCACCATCTCGATGGAGCCGACCGACGGCCTGGTCCGCGGCACCACCGTCACCGACTCCGGCAAGCCGATCTCGGTGCCGGTCGGTGACATCGTCAAGGGCCACGTCTTCAACGCCCTCGGCGAGTGCCTGGACAGCCCCGGCCTCGGCCGCGACGGCGAGCAGTGGGGCATCCACCGCAAGCCGCCGAGCTTCGACCAGCTCGAGGGCAAGACCGAGATCCTGGAAACCGGCATCAAGGTCATCGACCTGCTGACCCCGTACGTGAAGGGCGGCAAGATCGGCCTCTTCGGCGGCGCCGGCGTCGGCAAGACCGTGCTGATCCAGGAGATGATCACCCGTATCGCGCGGGAGTTCTCCGGCACCTCGGTGTTCGCCGGCGTCGGCGAGCGCACCCGTGAGGGCACCGACCTCCGGCTGGAGATGGAGGAGATGGGCGTCCTCCAGGACACCGCGCTCGTCTTCGGCCAGATGGACGAGCCGCCGGGCACCCGCATGCGCGTCGCGCTCTCGGCGCTGACCATGGCGGAGTACTTCCGCGATGTGCAGCACCAGGACGTGCTGCTCTTCGTCGACAACATCTTCCGCTTCACCCAGGCCGGCTCCGAGGTCTCCACGCTGCTCGGCCGGATGCCGTCGGCCGTCGGCTACCAGCCGACCCTGGCGGACGAGATGGGCGAGCTGCAGGAGCGGATCACCTCGACCCGCGGCCGCTCGATCACCTCGCTGCAGGCGATCTACGTGCCCGCGGACGACTACACCGACCCGGCCCCGGCCACCACCTTCGCCCACCTGGACGCGACGACCGAGCTCTCCCGCCCGATCTCGCAGAAGGGCATCTACCCCGCCGTCGACCCGCTGACCTCCACGTCGCGGATCCTGGAGGCGTCGATCCTGGGCGAGCGGCACTTCGCGGTGGCCAACGAGGTGAAGCGGATCCTGCAGAAGTACAAGGAGCTGCAGGACATCATCGCCATCCTCGGCATGGACGAGCTCTCCGAGGAGGACAAGGTCCTCGTCGGCCGGGCCCGCAGGCTGGAAAAGTTCCTCGGCCAGAACTTCATCGTGGCCGAGAAGTTCACCGGTCAGCCGGGGTCGGTGGTTCCGCTGGAGCAGACCATCGAGGACTTCGAGCGGGTCACCAAGGGCGAGTTCGACCACCTGCCGGAGCAGGCGTTCAACTCCTGCGGCGGGCTCGACGACGTCGAGGCGGCCGCCAAGCGGATCGCCGGGAAGTAGTCCGCCATGGCTGAAATGTCGGTGGACCTGGTCGCCGTCGAGCGGCGGCTCTGGTCCGGCACGGCGTCCTTCGTCAGTGCGCAGACCACCGAGGGCCAGATCGGCATCATGCCGGGCCACGAGCCGCTGCTCGGCCAGCTGGTCGAGGGCGGCACCGTGAGCATCGTGCCCGTCGACGGCGAGCGCATCGTCGCGGCGGTGCACGGCGGCTTCTTCTCGGTGACCGCCAACACGGTCCGCGTGCTCGCCGAATCGGCGGAGCTGGCGGGCGAGGTCGACGTGGAGGCCGCCCGCGGCGTGCTCTCCGATTCGGCGGCCTCCGAGGACGAGGTGCGGATCGCCCAGGGCCGGGTGCGCGCCTACGAGCGCAACGCCGAGTCCTGACTCCGCGCAAGCGCTACATCCACTGTCGGCGGCGAGAATTTCTCGCCGCCGACAGTGGCTTTTCCGCCCTTGTTCAGGCGATGTTCGGCTGCGGCCGGGCGACCCGGGATTCCGGCACTTCCGGCTCGTGATTGAATGGCGACGAGGGACCCGCGAATCGGCGGTGCGAGCGAGAGGACCACAGCATTGGGAACCGGGATGATTCTGTTGATCATTCTGGTGTTGCTGCTCGTCTGTCTCGCCCTCGCCTCCAGCTATCGCCTGATCATGTTGCGGCGCGGCGGAACCGCCGCGATCCTGCGGGTGCTGCCCGCCCGCGGCGGCTCGGGCTGGCGGCACGGCCTGATCCGCTACGACGAGGATCGCCTCATCTTCTACAAACTCACCAGTCTCAGATTCGGGCCGGATTCGGTGATCACCCGGCTCGGTATCGAGATCGGTGACCGCCGCGGCCCGCGCGGCGACGAGTTCGACATCATGACCGACGACATCGTGGTGATCGCGGTGGCGGACAAGGAGGGCGAGTTCGAGCTGGCGCTCGACCGCAACTCGCTCACCGCCTTCCTCTCCTGGGTGGAGTCGCGCCCGTCGGACCGCTCCCGCCGCATGCAAGGCAGATGACATGAACGTGCACCTCACCCGGATCTACACCCGGACCGGCGACGACGGCAGCACCGGGCTGAGCGATTTCTCCCGGGTCTCCAAGAACGACCCGCGGCTCGCCGCCTACGCCGACTGCGACGAGACCAATGCAGCGCTCGGGGTCGCGCTCGCGCTCGGGGCGCCGCCGCCCGCGATCGCCGAGGTGCTGCGCGGCATCCAGAACGACCTCTTCGACGCGGGCGCCGACCTCTCCACCCCGGTGGTCGCCGAGCCGAAGTACCCGCCGCTGCGGATCACCGAGCCCTACATCGAGCGGCTCGAAGCCTGGTGCGACGAGTTCAATGCCGAACTCGCGCCGCTGAATTCGTTCATCCTGCCCGGCGGCACCCCGCTGGCCGCGCTGCTGCACACCGCGCGCACCGTCGCCAGGCGGGCGGAGCGCTCGGCCTGGGCGGCGCTCGAGGCGCACCCGGACGACACCTCGGTGCTGCCGGCCAAGTACCTGAACCGGCTGTCGGATCTGCTCTTCATCCTGTCCAGGGTCGCCAACCCGGGCGGCGACGTGCTCTGGCAGCCGGGCGGGGGGCGCGCCGCCGACGGCGGCCGGGAAGCATGAGCCGACGAACCGGGTGAGACCGGATACCGGCAACCTGCGCGGGCAGCCCACCGAGGGCAGGCGCCGCAACTATCCTTGCATCCAACGGTGCGCCGACAATGCGGAGAGGCGGCATGGAACGGTTTCTGGTCACGGGCGGTAATCGCCTGGTCGGCGAGGTCGAGGTGGGGGGCGCGAAGAACAGCGTCCTCAAGCTGATGGCAGCCGCCCTGCTCGCCGAGGGCACCACCACGATCACCAACATCCCGGACATCCTCGACGTTCCGCTGATGGCCGAGGTGCTCCGCGGCCTCGGCTGCGAGGTGACGATCGACGGCTCGGCGGTCAGTATCGACACCCCGGCCGAGCCCAAGTACCACGCCGACTTCCCGGCGGTCACCCAGTTCCGCGCCTCGGTGTGCGTGCTCGGCCCGCTCATGGCGCGGTGCAAGCGGGCGGTGGTCGCGCTGCCCGGCGGCGACGCCATCGGCTCCCGGCCGCTGGACATGCACCAGGCCGGGCTCCGGCTGCTCGGCGCGACCAGCGAGATCGAGCACGGCTGCGTGGTCGCCAGGGCCGACGAGCTGCAGGGCGCCCGGATCCGGCTCGACTTCCCCTCGGTCGGCGCCACCGAGAACATCCTGATGGCCGCGGTGCTCGCCGAGGGCGAGACGGTGCTCGACAACGCCGCCCGCGAACCGGACATCGTCGACCTCTGCACCATGCTCAGCCGGATGGGCGCCCGGATCAGCGGCGCGGGCACCTCGGTGCTCACCATCCAGGGCGTGAAGCGGCTCGCGCCGACCACGCACCGGGTGATCGGCGACCGGATCGTCGCGGCCACCTGGGGCATCGCCGCCGCCATGACGCAGGGCGACGTCCGGGTCACCGGGGTCAACCCCAAGCACCTCTCCCTGGTGCTGGACAAGCTGCGCTCAGCCGGCTCGCGGATCTCCTTCGAGCCCAACGGCTTCCGCGTGGTCCAGCCGGAGCGGCCGCGCGCGGTGAACTTCTCCACGCTGCCGTTCCCCGGCTTCCCGACCGACCTGCAGCCGATGGCCATCGGCCTGGCCGCCGTCGCGGACGGCACCTCGATGATCACCGAGAACATCTTCGAGGCGAGGTTCCGCTTCGTGGAGGAGATGATCCGGCTCGGCGCCGACGCCAGGACCGACGGGCACCACGCCGTGGTGCGCGGCATCCCGCGGCTCTCCAGCGCCCCGGTCTGGTCCTCGGACATCAGGGCGGGCGCCGGTCTGGTGCTGGCCGGCCTGGTGGCCGACGGCACCACCGAGGTGCACGACGTCTTCCACATCGACCGCGGCTACCCCCGGTTCGTCGAGCAGTTGCAGGAGCTGGGCGGCGCGGTCGAGCGCGTGACCGTTGAAAAACGTTCCTGACCAGGCGATTTGACATCGTGCAGCGAGCGACGTAACTTTTAACCCGTCAGAGCGACACGGACACCGACCCGGGAGACCGGGACACGAGGTTGGACGGTCGAGCGCCTGACGGATTTGGACACCTGCTCTTGATGAGCTAAGCTGGTCCAACAGCCGCACGGAAACTCCGGAGAATATCCGGTTCGGATGTGTGTGCGTGTGTTCTTTGAGAACTCAATAGTGTGTCGATGAATGTCAGTGCCAAATGTTTATTTGGTTCTCGATTCTTGCACCCCCGTGTGAGGGTCGGGACTTTTAGTCAGCAAATTTTTTGCTGGCGTTTTGTTTTGCTGGGTTTTCGGACTCGCGTTTTCTTTCGATTGCGCCTCTTCGGGGGTGTGGTTGTGAGTCTTCAACGGAGAGTTTGATCCTGGCTCAGGACGAACGCTGGCGGCGTGCTTAACACATGCAAGTCGAGCGGTAAGGCCCTTCGGGGTACACGAGCGGCGAACGGGTGAGTAACACGTGGGTGATCTGCCTCGCACTCTGGGATAAGCCTGGGAAACTGGGTCTAATACCGGATAGGACCACTGATCGCATGGTTGGTGGTGGAAAGATTTATCGGTGTGAGATGGGCCCGCGGCCTATCAGCTTGTTGGTGGGGTAATGGCCTACCAAGGCGACGACGGGTAGCCGGCCTGAGAGGGCGACCGGCCACACTGGGACTGAGACACGGCCCAGACTCCTACGGGAGGCAGCAGTGGGGAATATTGCACAATGGGCGAAAGCCTGATGCAGCGACGCCGCGTGAGGGATGACGGCCTTCGGGTTGTAAACCTCTTTCGACAGGGACGAAGCGCAAGTGACGGTACCTGTAGAAGAAGCACCGGCCAACTACGTGCCAGCAGCCGCGGTAATACGTAGGGTGCGAGCGTTGTCCGGAATTACTGGGCGTAAAGAGCTTGTAGGCGGTCTGTCGCGTCGTCCGTGAAAACTTGGGGCTCAACCCCAAGCTTGCGGGCGATACGGGCAGACTTGAGTACTTCAGGGGAGACTGGAATTCCTGGTGTAGCGGTGAAATGCGCAGATATCAGGAGGAACACCGGTGGCGAAGGCGGGTCTCTGGGAAGTAACTGACGCTGAGAAGCGAAAGCGTGGGTAGCAAACAGGATTAGATACCCTGGTAGTCCACGCCGTAAACGGTGGGTACTAGGTGTGGGTTTCCTTCCACGGGATCCGTGCCGTAGCTAACGCATTAAGTACCCCGCCTGGGGAGTACGGCCGCAAGGCTAAAACTCAAAGGAATTGACGGGGGCCCGCACAAGCGGCGGAGCATGTGGATTAATTCGATGCAACGCGAAGAACCTTACCTGGGTTTGACATACACCGGAAACCTGCAGAGATGTAGGCCCCCTTGTGGTCGGTGTACAGGTGGTGCATGGCTGTCGTCAGCTCGTGTCGTGAGATGTTGGGTTAAGTCCCGCAACGAGCGCAACCCTTGTCCTGTATTGCCAGCGGGTTATGCCGGGGACTTGCAGGAGACTGCCGGGGTCAACTCGGAGGAAGGTGGGGACGACGTCAAGTCATCATGCCCCTTATGTCCAGGGCTTCACACATGCTACAATGGCCGGTACAGAGGGCTGCGATACCGTGAGGTGGAGCGAATCCCTTAAAGCCGGTCTCAGTTCGGATCGGGGTCTGCAACTCGACCCCGTGAAGTTGGAGTCGCTAGTAATCGCAGATCAGCAACGCTGCGGTGAATACGTTCCCGGGCCTTGTACACACCGCCCGTCACGTCATGAAAGTCGGTAACACCCGAAGCCGGTGGCCTAACCCCTTGTGGGAGGGAGCCGTCGAAGGTGGGATCGGCGATTGGGACGAAGTCGTAACAAGGTAGCCGTACCGGAAGGTGCGGCTGGATCACCTCCTTTCTAAGGAGCACATAGCATTTCGGGTCCGAGTGTGGCCCGGTGTTGCTCACGGGTGGAACGCTGACGCTTCTTCCTCTTCGGAGGAAGGTATATCGACACACTGTTGGGTCCTGAAAGAACACGCGGAAGCGAGTTTTTTCGAGGAAGAAGAATACGACAAGACCGGTCTTCAGTCATACCGCGGGGCTTTGTGCCTTGGCTGGTGCTGAGCAGGGATGTGGTCTTGTGTGTTGTTTGAGAACTGTACAGTGGACGCGAGCATCTTTGTTTGTAAGTGTTTAAGAGCGTTCGGTGGATGCCTTGGCACCAGGAGCCGATGAAGGACGTAGGAGGCTGCGATAAGCCTCGGGGAGCTGTCAACCGAGCTGTGATCCGAGGATGTCCGAATGGGGAAACCCGGCACGAGTGATGTCGTGTCACCCGCATCTGAATGTATAGGGTGTGTGGAGGGAACGCGGGGAAGTGAAACATCTCAGTACCCGCAGGAAGAGAAAACAACAGTGATTCCGTGAGTAGTGGCGAGCGAAAGCGGATGAGGCTAAACCATGCGTGTGTGATAGCCGGCAGGTGTTGCACGTGTGGGGTCGTGGGGTCATTTTTCCCGGTTCTGCCGAGCTGGGCGACAGTCAGAAAGGTGCGTGTTAGTCGAAGTGGTCTGGGATGGCCGACCGTAGACGGTGAGAGTCCGGTAGACGAAAACATGTTCCCTGTCGTAGGTGATGCCCGAGTAGCAGCGGGCCCGTGAAATCTGCTGTGAATCTGCCGGGACCACCCGGTAAGCCTGAATACTCCCTGGTGACCGATAGCGGACTAGTACCGTGAGGGAAAGGTGAAAAGTACCCCGGGAGGGGAGTGAAATAGTACCTGAAACCGGACGCTTACAATCCGTCAGAGCCTGTGCACAGTTTGGTCTGTGGTGGGTGATGGCGTGCCTTTTGAAGAATGAGCCTGCGAGTTAGTGGCATGTGGCGAGGTTAACCCGTGTGGGGTAGCCGTAGCGAAAGCGAGTCCGAATAGGGCGTTGAGTCGTGTGTTCTAGACCCGAAGCGGAGTGATCTACCCATGGCCAGGGTGAAGCGACGGTAAGACGTCGTGGAGGCCCGAACCCACTTAGGTTGAAAACTGAGGGGATGAGTTGTGGGTAGGGGTGAAAGGCCAATCAAACTCCGTGATAGCTGGTTCTCCCCGAAATGCATTTAGGTGCAGCGTCACGTGTTTCACTCCGGAGGTAGAGCTACTGGATGGCCTAGGGGGCCCACAAGCTTACCGAAGTCAGCCAAACTCCGAATGCCGGGGTGTGAGAGCGTGGCAGTGAGACTGCGGGGGATAAGCTTCGTAGTCGAGAGGGAAACAGCCCAGATCGCCGGCTAAGGCCCCTAAGCGTGTACTAAGTGGAAAAGGATGTGGGGTCGCGAAGACAACCAGGAGGTTGGCTTAGAAGCAGCCACCCTTGAAAGAGTGCGTAATAGCTCACTGGTCAAGTGATCCTGCGCCGACAATGTAGCGGGGCTCAAGTACACCGCCGAAGCCGCGGCACTCCCACAATACATCGGCTCGATCCTGCGGGGTCGTGTCTAGTGGTGGGGGTGGGTAGGGGAGCGTCGTGCATCCTGGGAAGCAGCAGCGTGAGCTAGTTGTGGAGGGTGTGCGAGTGAGAATGCAGGCATGAGTAGCGAAAGACGAGTGAGAAACTCGTCCGCCGAATGACCAAGGGTTCCTGGGCCAGGTTAATCCGCCCAGGGTGAGTCGGGACCTAAGGCGAGGCCGACAGGCGTAGTCGATGGACAACGGGTTGATATTCCCGTACCCGTGTATCCGCGCCCAATGGCGAATCATCTGTGCTAAACGCCCTGAACCGGATCCATCACCTTCGGGTGAGGAGAGGGGGATGCGCGTGACCCTGGGTGTAGTAGTCAAGCGATGGGGTGACGCAGGAAGGTAGCTGGGCCCGGTAATGGTTGTCCGGGTGTAAGCCTGTAGGGCGTTGTGTAGGCAAATCCGCACAGCATATAGCCTGAGAGGTGATGCGTAGCCGATTGAGGTGAATTCAGTGATCCTATGCTGCCGAGAAAAGCCTCTAGTGAGTTGGTACACGGCCCGTACCCCAAACCGACACAGGTGGTCAGGTAGAGAATACCGAGGCGATCGAGAGAACTGTGGTTAAGGAACTCGGCAAAATGCCCCCGTAACTTCGGGAGAAGGGGGACCAACACTGGTGACCGGATTTACTCCGTGAGCTGGTGGTGGTCGCAGAGACCAGAGAGAAGCGACTGTTTACTAAAAACACAGGTCCGTGCGAAGTCGTAAGACGATGTATACGGACTGACGCCTGCCCGGTGCCGGAAGGTTAAGAGGACCGGTTAGCCCTTTAGGGGGCGAAGCTGAGAATTTAAGCCCCGGTAAACGGCGGTGGTAACTATAACCATCCTAAGGTAGCGAAATTCCTTGTCGGGTAAGTTCCGACCTGCACGAATGGCGTAACGACTTCTCTGCTGTCTCAACCACAGACTCGGCGAAATTGCATTACGAGTAAAGATGCTCGTTACGCGCGGCAGGACGAAAAGACCCCGGGACCTTCACTATAGCTTGGTATTGGTGTTCGGTACGGTTTGTGTAGGATAGGTGGGAGACTGTGAAGCGGGCACGCCAGTGTTCGTGGAGTCATCGTTGAAATACCACTCTGATCGTATTGGACTTCTAACCTCGGGCCATGATCTGGTTCAGGGACAGTGCCTGGTGGGTAGTTTAACTGGGGCGGTTGCCTCCCAAAATGTAACGGAGGCGCCCAAAGGTTCCCTCAGCCTGGTTGGCAATCAGGTGTCGAGTGCAAGTGCACAAGGGAGCTTGACTGTGAGACTGACAGGTCGAGCAGGGACGAAAGTCGGGACTAGTGATCCGGCACCGGCATGTGGAAGCGGTGTCGCTCAACGGATAAAAGGTACCCCGGGGATAACAGGCTGATCTTCCCCAAGAGTCCATATCGACGGGATGGTTTGGCACCTCGATGTCGGCTCGTCGCATCCTGGGGCCGGAGTAGGTCCCAAGGGTTGGGCTGTTCGCCCATTAAAGCGGCACGCGAGCTGGGTTTAGAACGTCGTGAGACAGTTCGGTCTCTATCCGCCGCGCGCGTCAGAAACTTGAGGAAGGCTGTCCCTAGTACGAGAGGACCGGGACGGACGAACCTCTGGTGTGCCAGTTGTCCTGCCAAGGGCACTGCTGGTTGGCTACGTTCGGAAGGGATAACCGCTGAAAGCATCTAAGCGGGAAGCCTGTTCCAAGATGAGGTTTCTCACCACCATCGAGTGGTTAAGGCCCCCTACAGACCATGGGGTTGATAGGCCGGAACTGGAAGCGCAGTAATGCGTGGAGGTGACTGGTACTAATAGGCCGAGGGCTTACCAACAAAGATTGCTACGCGTCCACTGTACGGTTCTGAAACAACACGGTTCGTGTTCGTTTCACAGAGTTACGGCGGTTATAGCGGCAGGGAAACGCCCGGTCCCATTCCGAACCCGGAAGCTAAGCCTGCCAGCGCCGATGGTACTGCACTCGACAGGGTGTGGGAGAGTAGGACACCGCCGGAACAAATTGTCACTGAAGGCCCCACCAATTCGTTGGTGGGGCCTTCAGTCGTTTCCGGGGACGTGATCTACACTCGGCCCGGTGCGCCTTGTGATTGCCCGTTGCCAGGTCGACTACGTGGGGCGGCTGACCGCCCACCTCCCGATGGCCCGCCGGCTGCTCATGACGAAAGCCGACGGTTCGGTGCTGGTCCATTCCGACGGTGGCTCGTACAAGCCGCTGAATTGGATGAGCCCGCCCTGCTGGGTCGAGGAACGTGGTCCGGAGTCCCCCGAGTTCCCCGAGGGCGCTGTGGCGCTCTGGGTGGTCACCAACAAGGCCGGGGAGCAGCTCCGGATCACCATCGAGGCGATCGAGCACGACTCCTCGCACGAACTCGGCATCGACCCGGGGCTGGTGAAGGACGGCGTCGAGGCGCACCTGCAGGAGCTCCTGGCCGAGCACGTGCAGACGCTCGGCACCGGCTACACCCTGGTGCGGCGGGAGTACATGACCGCCATCGGGCCGGTCGACCTGCTCTGCCGGGATGCCGGGGGGTCGACCGTGGCGGTGGAGATCAAGCGCCGCGGCGAGATCGACGGGGTCGAGCAACTTACCCGCTACCTCGAATTGCTGAATCGCGACCCGCTGCTGGCTCCGGTCGCCGGCGTGTTCGCGGCGCAGCAGATCAAGCCGCAGGCGCGGACGCTCGCCGAGGACCGCGGGATCCGCTGCCTGACCCTCGATTACAACGCCCTGCGCGGCACGGAGAGCAACGAGTTCCGGCTCTTCTGAGACCGGGCCGCTACCCTGGCGGCATGTCACGCAGAAAAGCGCGTGCCGCCCACCGGACGGACTCGCCGCGGCCGCTCGGCGATGTGTTCGGGCGGAGCGAGCCGGGGCCGGACGGGGACGAGGTCTACACCGTGCGGACCATCCCCGGCAGCCGTGCGCTCAAGCCGTACCGCTGCCCGGGGTGTGACCACGAAATAGCCCCGGGCGTGGCGCACCTGGTCGCCTGGCCCGCCTACGGCGGGGAGGAGGACCGGCGGCACTGGCACCGGGGCTGCTGGGAGGGGCGGGGGACGCGGCGCATCACCCGCCGATGGTCATGAAACTCGTGCCGGCGATACCAGCACGAAGGCCGCCCCTGCTGGGACGGCCTTCGTGGGTACTACATCGTCGCCGTCACGTCGAAGCCGACGTCAGTTGCTGAGGTTGGCGTTCTCCCGCTCCTCGACGACGTCGTCGTCCTCGTCGGCGGCTTCCTGGATGGCCTTCGGCCGCGTCCCGGCGACCGGCTTGGCGCCGTTGCCGATGGACTTGCGCTGCTGCTCAGGGGAACCGTCGAGCAGTTCGCTCTCCCGGTTGACCGCGGCGAGCATCGCGGGCACCGAATCGAGCTGGCCGCGGATGCCGAGCAGCTGGGCGAGCACCCGCCCGCGCAGCACGCGCATCTCCTCGGCCAGTTCCTTGGCGTGCGCGATCTTGCGATCGGAGGTCTGGGTGGCCGACGAGATGAGGCGGTTGGCCTCGTCCGTGGCGTCCTTGATCCGCTGCGCGGCCTCGGCGCGGGAGGTGGCCTCGAGCTCCTCCATGGCGCGGGTCAGCTTGGTGCGCCGCTCCGCCATGGTGACCTCGAAGTCCTGCTGCGCGGCCTTGCGCTTGGCCTCCGCCTCCTTGGCGATGCGATCGGACTCGGCCTGCGCGGCCTCGATGATCTTGCCGGACTCGGAGCGCGCGTTGGCGAGGGTCTGCTCGTACTCGATCTCGAGCGCCTCGCGCTTCTCCTTGGTCTCGGAGAGCAGCGACTCGTACTTGCCGCGCATCTCGGTCGCCTGCTGCTCGGCGATGGAGACCATCTCGGCCGCCTCGGCCTGCGCGAGCGCGCGGACCTCGGAGGCCTCGTCGGAGGCGAGCCGCAGCATCCGGGAGATGCGGTCGGACATGCCCTCGGCGGTGGTCGGCGGCACCGAGAGGCGGTCGACCTCCTTGCGGAGCTCGTCGATCTCGTCCCTGGCATCCTCCAGCTGGGCCGCGAGGTTGCGGGCCTGAGCGGCGGCCGCGTCGCGGTCGGTGGCGGTGACGCGCAGCTCGGCATCGAAACGGTCGAAGTAGTTACGCACCTCGTCTTGCGCATAACCCTTGCGCACAACGGTGAAGGGGAGCGCAACGAAGCGATTGCGATCGGACTCGGGTGACGACATGGCACACAAACTACAGCGTGTTGGGGATTGATGGTGACTCGACCGGGAAGGAGATTTCGCCGATTTCCCCGGTCGTGCGTCCGATACTAATTCGTGACATTCGCCTTGGGCTGCACCAACTCGATCAGCACACCCCCGGCATCCTTCGGATGGATGAAGTTGATGCGGGAATCCGCCGTTCCGCGGCGCGGCTCGCTGTACAGCAAACGCACCCCGCGATCGCGGAGATGGGTCGACACAGCCTCGATGTCGGTGACCCGATAGGCGAGCTGTTGCAGGCCGGGGCCACTGCGATCGATGAACTTCGCGATGGTCGAATTCTCGTCCAGCGGGGCCAGCAGTTGGACGGCGGTGGCGCCCGCCGGTGCGTTCGGCAGCGAGAGCATCGCCTCGTGCACACCCTGCGCCTCGTTCACCTCCCGGTGGGTCTCGATCATGCCGAGGTGCTCGGCGTACCAGGCGACGGCGGTGTCCAGATCGGGGACGGCGATGCCCGCGTGGTCGATCGCGACGACGTAGTCGCCGGGGACGATCGCTGCGGGCGTGGTGGCGGATTCGGTTACGTTGCTCACGTACTCGACGGTAGCGCGGGACCATCGATCAGGTGGTGCGGTCGTACCGGTTACCGTGGAGTACAGAACTCGACAACGAAGGTGAGGTTCGTCGTGACCACTTCCGTGATCGTCTCCGGAGCGCGTACCCCGGTCGGTCGGCTGCTCGGCGGACTCAAGGACTTCAGCGGCTCGGATCTCGGCGGCGTCGCCATCAAGGCGGCGCTGGAGCGCGGCGGGGTCGCACCGGAGCTGGTCGAGTACGTGATCATGGGCCAGGTGCTCACCGCGGGTGCGGGGCAGATCCCGGCCAGGCAGGCCGCGGTGGCGGGCGGCATCCCGATGAGCGTGCCCGCGCTGACCCTGAACAAGGTCTGTCTCTCCGGCATCAACGCCATCGCGCAGGCCGACCAGCTGATCAGGGCGGGCGAGTTCGAGATCGTGGTCGCCGGTGGCCAGGAGTCCATGAGCCGGGCGCCGCACATGCTGGAGAAGAGCCGCGAGGGCTTCAAGTACGGCGATGTCACGCTGCGCGACCACATGGCCTACGACGGCCTCTACGACATCTTCACCGACCAGGCGATGGGCGCGCTCACCGAGCAGCGCAACGCCGGTGACCGGCCCGACTTCGTGAGCCGCGAGGAGCAGGACGCCTTCGCGGCGGCCTCGCACCAGCGCGCCGCGGCGGCCTGGAAGAACGGGCTCTTCGACGACGAGGTGGTGCCGGTCTCGGTGCCGCAGCGCAAGGGCGACCCGCTGGTGATCGGGCAGGACGAGGGTATTCGCGCCGACACGACGGCGGAGTCGCTGGCCAAGCTGCGGCCCGCGTTCAGCAAGACCGGCACCATCACCGCGGGCAGCGCCTCGCAGATCTCCGACGGCGCGGCCGCGGTGGTCGTGATGAGCAAGGCGAAGGCGGAGGCGCTCGGGCTGGAGTGGCTGGCCGAGATCGGCGCCGCCGGCGTGGTCGCCGGGCCGGACTCGACGCTGCAGGACCAGCCGGCCGACGCCATCGTCAAGGCGTGTGCGCGCGAGGGGATCGCCCCATCGGAGCTGGATCTGATCGAGATCAACGAGGCGTTCGCCGCGGTCGGCATCGCCTCGACCCGCAAGCTCGGGATCGACCCGGCCAAGGTGAACGTCAACGGCGGCGCCATCGCGATCGGGCATCCGCTCGGCATGTCCGGTGCGCGCATCCTGCTGCACCTGGTGCTGGAGCTGAAGCGGCGCGGTGGCGGCGTCGGCGCCGCTGCGCTGTGCGGCGGCGGTGGCCAGGGTGACGCGCTGATCGTGCGGGTGTAGGGCCGGCGCGAGCGCGAAATTGTCCGTTGTGACCGGATCGACTACGACCCTCTGTAGTTGATCCGGCACAATGTCGGCATGAATTTCTTCGATCTGCGCAGCGTCGCCGGTAGATTCCGCTTCTTCGCCGTGCTGGAGGCGCTGTCCTGGCTCGGCCTGCTCGTCGGCATGGCCTTCAAGTACATCCCGGATCCGGGCAACGAGATCGGGGTGAAGATCTTCGGCCCGATCCACGGCGCGGTCTTCGTGCTGTTCGTGCTCTCCGCGCTGCTCGCCGCCCGTGAGCTGGGCTGGAGCCTGAAAACGACGGCGCTGGCGCTGATCTCCAGCATTCCGCCGTTCTGCACCGTGCTGTTCGAGATCTGGGCCGTGCGCACCGGCAGGCTCGGCGAGCTGAGCGCGCCCGGCACCCGCGTCGGTGCGCAGGCCGACAAGGTCGCGTCGTAGAGCGGATGGTGACGACCGGCGGGGTCGTGACAAACTGAATCCGTGACCAGACCAGCCAGTCGTCGTCCCTCGCCCGCCGTTGCCGCTGCCATGTCGGGGGCGGTCGACCTGTCCAGCCTCAAGCAGCCTCCGGCCGGTGCCCCGGGTGCCGGCAGCGGGTCGGGCGACTATGCCGTCGGGGAAGCGGATTTCGAGAACAGGGTGCTGCGCCGCTCCACGCAGGTGCCGGTCGTGGTGGTGCTGTACTCGCAGCGCAGCCCCGGCAGCGTGGAGCTGGTGCGGCTGTTCGAGACGCTCGTCGCCGAGAGCGGCGGCGCCTGGGATCTCGCGGCCGTCGAGGCCGAGGCCAATATGCGGATCGCGCAGGCGCTGCGGGTGCAGGGGATTCCGACCGTCGTCGCCATCGCGGCCGGGCAGCCGCTCGCCGATTTCGAAGGGGTGCAGCCGGAGCCGCAGGTGCGGCAGTGGTTGACCGCGGTTGTCGATGCCGTCGCGGGCAAGCTCGAAGGCGGGGAACCGGGGGAGCCGGGGGAGCCGGAGCCGGAGGAGGATCCGCGGTTCGTGGCGGCCGAGGAGGCGCTGGAGCGGGGGGATCTCGCCGGGGCCGAGGCGGTGTACGAGGCGATCATCGCGGCGGAGCCGGAGAACGACGAGGCCAAGGGGGCGTTGCGGCAGTTGCGGTTCCTCGGGCGGGCGCAGGGGTTGTCGCCGGAGGTGCTCGCTACCGCGGACGCGAATCCCTCGGATGTGGAGGCGGCTGTTCAGGCGGCCGACTTCGAGCTTTTCAATCAGCAGCCCGAGGCGGCGTTCGAGCGGTTGATCCGCACGGTCAAGGTGACGGCTGGTGATGATCGCACTGCGGCGCGGACGCGGTTGCTCGAGCTGTTCGAGCTGTTCGACCAGGGGGAGCCGTTCGTCGTCGCCGCGCGGCGCAAGCTCGCTGCCGCCCTCTACTGACGCTCCCGCCCTCCGGGCGGTCGCGTCACCGTGACGGTGTAACCCGGGCCCTGCGGGCCCGGACCCGCCCCGCTCCGCGGAACCCGCGCCCCGCTCCGCGGAACCTACGCGCCGCTCCGCGGAACCTACGCGCCGCTCCGCGGAACCTACGCGCCGCTCCGCGGGACTCACGCGCCGCTCCGCGGAACGCCCGGCGCCGGTCCGTGAACCCCGTGCGCCGCTTCGCGCGGGCGGTGCTCCGGCCCGCAGGGCCCTCGTGCTCGGTGGGGTTCGGGGCCGCCAGGCCCCGAGAAAAACCTTTTACTCTTTTTCTGGAGCCAGCCAGATGGCGGTGTTGGGGGCCAAGGCGACGGTGGCGCTGGCGGGACGCCCGTGCCAGGGGTGGGGTTCGGCGGTGACCCCGCCGAGATTGCCCATTCCGGAACCCCCGTAGTCGGCGGCGTCGGTGTTGAGAATCTCGGTCCAGCGGCCGACGTGCGGGAGGCCGACGCGGTATTCGCCGTGGGCCCCCCCGGAGAAGTTGAAGACGCAGGCCACGACCGACCCGTCCGATCCGTAGCGGAGGAACGCCAGGACGTTCGAGGCACTGTCGTCCGCCTCGATCCAGGAGTACCCGCCGGGGGCGGTGTCCTGACTCCAGAGCGCGGGGCGCCCGCGGTAGGTGGCGTTCAGGTCGCGCAGGACGCCGAGGATTCCGGCGTGCAGCGGGTTCTCCAGCTCACCCCAGTCGAGCCCGCGCTCGTGCGACCACTCCCGGTGCTGGCCGAAATCCTGCCCCATGAAGAGCAACTGCTTGCCGGGGTGCGCCCACATGTAGGCGAGCAGGGCCCGCACCCCCGCCGCCTTGGCGAAATCGTCACCGGGCATCCGGGTCCAGAGCGTGCCCTTGCCGTGCACCACCTCGTCGTGGCTGATCGGCAGCACGTAGTTCTCGCTCCACGCGTACACCAGCGAGAAGGTGACCTCGCTGTGGTGCCAGGAGCGGTGGATCGGATCGCGCCCCAGGTAGCCGAGGGTGTCGTGCATCCACCCCATGTTCCACTTCATCGTGAAGCCGAGCCCGCCGACATCGGTGCCGCGGGTGACCCCCGGCCACGCCGTCGACTCCTCCGCGACCGTGACCACGCCGGGGTGCTCCCGGTGCAGCGTGGCGTTGAGCTCCTGCAGGAAGTCGACGGCCTCCAGGTTCTCCCGCCCGCCGTGGATGTTCGGCTCCCACTGCCCGGCGCCGCGCGAGTAGTCCAGGTAGAGCATGGAGGCGACGGCATCGACCCGCAGCCCGTCGATGTGGAACTCCTCGACCCAGTACAGGGCGTTCGCGACCAGGAAGTTGCGCACCTCGTTGCGGCCGTAGTCGAAGACGTAGGTGCCCCAGTCGAGCTGTTCGCCGCGGCGCGGGTCCGGGTGCTCGTAGAGCGGCGCGCCGTCGAAGCGGGCCAGCGCCCACTCGTCGCGCGGGAAGTGCGCGGGCACCCAGTCCAGCAGGACGCCGATACCCGCCGCGTGCAGCCGGTCCACGAAGGCGCGGAAATCGTCCGGGCTGCCGAAGCGCGCGGTCGGGGCGTAGTAGGAGGTGACCTGGTACCCCCAGGAGCCGCCGAACGGGTGCTCCGCCACCGGCAGCAGCTCCACGTGCGTGAATCCGGCGTCGGCGACGTACTCGGCGAGCTGGTCGGCGAGCTCGCGGTAGCCGAGCCCGGGCCGCCAGGAGGCGAGGTGCACCTCGTAGACGCTCATCGGCTCGGCGGTGGGGTCGGCGGTGGCGCGGGCGGCAACCCAGGCGGCGTCGTCCCAGGTGTAGCTGCTCTCCGCGACGACGGAGGCGGTGGCGGGCGGCAGCTCGGTGGCGAAGGCGAGCGGGTCGGCGTGGTCGACGGTGCGGCCGTCGGCGCCGTGCACCCGGTACTTGTACCTGGTGCCCGGTCCGACGCCGGGAACGAAGAGCTCCCAGACCCCGGACGAGCCGAGCGCGCGCATCGGTGCGCTGGTGCCGCTCCAGCTGTCGAAGTCGCCGACCACGGTGACGCCGCGCGCGTTCGGCGCCCACACCGCGAACGAGGTGCCGGTGACCTCGCCGTCCAGCGTGGTGTAGCGGCGCGGGTGCGCGCCGAGCACGTCCCAGAGCCGCTCGTGCCTGCCCTCGTTGATCAGGTGCAGGTCGAGCTCGCCGAGCGTGGGCAGGAAGTGGTAGCCGTCGGCGCTCAGTACGGTCTGGCCGCCCTGGTAGGTGGCGATCACGCGGTAGTCGTCGAGCTGCGGGAAGGGGAGCACCGCGGCGAAGACCCCGTGGCCGAGCGGCTCCAGCGGGTGGTCGGTGCCGCCGACGCGCACCGCGACGCGCTCGGCGAGCGGGCGCAGCACCCGGACCGCGGTGCCGTCGGCGTGCGCGTGCGCGCCGAGCACGGTGTGCGGGTCGTGGTGCGTGCCCGCGGCCAGCAGCATCAGGTCGCGGCGCTTCATCGCAGCGTCCGGCGCTGGGCGAGTTGCGGGCGCAGCCGCTGCGGCACCGACGGCAGCGCGAGGATATGCGCGACGGCCTGCGGCGGGTCGAGCCGGACGTAGTTGGTCTGGCCCCAGTGGTACTCCGCGCCGGTGACCTCGTCGACCACCACCGGGCGGTCGTGCCACTCCCGGCCGATGGCGGGCAGATCCAGCGAGACCAGCCCCTGCTCGGCGCCGAAGGGGTTCAGGTTCACCACCACCAGCACCGCGTCCCCGGTGGCCGGGTCGAACTTGGAGTAGGCGATCAGCGCGTCGTTGTCCACGTGATGGAAGTGCACGTAGCGCAGCTGTTGAAACGCCGGGTGGGCGCGCCGGATCTCGTTCAGCCTGGTCAGCCAGGGTTGCAGTGATTCGCCGCGGGCCAGCGCGCCGGCGAAGTCGCGCGGCCGCAGCTCGTACTTCTCCGAGTTCAGGTACTCCTCGCTGCCCGGGCGCACCGCCTCGTGCTCGAAGAGCTCGAAGCCGGAGTAGACGCCCCAGCTGGGGGCGAGCGTCGCGGCGAGCACCGCGCGGATGGCGAACATGCCCGGCCCGCCGTGCTGCAGCGATTCGTGCAGGATGTCCGGGGTGTTGACGAAGAGGTTGGGCCTGGCCTCGTCGGCCTTGGCGGCCAGCTCCTCGCCGAACTGGGTGAGCTCCCACTTGGCGATCCGCCAGGTGAAGTAGGTGTAGGACTGGCTGAAGCCGCGCCGGGCCAGCCCGTAGAGCCGGGCCGGGCGGGTGAACGCCTCGGCGAGGAAGATCACGTCCGGGTCGTCCGCGCGCACCGTCGCGATCAGCCACTCCCAGAAGTCGGCGGGCTTGGTGTGCGGGTTGTCGACCCGGAAGATTCGCACGCCGAGCCCGATCCAGTACCGGACCACGCGCAGGATCTCGGCGTAGAGACCGTCCGGGTCGTTGTCGAAGTCGATCGGGTAGATGTCCTGGTACTTCTTCGGCGGGTTCTCGGCGAAGGCGATGGTGCCGTCCGGCAGCGTGGTGAACCACTCCGGGTGCGCGGCGACCCACGGGTGGTCGGGGGCGCACTGCAGCGCCAGGTCGAGCGCGACCTCGAGGTTGAGCTTGGCCGCGGCGGCGACGAAGGCCTTGAAATCGCGGACCGTGCCGAGCTCGGGGTGCAGCGCGTCGTGGCCGCCCGCGGCGGAGCCGATGGCCCACGGCGAGCCGACGTCGCCGGGCCCGGCGATCAGCGAGTTGTTCGGGCCCTTGCGGTTGACCTCGCCGATCGGGTGCACCGGCGGCAGGTAGACCACGTCGAAGCCCATGGCGGCGATCCGCGGCAGCTCCTTCGCCGCGGTCTTGAAGGTGCCGTGCACCGGCCTGCCCTCGGCGTCGCGGCCGCCGGTGGAGCGCGGGAAGAACTCGTACCAGGCGCCGAAGAGCGCGCGCCTGCGCTCCACGTGCACGGTGTGCTGCGGGCCGCGGGTGACCAGCTCGCGCAGCGGGCTGGCCCGCAGGATCTCCCCGATGTCGGTGGCGAACGCGGGGGCGACCCTGGCCGGTAGCTGCTCGGCCGAGCGGAGTGCGGCGGCCACCGCGCGCAGCTTCTCGAACTGGCGCTTCGGCACCGCCTGGGCGGCCCGGTCGAAGAGGCGGGCGCCGATCTCCAGGTCGTTGGCGAGGTCGGCGGCGGTCTGGCCGACGGCCAGCTTCTTCTCGACCGCCGAGCGCCAGGTGGCGATGGGGTCGCTCCAGCCCTCGATGCGGAAGGTCCAGGTGCCGGGGGTGGACGGGATGAAGGCGCCGTTGAAGACGTCCGGCTCGAGGTCGGGGGTCATTCGGCTGCGGACCGCGCGGGACGAGCCGGGGGCGCGGACGGTGAGGGTGGCGGCGACGGCGTCGTGCCCTTCGCGCCAGACGACCGCGCGGACCGGGAAGACCTCGCCGACGGCGGCTTTCGCGGGGCGGTTGCCGGGGATCGATGGGGCGGTGTCGTCGATGGCGATGCGGCCGGTCACGGGGATCAACCTACCGGGTGCGTGTCGGAGTCACCGGGTACGCGCGGGGGAGGGGTTTCCGATCCCGTTGCAGACTTTCTCCGGCGCCGGTCTGTTCACCCGCCGCTGGGGCCGAGCGGGAGCGGCAGGACCAGGACGTCGAAGGTCGGGGCGTCCGGCCAGTTGGGACGAAGAGTGCCGGCTCGCTGCCATCCCCAGCGACGGTATCGGGCATAGGCGCGATCGTTGTCGGGGTTCACCAGCAGCGTCGCGCGCTCCTCGTTTCGGCCGCGCAGCAGTTCGTCGTGCAGTGCTCGCGCCAGCCCGTGGCCGGTGTGCTCCACCGCGATCATGATTTCGGAGAACGCGAACGTCCGCGCCCCGTCCTCGCGGGTGAACTCGGCGAGGACGGCGCCGGCCTCGTCGAGGGTCAGCCCCTCCCACCACCCGGAGCGCTGCCCCAGCGGCCACCCCCATGCCTGCCCGACCGGCTCGCCGTCGACCGCGAGCACCAGCAACTCGAACCCCGGCGGTCGCGCCGGGGCGGTGTAGGCGTCGAATCGCTCCATGAATGCGGCGACCTGCTTGAACGGGTCGCCGGACTCGATCGCCGCGCCTTGCGAGCGCCGGAAGATCGTCTCGACGACCTCGCGGATACCTCGGGCACCGGCAGCGTCGTAGCGCTGGAACTCACTCATACACATCAACTTTCGTTGTCATCAACATGTCGAACCGTTCTCCGAATTCGCCGCCGACTGCCGCTCGTACCGGGCGCAGCGCGGTCAGGGTCCGGATAGAGGAGACTTCCCGCTCCAGCGCGGCGAGCACATGAAGCCCGGCATCCGCCGCACCGGTATGGTCGCCCAGCTGTGCCCGCGCCACGCTCAGCCAGGCCAGGCTGTTCGCCCGGTTGCGGGGCCCCGCCGGCTCCGCGCACGCGACCTCGTAGAGCGAGATCGCCTGCGGCAGGTCACCGAGATCGTGGTGCGCACCCGCCTCGTGGGATCGGATCTCGGAGTGGGTGACGAAGGCCAGCCAGGGCGGGCACTCGTCGAGTGGCTCGTGTTCGACGGCGTAGTCCATCTCCCGCCACGCCATCGCTGCGGCCCTATGGGTGCTGGCCCGGTCCCCGGCCACCCCGTGCGCGCCGGCTTCCCTGGCGGCGATCAGGGCGTGGATGCGGCCGGGCGGCTTGCGGCGCACGAGGTCGGCGGCGCGCCGGATCAGCGCCAGCCCGTAGGACGGCGAGCCGTGCCCTTTGCGGGCGAGCGCGATGGCCTGCAACGCCTCGTTCAGGCAGGCGTGCGCCAGCAGCTCGGAGTCGTCGGCGGTGGAAGCGAGCGACACCGCGTCGGTGTAGCAGCGGCGGGCGAGCGTATGCCGGTCGGAGTCGTAGGCGAGGAACCCCGCGCGCAACGCGAGATCACCGATCGCTGCCATGAGTCGGCTTCCGTCCGCCTCGCTGTAGGTGCCGTGGCGCAGCAGCGCGAGCGCGGTATCGAGCGCGGTGGCGGCGTGCTCGACCAACGGTGCCCCGCCTATCCGCTGCTCAGCCGCCCGGAGGTCTTCGGTCATTGCGGTCAGACGCGCGATCTCCGCGGCGCCGAGCCGTGGCGTGCTGGTGCCGTCCCAAGTGGGCAGGCCCGCGGCAGTGAGCGCGGCGAGCTTGCCGAAGTCACGGCGTCTCACATCGGCATCCTCCTCGATCACGGCTACAGACTGCGTAGCCGCGCTTCCAGGATGCATCGAGCGGGCGGGGCGGTGCTGGGTGAGGGCGGCGGCGAAGCGCTGCAACTGCTCGCCGGTGAGGTCGCTGAGCACGGTGTCGAGGTCCTCGGCCCGGTTCGCGCGCACGCACCTCCCGTCGACCACCCGCTCCCACTTGCGGATGGTGGGCACACCCCAGCCGAGCCGCTCGGCGAACTGCTCTTGCGTGTCGCGAAGTGCCGCTGTGCGAAGGGCTTTCACCTCGACGGAGGTCCACCGTTCGACGATCATGCGCTCCCCCTGTCAGCACCTGTCACGTCCGTGACGGAAGCGTATCGGTAGCGCATCGCCTTAGACCCTGGGTTCCGCCGTACCGGTCGATGAGTCTGAGAACGCATCCGGCGCAGGGAGGGTGCGACCGACGCCCGCCTCCGGTCCGTGCGGCCCGCCGTTCTTCGTCATCGGGCCACCGGCGCCGGGTGCTCGACGCAGCAGGGGAGAACCATGGTGAGCCAGCCGGACGATGCCGACAGATCGCGCCGCTACGACCAGCGAAGCGGGACGCGCACTTACCGGTGTACCGAGCCGCCTCCGGCGCTGCAGCGCTGGGACGCCTCGAGCCTGCTCACCCAGCACGCGGGACACGATCCAGCGCAGTGCCTGCCCTACGCCGCCGCGCTCGCGCGCCTGTCCACTCCGCTGTCGTGACCCCGGCGCGCCCTGAGCTCCCGCACTGGCGCGAACTCACAGCGGTGTTCCGCTTCCCGCTGCGCCAGCACGACACCACGCTGCTCGAGCGAGCTCGGATGCTGGCCGCGATACACCGCGTGCGCGGTGTCTATCCGGGAGATGACGCGGTCTTCGTGACCAGCAGGACCGCGCTGCGGCGCCAGATCGCGGAATGGATCATCGAGCACACCGGTGCCCGGCCCAGCGCCGCCGCCTCGTGCGCGGCCGTCATCGACGACATGGCCGCCGCGCACGTCACCGCGGAGCGGCTGTTGCGCACGGATCCGCCGCCGAGCGCCGAGCAACTGCACGCTGCGTGGTCCGATGTCGGCTACCTCGCTGGGCACTGGGCCGACCTGGTGGCCGAGGTGATCGACGGACAGCCGCCGGTGCCGTGGCCGCTGGAGCGTCGGTGATCCTGTTCGGCACTGTGGCCGCGCTGCTGCTGGCGCTGCTCGTCGTCGGGTTGTGGGACCGCTGTCGGCCCGCCCCGTCCGGCCGTCCGACCGTCGCCGACATCCAAGCACGCCTTGACGCCGAGCAGCACCGCCGATCGCGGCCGCCGACCTCGGTTGCCACCCGCGCTGACGCGCCGGTCGCCTGGACGGCGTGCGGCTCCGTAGCTGAGCAGAACGGTGCCTTCGGGAGTTCTTTCGTGACCGGATCGATCGAAAATGAGGGGAGTTGAGCGGTTGGCCGAAGAATGTGGCGCTGACCATACGGCTCGTCCGGCTTCGATGAATCGCCACGTCAGAGCCATCCGTGAAGCTCCTTCCGTGTCCTGTCGATTCCCCTTGATCCGTGTAGGGTTCCGCCCGTGAAGGCATTGCGTCGATTCACCGTCCGTGCCCATCTGCCCGAGCGGCTGGCGGCGCTGGGGGAGCTCTCCACCAACCTGCGGTGGTCCTGGCACTGGCCAACGCAGGATCTCTTCGCGGAGCTGGATCGGGAGCGCTGGGCCGAGCTCGGCCACGATCCGGTGCGGATGCTCGGCGAGGTCGCGCCGGCAAGGCTGGACGAGCTCGCGGGCGATGCGGAGTATGTCCGGCGGGTGGATGAGGCCGCTGCGGACCTGCGTGAATATCTGGAGCGGCCGGCCTGGTTCCAGCGCAACACCGACGGCGACGGGGTGCGCGGGATCGCGTACTTCTCGATGGAGTTCGGCGTCACCGAGGTGCTGCCGAACTACTCGGGCGGGCTCGGGATTCTGGCGGGGGATCATCTCAAGGCCGCCTCCGATCTGGGGTTGCCGCTGATCGGGGTGGGGCTGCTGTATCGCAGCGGCTACTTCCGGCAGTCGCTCTCGGCGGACGGGTGGCAGCTGGAGCACTATCCGGCGCTGGATCCGCAGGGGTTGCCGCTGCGGTTGCTGACCAGTGACGGGTCGCCGGTGCTGATCCACGTGGCGGTGCCGGATCAGCGGGTGCTGCGGGCCAGGGTCTGGGTGGCGCAGGTGGGGCGGGTGCCGCTGCTGCTGCTCGACAGCGATATCGCGGAGAACGATCCGGAGCTGCGCGCGGTGACCGACCGGCTGTACGGCGGCGACCAGGACCATCGGATCAAGCAGGAGATCCTGGCCGGGATCGGCGGGGTGCGCGCGGTGCGCGCCTACACCCGCGCGACCGGGCTGCCTGATCCCGACGTGTTCCACATGAACGAGGGGCACGCCGGTTTCCTCGGGGTCGAGCGGATTCGCGAATACGTCTCCGGCGGCATGGATTTCGACAGCGCGCTGACGGCGGTGCGAGCCGGGACGGTGTTCACCACGCACACCCCGGTGCCCGCCGGCATCGACCGCTTCCCGGCCGAGCTGGTGCGGCGCTACTTCGGCGGCGCGCACGGCGAGGCGGAGTCCGCGCTGCTGCCGGGGCTGGAGGTGGAGCGGATTCTGGCGCTCGGCCGGGAGAACGACCCGGCGGTGTTCAACATGGCGCACATGGGATTGCGGCTGGCGCAGCGGGCGAACGGCGTCTCGAAGTTGCACGGTGAGGTCAGCCGGGAGATGTTCGCGGGGCTGTGGCCCGGCTTCGACCCGGCCGAGGTGCCGATCGGCTCGATCACCAACGGGGTGCACGCGCCGACCTGGGCAGCACGCGAGTGGCTGGAGAAGGCGCGCGAGCTGATCGGCGCGGAGTTCGTGCAGGAGGCGCGCGGCTGGGAGCAACTGCGCGATGTCGACCCGGGCGAGCTCTGGGCGACCAGGAACACGCTGCGCGCGGGGCTGGTCGCCGAGGTGCGGCGCCGGGTGCGCGCCTCCTGGCTGGAGCGCGGGGCCGCGCCCGCCGAACTGGGCTGGGTGGACGAGGTTTTCGATCCGGGTGTGCTGACTGTCGGGTTCGCGCGGCGGGTGCCTACCTACAAGCGGCTCACCCTGATGCTGCGCGATCCGGAGCGGCTGCGGTCGCTGCTGCTGGATCCGGAGCGGCCGGTGCAGCTGGTCGTCGCGGGCAAGAGCCATCCGGCCGACGACGGTGGGAAGGCGCTGATCCAGCAGGTGGTGCGGTTCGCCGATGACGCCGAGGTGCGGCACCGGATCGTGTTCCTGCCGGACTACGACATGTCGATGGCGCGGCACCTGTACTGGGGCTGCGACGTCTGGCTGAACAATCCGCTGCGGCCGCTGGAGGCGTGCGGCACATCGGGGATGAAGTCGGCGCTGAACGGCGGGCTCAACCTCTCCATCCGGGACGGGTGGTGGGACGAGATGTACGACGGCGAGAACGGCTGGGCCATCCCGAGCGCGGACGGCGTCGCCGACGAGCAGCGCCGGGACGATCTGGAGGCGGCGGCGCTCTACGACCTCTTCGAGCGCACGGTCGCGCCGCGCTTCTACGACCGGGACGGGGCCGGGCTGCCCGCGCGCTGGGTCGAGATGGTGCGGCACACGCTGCAAACGCTCGGGCCGAAGGTGCTGGCCTCGCGCATGGTCAGGGACTACGCGGTGACCTACTACGGGCCGGCCTCGGATTCGTTCGGGCGGGTCGCGGCGGACGGGTTCGCCGGGGCGCGGGAACTGGCCGAGTACCGGCGGCGGGTCGAGCAGGCGTGGCCGGGGGTGACGGTGGTGCAGGTGGACAGCGCCGGGCTGCCGGACACGCCGGTCATCGGCGCGCCGCTCTCGCTCACCGCGCGGGTCGACCTGGCCGGGCTCGGGGTCGGGGACGTCGCGGTGCAGGCGGTGTTCGGGCGGGTCTCGGCAGCCGAGGAGCTCTCCGATGTCACCGCGGTGCCGATGGCGCACACCGGGTCGGACAACGGGTTGGAGCTGTTCACGGTGGAGACGCCGGTGCCGCTCTCCGGTGCGGTCGGGTACACGGTGCGCGTCCTGCCGCACCACGAGCTGCTCGCCTCCGACGGCGAGCTGGGGTTGGTCACCGCGCCCAACGCGTGATCGGCCGCGCTCCGGGGTACAAAGCGCTGGAGCGGATGGTTCACGAGGACGGAGAGTCCCATGGGTAGCGATTCCGAGAATCGGCACGGTTCGGGTTCCGCCGGACCGGCCGGCGCCGCAGCGGGGGGCTCGGGCGCTGCGCGGCCCGCGAGCGCGGATGCGGGCGCTGCGGCCGGTGATCCGGCGCAGCCCACCGGCGATCCGGCATCCGGTGGACCCGGCGGCGCCACGGGCGAGCAGCGGAGCACCCTGACCGACTCCGGCCCGGACGCGGGCGAACAGGGGCTCGGCTGGACCGGCGACGAGCCCGCCCCCGCACCCCCGGCACCTGCCGCGCCCGCGAAACCCCGCGGGAAGCTGGACGCGTACTTCCAGGTGACCGAGCTCGGCTCCACCTACCGCCGCGAGCTCATGGCGGGCACCGTCACCTTCCTCGCCATGTCCTACATCCTGGCGGTGAACCCCTCGATCCTCGGCGACGAGGGCCCGCTCGGCGCGCTCGGCATCCCGACCCAGGCGGTCTTCACCGCGACGGCCGTCGCCGCCGTCTTCGGCACGCTGGTGATGGGGATCTGGGCGCGCTACCCGATCGCGCTCGCCCCCGGCATGGGGCTGAACGCGTTCTTCGCGTTCACGGTGGTGCAGAGCATGGGCATCCCGTGGCAGACCGCGCTCTCCGGCACGCTGCTCTCCGGCATCATCTTCTTCGTGCTCGCGGTGACCAAGGTCCGCGAACGCATCCTGGACTCCATCCCGATGCAGCTGAAGCTCGCGGTCGGCGCGGGGATCGGGCTGTTCATCGCCTTCATCGGGCTGAAGAACGCGGGCTTCGTGGTCGCCAGCGAGGCCACCTTCGTCAAGCTCGGCGACCTCACCGAGGGCCGGACCCTGCTCGCCTTCTTCGGGCTGGTCGTGACCGTGGTCTTCCTGGTGCTCGGCAGGCACGGCGCGGTGCTGATCGGCATCGTCTCGACCACGGTGCTCGGGATGCTCACCGGCCTGGTCGAGCTCCCGGACGGCGTCGCGGCGCTGCCCCGCGGCCTGGACCAGACCTTCGGCCAGGCCATCGTGCACCTGCCGGACGCCTTCACCGGGCAGATGATCGTGGTCGTGCTGACCATGCTCTTCGTCGACTTCTTCGACGCCTCCGGCACCCTGATCGGCGTCGCCAAGCAGGCCGGGCTGCTGAATGAACGGGGCAGGTTGCCGCGCGCGGCGAGCGCGCTGGCCGCCGACTCGGTGGGCACCACCGCGGGCGCGATCATCGGCACCTCGACCACGACCGCCTACGTGGAGTCCACCGCGGGCGTCTCGGCGGGCGGCCGGACCGGGCTGACCGCGGTGACCACGGCGGGGTGGTTCCTGATCGCCATGTTCTGCTACCCGATCTTCGCGGTGGTCGCCTCGGCCGGGGAGGTGACGGCGCCCGCGCTGATCGTGGTCGGCGTGCTGATGGCCCGCTCGCTCGGCGAGATCGAGTGGGGGAATCTCGAGTACGCCATTCCGGCCTTCCTCACCATCGTGCTGATGCCGCTGAGCTACTCCATCGCCAACGGCCTCGCCATGGGCATGCTCTTCTACCCGATCGTCATGGTGGCGCGCGGCCGGATCCGCGACGTGCACCCGGTGATGTGGGTGCTCATGCTGGTCTTCCTCGGCTACTTCTTCTTCCTGGCCGAGTAGGTCAGGAGGCGGTGAGCCGGGCCAGCGCCTTGGCGACGACCTGCGGGTCCGCGGTCTCCCAGTAGGGCGGTAGCGAGGCGCGGAGGTAGCCGCCGTAGCGGGCGGTGGCGATCCGGGAATCCAGGATCGCGATCACGCCGCGGTCGTCGACGCTGCGCAGCAGCCTGCCGGTGCCCTGGGCGAGCAGCAGCGCGGCGTGGTTCGCCGCGACGGTCATGAAGCCGTTGCCGCCGCGCGACTCCACCGCCCGCTGTCGCGCGGTGAGCAGCGGGTCGTCCGGGCGCGGGAACGGGATGCGGTCCAGCAGGACCAGGCTCAGCGACGGGCCGGGCACGTCGACGCCCTGCCAGAGCGAGAGCGTGCCGAAGAGCGAGGTGGCCGGGTCCGCGGCGAAGGCCTTGACCAGCGCGCCGGTGGCGTCGTCGCCCTGGCAGAGCACGGGGGTGTCGAGCCGCTCGCGCATGGCCTCGGTGGCGGCCTTCGCCGCGCGCATGGAGGAGAAGAGCCCGAGGGTTCGGCCGCCCGCGGCCTGGACGAGCCGCTCGATCTCGTCCAGCACGGCGGGGGACATGCCGTCCCGGCCGGGGGGCGGCAGGTGCTTGGCGACGTAGAGGATGCCGGAGCGGGCGTGGTCGAAGGGCGAGCCGACGTCCAGCGACGACCAGCGCACCGTCTCGGTATCCGACGGGGCCTGCGCGCCGTTGGCGGTGCCGGTATCCGGCCGGTTCGCGGCCTGCGCGGGCAGCCCCCAGGTGCTCGCGAGGCCGTCGAAGGAGCCGCCGATCTGCAGCGTCGCCGAGGTGAGCACCACGGTGGAGGCGCCGAAGAGCCTGCTGCGCAGCAGCCCGCCGACGGAGAGCGGCGCCATCCGCAGCGTGCGCCTGGTGACCCCGCGCAGCTCGTCGGCGGCGAGCCAGATGACGTCGCGGCGGGCCGCCGGATCCGGCTCGTCGAAGGCGGAGAGCGCGCGCACCGCGCTGTCGTGCACCTCCTCCACCGCGACCAGCGCCTGGTTGCGCGCGGCCGCGGCCTCCGGGTCGCTGCCCTGCGCGGTGGTGCCGCCGGGCGGGGAGAGCGCGGTGCGGACGTTCCAGGCGGCGTCGCGGATCAGCGCGAGGACCGGGGTGGCGCTCTCCGGGAGCCGCTCCCAGCGGGCGGCGGGCAGCTCGTCGAGCACCTCGTGCCAGGCCTCGCCCGCCTCCTCGAGGCGGTCCAGCTCCCGCTCGTCCACCAGCTTGACGCAGCGCTTGGCGGCGGCGGTGACGGTGGCGGGGGCCAGTTCGGCGGTGGCGACGCCGGTGACCCGGTCGACCAGCTCGTGCGCCTCGTCGATGATCACCACGTCGTGCTCGGGCAGGATCTGGATGCCGCTGATGGCGTCGATGGCGAGCAGCGCGTGGTTGGTGACCACCACGTCGGACTGCGCGGAGTCGGCGCGCGCCTTCTCGGCGAAGCAGTCCTGGCCGAAGGGGCAGCGCGACTTGCCGAGGCACTCCCGGGAGGAGACGCTGACCTGCCGCCAGGCGCGGTCGCTCACGCCGGGGGTGAGCTCGTCGCGGTCACCGGTCTCGGTGTCGGAGGCCCAGGTGTTCAGGCGCTGGACCTCGCGGCCGAGGCGGGAGACGGCGAAGGCGTCGAAGAGCTCGGCCTCGGCCGGGTCCTCCGGGACGGCGCTGTTCATCTTGTTCAGGCAGAGGTAGTTGTTGCGGCCCTTGAGGATCGCGAAGCGGGCGGTGCGGCCGAGCGGTTTCGTGAGCGCATCGGCGAGCCGGGGGAGGTCGCGGTCGACCAGCTGGCGCTGCAGCGCGATGGTGGCGGTGGAGACCACGACGGTGCGGCCGGTGCGGACCGCGTGCCGCAGCCCGGGCACCAGGTAGGCCAGCGACTTCCCGGTGCCGGTTCCCGCCTGCACGGCGAGGTGCTCGCCGGTGTCGATGGCGTGCGCGACGGCCGCGGCCATGGTGACCTGCCCGGTCCGCTCGGTGCCGCCGAGCGCGCGGACGGCGGTGGAGAGCAGTTCCGGGACCGGCGGCAGTTCGGGCACGCGCAGCAGCCTACTGCGGTGCGCCGACATGCTCGGCGCGGGCGCGGTGCCGCGCCGAGCGGCTCAGTGGCCGAGGTCGCCGTCGAACTCCACGCCTGCGGCGGCCATGCGCTCCATGGCGACGGTCGTGGTCTCGGGTGCGACCCCCGCAGTGAGGGCGAGCAGCACCCTGGTGTCGAACCCGGCCTCGCGGGCGTCCAGCGCGGTCGCCCGGACGCAGTGGTCGGTGGCGATTCCGACCACGTCGACGGCGTCGATATCGCGCGCCCTCAACCACTCCGAGAGCGACGAACCATCCTCGGCCGCACCCTCGAACCCCGAGTAGGCGGCGGCGTACTCGCCCTTGCTGAACACCTCGTCCACGGCGTCGGTGCTGAAGTTCGGGTGGAAATCGGCGCCCGGCGTGCCGACCCGGCAGTGCGGCGGCCAGCTGTCCACGTAGTCCGGGGTGTCGGAGAAGTGGTCACCCGGATCGATGTGGTGGTCCCGGGTAGCCACCACCGCGGCGTAATCAGCGCCGAGCAGGTAGTCGCTGATCCGCCCCGCCACCGCGGCCCCACCGGTCACGGCGAGCGACCCGCCCTCGCAGAAATCGTTCTGCACGTCCACCACGATCAACGCTCGTGCCATGACTACCTCACCTCTCGGAGACCGACCTCTATTCTGCCGCGAAGGTGGTCGGCACCGCCGGTTCGCCCGCGGAGAGCTTGAGCCCCTCCCACGGCAGGCTGACCAGCCCGCGCGCCACCAGGTCGCGGCTCTCGGCCAGGCTCGGCTGGTCCGGCGTGACCTCGCCCCCGCGCACCAGCGGAACGTGCAGCTCGCGCGGGGTGAACTCGCCGGTCGCGGGCGTGGAGCCGGCCGGGAAGACGACCTCCTCGACGATGGTGCCGCTGGCCCGGGCCAGCCGGATCGCGCCCTTGGTGCCGCCGCGCGACTCCTTGTGGCTGCTCCGCTTGGCGACCGGAACCCCGTCCACCTCGACCAGCTTGTAGACCATGCCCGCGGTGGGCGCGCCGGAGCCGACGACCAGCGAGGTGCCGACGCCGTAGACGTCGACCGGCTCGGCGCGCAGCGCGGCGATGGCGTACTCGTCCAGGTCGCCGGAGACCACAATCCGGGTGCGGGTGGCGCCGAGGCCGTCCAGCTGGTCGCGGACCTGCCCGGCCAGCACCCCGAGGTCGCCGGAGTCGATCCGCACTCCGCCGAGCTCGGGGCCTGCCACCTCGATGGCGGTGGCGACGCCCTGCGTGATGTCGAAGGTGTCGACCAGCAGCGTGGTGCCGATGCCGAGCGCCCGCACCTGGCTGCGGAACGCCTCGGCCTCGTGCTCGCCGTCGCTGCCGCTGTGCAGCAGGGTGAAGGCGTGCGCGCTGGTCCCGGCGCCGGGGACGCCGTAGCGCCGCACCGCCTCCAGGTTCGAGGTGGCGTCGAAGCCGGCCAGGTAGGCGGCGCGCGAGCTGGCCGGGGCGGCGAGCTCGTGGGTGCGGCGCGAGCCCATCTCGATCATCCGGCGCCCGGCCGCCGCGCTCACCATGCGGGCGGCGGCGGAGGCGATGGCGCAGTCGTGGTTGTAGACGGAGAGGATCAGCGTCTCCAGGATCACGCACTCGGCGAAGGTGCCGCGCACCGAGAGCACCGGGGAGTTCGGGAAGTACAGCTCGCCCTCGGCGTAGCCGTCGATGTCGCCGCCGAAGCGGTACGCGCGCAGCCACTCCAGCGTCCGGTCGTCCAGGAAGCGCGCCGCGACCTCGAGTTCGGCCGGGCCGAAGCGGAATCGGGTGAGGGACTCCAGCATCCGGCCGGTGCCCGCGACGACGCCGTACCGCCTGCCGTTCGGCAATCGCCTGGCGAACACCTCGAAGGTGCAGCGCCGGTGCGCCGACCCGTCGGCGAGCGCGGCGGCGAGCATGGTCAGCTCGTACTGGTCGGTCAGCAGCGCGGTGCTCGCCCGCCCGTCGATGGTCTCCACCCGGGCCACTCTAGACATCGCCCGGCCGCTGATCGGGGAGCATGATAGGCGCGCTGGCCCCCGGCCGGGCCGGAACGGGGGCCGCGGAGCGGGAAAGGCCGCACCTCGGATGGTTGTGTATTCCGCCCGCCGTCGTACCCTGGACGCATGGCCCAGTTCGACCGAGTCGATGCCGGCGATCGCGCGGCGGCCGTTGCCGTCGTCGCGCACGCGACACCGTCGGCGACACCCGAAGCCATCGAGCGCAGCGAGATCCTGGAGGCCGTCGACCGGCCCTGGGTCACCGTGGTCTGGGACGACCCGGTGAACCTCATGCACTACGTCACCTACATCTTCCAGAAGCTCTTCGGCTACAGCAAAGCCAAGGCGACCGAGCTCATGCTGCAGGTGCACAACGAGGGCAAGGCCGTGGTGACCTCCGGCCCGAGGGACAAGATGGAGCACGACGTACAGCGGCTGCACGCCGCCGGGCTGTGGGCGACGATGCAGCGCGACGAGTGAGTGCGGCTACCGTAGGCATCGTGCGTAAGTGGAGCCGGAAGAATTCGCTGGGCGGCCTGAAACTGCGTTCCGAGATGGACGGCAGGGAGGCCGCGGTGCTGCGCTCGCTGGTCGGGGCGGTGTGCGGCCTGCTCACCGAGCGCGCCGACTCCGGCCCTGACGACGAGCTCGCCGCGCTCACCGGGATGCGGACCGGTAACTCGACCCCGCCCACCGACCCGCAGCTGCTCCGGCTGCTGCCCGATTTCCACCGCGCCGAGCCCGGCTCGCCGGACGCCGACCGGGCCGGGCTGAACAACGCGCTGCGCAGCCTGCACGAGCCGGACATCATCGAGTCCAAGGTGGCGGCGGGCGCGGTGGTGCTGCGCACGGTGCCCGAGGACGGCGGCAAGGTGACGCTCTCGCCGGAGCAGGCCGACGCCTGGCTGACCGCGCTCAACGACGTCCGGCTCGCGCTCGGCACGGTGCTGGAGATCGACGCCGACACCCCGGAGGAGCTGCAGCCGGGCGACCCGCGCGCACCGCACCTCGACGTCTACCACTGGCTCACCTGGATGCAGGACTCGCTGCTCTCGGCGCTCGCCCCGTGATCGGCCCCGGCAACGCGCTCACCGACGTGGTCGGGGTGCTCGTCGGGCACCACCACGAACTCGATCCGGAGGCCACGCTCGGCTCCGGCGCCGCCACCGGCTGCACGGTGGTGCGGGTGCCGGGCGGCGCGGTGGCCGCGGTCGACGTCCGCGGCGGCGGGCCTGGTACCAGGGAGACCGACCTGCTCGACCCGGCCAACTCGGTGCGCCGCGCCGACGCCGTGCTGCTCAGTGGGGGCAGCGCCTACGGCCTCGCCGCCGCCGACGGGGTGATGCGGTACTGCGAGGAGGCGGGCCACGGCATCCCGCTCGACCCGCTCGACCCGGCCCGGGTGGTGCCGATCGTGCCCGGCGCGGTCATCTTCGACCTGCCGGTGGGCGACTGGAACGTCCGCCCGACCGCCGAGTTCGGCTACCGCGCCGCCGCGGCCGCGAGCCGGGAGTTCGAGCGCGGCTCCGTCGGTGCCGGGGTCGGGGCACGGGCGGGCGCGCTCAAGGGCGGCATCGGCACCGCCTCCGTCCTGCTCGACATTGGGATCACGGTGGCCGCGCTGGTGGTGGCGAACCCGGTCGGCTCGGTCTTCGACCCGCGCACCGGGCTGCCCTGGGGCGCGGGCACCGACGGCGCCGAGGCGTTCGGGCTGCGCACCCCGACCCCCGAACAGCTCGCCGCGGCCAACGCGCTGCCGGTGAAGGGCACCGTGCTCAACACCACCATCGGCGTGGTCGCCACCGACGCCCCGCTGGACAAGGCAGGCTGCCGCCGGATGGCGACGACCGCGCACGACGGCCTGGCCCGCGCGGTGCGCCCGGCGCACTCGCCGCTGGACGGCGACACCTTCTTCGCGCTGGCCACCGGCACCGCCGCGCCGCCGCCGGGCCCGCTGCCGCCACCCGCCTTCCCGCCGAACCTGGGGCTGCTGGACGCGGTCTGCACCGCGGCGGCGGTGGTCGTGGAGCGGGCCATCGTGGACGCGGTGCTCTCCGCCCGCTCGATCGCCGGAATCCCCTCCTACAGCGAGCTGTTCGGCGGCTGATCGGGGTGCGCCCGCCGGGGCGGGAATAGCCGAATAAGCTGGCTCGTTGTCGAGTGCGTTGTCGCGGGAAGGGTGTTGTCGTGCTGGTGCTCAGGGCCGACCTCGTCGAGGCGATGGTGGCGCATGCCCGCGCCGACCACCCGGACGAGGCGTGCGGGGTGCTCGCGGGTCCAGAGGGCTCGGACCGCCCGGAGCGGTTCATCGCCATGACGAACGCCGCGCGCTCGCCCACCTTCTACCAGTTCGACTCCGGTGAGCATCTGAAGGTCTGGCGCGAGCTGGACAGCGCCGACGAGGAGCCGGTGGTGATCTACCACTCGCACACGGCGACCGAGGCCTACCCGAGCCGTACCGACATCACGCTCGCGCAGGAGCCGAACGCGCACTACGTGCTGATCTCCACCCGCGACCCGGAGCAGCACGAGCTGCGCAGCTACCGCATCCTCGAGGGCGAGGTCACCGAGGAGCCGGTGCGGGTCGTCGACGCCTACTGAACCCGTTCAACCCCGAGGAGAACCGATGCCGGTAACCGTGTCCATCCCGACCATCCTGCGCAACCTGACCGGCGGCGAGAAGCGCGTGCAGGCCGAGGGCGCGACGCTCTCCGCGCTCATCGCCGACCTGGAGGCGAACCACCCCGGGCTGTCCGAGCGGCTGCTCACCGACGGCAAGCTGAACCGCTACGTCAACATCTACGTCGACGACGAGGACGTGCGCTTCGCCGGTGGGCTGGAAGCCGAGGTGCCGGCGGGCGGCAGCGTGACGATTCTCCCGGCCGTCGCCGGAGGCGCACTCGGCTACACCGGGGCCGGCGCCCTCGAGATCTCCTGATCCGGTGGCACGGTACGAATCGCTGATCGCGACGCTCGGCGACACTCCGCTGGTCGGGCTGCAGAACCTCTCGCCGCGGTGGGCGGGCGAGCAGCCGGTGCGGCTCTGGGCCAAGCTGGAGGACCGCAACCCCACCGGCTCGATCAAGGACCGCCCCGCGCTGCGCATGATCGAGCAGGCCGAGGCCGACGGCAGGCTCACCCCCGGCTGCACCATTCTGGAGCCGACCAGCGGCAATACCGGGATCTCGCTGGCCATGGCGGCCAAGCTCAAGGGGTACCGGCTGGTCTGCGTCATGCCGGAGAACACCTCGGTGGAGCGCAGGCAGCTGCTCACCATGTTCGGCGCCGAGATCATCGGCTCGCCCGCGGCGGGCGGCTCCAACCAGGCGGTGGCCAAGGCCAAGGAGATCGCCGCGGCCAACCCGGACTGGGTCATGCTCTACCAGTACGGCAACCCGGCCAACGCGCTCGCGCACTACGAGACCACCGGCCCGGAGATCCTCGCCGACCTGCCCGAGATCACGCACTTCGTGGCCGGGCTCGGCACCACCGGGACGCTCATGGGCACCGGCCGCTTCCTGCGCGAGCACGTGCCAGGCATCGAGATCGTCGCGGCTGAGCCGCGCTACGGCGAGCTGGTCTACGGCCTGCGCAACATCGACGAGGGATTCATCCCCGAGCTGTACGACGAATCCGTGCTCACCAGCCGCTTCTCCGTCGGCCCGCTGGACGCGGTGCGCCGCACCAGGGAGCTGGTGCTGGAGGAGGGGATCTTCGCGGGCATCTCGACCGGCGCCATCCTGCACGCGGCGCTCGGCGTCGCGCGGAAGGTGATCAAGGCCGGTAAGAGCGCGGACATCGCCTTCGTCGTCTGCGACGGCGGCTGGAAGTACCTCTCCACCGGCGCCTACGACGGCACGCTGGAGGAGGCCGAAGAACGGCTGGAGGGGCAGCTCTGGGCCTGAGCCCCGGTACGCTCGATGCCAGAGCTACGCAGGAGGTGCCATGGTCGTCGGTCCTGGTTCGGGGTCCCCGCCGAACAGTCCATCGGTCGGCTCCCGCGCCGTCGCGGTGATCGGGAAGCTCTGGGCGCAGGCGGCCGCGCTGATGCTCGGCTTCGTCGCGCTGCTCTACGGCATCGAGGGCGTGGACAGCCTGCAGGGCGTCGACCTGGACAGCGAGGGCATCCGCCCGCGCGACCCGGACGGGCTCTGGGGCGTCATCTGGGCGCCGCTGCTGCACGGCAACTGGGATCACCTGATGGGCAACACGCTGCCCGTGCTGATCCTCGGCTTCCTCACCCTGCTCTCCGGGATCGGCCGCGGATTGGCCGCGACCGCCCTCATCTGGCTGATCGCCGGCGCCGGAACCTGGCTCATCGGCGGCGCGGGCACGGTGCACGTCGGCGCCTCCTCGCTGGTCTTCGGCTGGCTCACCTACCTCATCTCCCGTGGCTGGTTCGCCCGCAACCTCACCCAGATCGTGGTCGGGCTCGCGGTCTTCGCGATCTACGGTTCACTGCTCTGGGGCGTGCTGCCCGGCCAGCCGATGATCTCCTGGCAGGGCCATCTCTTCGGGGCCGTGGGCGGCCTCGTCGCCGGCTGGGTACTCTCCGGGGACGAACGTCGTCGCCGACGCGCCACGGAACCGCGCCCGATCGCACACCCCCGGTGACCACGTCGCACACCCGTGAGAATTTGGGGGATCCCTTCGTGACCGGTGAAACGTCGTGGCAGCATGGGGGCATGCGCCTTACCGTCCTCGGGTGCTCGGGCAGCGTGTCCGGCCCGGACTCCCCAGCGTCGGGGTATCTGCTGACCGGTCCGGACCTGACGCCGACGGTCATCGATTTCGGTCCCGGCGTGCTCGGCGCGCTGCAGAAGTACGCCGATCCCGGTGCGGTCGACATCTTCCTGACGCACCTGCACGCGGACCACTGCCTCGACCTGCCCGGCCTGCTGGTCTGGCGCCGCTACCACCCGAGCCCGCCGGTCGGCCGCGCCATCGTGCGCGGGCCGTCGGATGCCCCGCTGCGGATCGGCAACGCCTCGGCCGAGGTCGGCGGCGAGACCGACGACTGGTCCGACGTCATCGACCACCGCACCTGGCGGGAGGGCGAGACCGTCGAGTTCGGGCCGGGGCACACGATTTCGGCGCGCCGGATGTACCACCCGCCGGAGTCCTACGGGCTGCGCATCACCAGCGCCGAGGGCCGGGTCTTCGTCTACACCGGCGACACCGCCGTCTGCGACGCGGTCTTCGAGTTGGCCGAAGGCGCCGACGTGCTGATGTCCGAGGCGTCCTGGACGCACGACCCGGCGAATCGGCCGCCCGGCATCCACCTTTCGGGGCACGAGGCCGGGCTGATCGCGGCCCGCGCCGGGGTCAAGGAGCTGCTGCTCACGCACATCCCGCCGTGGACCTCGCGGGAGGACGTGATCGCCGAGGCGAAGTCGCAGTTCAGCGGGCCGGTGCACGCGGTCGCGCCCGGGGAGAGCTTCGATCTGTAGCACCGCCGCCCGGCGCCGCGCCGGGTGCGGTTAGGCTGACCCCCGTGTCGAGACGAGTGGACGGCAGGGCGGACGACGAGCTCCGCGAGGTCAGGATCACCCGCGGATTCACCACGCATCCAGCGGGATCGGTGCTGGTCGAGTTCGGCCAGACCCGGGTGCTGTGCACCGCGAGCGTCACCGAGGGAGTGCCCGGCTGGCGCCGGGACAGCGGCCTCGGCTGGCTCACCGCGGAGTACGCCATGCTGCCCGCGGCCACGCACACCCGCAGCGGCCGGGAGTCGGTCAAGGGCCGGGTCGGCGGCCGCACCCAGGAGATCAGCAGGCTGGTCGGGCGCTCGCTGCGCGCCTGCATCGACCTCGCCGCCATCGGGGAGAACACCATCGCCGTCGACTGCGACGTGCTGCAGGCCGACGGCGGCACCCGCACCGCCGCGATCACCGGCGCCTACGTCGCGCTGGTCGACGCGGTGACCTACCTCGCGGCGGCGGGCGCGCTCGCCGACCCGCAGCCGATCTCCTGCGGCATCGCCGCGGTGAGCGTCGGCGTCGTCGACGGCCGGGTCCGGCTCGACCTGCCGTACGAGGAGGATTCGCGCGCCGAGGTGGACATGAACGTGGTCGCCACCGACACCGGCACCCTGGTCGAGATCCAGGGCACCGGCGAGGGCGCCACCTTCCCGCGCTCCACCCTGGACAAGCTGCTCGACTCCGCGCTGGCCGGCTGCGAACAGCTCTTCGTGGTGCAGAAGGAGGCGCTGGCCAAGCCCTATCCCGGCACACTGCCGAAGCGCGCCGAGACCGGGAAGCGGCGGTAGCGGTGGCCCGCCGGGTGCTGCTCGCCAGCCGCAACGCCAAGAAACTGACCGAGCTGCGCCGCATCCTGGACGAGGCGGGCGTTGCCGGGATCGAGATCGTCGGGCTCGCCGACGTGCCGGAGTACCCGGAGGAGCCGGAGACCGGTGCCACCTTCGAGGAGAACGCGCTGGCCAAGGCGCGCGACGGCGCCGCGGCGACCGGGTTGCCGTGCGTCGCCGACGATTCCGGGATCGAGGTGGACGCACTGAACGGAATGCCCGGCGTGCTCTCCGCGCGCTGGTCCGGTGGGCACGGGGACGACGCGGCGAACAACGCGCTGCTGCTCGCGCAGCTGAAGGACGTCCCGGACGAGCGCAGGGGCGGGCGGTTCGTCTCCACCTGCGCGCTGGTGTCGCCGGACGGCACCGAGACCGTGGTCCGCGGTGAGTGGCCAGGACGGATCGCCCGGGAGCCGCTCGGCGAGCACGGATTCGGCTACGACCCGCTCTTCGTGCCGGAGGGTGGGGGCCGCTCGGCCGCCCAGCTCACCCCCGCCGAGAAGGACGCCGTCTCCCACCGCGGGCGAGCCCTGAAGCTGCTGCTCCCGGCCTTGACGGCGCTGGCCGACTAGAGGTCGAAGTCCCGTTTCACCTGGACGGCGTTGCGGTGCTCGACGAAGAACGAGAGCAGCGGGACGGTGCCCGCCAGCAGGGTGCCGACGGTGCGACCGAGCGGCCACCGCACCTTGACCGCGAGGTCGGCGGTGAACAGCAGGTAGACGAAGTAGACCCACCCGTGCACCACGGCGATCCAGCTCGGGGTGTCGGCGCCGAAGCCGTACTTGGCGATCATCTCGACGGTGAGCAGCAGCAGCCAGAGACCGGTGGCCCAGGCCAGCACGCGGTAGCGCAGCAGCGCGCCCGCGATCTTTCCGGCATCGGCCGTCCGCTTCGCGGGGCGGGTCTCGGCGGGGTTCTCGCTGGTGGTCAACCGGCGCTCCTGTCGGGGGTGGCCGGGCGGTTCAGCTCGGCGAGGTAGCTGTTGTAGGCGGCGAGCTCGGGATCGTCGTCCCTGGCGGCGGCGGGCCGCTCCGGCAGGATGCCTGCCGGGATCTCGCGCGCGGCGCTCGGCCGGGGCGGGGCCTCGGCCGCCTCCTCGTCGTCGCGCTCCAGCCGCACGAACCGGAAGTACGCGAAGACCACGAACCCGGCGAAGAGCGGCCACTGCAGCGCGTAACCGAGATTCTGGCCGGTGCCGCTCGACGACTCGAACCGCTCCCACTGCCACCAGCCGAGCGCCAGGCAGGCGAGCGCGGCCACGACCACCAGGGCGATCAGGGCCGGGCGGCTGTGGGCCGGGCGGTCCGGCTGAGGTGAAGCGGGCACGCTCCCACGGTACCCGCTTCTACTACAGTCGACGTAGGGCAGCTCCCCGGTCAGAGCGTGGTGCTGATCCCGGTCAGCCGCTCCGACTCCTCCCACAGCCGGCGCTGCAGCTCGGCGTCGCGGGAGAGCCTGGTCGACGGGCACGGGCCGACCGGGCCGCGGGACTGGAACAGCCAGGTCGGGCCCCAGTAGGTGTTCGGGTCGGCGTCCGGCTCGGTGGCGGCGAAGAGCGTCGACTCCGCCGCGTGCCGCGGCGAGTGCCCGACCAGCCGGATGAACGGCTTGCTCACCAGGTCCAGCGGGGTCTCGGTGCGGGTGAAGAGCTCGGTGGCCGAGACGCCCGGGTGCACGCCGTAGGAGCGCACCGCGGAGCCGTTGCTCGCCAGCCTGCGCTGCAGCTCCCTGGCGAACATCAGGTTCGACAGCTTGGCCTGCGAGTAGGCGGCGCCGCGCTGGTAGCCGCGGTGCTCGTAGTTGAGGTCGTCGACCCGGAGCCTCCCCGCCTGCTTGTGCGCGACGCTGGAGACGGTGACCACCCGGTCCCGGATCTTCGGCAGCAGCAGCGCGGTGAGCGCGAAGTGGCCGAGGTGGTTCACGCCGAACTGGGTCTCGAAGCCGTCGGTGGTGCGGGAGAACGGGACGTTCATCAGCCCGGCGTTGTTGATCAGGACGTCGAACCCGCCGGTGGACTCGGCGAAGCCGCGGACCGAGGCGAGGTCGGCCAGGTCGAGCTGCTCGACCCGGACATCGCCGTCGATCTTCTCGGCGATCGCCTTGGCCTTGTCCGCGCTGCGGCAGGCCATGATCACCGTCGCGCCCTTCGCGGCGAGCGCCTTGGTGGCCTCGGTGCCGATGCCGCCGTTGGCTCCGGTGATCACGAAGGTGCGACCGGTCTGGTCCGGGATCTGTGAGGGTTTCCACGCCATGGCGCCCACCTTGGCACACTTTCTGAGACGGGGTGCCCGGACCCCGTTCGCGCCGCACCCCCGATGGTTCGCTGCCGTGTCGCTGAGAGGGTGTTTTGCCGGGGAAGTCGCATACTGAGGCGATGAACGGTGCCGTTGCTGCCGCCACTCCGGCGGAGCCGCTGAGCCGCGCGCGCACCAATGTCGTCTTCGGCACGGTGGTGCTCGGCATGCTCATGGCCGCGCTGGACCAGACCATCGTCTCGACGGCGCTGCCGACCATCGTGGCCGATCTCGGCGGGGCCGGGCACCTGGCCTGGGTGGTCACCGCCTACCTGCTGGCCGAGGCGGTCGCGACGGTGCTCGCGGGCAAGCTCGGCGACCTCTTCGGCCGCAAGCTGGTCTTCCAGCTGAGCGCGCTGATCTTCATCGCGGGCTCCATGGTGGCCGGGCTCGCGGGCGGCATGGCGGTGCTGGTGACGGCGCGGGCGGTGCAGGGCATCGGCGCGGGCGGGCTCATGGTCACCTCGATGGCGCTGATCGCGGACGCCATCCCGCTGCGCGAGCGCGGTAAGTACCAGGGCGCGCTCGGCGCGGTCTTCGGCGTCACCACGGTGATCGGGCCGACGCTGGGCGGGTTCTTCACCGACAGCGTCGGCTGGCGCTGGTGCTTCTACGTCAACGTGCCGCTGGCGATCCTGATGATCGCGGTGGCGGCGCGCAGCATTCCGAAGGTGCGCGCCGCGGTCCGGCCGGTCGTCGACTACGCGGGGATCGGGCTGGTCGCGGTCGGCGTCTCCGCGCTCATCCTCGGGCTGGAGTGGGGCGGGCAGGAGTACCCGTGGGTGTCGTGGCAGATCATCGGGCTCTTCGTGCTCGCGGTGCTGCTGCTCGCCGCGTTCGTCGGGGTGGAGTTGCGGGCGGCGGAGCCGATGCTGCCGATGGCGCTGTTCCGCAGCCGGGTCTTCACCGTGTGCTCGGTGCTCAGCTTCATCGTCGGCTTCGCCATGCTCGGGGCCATGACCTACCTGCCCGCGTACCTGCAGTACGTGGACGGGGTGAGCGCGACCGCCTCCGGGGTGCGCACGCTGCCGCTGGTGGCCGGGCTCTTCCTCACCTCGATCATCTCCGGGCAGGTGGTGGGGCGCACCGGGCGCTACCGGATCTTCCCGATAGCGGGTACCGCGCTCATGGCCGTCGGGCTGCTGCTCATGTCGACCATGGGACGGGGGACGAGCACACTGCGGGAGTCGTTCTCGATGCTGGTGCTCGGGCTCGGGATCGGGCTCGCCATGCAGGTGCTCACCATCGTGGTGCAGAACACCGTGCCGTACGCGCAGCTCGGGACCGCGACCTCGGGGGTCACCTTCTTCCGGACGCTCGGCAGCGCCTTCGGCACCGCCGTCTTCGGCACGCTCTACAGCAACGAGCTGAGCGCGCGGCTGGCGATCGCGCTGGCCGCGAACCCGGGGGTGCCGGTCGAGGCGGCGCAGAACCCGGAGGCGCTGCGCCGGTTGCCCGCCGAGCAGGCGGCGCCGATCATCGACGCCTACGCCGCCGCCATCGACCACGTCTTCCGCTGGGTGGTCCCGGTGGCGCTGGCCGGGTTCGTGATCGCCTGGTTCCTGAAGGAGGTGCCGCTGCGGGACAGCGCCAAGGCGGCGGCGGGCGATGTCGGGGACGGGTTCTCGGTGCCGGGGCCGGACGATCGGGTGGCGCTGCTGGAGCGCGAGGTCGGTACCGCGCTGCGCCGGGCGCGGGCCGCCGGGCCGGTCGGGCCCGAGTTGCTCGCCGCCGCGGGGAGCGGGCTCGGGCGCGGGCAGGCGTGGGCGCTCGGGCAGGTGTACGTGCTGCGGCGGTATCGCGGGGAGGCGACGCTCGGGGCGATCGCACTCGCGCACCGGGTGCCGGAGGAGGTGCTGCTGCCGGTCTTCGCCGAGCTGATCGACTCCGGGTATCTGGCGCGCGGTGGTTCGCGGCTGTTGCTCACCGAGAGTGGACAGCTGGAGGTGGATCGGATTCGCGAGGCGTGGCGGCGGTGGCTGGATGCCCGGCTCGACGACTGGTCGGCCGATGATCCGGCGGATCGTGCGCTGTTGGCGCAGGCGATGGACAGTATCGCGACGAAGTTGCTCGACGAGGGGGTTCGGCAGCGGGAGCTGACCGGGGTCTAGTTCTGCTCGCCCGCAGGGGGTTTCTCGGCCTCGTCCGGAGTCACCGAACCCTGCCCCTTCGCTCCCGCGAACGGACTCGCGCCCTTCGCCTCGGGAGCCGGTTCGGCTCCGGCATCGGCGGGAGCCGCTTGCGTGCCCGCGGTCTCGCCCCCCGAGGGGGCGGTGGGTGTCGCATCCGTCGGAGCCGCTGCTGTGGTCGACCCTTCGGCGGGGGCCGCCGGAGTTGGAGGTGCCGCTGCGGTGCCCGCCTCCGCGGGGGTCACCTGACTCGCGTCCGCCGGGGCGGTCGGTGCGGCCTCACCTTCCCCGGGGGCCGATACCGGACTCGCATCCGGCGCGGGAGCCGCTTCGGCTTCGGCGGGCGCGGCCGCACTCGCGGCGGCGGGGTCCGAAGACCCGTCGGGGGAGGGGGTTCCGCCGACCGGATCGTCCGGGCCGGCGGCAGGCGCTTCGAAGGGGATCACGTTGCCGGCGAAATCGCGCTCGCCGAGCGCCGCTCGCACCGCGCTGACCAGCGCGGCGAGATCGACCCAGGTGCAGGGCGGCTCGGCGTCGAGGTTCCCGATCCGGTACCACTTCTCGGTACCGCGGTAGCGGACCAACCCGTGGCCGCTCTCGTCGAGCGAGAGATCGAGCTCGCCCGAGACCGTTCCCTCCTCTTCCGTGAGGACGGCGGCCCTGCTCTCCAGTGCGTGGATCTCGCTTATGCGAACCCTCCTCGGCTGACGCAGTCGTCGATCGCGGTTTTCAGCGCGGTCTGCTCCGCACCGTCGACGGTGAGGCCGTACTTTACCTTGATCTGCAGGTAGTGAACCACGTAGGTGCAGCGGAACTCGCCGGGCGGCAGGTAACTGGACACGTCCTGATCACCCTTGGAGCGGTTCGCCGTCGGGTCGGAGGCGACGAGATTCGTTGCGTCGTTGGCGATCGCGCGCCTGGTCTCCAGATCCTTGCCGCCCGCGCCGGAGCGCCACGCCTCGGCCAGCGGGACGATGTGCTCGGCGTCCACCTTGGCGGGATCGGTGATGAAGGCGTAGGGCTTCAGCGTCCCGGTCTTGCGGTCGACCACGCCGTAGTGGTCCTGCCAGCCGCCGTTCTTGCCGATGCTGAGCTTGCAGGACTTGGGGTCGAGCGAGACCGGGCCGGTGGCGTCGCGCAGCATCATGACGTCGCGGGTGGTGCACTTCGCGTACTGCGAGAACTCCGGGCCGAAGCCGTGGTCGAGCGGGGCGGTGTCCCAGTGCGGGAACTTGTCCCGGTCGTACCCGGCCATCTCGGCCTCCGGCGCGACCTTCAGCTGCCCGAGCAACGCCGTGGCATCGGCGGCGGGGACCCCGGCCGAGGAGACCGGGCCCTGCTTGCCGGGCACGCCGGGCTGCTCGGTCGCGGTGCAGCCGCTCAGCACCCCCGCCACCAGCAGCGGAACGACAACGGCAAACGTTCGGCGCGCACCGCGCCGAACAGGAGCAAACTTCACCACGATACCCACCGAACCGGAGTCGAACCACGAACCGCGCCACCGTACTCGGTGCTGCGGTGAACGAATGTGATTGTCGCATATGAGCTACCCCACACCGTTGTTTACGGTCTGGAATCGGGTGGCGCCGGGGTGAATTCGGGGCAACCGCCCTATTCGACCGGCGTGTCGGCGGCTTCCCGCTGGGCGGTCGGCGGCACTCCGGTCTCCAGGAAGCGGATGAGCCGGTCGATCCGGCCGGTGTGATCGACGCAGCGCTCCAGGTGCTGGCCGAGCAGCGCGAGGTCGATGGCGGCGCCGATCGGCCGGTCGGCGGGGGAGCCGGCCAGCGCGGTGCGCAACCGCCCGTGCAGCTCGCGCATCTCGGTGACGGCGGCGGCGTGGTCGGTGGCGGGGCGCCCGTTCGCGACGCCGTCGACGGCGACGGCGGTGCGCGCGGTGGCGAGCCTGCCCATGGCGCCGATCGCGTCGGCGACCGGGCCGCGCGCGATCGGCTCCGGGTGCGCGCCGTACACCAGGTCGGCGACCCCGCTGGTGAGGCTGCCGATCCGGGAGAGTTCGCCGGCGATCTGGATGGCGGTCACCACGTGCCTGAGGTCGCGGGCGACCGGCGCCTGCAGCGCGAGCAGCACGACGGTGCGCGCCTCGCAGGCGGCGTACATCTTCTGCAGCTGTTCGTCGAGCGCGAAGACCTCGTAGGTGGCGGCGAGGTCGGCGGCGGCGAGCGCGTGCGTCACCCGCTCGGCGGCGTCGTTGGCGAGCCGGCACATCTGCGTCAGGTCCTGGGTCAACGCGACGAGCTCGCGGGTGAACTGGGTTCGCACGGGCTGCATTCTCGCGCACCGGGAGCGGTGCGGGCGAGCATTGCTGGCGCGCCGCTCGCGCTCCGCGCGTCAGTGGCCGTAGCGGGCGGCGTACCTGGCGCGATCGGCGTCCGCGCGGCGGGCCTGCGCCGGATTCCGCAGATCCTGCGGGAAGCCGTGCTTCGCCAGCCGGTGCGCCCGGTTCATCGGCATGAAGGCGACCGTATAGAAGAGGGCGAGCAGCAGGGCGAGCAGCACCATCGACCCGCGCAGCCAGAGCTCGCCGGGGAAGAGCAGGAAGGCCGCGAACAGCGGAGTGAACGGGACGATGCCGCGCAGCACGTGCCTGGCCGCGGCGTGGTCGCCGGTGAGGTCGCGGCGCACCCAGTCCCGCATGGAGTCGGGGAGGCGGCGGCCGAAGGCGTAGCCGATCCAGCGGATCGGGCCGGGGCGGCGGGGTTCGCGGGTCACGGGAGCTCCTCACGGGCGGGTGGCCGGGTGGCGGCGCGCCTGGCGGCGGCGTTCACCCGGTTCAGGACGGTGTGCAGTTCCTCGAGGTCGCCGAGGGTGACGCCGAGCCGCTCGACCACCGCGGGCGGGATCTGCTCGGCGCGGGTGCGCAGCGCGCGGCCCGCGTCGGTCAGGTCGACCTGCAGGGAGCGCTCGTCCTCCGGGTCGCGGCCCCTGCTGATCAGCCCCGCGCCCGCGAGCCGCTTCAGCAGCGGCGAGAGCGTGGCGGAATCCAGTTGCAGCGCTTCGGCGATGGCCTTCACCGACATCGGCGCCTCGCCCCAGAGCGCCAGCAGCACCAGGTACTGGGGATGCGTCAGCCCCAGCGGCTCCAGCAGCGGCCGGTACACCGCGAGCACCGAGCGGTTCGCCACGGCGAGCGCGAAGCACACCTGCCGATCCAGGCGGAGCGGGTCCTCGGCAATGGTCATGCTGCGAGTTTAGCCCACGAACACTTCGTGCACTAACTGTTCGTGGGCGAAGTCATAAATTCGAAATTAGCGCAGTTTGGTCCTGAAAAAGCCGGGAATAGCTGGCCTGTAGGAAAACTCGACACCAGCAGGAAGTGTCATGATCATTCTCATCGGGCTACTGATCCTGGTCGCCGCCGTGATCGTCGGCGTCGCCGGAACCGTGGCCAATACGGGCGAGAGCCAGTACCTGGCAAGTGATTTCACGGTCTTCGACTACCACTTCTCCGGGTCGAGCGGGCTGCTGTTCTTCGACGGCATCGTGCTCGGCGCCGTGGGGATGTTCGGCTTCGTGCTGGTGGTCGGCGGCTCCTGGTTCGCCAGCAGGCGCGCGATGCTGGCCCGCCGCGAGCTACGGCAGTCCCGCAAGGAGGTCGCCGCGGCCCGCAAGGACCTGGCGGCCACCCAACCCTCGGTCCCGGTGCCGGCTCCGGTCGCCGCCGCGCCCGCTCAGAAGGTCGCATCGACCGACCAGAAGGTCGCATCGACCGAACAGAAACCCTCGTGGAGCTGGAACCGCTTCCTCAACCGATCCGGCGCGGCCACCGCGAGCAAGTAACGGCCGCGAGCGCTGCGACTCGCGTCCATCCAACCCCCTCACCCGCAGAACGAAAGTAAGGACAGGAAAATGATTGTTCTCGGCCTGATTCTCCTCCTCGTCGGCTGGCTGCTCGGCATCCCGCTGCTCACCACCGCAGGCATCGTGGTGCTGCTCGTCGGCGCCGTCCTGCTGATCGCCGGTTCGGTCGGCCGCCCGGTCGGCGGACGTAAGCACTATTTCTGACCTTCGCCATGGCATTCGAGGATCGAGTGGCCCACCGGGTGCAAGCAGCCAGGGGGAACGCGAAGAAGGTGCTCGGACGCGCGGTCGGTAATCGCCGGCTGGAGGCGTCGGGGCGCAAGGACCAGGCAACCGGCAACCTGAAGCGCGCGGCCTCGGCCGTGCGGGACGCCTTCCGGCGCTGATCCACCCTCGAGCGGGGCGGGTGCGGATTTCCGCACCCGCCCCGCTCGCGTGTTCATGGCCTGCCGCGCCGGATCGCCGTCGGGGTGCTGCCCCACCAGCGGCGGCAGCAGCGGGTGAGCGTGGCCTGCTCGGCGAGGCCGAGCAGCGAGGCGATCTGGCTCATCGGCATGGCGGTCGTGGTCAGGTAGCGCTGCGCCTGCTCGCGCCGCAACTCGTCCAGGATCGCCGCGAAACTCGTTCCCTCCCCGGCCAGCCTGCGCTGCAGGGTGCGCGGGTGCACGGTGAGCAGCTCGGCGACGACGCCGATCTCCGGCGGGGCGGTGCCGAGCAGCTGGCGGAGCGTCGTCCGCACCCGCGGCGCGGCGGCGGCGCCGTCGCCCGCGGTCTGCGCGGCGAGGAAGGCCAGCGCCAGCCGGTGCAGCGTCTCGTCGCCGCCTGCCAGCGAGCGCGTCTCCAGCCCGCGCGGCACCCGGAGCAGCGCGGCAGGCCGCCCGGCCCGAACCGGGGCGCCGAAGAAGCGTTCGTACTCGGCGAGCGGGGCGGGCGGGCGGTACGGCAGCTCCACCGAGCGCAGCCCGTAGCGCGGGGCGACGAGCCGCTGGATGGTCCGGTGTACGAAGCCGAGGCCGAGGTCGGTGCCCTGTACCGGGGCGGGCAGGTCGTCGCTGCGCACCTCGTAGCGCAGCGCGACCACGTGCTCGTCGCCGTACGGGTCCGGCTCCAGGCCGAGGCTGAGCGAGGGCGCGTGCACGAAGAGGTAGCGCGCGGTGCACTCCATGACCCCGGCGAGCGTCGGCGAGTTGCGGATGGCCAGCGCGAGCGGGCCGAGCATGTCCAGGTCCTGCCGGTAGGAGATGCGCAGCCCGAGGTCGGGGCAGCCGAGCCGGTGCGCGGCCAGCTCCAGCACCGCGGCGACGGCGGTGTCCGGCACCAGCATGTCGTCGGTGTCCAGCGCGGCGGCGGGCAGCCCGGCGGCGGCGGCCAGCGCCTCGGCATCGCCGCCCAGCTCGGCCACGGTGGCGCGGAAACCGCGCAGGCCGGCGGAGCGGATGACGGACATGTCGTCCAGGATCAAAGTTTTGTCGCGTGAAAGCAAGAGGGCCCGGCCGCGGCCGGGCACACTGGGTGCCATGACCGAACACCTCGACGTCGTGATCGTCGGCGCAGGGCTCTCCGGAATCGGCGCCGCGTACCGGTTGCAGACCGAGTGCCCCGGCAAGAGCTACGCCGTGCTCGAGGCCCGCGCGGCGCTCGGCGGCACCTGGGATCTGTTCCGCTACCCGGGGATCCGCTCGGATTCGGACATGTTCACCCTCGGCTACCCCTTCAAGCCGTGGCGCGACGCCAAGTCCATCGCGGACGGCCCGGCCATCCTGCGCTACATCACCGAGACCGCGCGGGAGTACGGCATCGACCGGCACATCCGCTTCGGCACCAAGGTGCTCGGCGCCGACTGGTCGTCGGAGGAGCTGCGCTGGACCCTGACGCTGCTGCGGACCGACGCCGACGGCCACTCCGTCGAGGCGACGGTGACCTGCGGCTTCCTCTACAGCTGCGCGGGCTACTACAACTACGACCGCGGCCACGCGCCGGAGTTCGCCGGGCGCGCCGACTTCACCGGGCAGGTGGTGCACCCGCAGTTCTGGCCGGAGGAGCTGGATTACACCGGCAAGCGGGTGGTGGTGATCGGCAGCGGCGCCACCGCGGTGACGCTGGTGCCCGCCATGGCCGCGGACGCCGAGTCGGTCACCATGCTGCAGCGCAGCCCCACCTGGATCAGCGCGGTGCCGGGCCGAGACAAGATCGCCGACAGGCTGCGCGCGACGCTGCCACCCCAGCTCGCGCACCGGCTCATCCGCACCAAGAACATCCTGTTCAGCATGGGTTTCTACCAGTACTGCCGACGCCGCCCCGAGGCCGCGCGCAAGCTGCTCACCGGGCTCACCACCCGCATCCTCGGCGACGAGAAGCTGGTGGCCGAGCACTTCACCCCGGCGTACGACCCGTGGGACCAGCGGCTCTGCGCGGTGCCGAACGCCGACTTCTTCAAGGCCATGAAGAAGGGGAAGGCGGAGGTCGTCACCGACCGGATCGACCGCTTCGTGCCGGATGGCATCCGGCTGGCGTCGGGCCGGGTGCTGCCCGCCGACATCGTGATCACCGCGACCGGGCTGGAGCTGCTCGCCTTCGGCGGCATCGCGCCCTCGGTGGACGGCGCCGAGGTGCCGCTGCCCGAGCAGTACGTGTGGCAGGGCGCCATGCTCACCGGGGTGCCGAACTTCGCCGTCTGCATCGGCTACACCAACGCCTCCTGGACGCTGCGCGCCGACCTGAGCTCCCGGCTCGTCTGCAAGGTGCTGAACTTCATGGACCGCAGGGGGTATCGGGCGGTGGTGCCGGCGCCCGCCGGCGAGCTCGGCGAGCAGCCGCTGCTCGACCTGGCGTCGGGGTACGTCCAGCGCTCGATCGGCGACTTCCCGCGGCAGGGCGACCGGCACCCGTGGAAGGTGCGGCAGAACTACCTGCTCGACTCGGCCACCACGCTCCGCACCGACCTGGGCAAGACGCTGCGGCCGGTGCGGCCGCAGGTGCCCGTGCGGGTGTGAGGCTCAGTCCGGCATCCGCCGCAGCTCCAGCAGGGTGAGGCCGAGCGCGTCGATCCTGGCCAGCAGGCCGCGCAGCGCGGCGGCGTCGGTGACCGGGCCGTACAGGGTGGTCACCGCGCCGGGCGCCCGTTTCGAGGCGGTGAGCTCGGGGAAAGCGGCGAGCGCGCGCTCGGAGAGGTCGCCGTCGATGATGAACTGGTAGCGCAACGGGCCCACCACCGCTCCTTCCGCCGATTCCCGTGCCCCGAGCCTGCCCGGCCCGGCGCGCCGCCGCGTCACCCGGAGCGGGTGAGATCGTGGGCCGGTAGCCTCGGGTCCGCGCGGACCCGCGCACCTGCCATCGGAGGGAGCGGCTGTGGCCGAGGATTTCAACGCGAAGATCATCGCCGAGTTCCGGGCCAATGCGGGGAAGGTCGGCGGGCCCTTCGCCGGCGCCGAGCTGCTGCTGCTCACCACGACCGGGGCGAAGAGCGGCGCGCAGCGGGTGAGCCCGCTGGCCCAGGCCAGGGATGGGGAGCGCTTCGTGATCGCGGCCTCGAAGGCGGGCGCCGACACCAACCCGGACTGGTACCACAACATCAGGGCCAACCCCGAGGTCACCGTGGAGTTCGGCACCGAGACCTTCCGTGCCGTCGCCACCCCGATCGAGAGCGGCCCGGAGCGCGACCGGCTCTACGGCAAGCTGATCGAGCTCATGCCCGGCTTCGCCGAGTACGAGACCAAGACCGACCGGGTGATCCCGGTGGTCGTGCTCGAGCGCGTCTGATCTGTCGAACGACGAAGGCCCGCCCGGAATTCGGGCGGGCCTTCGTCGTCCGGCGGATCAGCTGTTCTCGCAGCCGATCCCGTTGCCGTCGCGGTCCAGGTCGTACTCGTCCGGGCCGATGACCTCGACCCGGCCGCTGTAGACCGGGCCGTTGCCGCTGCCCCCGGCGCAGTCCACGTCCGAGGTGATCGGGGTGCAGGGGCGGTAGGAGGCGTGGCAGCCGGACTGCGGCGCGGCCGATGCCGGGGCCGCGGCGGCGAGGAAGGCGGAGACGGCGGCGCCGGCGACGCCGAGCAGGAGTGCGTTTCGCATTGTGTCCCTTCGTGATTCGAGCCAGCGAAAGATAGCAGCACACACCGGGCGAACGCGACGTTTCGGTGCGGATTAGGGGCAGGAACGGACCAGGTCGCTGCCGCCCGCGGTCGCGGTGAGCGACTCCGCCTCGGTCACCAGCCACTGCCCGCAGACGCAGCGCCAGTACCGCACGGTGCCGTGCGCGGAGAGCAGGGTCGGGGTGGGCCAGGAGCATGCGGTGCAGGTGACGGTCATGGCACCAGCCTGATGTAATGGTTCTATGCATTTCAACCCTTACGGCGGCGCGGCGGCCGAGCTCGCCGCCCGGCTGGTGAACGCCGCCCCTGACACCGATCTCGCCGCGCTGCTCACCGCGGCCGGCTACCTCCCGGTCGGGCCGGTGAGCGCGGCGCAGGCGGCCGAGCTCCGCCGCTGGGCGGTCCGGCTGGAGCAGGTCTTCCACGAGCCCGGGGTCGAGGTGGTGAACGCGCTGCTGGCCGAGACCACCAGCAGGCCCTACATCTCCACGCACGACGGCCGGGCGCCGCACCTGCACTACGCCGCCGATCGGGCGCCGCTGGACGAGCGGGTCAAGGCGTACACCGCGGCGGGGCTGGCCGAGCTCTTCTGCGCGGACCCGGCCCGGATCGGCGTGTGTGCCAGGGCCGGTTGCGACCTCGTCTTCGTCGACACCTCGCGCAACGGCCGCAGGCGGTTCTGCTCGGACCGCTGTGCCAACCGGGTGAACGTAGCCAACCACCGGTCCAGGTCGGCGCGGTCGGCAACCTCGCCGCACACCCGCGAACGGTTCCGATTGGAATCCGATCGCACTGGGTAACTCTGGTCGGAGATCGCCGGCCCCGCCTACCCCCGCACGTCGGGCAGCCGCTCGGCGACCGACCGCGGAACGCCGATGGAAGGAACCGATACCGATGACCGACAGCCCCGGGCCCGCAGCAGCGGACCCGCGCCACGACGTGCTCGTGACCGGAAGCCTGCTGGTTGCCGGGGAGGCGGTCTCGGTGACGGTGCACCGGCCGGCGCCGATCCCGCCGCCGCGCGGCTCCGGGTACTGGTGCAGGCTCGCGGTCGACCGGGCGCGGGCGGCGCCGGCCCAGTCGATCGTGGTGGGCCGGGATTCGGCGGGGGCGCTGGCCTCCGCGCTGACGCTGATCGAGACCAGGTTCGGGGTGAGCCCGGCGGAGTTCCTCGCCGACGCCACCATCGGCGCCGCGCGCTGACCCGCCCCAGGATTGGTGGCATGCCCGCCGCCCGCCCGCCGACCTAGAGTGGCCGCCAGCGGCGAACTGCGCCGGTAGGGGCGGGCGCGGGAGGTCGGCATGGGGTCGTGGCCGGTCACCGTGCTGCTCCCGATCGTGCTCGCGCTGATCATGTTCGGGCTCGGGCTCGGGCTGACCGTCGCCGACTTCACCGGGGTCGCCCGGTACCCGAGGGCGGTGCTGGTCGCGCTCGGCTGCCAGCTGGTGCTGCTGCCCGCCATCGCCTTCGGGCTGGTGGTGGCGACCGGCCTCGCCCCCGCCTCGGCGGTCGGGGTGATGCTGCTGATGGCCGCGCCGGGCGGGGCCACCGCCAACCTGCTCAGCCACCTGTTCCGCGGCGACGTCGCGCTGAACGTCACGCTCACCGCGATCAACGCGCTGCTCGCCGTGCTGACCCTGCCGGTGGTCGCGAATCTCGCGCTGACCTACTTCGCCCCCGCCGGGCAGGAGCGGCTCGGGCTGCAGTCGGGCAAGCTGCTCCAGGTCTTCGCGCTGGTGCTGGTCCCGGTGCTGGCCGGGATGCTGACCAGGGCGGCCCGGCCCGGGTGGAGCGCGCGGCTGGACCGGCCGGTGCGGTGGCTCGCGCTCGGCTTCCTCGCCGTGGCCACGGTGGCGGCGCTGGTCGTCGAGCGCCGCAATATCGGCGGCTACCTGGCCGAGCTCGGGGTGCTGATCCCGGCGCTCTGCGCGCTCGGCCTCGGCGTGGGCTACCTGGTGCCGATGGCGGCCGGGCTGGCGCGGCCGCAGGCGCTGGCCTGCGCCATGGAGGTCGGGATCCACAACAGCGCGCTGGCGATGACGATCGCGGTGAGCGTGCTCGGCGACCTCCGGATGGCGGTGCCCGCCGGGGTCTACAGCATCGTGTCGGTGCCGCTCGCGCTGCTCGCGGGGTGGCTGATCACAGCGGGCACCGCGCGGCCGGGGCCGGCGTCGGCACCGCGATTCCGCGCACAGTCGATTGCCCGCAACCGATCGGCTCGCTAACTTCGAAGCAGGAGGTGGTGCGGGATGTCGCGAACGGATGCGCTGGCACTGGACCAGCAGCTGTGCTTCGCCCTGTATTCGGCGTCCCGTGCGGTCACCCGGCTGTACCGGCCGCTACTGGAGGCGCTCGGGCTGACCTACCCGCAGTACCTGGTGATGCTGGTGCTCTGGGAGCGCGGCACGGTGACCGTCAAGGAGCTGGGCCAGGCGCTCGACCTGGACTCCGGCACGCTCTCGCCGCTGCTCAAGCGGCTGGAGGCGAACGGGGTGGTGGCGCGGGTGCGCTCGGCCGCGGACGAGCGCTCGGTGCTGATCGCGCCGACCGAGGCGGGCGCCGCGCTGCGCGAGCAGGCGGCCACGGTGCCGGAGCGCATCGCCTGCGCCAGCGGAATGGACCCGCGCGACCTCGTCGGCTTCCGGGATCAGCTCAGGGAGATGACCAGGATCGTCAACGAGACCGAGGTGGATCCCTAGGAGGCCGCGGACTTCTTCGTGGCCTGCAGCCGCTCGGCGAGCGCGGGGATCCGGGCCAGCATGTCCACGGCGAAGTCGGCGAGCAGGTCGACGAGGCCGTCCCGGTCGACCTCGAGCTGACCGTCCAGCCAGATCAGCACCAGCTCGGCGGAGCCCCCGGTGATGAGCTGCGAGGTGACGGCGACGGCGGCGTCCTGCCCCTGCGGGAGGTCGAGCACCACCCTGGTCTGCTCGATGATCACCTCGGCCACCCGGCGCATGCCGTCGAAGCGGCTGCGCATCAGCGCCTCGCTGCCGTACGCCTGCGCGAAGACGATCTTCGCCCGCCGCGGGTCGTCGGTGAGCTCGGTGATCAGCGCGGCGACCCCGGCGCGGATCCTGGCCTCCGGGTCGGCCGAGGTCTCGGCGATGGCGCGGCGGGCCCGGTCCAGCCCGGCCTGCTGGATGCGGAGCAGCAGCTCGGCGGCGAGCGCGTCCAGGTCGGCGAAGGCCTCGTAGAAGAAGCGCGGCCCGACCTTGGCCTGCTCGCAGACCCCGCGCACGGTGAGCGCGGAGAGCCCCCTGGTGCCGATGATGCCGAGCGCCGCGTCCAGCAGCCGATTGCGCCGATCCTCGCGACGCTCCTCCGAGGAGGCGCCCCGGTAGGTGCCGGTCGATGCGCGGGTCATCCCGCCAGCTTGGCACAGCACCAATTGGGAAACAATCGTTTACGGAAACGAACGTTTCCTCTATCGTCGTTCCTGTTCGCAAAGAAGCGAAGGGATGACCCGTCATGAGTCTTCTGCTTGCCCCGCCCACCGTCGACGGTCTCACCGAGAAGTACCGTCACGTCCGCGCCAGGGCCGCCTTCAGGGTCCAGCGGGCCGCCGTGCGGCTGGCCGACCGGATTCCGAGCCGGGTGCGGCCGCTCGCCGAGCCGCCGCCGGGCAGCGGGCTGAAACCGGTGCTCGGTGATTCCGGCCCGCCGGTGATCGGCTACACCTTCCACTCCATCGTCGACCCGCTCGGCTTCGGCCAGCGGCGCTACGACCGCTTCGGCGATGTGCAGTGGGTCGGGGTGCTCGGCCGCAAGGTGGTCTTCGTCGGCAGCCCGGCCGCCTTCGAGGCGGTGCTGCTGGACCGGAACAAGGTGATGTCGGCCGAGCGCGGCTGGGAGTACCTGATCGGCCCGTTCTTCCGCGGCGGGCTGATGCTGCGCGACTTCGAGGACCACCTGCACCACCGCCGGATCATGCAGCAGGCCTTCACCAGGCCCCGGCTGGAGGGGTACCTCGCGCTCACCACGCCGCTGCTGGAGCGCGCGGTGGCGGAGTGGGAGCCGGGCCCGCGGTTCCACGTCTACCCGGCGATCAAAAAGATGCTGCTGCAGCAGGCCACCGCGGTCTTCGCCGGCGCCGAGCTCGGCCCGATCGCGAACCGGCTGGAGCACGCCTTCGAGGACGCGGTGCACGGCGGCATGGCGATCATCAGGGCGAACGTGCCCGGTGGGGTCTGGGCGCGCGGGCTGCGCGGCAGGCGCACGCTCTCCGAGTACTTCCGCAGCGAGCTGCCCGCCAAGCGCGCGGGCGACGGCGCCGACCTGTTCAGCGTGCTGACCCGGGCGCGCAGCACCGACGGCCACGCCTTCACCGACGAGGAGGTGGTGGAGCACATGATCTTCGTGATGATGGCGGCGCACGATACGAGCACCATCGCCTCCGCCATGCTGATCTACGAGCTGGGCAGGCACCCCGAGTGGCAGGAGCGGGTGCGCGCGGAATCGCTGGCACTCGGCAAGGATTCACTGGACTACGCCGATCTGGAGCAGCTGCCGTCGCTGGATCTGGCCTTCCGCGAGGCGCTGCGAATGTGGGCGCCGGTCGGCCAGCAGGCCCGCGAGACCACCTCCGATACCGAGCTCTGCGGCCACTTCGTGCCGAAGGGGACGCTGGTGATGACCGGGCCGTTCGGGCTGATGCGCAACGCCGAGTTCTGGCACGACCCGGACACCTTCGACCCGGAGCGCTTCATCGACGGCCGCCGCGAGGACAAGTCGCACCGCTTCGCCTTTCCGCCCTTCGGCGGTGGCGCGCACAAGTGCATCGGGCTCTACTTCGGCGGCATGACCGTCAAGGCGGTGCTGCACCGGATGCTGCTGAGCTACCGCTGGTCGGTGCCTGCCGGGTACCTGCCGCCGATGGTGCCGACCACCGGCCCGACCCCGGCGGACGGGCTGCCGATCCGGCTGGAGCGGCTGGCGTGACCAGGGTGCTCGCCGACACCGAGCGCTGCGAGGGCCACGGCATGTGCGAGGCGGTGGCGCCGGAGCTGTTCCGGGTCGGCGACGACGATGTGGTGATCGTGGCGCCGGGCGAGCTCGCCGCCGCCGACCTGGAGAACGCGCGGCTGGCGGCGGACAGCTGCCCGATGGCTGCGCTGCGGCTGGAGTGAGGCGGGCTCCGGCTCCGCTAGGGTCGGGATGGCCCGCGCCCGATGGCGCGGGCTTTCGCACCACGAGGAGTTCGGATGTCGCAGACCGTCGTCGTCACCGGAGCGTCGTCGGGGATCGGCCGCGCTACCGCGGCCCTGTTCCTCGCGCAGGGGTACACGGTGATCGGCACCAGCCGCGACCCGGAGCGGATCCCGGCGGCGAACCGGATCGACGGCGTCGAGTACCGGGCGCTCGACCTCGCCGACGCGGAGTCGATCGAGGCGTTCGGCACCGGCCTTCCCGCGGTGGACGTGCTGGTCAACAATGCGGGCGAGAGCCAGTCGGGCCCGCTGGAGGAGCTGCCCGCGGACGCGCTGGACCGGCTCTTCCGGATCAATGTGCTCGGCCCGGTGCGGCTCACCCAGCTGGTGCTCCCTGGGATGCGCGAGCGCGGCGCGGGCCGGGTGATCATGGTCGGCTCGATGCTGGCCAGCTTCCCGCTGGCCTACCGCTCCTCGTACGTGGCGACCAAGGCCGCGCTCAAGGGCTTCGCGCACGCGGCGCGGCTGGAGGTCTCCCCGTTCGGGGTGGCGATCAGCACGGTGGAGCCCGGATCGATCGCCACCGGGATCGGCGAGCGGCGCACCGCCTACATCGCCGCCGACTCCGCGCACCTGGCCGACTACCGGACCATGATCAGCAAGCTCGACCACAACGAGCAGAACGGCATCGCGGCCGAGCAGGTGGCCGCGCTGATCGTGAAGGTGGCGCGGGCCCGCAGGCCGAAGCCGCTGTACGCCACCGGAAGCCGGGCACCGCTGGTCTTCGCGCTGCGCAGGCTGCTGCCCGCGGCGGCGATCCACCGGATCACCGCGCGGGCGCACGGCCTGAAGCGCTGAGCGTCAGCGCTTGTAGCCCACCCCGGCCACGATCAGCCGCTCCCAGATGGTGAGCTCGCGCTCGGCGCTGCCGATGGCGTCCGGGCCGGTGCTGTCCGGGCGCCACTGCACGGCGGGCACGATGCCGGGCTCGGCGATGTCCAGCCCCTCGAAGAAGGCCGCGATCTCGGAGTCGCTGCGCCAGCGGCCGCGGCCGAAGGTCTCCTGCAGCTTGCCCTCCGCGGCCTTGGTCTCCTCGTTGTCGCCGGAGCGGAAGTGCGAGATGAACAGCGCGCTGCCCGGCGCAACCTGGTCGCGCCAGAAGCGCACGATGCCGAGCGGGTTCTCCCGGTCCTCCAGGTGGTGCAGGATCGCGCTGAAGATCACCGCGACCGGCTGGTCGAAATCGATGAGCCGCCGCAACTCCGGGTGGTTGCGGATGCCATCCGGGTCGACCGCGTCGGCCTGGATCACCACGGTGTTGTCGTCGGTGGCGAGGATGGCCCTGCCGTGCGCGAGCACGATCGGGTCGTTGTCGACGTAGACCACCTTCGACCCCGCGGCGTGCCTGGCCGCGACCTGGTGCACGTTGTCCGAGGTCGGCAGCCCGCTGCCGAGGTCGATGAACTGCCTGATGCCGTCGGCGGCGAGCTCGCGGACGGCGCGGACCAGCACGTCCCGGTTGGTTTTGGCGATGGCGACCGAACCGGGCAGGTTGTTGATGAAGTGATCACCGATCGCCTGGTCGACCGGGTAGTTGTCCTTCCCGCCGAGCACGTAGTCGTAGACGCGGGCAATGCTTGGCTTGCTCTGGTCGATCTCGACCGAGGGGGAATTGTCGGACACAGGCGGGAACCTCACGTTCGATGGACCGTAATCGCCCCTATCCTAGGGCGCGGCGGGCCGCGATGACCGCGTGGTAGCTCGAAAGATACCGCGAGGTACCGTAATTGAGCTCGACGTGGGGTTCAGCGCAGCCTGCGGATGTCCCCGCGCACCCGGTAGAAGCCGCCGCGGCCGGACTCGGCGATGGCGTCGACCACGTAGCGCGCGCCCGCCTCCCTGATGTCCCGGGGGAACTGCACGTTCCAGCCGTCCCGGTACCCCGGCGAGACCACCCGCACCCGCAGCCCGCCGCTCTGCTCGACGCACTCCACCACGATGCCGTCGCCCGCTCTTGTGGTCACCTCGACGGTCGAGCTCGGCGCCACCGCGGAGATCTCCGGTGCCTTGATCGAGACGGTGCGCGGCAGCACGCCCTGCTCCGCGCCGCGGATCGCGCTCTCGGTGACGTCGAGGCAGGCCAGCGCGCCGGTGGTGGTGACGAGGTAGAGCCGGTCGGCGTGGTACTGCATGGAGTACGCGGAGCCGCAGCCGGTGCCGAGCTTCCAGAGCCGCTGCCCGCTCGCGTCGAAGCAGTACACCGAGGAGTGGTTGTCACCGGCGAAGACGTAGCGGCCGTCCGGCGAGGTGGCGCAGGAGAAGACCGCGGCGTCGCAGCGGTAGGTGATCGCGTCGGTGCCGTCCTTGCCGATCATCCGGACATCGTTTCTGCTGGTGCCCGCGTAGACCGCGCCGGATTCCTGCCAGCCGAAGAGCACCGGGCCGGTGGGCACCTGCCAGAGCTGCTCCCCGCGCTCCAGGCCGTACTTGCTGACGCCGAGCGAATGCCCGTGGTAGACCCCGGTGTCGTCGATCCGCACCATCCACCCGGAGTCGCCGCGGCTGCGGTGCGACCAGAGCGACTCCTCCTCGTGGTCGATCACGGTGACGCCGCCCTCGCAGTCGGAGACGCCGAGGATGCCGTCGTGGATGTCGAGCCAGTAGATGTCGACGTCGGCGGCGATCTCGTAGGCGGCGCGCGGCACCTTGCCGGAGAGGTCGTAGACCCGGCCGTCGTCGCACCCGGCGTAGATCCAGAAATCGTCCGCCACAATGCACTTGACGGCGTCCGGGAGGCGGAAGCGGCCGGTGACGGTGCCGTCGAGGGCGAGCGTGAAGACGTCGCCGGTCTCGTTGCCGACCCAGCAGCGCTCGTCGTCGACGAAGATGCCGAAGGCGGAGGCACCGGAGTCGAAGCTCCACAGCACCGGGGCCGCCTTCGCCGTGGAGCGGGTGCTGGTGATGGTGCGCCTGGTGCCCTGCCGCTTGGCGCGCTCCCCCCGCACCGCGGGGGCGTACCCCTTGCGCACCTTCTCGCCGATCTTCTTGGCCGCCGCGGCGCGCGCCTTGTCCTCGGTGGGAAAGCCGCTGACCTTGACCTGGCCCTGGTCGCCGATCCGGCCGTACCGGATGGTCACCTGGGTGCCGGTTACGCCGACCTCGTAGAACTTGTGCGCCGAACCGTCGTCCTCGGACAGTTCCAGGTAGGTGCAGGTACCGGTCGTCATCGTCTTGCCCCGCTTCGTCGTTCGGTCGATCTCGAGCGAGAAGGTAGCAATGCGAACCGACAAGCCGGGTGCGGCGGCGGAAGTGCCGGTCGGATAGCGCAAACCGTTCGGTTTGCCACGCCGATGCTGGTCGTTGACTAGGTGCTGCTTTCCCGCGCATAATCCGAGGAGATCACTGTTTGCGCAACGGTTGCGGAATCCTCAGGGGAGCCCCATATGGTCTTCAGCACGGCGCACGACATGTTCCTGCTCGCTCAGGTGGGCAACCCGACTCCGGAGGCGCCGCCGCTCTCCGGCGAGATCCTGCAGATGGTCAGGTACATCACCTGGTTCTCGATCCTGTCCGGGGTCGCCGGGATCACGGTCGCGGGCGGCAAGTTCGCCTGGGAGAAGTGGCACGGCAGCAGCTTCACCTCGCCGAAGATGATCGCCGGCGGCATGATCGGCGGGGTGGTGGCCACCAGCGCGGGCACCATCATGAACACGCTCATCTCCTGAGCGCGCACCCCGCTGCGCTAGCGTGGCGGGATGCGACTCCACGTGGGGTGTGCGATGTGGTCGCACGGGTCCTGGTTCGAGCGGCAGCCGCCTGCCGCCGAGCGGTTGCGCCGCTATGCGGAGCACTGCACCGCCGTCGAGGGCAACACCACCTTCTACGCCACCCCGGCGCGGCGCACCGCGGAATCCTGGGCTGCCCAGCTGACCCCTGAGTTCCGCTTCTACGCCAAGCTGCCGCGCCCGGTCACCCACGAGCACCGGCTCGGCGGCGGCGCGGCCGAGCTCGCCGCCTTCCTGGACGCCATGGAGCCGCTGGGCCCGAGCCTGCACGCGCTCTGGGTGCAGCTGCCGCCGACGTTCGGGCCGAACGACCTCGGCGCGCTCGCCGACTTCCTGCCCGCGCTGCCCGCGGGGCCGGGAATCGCGGTCGAGGTGCGGCACCCGGCCTTCTTCGAGGATGTCGAGCAGGCGCGGCGGCTGGTGCGGGTTCTGAACGCGGCGGGCGCCGAGTGGGTCACCTTCGACACCACGACGCTCTACGCCGCGCCGCCGCGCACCCCGGCCGAGCACGAGGCGTGGGGGAAGAAGCCGCGGCTGCCGCGCCGCACCCCCGCGCTCGGCCCGCACCCGGTGGTCCGCTACCACGGCCGCGACGACGCCGAGGCCACCGCCGCGGGCTGGGCGCCCTGGCTGGAGACGGTTTCGGGGTGGCTGCGGGAGGGGCGCTCGCCGACGGTCTTCGTACACACCCCGGACAACGGCGACGCGCTCGGCCTGGCCAGGCGCTTCCACGCCGAGGTGCGGGATCTCGTCCCGGAGCTGGAGCCGCTACCCGAGCCGGAACCGGCGGAGGCCCCGACCCTGTTCTGAGCCGACCGCCGGTGGCGCGCCCGCCGCTGAGCCCGGCGGCTCAGCCCAGGCGCTCGGCGAGCGCGGCGAGCACGGGGGAGCAGCCCGCGTCGACGGTGCGGGTGGCGCACTCGTCGCCCCTGGTGCTGCCGCGGTTCACGATCACCACCGGTTTACCCTGCTTGGCCGCGTGCCGGACGAACCGCAGCCCGGACATGACGGTCAGCGACGACCCGGCGACCAGCACCGCGTCCGCGGCGTCCACCAGCGCGAAGGCCGCGGCGACCCGGGGCTTGGGGACGTTCTCGCCGAAGTAGACGATGTCCGGCTTGAGCATCCCGCCGCAGCGCGCGCAGTCGACCATCCGGAAGGTGTCGGTGCGCGCGATCACGGCGTCCGCGTCCGGCGCGACCTCCAGCCCGTCGGCCGCGGCGGCGGCCGCGAAGCCGGGGTTGGCCGCCTCCAGCCGGTCGGCCAGCGCCATCCGGGAGATCAGCCGCTCGCAGCCGAGGCAGCGCACCCTGGCGTAGGTGCCGTGCAGGTCGATCACCGCGCGGTGCCCGGCCTTGGTGTGCAGCAGGTCGACGTTCTGCGTGATCAGCCCGGTGACCACGCCCGCGCGCTCCAGCCGGGCCAGCGCGCGGTGGCCCGGGTTCGGCCGGGAGCCGTCCATGGTGCGCCAGCCGACGTGGTTGCGCGCCCAGTAGCGCTGCCGGAACACCGGGTCGCCGACGAACTGCTGGTAGGTCATGGGGTTGCGGGGCGGGGAGCCGGGGCCGCGGTAGTCCGGGATCCCGCTGTCGGTGGAGATCCCGGCGCCGGTGAGCACGGCGAGGCTGCGCCCGGCGAGCAGTGCTGCGACGGACTCGACGGACTCGGCGCCGCGCTCCAGGACTTCGGTCACGAAGTCCAGCGTACGACCTGTTCAGGGGTGCTCGGGCGGGCTCGCCAGGTGCACAACCTTGACCGTGCTGAATTCGTCGAGCAGCTCCGGCCCGTAGCCGAAGCCGGTACCGGAGCGGCCGCGCGGCTGGGCCGCACCGCCCGGCGCCCCGCCGAAGACCGCGTTGATCTTGACCGTGCCCACCGGCAGCGCGCGCCAGGCCCGCTGCGCGTGCGCCATGTTCGCGGTGAGCACGGTGGCGGCGAGGCCGTGCTCGTCGTCGGCGGCCTCGGCCAGCCCGGTCGCGAAGTCGGGAACCACGCGCACCGGCGCGACCGGCCCGAAGGTCTCCTCGCGCAGCACCCGCATGCCCGGCTCGCACTCGGTGAGCACGGTGGCCGGGTAGTGGGCGCCGGGGCCGGGCTCACCGCCGGCCAGCACGCGGGCGCCCGCCGCGACGGCCTCGCTGACGTGCGCGTGCACGTGCGCCCGCTGCACCTCGTCGACCAGCGGCTGCGGGTCGGCGTTCCAGCGCTGCGCCGCGGCGACCAGCGCGGTCAGGAACGGCTCGGCGACGGCGCGGTGCACGTAGATCCGCTCCACCGAGACGCAGATCTGCCCGGCGTTGGCGAAGGCGCCGAGCGCGGCCTGCTCGGCCGCCCACACCGGGTCGACATCGGCGTCGACCAGCAGCGCGTCGTTGCCGCCGTTCTCCAGCAGCACCTTGGCCCCGGTGCGCGCCGCGGCCGCCGCGATCGAGCGGCCGGTGGCGGTGCCGCCGACGTGCGCGACCACGTCGACCTCCGGCGCGGCGGCCAGCGCGGCGCCGACCTCGCCCGCGCCGCCCAGGGTCTGCAGCACGCCGTCCGGCAGGTGCGCGGCGAGCAGCTCGCCGAGCCGGGCGCCGGTGCCGGGGCAGCGCTCGCTCGGCTTGTGCAGCACCGTGTTCCCGGTGACGAGCGCGGCGCCGAGCAGCCCGCAGGCGATGGCGACCGGGTCGTTCCACGGGGTCAGCGCCGCGACGACGCCGCGCGGCTCGGGGACCATGAAGTCGGTGGCGTCGGCGCCGCCGCGCAGCGTCCGGCCGCGGTGCACCGGCCCGAGCTCGGCGTACTGCACCAGGGTGCCCGCGCCCGCCTCGACGCCCTCCGCGCCGGAGGCGGCCGGGCGGCCGGTCTCCCGCTCCAGGATCGCGGCGAGCTCGTCGGCGTGCGCGCGCAGCGTGGCCGCGGCGGCGTGCAGCGCGGCGGCGCGCTCGGTAGCCGGGGTCGCCGCCCAGCCGGGCTGCGCGGCTCGGGCGGTGCGCAGGGCGTGCGCGATCTCGAGTTCGGTCGCGGTGCCGGGGTCGGCCGCATTTCCGTTCGTGCGGGTGCGCAGGCTCGCGAGGTCGATGTCGGTGTTGGTCATGGGGCCGCTGTACCCCGGGCCGGGCGGGAAAACCCGCGGGTCAGAGTGGTTCGACCGGCTCCGGCTCGCGCAGCGGGATCTCGTCGAGGAGGAGCAGCACCAGCGCGGCGAGGAAGGCGACGGCGGCGGCGGTGTAGAAGACCGGGTGCATGGCCTCGGTGAAGCCGATCAGCACCGGGGTCCGCACCGCCTCCGGCAGCGCGGCGATGCCGCTGGTGTCGCTGCGCAGCACGTCGAGCAGCGCCGGGTCGGTTCCGGCGGGCAGCGCCCCGCCCGCCGCCGCCAGGATCCGGGCGGGCAGCAGGCTGAAGAGCACGGTGAGGAACGCCGCCACGCCGAGCGTGCCGCCGATCTGCCGGAAGAAGGTCGCCGCCGCGGTGGAGGCGCCCATGTCCGCGCGCGGCGCGGCGTTCTGGATGGCGATGATCAGCGTCTGCAGACTGGTGCCGAGCCCGATCCCGACCAGCCCGCCGATGCCGAGCGGCAGCCACAGCGGGCTGTCGTGCGCCAGCTGGGCGAAGCAGAGCCCGCCGATCCCGACCAGCACGCTGCCGACGACCGGGAAGACCTTGTAGCGCCCGGTCATCCGGGTCACCCGCCCGGCTACCTGCGAGCCGAGCGTGATGCCGACGACCATCGGCAGCATCATCAGCCCCGCCATCGTCGGCGAGAGGCCCTGCACCACCTGGAGGTACTGCGGCAGCATGGCGAGCCCGCCGAACATCGCGATCCCGATCAGCAGCCCGCCCGCGATCCCCGCGCTGAAGGTCCGGTTCCGGAAGAGCCGCAGCGGGATCAGCGCGGCATCCCGCATCCGCCGCTCGACCAGGATGAACAGCGCGGTGCCCGCGGCCCCGACGCCGTAGCAGAGCAGCGCAGGCGGCGAGCTCCAGCCCCAGCTCCTGCCCTGCTCGGCGACGAGCAGCAGCGGCACCACCGCGAAGGCGAGCGCGACCGCGCCGAACCAGTCGATCCGGTGCCGCTGCGGCCGGTGCGGGGTGCTGAGCACCTTGGCGACGACGACCAGCGCCACGATGCCGATCGGGACGTTCACCAGGAAGACCCAGCGCCAGCCGGTGAGCCCGAGCAGCGTGTCGTGCGTGGCGAAGAAGCCGCCGAGCACCGGGCCGAGCACGGTGGCGATGCCGAAGACCGTCGTGTTGTAGCCCTGGTAGCGCACCCGCTCCCGAGCGGGAACCAGGTCGGCGATGATGGTGAAGGCCAGCGACATCAGCCCGCCCGCGCCCAGCCCCTGGAAGGCGCGGAAGGCGGCCAGTTGGTGCATGGTGGCGGCGCAGGCGCAGGCCGCCGAGCCGAGCACGAAGATCCCGATGGCGAGCAGGTAGAGCGGCCTGCGGCCGTAGATGTCGGCGAGCTTGCCGTACAGCGGGGTGCTGATGGTCGCGGTGATCAGGTAGGCGGTGGTGGCCCAGGCCTGCTGGTCGAAGCCGTTGAGGCTGTTGGCGATGGGCACGATCGCCACGCTGACGATGTTCTGGTCCAGCGCGGCGAGGAAGAGCCCGAGCAGCAGCCCGGAGAGCACGGTGAGGATCTGCCGGTGTTCGAGCTGTCCCGGCGTCCGCTCGATGGTGCCGGTCACCCGCGCGCCGCCGCGCCGGGCTCGGAATCCCTCGGGTCCGCCTCGATCCCGTCGTTCAGCCGGTCCAGCAGCACGGTGAGCTGCCCGACCTCGGCGGCCGACCACCCCGCCACCAGCCCGGCCAGCCACTCGCTGCGCCGCTGCCTGGCCTGCTCGAAGACGCGAACGCCGTCCTCGGTGGCGGTGAGCACGCTGGCGCGGCCGTCGTCCGGGTCGGACCGCCGCTCGACCAGCCCGAGCTGCACCAGCGTCCTGGTCTGCCTGCTGACCAGCGAGATCTCCGCATAGAGCAGGTCGGCGAGGCGCCCGGTGCGCTGCGGGCCGTGCTCGACGAGCCGGAAGAGCATGGCGTAGGCGAGCTTGTCCAGGTGCCTGGCGTCATCGGCGGCGGAGCGGTGCCGCACCCGGTTCAGCGCGCGGGCGAACCGCACCAGCTGCCTACCGAGCCGGTCGGCGGCCGCGAGTTCGGCGTCGCTCGGCGCGCCGGAATCGGCAGGAGACATGTACTTGACCACCTCAACTAGTTGCTTCCGCCAACTATAGGGTGGTGCCCGCAGAAGTGGAAACGGGATTCTCGGACATGCCGTTTCGGGAGGTTTGTCCGATAGGTGGAGTCGTCCGCGCGTTGGAGTGTTCACGTTGACGCGGTGGTGCGCGTGACCAACTATGAGGTATGGCCGTTTTCGCTTCGTGTCGCCGCTGAGCACCGCCGATGCCCGACGAATCCGATCGCGAGCAGGCCCGGTTGCTGTATGCTCTGCTCCGGCGCGAAGCCGGCGAACTCGCCAGGGTGCTGGAAGCGGATCTCACCCGCCGCGGCACGCCCAGATCGACCACCGAGTCCCGGCGGCTGACGCGTGATCTGCAGGAAATCCGGCGTTGTCTCGCGAATCTAGCGACCCGCTTTCCCGAGGTAGTCGGGACGGATCCGCACTAGATCGCGAAGTTCTGTCGCACGACCGCACCAAGCTGGTTGCCTCACCGTACTCGAGCGTTCATATCAAGTTTTCCTGGCCTGAACTCTGCGAAGAATTCTGTGATGAGGGGAAAAATGACCAACCACCGCACCACCGGTGTGCGCGTCGCCGGTATCGGCGCCGCGGCCGCCGTAGCCCTGGGACTCTTCTCGACCGGCGCTGCCAATGCCGACACCTTCGTGCCGCTGCCGGACGGCCAGAAGCTCGGCCCCGGTGTCACCGTCAGCCGCACCGGGGAGCACGCCATCGTCTCGCCCTCGCTCGCGGCCAATGGCGCGGGCCGGGTCGTGTGGGTCTCCGGCAATGCCGTCGCCGATGTCACCGCAACCCCCGAGGGTGAGATCGGGCCGTTCAACGGCCCCGCCGACGACCCGGGGAGCAACAACTCCTCCACCCACGGCGCCTCGCAGCTGAATACCGGCTACATCGTCGGTTGCCAGGTATCGATCAGCGACGAGGCCATCTCGGCCGGGCTCGGTGGCGGCCTCGGCCTGACCTTTCCCTTCGACGGGAGCGAAGCCCTCGGCGACGGCGCCTTCGAGGGCTCCATCGGCCTCGACCTCGGCCCCGGCGAGGTGAAGTTCGTGCAGATCGAGATCAAGGACATCACCGAGCCCGGTGTCTACGCGGTGGAGTACCAGGACGTGGAGATCGAGATCCAGGGCTGTGCCGGCTACGCGCAGGCCCGCGCCTACACCGTGGTCGAGATCATCGGCGACGACTACTCGAAGACGTCCCTCTACGGCCTCCCGTTCAGCATCGGCTGATCAGGTCTGTTCGGTCGAATCACACACTCGCTGAAGCGGTTTCAATCCAAGAGGGGTTACTCATGCGCAACAGCAACACACTGGCGCGGGTGGCGGGTATCGGCGCCGCCGCCACGGTCGCCGTCGGCCTGTTCTCCACCGGTGCCGCCAACGCCGACACCTTCGTCGCCCTGCCGGGCGGCAGCATCACCAAGGCGCTCTCCGACGGCACCGTGGTGACGGTGAGCCTGGTCGGCGAGTCGGCCAACATCAACCCGTCGCTGGGCTCGACCCCGGCGCACCGCAATGCGTGGGTCTCGGGCTCGGCGCAGGTCAGCGTGGAGGGCGGGGAGGATATCGGCGGCAAGATTTACCCCGGCTACGTCGTTGGCTGCCAGGTGAACATCTCCGGCGGTGGAGTGGAGGGCGCTCTCGCGGGCGGCTTCGACGTAGGGGACGAGGAATCCGTGCTCGGTGTCGAGTCCGGCGGCAACCTCTCGCTCGGCCCCGGCCAGGCGACCTCGTTCTACATCCTCGACATCGAGAAGCCGGACGACTACGGCAGCGAGGACCACGCGACCAACAACTCGTTCAAGGGCAACAACGGCTCGGTGACCTGGGCCGACTCCACCATCGGGCTGACCGGCTGCGGCGGCTACGCCCAGGCCCGCGCCTTCGTGCGGGTCAAGGTGGAGACCGATCACGTGCAGTCGGTGGTGACCCTGTGGGGCCAGCCGTTCAGCATCGGCTGACGCACCGCTCGGAGCGCGGGGCCCGGCGCGCAGGCGCCGGGCCCCTCGTCGCGAGCGGGCTCAGTGGCCGCGGGCGATCCACTCCTCGAGGTGCGGCGCCTCGGCTCCGACGGTGGTGCCGTCGCCGTGGCCGGTGTGCACCCTGGTCTCCGCCGGGAGCGTGAGGATCCGCTCCCGGATCGAGCCGATGATGGTCGGGAAGTCGGAGAAGGAGCGGCCGGTGGCGCCGGGGCCGCCGCTGAACAGGGTGTCGCCGGAGAAGAGCACCCCGGCCTCGGGCAGGTACAGGACGACCGAGCCGGGGGAGTGGCCCGGGGTGCTGATCACCCGGAGGTCGGTGCCGGCCACCGGGATGCGCTGGTCGTCGGCGAGCGGCCGGTAGGCGGCGTCCGGGTGCGTCATCCGCCAGAGCGGCTCGTCGCCGGGGTGCAGCAGGATCGGGGCATCCAGCCGCTCGGCGAGTTCGGGTGCCGCGGTGACGTGGTCGTTGTGGCCGTGCGTGCAGACCACGCCGAGCACCCGGCGGCTACCGACGGCCTCGGCGATCCGGCCCGCGTCGTGCGCGGCGTCCACGATCAGCACCTCGTCGTCGTCGCCGACCAGCCAGACGTTGTTGTCCACGTCCCAGCTGCCGCCGTCCAGGGTGAAGACCCCGGAGGTCACCACCTGATCGATGCGCAGCTCGCCGCTCACAGCACCACCACCGAGCGCAGCACCTTGCCGCCGTGCATGGTGTGGAAGGCCTGCTCGACCTGGTCCAGCCCGATCCGCTCGGTGACGAACTTCTCCAGCGGCAGCCTGCCCTGCCGGTACAGCTCGACCAGCACGGGGAAGTCGCGCTCCGGCAGGCAGTCGCCGTACCAGGACGACTTGAGCGCGCCGCCGCGGGAGAAGAAGTCGATGAGCGGCAGCTCCAGCCGCATCTCCGGGGTCGGCACGCCGACCAGCACCACGGTGCCCGCCAGGTCGCGGGCGTAGAAGGCCTGCTCGTAGGTTTCCGGGCGGCCGACCGCCTCGATCACCACGTCGGCGCCGAAGCCGCCGGTGAGCTCCTGGATGGCGGCGACCGGGTCGGTCTCCGCGGCGTTCACCGTGTGCGTGGCGCCGAGCTCCCGCGCCCACTCCAGCTTGGTGTCGTCCCGGTCCACGGCGATGATCGGCGTCGCGCCGACCAGCTTGGCGCCCGCGATGGCCGCGTCGCCGACGCCGCCGCAGCCGATCACCGCGACCGAATCGCCCCGGCTCACGCCGCCGGTGTTCACCGCGGCGCCGATGCCCGCCATCACCCCGCAGCCGAGCAGCCCGACCACGGCGGGGTCGGCCTCGGGGTCGACCTTGGTGCACTGGCCCGCGTGCACCAGCGTCTTCTCCACGAAGGCGCCGATGCCGAGCGCCGGGGTGAGTTCGGTGCCGTCGGTCAGCGTCATCTTCTGGGTGGCGTTGAAGGTGTCGAAACAGTACTGCGGGCGGCCGCGCTTGCACGCCCGGCAGCGGCCGCAGACCGCGCGCCAGTTCAGGATGACGAAGTCGCCCACCTCGACGGTGTCTACGCCGGCGCCGACGCTCTCCACCGTGCCCGCGGCCTCGTGGCCGAGCAGGAACGGGAACTCGTCGTTGATCCCGCCCTCGCGATAGTGCAGGTCGGTGTGGCAGACGCCGCAGGCGGCGACCTCGACCACCACCTCGCCCGGGCCCGGGTCGGGAATCACGATGTCGGTGAGCTCGACCGGAGCCCCCTTACTCCGCGCGACCACCCCGCGAACCTGCTGTGGCATGGCTGTTCATCCCTTCAGACGACGGTATGGACGCATGCGTGTACCCGCATGGCTACCTCGACCGTATCGGTGCGGAGGCCGGGGGTGTCCTGGCCGGACGGACAGGAAAACCTCGCCTTTCGGTTAGGTCGCCTAGACTCGGCCGCGATGGCCGAGCCCGCCGTGACCCCTGCTGACCTGCCCGCCCTGCGCGCTGTGATCGACGGCCCGCTGGCCGAGATCGCCCGCCGCTGCTCCCGGTACCTGGCCGAGCGGTGGCCGCACGACGCGCTGGTGATCTTCACCAGGGAGTGCACCGGGCGGCCGCGCAAGGTGGCGGGGGCCGCCGAGGTGGTCGACCGGGTCGGCATCGGCGAGCTGGAGGCGGTGCGCTCCGCACTCGCCCCCGGCGAGCACGCCGAGCTCACGGCGCGGCTCGGCGAGGCGGAGCGTCGCCTGTGGGCGGTGCTGGACCGGTCCGGAATCCTGCTCGTCCTGGTGCCGCGGGAACCGGCCCGGCCCGTGCGGGCCGCGCGGGCGACCGCCGGACGGGACCCCGTCGACCCGGCCGCGACCTTGCCGTGCGAGGCCGACGAGCGCTGCGCGCTGCCCGGCGCGGCCGAGCTGGCCGCCCGCTTCGGCATCGTCGCCACCTCGATCCGGCAGCAGGTGGCCCAGGCCAGCCCGGAGTACCTCACCGAGGCCCGCGCCGCCTCCGCGGAGCGATCCCGCGCCGTCGCCGAGCTCACCGCCGCGCACGAGGCCACGCTCACCGCGGTCCTCGCCACCCTGCGCGCCACCGGGCTCGACGACCGGCAGGCGCGGGCCGCCGCCGTCGAAACCGCCTCCGCCGCACTGCTCGCCGCCCGCGCGGGCAGGGCGACCGAGCGCGCGCTGGCCGAGGAGCCGCCCGCCGCCGCCTTCGACCGGCTGCGCGCCGAGCTCGCGCCGGTGCTCAGGGACACCGAGGTGCTCTTCGCCGCCCCCGGCGCGGGCGCCCCGCTGCCCGGCGAGATCGCCGTCGGCGCCAGGGCCATGACCACCGCCGTCGTGCTCGCCTTCGTCGGCCAGCCCGGGCTGCGCCGGCTCCGGGTCGGCTGGGAGCACGCCGACGCCGCGCTCCGCATCGATGTGCGCGACCAGGAATCCGGCGTCATCGACGCCGACGCCCTGCGCCGCGCCCTCGAGGGCCGGGTCCGCACGCTGCGCGCCGCGCTGGAGATCGAGGCGCTGCCCGGCTGGGGCAGCCGGGTGGCGCTGCGGCTCCCGCTCGCCGCACCCGCGGTGCGCAGGGAGCGCGGCGCGCTGGACCGGCTCAACCGGCGCGAGCGCGAGGTGCTCGGGCTGCTCGCCGCGGGCAGGCGCAACCGCGCCATCGCCGCCGAGCTGGGGGTCGCGGAGAGCACGGTCAAGTTCCACGTCACCGGCGTGCTGAAGAAACTGGCGGTCTCCACCCGCGGCGAGGCCGCCGCGCTCGGCGTGCGCGCCGGGCTGCTTCCCGGCGCGCCGTGAACACCGATCCCCTGCTGCCGGAGCCGCTTTCGGCGTGCGGCGGGGCAGACCGCCTGCCGCGCAACGCCGGTCGGTATTGATATATTTCGCCACCGTCTCCGGTGCTACGCCGAGGTGGCGATACGCTCGGCGCCGAAGTCGATCGCGCCCGCGCTTCGGGCGGGACCGTTCGGACCCGCGGGATCCGCGGAATGAGCGATAGCGAAAGGGCATGAAAGCAATTCGGCCACGACGGTGCGACGAACGGCGAAGCCGGGTACCGTACCCACGCGTGATCACTTGTCTGCCATCGTATCGTCCCGGCAGGGAGTCGCAGTGACCATCGACCAGAACAACGAAGACGATGTCACCGCGCTGGCGAGGCGGGTCGAGCGGGCGAGAGGCCGTCTCGCGTACCAGTTCGATCCGGCGCTGACCCAGGCGCTCTCGGAGGACGAACTACGCGCCGAGCGCGAACTCGCCGAGCGCATCCGCATCGAGGAGCGCGGGCAACGGTGGAAAGAGGTGCAGGCCGCCGCCTCGGCCTCGGACCGCGCCAGGCAGACCACCGAAGCCATCGAGAAGGCCGACATGCGAGATCTCCTGCTCGCCCGTAGAGCGATCGCCGCGCAGCGGCGCGAGTCGAGCCCGCACGCCAAACTCGCCTCGCTCTACCGGCATCGCGCCTGGTCGCTGCGGGCCCTCGCGGGCGTCGTCACGGCGGGCATGCTGTGGTCGGCGGTCAACGTCCAGCAGAACATCGCGCCCGGCGGCCCGTCCGACCCGCTCTTCTGGTTCAGCTACCTGCTCGAGGCGATGATCAGCGCGTGTCTGATCATCATCATGATCGGCACCAACAAGGTGGCCGAGTGGGGCGTCATCGACAACCGGCGCCAGGTGCTCGCCGCCGAGGCCGCGCTGCTGCTGCTCACCGTCTCGCTGAACACCTATCCGTATGTCCGGCTGGGCAACTGGTACGACGCCGCGGTGCACGCGGTGGCGCCGGTGATGATCGGCGTCGCGCTGCTCATCCACGACGCGGTGAGCGCCCGCTACGGCCTGGCGATCGCCAGGGCGACGGCCCAGGTGCGCGACCTGCCGGACGCCACCGACCAGATCCGCCTGCGGATGCCCGGCGCCTACCGCGGCAGCGCCATCACCGAACTCGGCAGGCCACCGATCGACGAGCCCGCCGCGCTGCCCCCGATGGCCGAGGGCGAGTACGAGGTCGTCGAAGAGGACGAGCTGCCGCCGGAGGACCCGGACAACGATCCGGACGCCGCCGAGCAGCCGGACGAGGACGAGCGCACCGAGCTCACCGGCGGCGCCGAGGGGGCGAGCGCCTTCCGCTCGCCGAATCAGCCCGCGCGGCAGCCGGTGACGGCCGAGCTCGCCGAGGTCGAGGAGGAGGCGGCCGAGGAGCCGAAGAACGCCCCGGCCAAGCGCACCAAGGCCGTCGTCAAGGCCACCAAGCCCGTGGCGGCGACGCCGCAGCGCGCTGCGGATGAGGTGGCCGCGGACGACGCCCCGACCGGCGTGATCCCGGCCATCGACGCCGAGGCCGACGTCCCCGTCGAGCCGCAGCCGGCCAAGCCGGCCCGGAAGACCGCCGCCAAGGCGGCTCGGCCCGCCGCGAAGACGGCCACCAGGACCGTCGCCGCGAAGCAGGCCCCGGTCGAGGAGGCCGCGCCCGCCGTCGAGGAGCAGCCCGCGCCGAAGCCTGCCGCGAAGGTCGCCCCGGCTGCCACGGTGCGGGTCGCGGCCGAGCCCGCCGCGGTGCGGTCGAAGCCGACCGCTGTCCCGGAGCCCGCTCCGGAGCCCGCGGCCGCCGAGCCCGTCGTCCGGCCCGCCGCCGCCCGGGTGGCCGAGCCGATCGCCGCGCCCGCGGCGCAGCCCGCCGCCGCGCGGTCCGCGCAGCCCGCGGCGGTACAGTCCGCCCAACCTGCGGCCGCACGGTCCGCGCAGCCCGCGGCGGCCCGGTCCGCCCAGCCCGCGGCGGCAGCACGGTCCGCCCGGCCTGCGGCAGCGGCCCGGTCGGCGCAGCCGGCCGCGGCGGCACGCTCCGCGCAGCCTGCCCGCGTCGCCCAGCCCGCCGCTCGGGCGGCGGGCCAGGGCAGGTCGGCCGCCGCGGCGCAGCCGGTGTCCAGGCAGGCCACCGCCCGCGCGACCGCGCCGGTCGAGGTTCCGGAGGCGGATCGCCCGGCCGCGCCGGTGATCAGCTTCGCCAGCAAGGCCGCCGCCCGGCCCACCGCGGATCTCGACCCGATCATGATGCCGATCGAGCCGACCCCCTCCCGGCCGCGCTCCTCCGGCCCGCGCACCGGCCCGCTGGCCGCCGTCGGCAGGAAGAAGAAGGCCCCCGAGCCCGAGCCCGCGCCGATCCCGGCCACCTCGGACGTCTACGACACCGGCGCGCTCCGGGTCGCCGACATGCTGGAGCAGGAGCTCGCCGAGCTCCGCGAGAAGCGGCGCCAGGCGCGCGCCGCCGGTCGCAGCAGCCGCTCCTCCTCGAGCCGGGACTACTGAACCGGCCGCAACACCGAAGCCACAGGGCCCTGACCCCCACCCGGGGGCCGGGGCCCTGTTTTCGTCTCCGGACCTCGGGTAGCCGCACCCCGACCTACCGAGCAGAGGAGAACGACGTGAAAGCAGTCGTCTGGCACGACGTCGGTGACATCCGCCTCGACGAGGTGAGCGACCCGAAGATCCAGGAGCCGACCGACGCGATCGTGCGGATCACCACCTCCGCCATCTGCGGCACCGACCTGCACCTGGTGCGCGGCACCATGCCCGGGCTGCTGCCGGGCACCGTGCTCGGGCACGAGGCGGTCGGGGTGGTCGAGGAGACCGGCTCCGCGGTGCGCGGTTTCGCGAAGGGCGACCGGGTGGTGGTGTGCTCCACCATCGCCTGCGGCCACTGCGGCTACTGCCGGGCCGGCTACTACGCGCAGTGCGATGTCGCCAATCCGAACGGCCCGCAGGCGGGCACCAGCTTCTTCGGCGGCCCCGAGGGCACCGGCCCGGTCGACGGGCTGCAGGCCGAGTACGCGCGGATCCCGTACGCCGCGACCACCCTGGTCAAGGTGCCGGACGCGGTCACCGACGAGCAGGCCATCATGGTCTCCGACGTGCTGCCGACCGGCTGGTTCGGCGCGAAGCTGGCGCAGGTCACGCAGGGTGACACGGTGCTGGTGTTCGGCGCCGGGGTGGTCGGGCAGTGCGCGATCGCCTCGGCGAAGCGGCAGGGGGCGTCCCGGGTGCTGGTGGTGGACGGCCTCGCCGACCGGCTGGAGATCGCCCGCTCGCAGAACGCCGAGCCGATCGACTTCAACGCCGAGGACCCGGTGGCCGCGGTGCGCGAGCTGACCGGCGGAATCGGCGTCGACCGGGTGATCGACGCGGTCGGCGTCGACGCCCAGCGCCCGAAGTCCGGCCCGGCGGAAGCGAACCTGCCGGTGGACGCCGATACCTTCGAGGCCGAGCGCAGCCAGGCGGCACCCGAAGGCAATACCGGCGAAGGTCAGTGGCTGGCGGGTGACGGCCCGAGCCTGGTGCTGCGCTGGGCCGCCGACGCCGTCGCCAAGGCGGGCAGCATCGGCATCATCGGGGTGTACCCGCCGGACTTCGACGCCTTCCCGGTCGGCGCGACGGTGAACAGGAATCTCACAGTCCAGGGCGGCAACTGCAACCACCGCCGCTACATCCCCGGCCTGCTCGGCCGGGTCGCGCGCGGCGACATCGACCCCACCCGCTTCATCACCCAGCGCATCGAGACGGTCGCCGCCATCGATGCCTACCGGGAGTTCGACCTGCGCCACGACGGCTGGCTGAAAACCGTGGTGAACGTCTAGGAAGCAACGACGCGCGCCCGGCCGGGCAGCCGGGCGCGCATCGCGGTGCTGATCATTCCCTGGTGAGGGAGCCGTCCACCCGCCGCCAGATGCCGAGCGGGTTCGCCGCGCGGATTTCGTCGGCGAGCAGGGCATCGGGCACGTTCTGGTAGGCGACCGGGCGCAGGAAGCGCTCGATGGCCAGGCTGCCGACCGAGGTGGTGGCGGGGGCGCTGGTGGCGGGGAAGGGGCCGCCGTGCACGACCGCGTGCCCGACCTCGACGCCGGTGGGCCAGCCGTCGAAGAGCACCCGGCCCGCCACCAGCTCCAGCTCCTCCAGCAGGGCGGCGGCCTGCTCGCGGTCGCCCGCCGCGGCGTGCACGGTGGCGGTGAGCTGCCCCTCCAGCTCGGCGGCGAGCGCGGGCAGCCGGTCGGCGCCCGCCACCCGGACCACGAGCGAGGACGGGCCGAAGACCTCGTCGCGCAGCGCCGGATCGGCGGCGAAGCGCTCCGCGTCGGTGACGAACAGGTGCGGAACGCCGGTGCAGGTATCGCTCGCGTCGGTGCCGGAGGCCGCGATGGTGACTCCCGCGCTCCCGGTCAGCCTGCGCACGCCGCTGGCGAAGGCGGAGGCGATGCCGGTGTTCAGCATGGGTGCGGCGGCCGCCCCGCCGACCGCGGCGCTCGCCGCGGCCACGAACTCGTCCGCGCCCGGCCCGTCGGCCAGGAAGACCAGCCCCGGGCTGGTGCAGAGCTGGCCGACGCCGGTGGTCAACGAGGCGACGAACTCCGCGCCGAGCTGCGCGCCGCGCTCGGCGAGCGCAGCGGGCAGCACGAAGACCGGGTTCACGCTGGACATCTCGGCGAAGACCGGGATCGGCACCGGCCGCGCCGCCGCGGCCGCGACCAGGGCGAGCCCGCCCTGCCGCGACCCGGTGAAGCCGACCGCGGCGATCCGCGGGTGCCGCACCAGCGCCAGCCCCGGCTCGACGCCGCCGTGCACCAGCGAGCAGGTGCCCTCCGGAAGCCCGTTGGCCCGCACCGCGTTCCGGATCGCGCGGCCGACCAGCTCCGAGGTGCCCGGGTGCGCGGGATGCGCCTTGACGACCACCGGGGCGCCCGCGGCGAGCGCGGAGGCGGTGTCGCCGCCCGCCACCGAGAAGGCCAGCGGGAAGTTGCTCGCCGCGAAGACCGCGACCGGGCCCAGCGGCACCCGGCGCTGCCGCAGGTCCGGCTTGGGCAGCGGGCTGCGCGCGGGGTCGGGGGTGTCCAGCCGGGCGCCGGTCCAGCTGCCCTCGCGTACAACGGCGGCGAAGAGCCGCAGCTGGCCGGTGGTCCGGCCGAGCTCGCCGCGCACCCGCGGCTCGGGCAGCCCGGTCTCGGCCATGACCCGCTCGAGCAGCTGGTCGCCGAGCGCCTCGAGCTCGGCGGCGATGCTCTCCAGGAAGGTCGCGCGCTGCTCGAGGCCGGTGCGGCGGTAGAGCTTGAAGGCTCGGTGCGCGAGTTCGGCGGCCCACGCGACGTCCGCGTCGGTCGACGGCCGGAAGACCGGGTCCAGCGTGGCGCCGGTCGCCGGATTCACGGCGCGGAATGGCGTGCCCCCGCCGGGTACGTCGGCATTGCCGATCAGCGCGGCGCCGGTCAGGAGTGTTTCGGTGGTGGTCAAATCAGCTCACCCGCTTCACGAGATCGGCCAGCTCGGCCAGTTCCACGTCGTCCAGGTCGGTCAGCGGGCTGCGCACGGGGCCGGCCGGGCGGTCGACCACCGTCATGCCCGCCTCGATGATGCTCACCGCGTACCCGGATCTCCGGTTGCGCAGCTCGCAGTAGGGGATCACGAAGTCGTTCAGCGCGTTCCGCACGAACTCGGTGTCGTTCGCGCGCACCGCCCGGTAGAAGGCGAGCGCGAACTCCGGCACGAAGTTGTAGATGGCCGAGGAGTAGGTGGTGACGCCGAGCGCCAGGTACGGCAGTGCGAAGAGCTCCGCGGTCGGCCCACATAGGTGAGCCGCTCGCCGACCCGGGCGAAGATCCTGGTCATCTGCTCGATATCGCCGACGCCGTCCTTGAAGCCGACCAGGTTCGGGCAGCTGTCGGCCAGCTCGGCGACGGCCACGTCGGAGAAGACGGCATTGGCCCGCGAGTAGATGGTGACCCCGAGCTCGGTGGCCGCGCACACCCGTTTCACGTGCTCGACCAAGCCCCTCCTGGCTCGCCTCGGTGAGGTAGGGCGGCAGCAGCAGGAGGCCGTGCGCCCCTGCCCGCTCGGCCGAGCGGGCCATCTCGACGGCGGTGGCGGTGCCGTAGCCGGCCGGTGCGATCACCGGAAGCCCGGCGGGCGCCTCCCGCACGGCGGCGGTGACGACCTGCTCGACCTCGCCGGGGGTCAGCGAGAAGAACTCGCCGGTGCCGCCCGCGGCGAAGAGCCCGGCGGCGTCGAACTGCCCGAGCCAGGCGATGTTCTCCCGGTACGCGGCCTCGTCGAACGAGCCATCGGCGCGGAAGTGGGTGACGGGGAACGAGAGCAGGCCCGAGCCGAGCTGCGCGGCGATCTCCTGCGGCGATGTGGTGGTCATGACCTCACGGTAGGAGCACCTATGATTCACGTCCAACACTGTTTTCCTCTCTATCAATACAAGGTCGGTATCGAGTGTTCACCTTCGTCCAGCTCACCCACTTCGTCGCGGTGGCCGAGGAGCTGCACTTCGGCCGCGCCGCCGAGCGGCTGCGGATGACCCAGCCGCCGCTCAGCAGGCAGATCCAGCTGCTGGAGCGGGAGGTCGGCGCGGAGCTCTTCGACCGCTCCAACCGCACCGTCCGGCTGACCAGGGCCGGCCGCGCCTTCCTCGTCGACGCCCGCAGGCTGCTACAGCAGGCCGAGCGCGCGGCGCTGGCGGTGCGCCGGGTCTCGGACGGCACCGGCGGCGTGCTCCGGGTCGGCTTCACCGGCGCCAGCGTGCACTCCGGGCTGCCGCTCGTCCTCGGCACCACCCGCGAGCTGCTGCCCGACGTCGACGTGGAGCTGCGCGAACTGGTGACGATGGACCAGGTCGAGGCGCTCTCCGAGGGCTCGCTCGACCTCGGGCTGGTCCGCCCGCCGATCGCCAGGCCGGACCTCGCCACCCGGACCTTCGTGCGCGAGGGGCTGGTGCTGGCGCTGCCCGCCGGGCACCCGCTGGCCGAATCCGGTGAGCCGGTGCCGCTGACCGCGCTGCACGGGGTCGAGATGGTGATGCACGCGCCGGTCGAGGCCCGCTACTTCCATCAGCTGGTGACCAGCGTGCTGCACGACGCGGGGGTGATTCCGCTGGTCACCCAGTACATGACCCAGGTGCACAGCCTGCTCGCGCTGGTGAACCTGGGCTGGGGCGTCGCGCTGGTGCCGGAGTCGGTGACCGGGATGCACTTCGACAACGTGGTCTACCGCGAGCTGCCCGGGGTCGCCGCGCGGGTCGAGCTGGAGCTGATCTGGCGGCAGGGCAACGAGAACCCGGCGCTGGCCCGGCTGCTGGCCGAGCTCAGGCACGATACCTTTCCTGTATCGATTCACACATAATTAGTGTTGGACGCGCATCGCGGACGATGTCGTTCACTCGGCCGATATCGGCGGACCTGGACACCGCGGTCGCCAAGTTCTTCCGCCGCGTCGTCCCGCTGTTCATCGTGATGTTGATCTGCAACCAGATCAACCGCTCCAATATCGGCTACGCCAGGGAGTACCTGGAGGCGGATGTCGGCATCGGCGCCGCCGAGGCCGGCTTCTTCCCCGCCGTGATCTTCTACCTCGCCAAGTGGCTGCCGAACTCGCACCGCGGCCGGGCCACCGCGCTCTTCGTCGCCGGGTCGTCGGTGGCGGCCGCGATCTCCGGGCCGCTCTCCGGCCCGCTGCTCTCACTGCACGGCGCGGGCGGGCTGCACGGCTGGCAGTGGATGTTCGGCATCGAGGGGCTGTTCTCGGTGGTCGTCGGCTGCGTCGCCTACTTCTTCCTCGACTCCAAGATCTCCGACGCCACGTGGCTGACCGCGGGCGAGCAGCGCGCGCTCACCGAGACCATCGGGGCCGAGGAGGTGCGGAAGGCCGCCGACTCCGGCGTCTCGCACCGCGGTTCGCGCTGGAAGATGCTGCTCGACCCGAAGCTCATCCTGCTCTGCTGGATCTACTTCGCCATCCAGCTCTCGATCTACGCCAACACCTTCTGGCTGCCGTCCATCGTGCGCCGGATCGGCGGGCTCACCGACATCACCGTCGGGCTGCTCTCCTCGCTGCCCTGGATCTGCGCGGTGTTCGCCATGTACCTCTCCTCCCGGGTCGGCGACCGGACCGGGAACCGTAGGCCGCTGCTGATCATCGCGCTGCTCACCGCCGCCGCGGGCACCTACCTCGCGGCGATCGCCTCACCCTGGCTCGCCCTGGTCTTCCTCTGCGTCGCCGCCATGGGCTTCAAGAGCGCGAGCCCGCTGTTCTGGTCGATCCCGCAGTCCGGGCTGCACCCGCTGGTGCTGGCCCCGGCGATCGCCATCATCAACTCGCTCGGCAACCTCGGCGGCTTCGTCGCGCCGTACGGCTTCGGGCTGATCAAGTCGGCGACCGGCGAGGTCACCTGGGGGCTCTACGCCCTGGCCGCCGCCTACCTCTTCTTCGTCGGCGACCGGGAGCGCACCGACCTGCCGTACCGCTCGGCCGCCGACGAGCCCGCCGACGCCGACGCCTGGAGCAGGCTCCGGCACGCCGAGGCGCTCACGCCGGATGCCGTCGTCGCGCTGGCCAGGGCGGCCGGGGAGCGCTACGGTTTCCGCGACTTCAAGCTCGAGGGCGGGGTGCTGCCCGCCCGCGAGGAGGCGGCCGCGGTGCGCGCGCTGGCCGCGGAGTTCCCGGAGGCGCGGGTCACGCTCGACCCGAACGGCGGCTGGCTGCTGACCGAGGCGATCGAGATCGGCCGCGAGCTCAGGGACGTGCTCGCCTACGCCGAGGATCCGGTCGGGCCGGAGGGCGGCTTCTCCGGGCGCGAGGTGATGGCCGAGTTCAAGCGGGCCACCGGGCTGCCGACCGCCACCAACATGATCGCCACCGACTGGCGCGAGCTCGGCCACACCGTCCGGGCGGGCGCGGTCGACATCCCGCTGGCCGACCCGCACTTCTGGACCATGGCCGGTTCGGTGCGGGTGGCCCAGCTCTGCGACGCGTTGGGCCTCACCTGGGGTTCGCACTCGAACAACCACTTCGACGTCTCGCTGGCCATGTTCACCCACGTCGCGGCCGCCGCGCCGGGCAGCATCACCGCCATCGACACGCACTGGATCTGGCAGGACGGCCAGCGCGTCACCCGCGAGCCCTACCGCATCGCCGACGGCTCGCTGACCCTCCCGGACCGCCCCGGCCTCGGCGTCGAGCTCGACGAGGAGCGCGTCGCCGCCGCCAACGAGCTGTACCTGCGCGCGGGGCTCGGTGACCGCGACGACGCGGCCACCATGCAGTACCTGGTGCCCGGGTGGAGCTTCGACAGCAAGCGCCCCGCGCTGGTGCGCTGAGCCGTCAGCTCGCCCACTTCTCCGGGTTCAGGTGGTGGGCGGCGAGCGCGGTGGCGTGGCCGTGGCCGAGCCCGTGCTCGCTCTTCAACCAGTCGACCAGCGGCTTCTGCTTGTCGTGGCCCGCGGCGGCGATGATCGCCAGCCACTCGGGGATGCTGCGGCCGTACTTCGCCTCGATGGAGGGGAAGTAGGAGGCCGGGCCCTTTGGCTTGTCGGTCATGTCGAACTCCTTCTCGCGGATCGCTTCGTCAACGGTGACGGGGCGGCGGGAGGGAATTCATCGCAGCGGGTAGGCCAGGGCGAGGAAGGCGTGCACGGTGCGGAGGAGTTCCCGACCGAGGGCGCGGTCGTCGTCGTGCGCGGGGAGCGCGAGCGACCAGCGGGTGAGGGTCTGCTCGGCCTCGGTGGCGAGGTGCAGCAGGGGGAGGCGGTCGGGCCCGAGGCCGAGGACTACCAGGCGGGCGCAGCGGTCGGCGATGTCGAGGACGGCGAGCAGCTCGGCGGGGACCGCGGTGCCGGAGTGCGCCCCCGCCAGCGCGGCGGCGCCGTGGCAGCGCTGCGCCACCTCGCCGAGCGCCGCCGCGAGCCGAGCCGAATCCGGCGCGACGAGGTTGGCGCGAACCGTCGATACCGCGGCCTCGATACCGCGCAGCCGGAGCCGGATCATCCGCGGATCGCGATCCGCGTCGAACTCGGCGCGAGCGGCGGCGATCGAGGTCGCGGCTGCTCGGACCCCGATGCTGGTCGCTGCGGTCATCCGCCCCGCCTTCCGTTCGACCCGGCCTTCCTGAACAGCCGCCCAGGAAGGAATCGGACGTAACATACTCCCGGTCCAGCTGACCCGCCACCTGGCTTTATATGGAACGGCGATTCACATGTTCCGGCGGTTCAGACCGCTTTACGCAACCCCGCGTCGACCAGCAGATCGGCCCCGGTGGTGCTGGCCGAGCGCGGCGAGCAGAGCAGCACGACGGCGTCCGCGATCTCCTGCGGATCGATCAGCCGCCCGGTCGTGAGCGCCATCATGGCCGCCGCGCCGCCGCCGAGCACGGCGTCCCGATCCGAGCCGGTGGCCGCGGCGATCACCTCAGCGGCCCCGCCCGGCTCGGTCCACCAGGGCGTCAGCACCGGGCCCGGCGAGACCGTGTTCACCCGGATGCCCCGCGGCCCGTACTCCTCGGAGAGCGCCTTGGTGAGGTTGTTGATCCCGGCCTTGGCCACCCCGTAGTCGACATTGATCGCGCTCGGCACGTGCGCGTGCGTCGAGGAGATGTTGACGATCGCGCCGCCGCCGCGGGCCAGCATGAGCGGCACCGCCGCGCGGACCGCCCGCACCGTCGCCATCACGTTGAAGTCGAACATGGCGAGCCAGTCGGCATCGTCCAGCGCGGTGAAGGAGAAGCGCGGGAGCACCGCGCCCGGCGGCGGGCCACCGGCATTGTTGACCAGCACGTCGACCCCGCCGAAGAGCTCGGCCGCGCGCTCGATCGCGCGGGCGGGGCCGTCCGGGGTGGCCAGGTCGGCGGCGACGTGCGCCAGCCGGTCGCCGGTGAGTTCGGTCAGCTCGGGGGTCGGGCGGCGGGAGACCGCGACCACCAGCGCGCCCTCGGCGCGCAGCGTGCGCGCGGTGGCGAGCCCGATGCCCTTCGACGCCCCGGTGACCACCGCGACCTTGTCCTGCAACAGAAGATCCATGCGGGAAGCCTCGCCCGTGTCGCCCTCCGGTGCTGGCGGCTTCCGGCCCTCGCGCTGGGCGGGTGGCGCGGATCGCACCCCGAGTGAGCCCGCGGCGCGTGGGTAGCCTGTCGGGTGGACCGCACCGAACGACTACACGACAAGGAGTTCTACGCCTTGGAGGACGTCATCCGGCCGCTCATCGTCTTCGGCGTCACCGTCGTGATCACCGTGCTCGCCGGGCTGGTCATGGACCGCCTGCTGCGGTACAGCGCGACGCAACGCCCGGACAACCGATTGCCGCTCCTGCTGCGGCGCCTGCAGTTACCGGTGCAGGTGCTGCTCGGAACGGTGGCCCTGCACCTCACGTACCCCCTCGCGGAACTGCATCTGAAGCAGGACGCGATGATTCGCAACATCCTCGCCACGATGGCCGTCATGGCCCTGGCCTGGACCGTCATCCGCTTCGCCGACGCGGTCGCGGAGAACACCCTCTCGGCCTACTCGCACCGCACCCAGGACATCGCCAGGGTGCGGCAGCTGCGCACCCAGCTCGGGCTGGTGCGCCGGATCATCACCTCGATCCTGGTGGTCACCACCGCTGCGGTGGCGATCCTGCTGCTCTTCCCGACCATGCGCACGCTCGGCACCTCGCTGCTCGCCTCGGCGGGCGTGATCGGCATCATCGCCGGTGTCGCCGCGCAATCCACGCTGAGCAACCTGGTGGCCGGGCTGCAGATCGCCTTCGGCGACTCGGTCAAGATCGGCGACACCGTGGTGGTCGAGGGGGAGATGGGCACGGTCGAGGAGATCACCCTCGCCTTCCTCACCGTGCGGATCTGGGACGACCGCAGGCTGACCATGCCGGTCTCGTACTTCAACAACATGCCGTACGAGAACTGGTCGCGCGGGGGGTCGCAGATCACCGGGACGGTGTTCCTGCACCTCGATCACTGCACCCCGATCGACGAGCTGCGCGACCATCTGCGGGAGTACCTGAAGCAGCGCCCGGATTGGGACGGCCGCAACTGGAATCTGCTGGTCACCGACAGCACGCCGACCAATATCGTGGTGCGCGCGTCGATGTCGGCCGCCGATTCCGACGATGTCTGGACGCTGCGCTGCGCGGTGCGCGAGGAGCTCATCGGCTGGCTCGGTGAGCACCACCCGCGGGCGCTGCCCAAGGTGGCGACCGCGGTGATCGGGGGCGGCGAATTCGAGATGCCGTCGGCGGAGAAGCGGATGCTCGACGGGGTCGGGGCGGGCCGCTGATCAGGGCCGGGTAGCGGGCTGCTTCCGAGCCCAGGCGGGGCGGTGCCACGCGGGCGAGCCGGCATTCCCAGGCTCGCCCGCGACCCGTTTCAGCCCAGTTCGGCGAGCTGCGGGACGACCGGCGCCAGGCTGTCGATCCACGCCGCGGGCGAGCCGGGCGGCGGCATGACGATGGCCTGGTGCACGCCGATCTTCGCGTAGTCGGCCAGCCCGCGGACGAAGCCGTCGTGATCGTCCGGGTTCGGCGAACCCGCCATCACGGTCACCCGGATCTCGGCGAAATCCCGGCCGACGGTGTCGCAGTGCCCGCGCAGCACGTCGAGCTTGTGCTCGACATCGGCGGCCGAGGTGCCGAACAGGTTGCAGCGGTCGGCGTACTGCGCCACCAGCCGCAGCGTCTTCTTCTCGCCGCCGCCGCCGATCAGCACCGGCGGCGTGCGCAGCGGCTGCGGCGCGCACAGCGTCTCCGCGAGCTGGTAGTGCTTGCCCTCGAACGGCCCGTTGTTCGCCGGGTCCCACATCTGCTTCGCGATCCGCAGCGCCTCCTCGAGCCGCTCGAACCGCTCCGCGATCGGCGGGTACGGCACGCCGAGGCCGAGGTGCTCGCGCTCGAACCAGGCCGCGCCGATGCCGAGCACCGCCCGCCCGCCGGAGAGCACGTCCAGCGTGCTGACGATCTTGGCGAGCAGCCCCGGGTGCCGGTAGGTGACCCCGGTGACGAGCAGCCCGAGGTCGATGGTGCTGGTGTGCGCGGCCAGGTAGCCGAGGGTGGTGTAGCCCTCGAGCATGTTCGCCTCGGCGGGCAGCCCGGTCGGCTCGATCTGGAAGAAGTGGTCCATGAAGGAGAGCCAGGTCGCGCCGGACTCCTCCGCGGCCCGGCCGACCGCGGCCAGCTCACCGGCGATGGCCGCGGGCCCGCCGTCGATGTCGAAGATGGGAACGTGGATGCCGAGCTGCATGAACCCTCCTGGGTGTCGGTGACGAACTCGGTACCGACGCTATTACCTGGAGTGCACTCCAGGGCAAGCCGACACCCAGCCCGCCACCACCGCGAGCCCGCCGGCCCGGTGCACGAGCAGGAAACCGAAGGGGCGGTCGAACCGCACCCGCAGCGCGGTCGTCGTGCGCTTCGGCGGCCGCGCCGGCCCGGCCGACCCGGCCCGCATCCCGAAGGCGCTGACCGCCGCCGCCGTGAAGCCGGTCGCGCCGAACTCCGCGAGCACGTCCTGCGCCCCCTGCTGCACCGCGAGCGGCTCCGGCGAGAGGCCGGGGAAGTGCCCGCGGGCCGGGTCGAGCGCCGCGCGCAGCCCGAACAGCTCCGGCCGCTCGAGCAGGTCGTGCTGCGAGCGGACCAGGAAACTCGGCAGCTCGACCCGCAGCGAATCCTGCTGCCGGTGGCCGTACACCTCTTCCCTGGTGAGCCCGGGGCCGTCGGCATCCAGCCCGGTGCGCACCGGGACCGCGTCGGCGAGCGCGGCGATTCCCGCGCCGAGCACCGCGCCGGGCCGCTCCGGGCCGAGCAGCAGGTGCACGTCGGCGTCGCCGATGCCCTCGACCACCAGCCGCGTCACCGGCGTCTCGGCGTCGAGCACCGCGATGTCGGTGACCCACGGGACCGTGCGGGTGAGCCCCGCCGCCCGCTGCCCGCGCCACGGGCCATCCTCCGGGGTGAGCGTGGTCTTCTGGAATTCGCTGCGCCACCGCAGGTCAGCGGCGAGCGCGGTGGCCAGTACCAGCAGCGTGCCCCGGTCGACGGTGAGCGGGAAGCGCTCGATCAGCCCCTTCGTGTAGCGGCGGGCCCAGTCGTCGAGCGCCTGCTGCCCGGTGAGCGGCGCGACCGTCCCCGCGGGCACCGACGCGCGCCACTCCGGGCGCAGCGGCAGCCCGTCGCGCACCCAGAAGCCGAGCGCGGCGGAGAGGTCGTCCGAGTTCGCCAGCAGCTCCAGCAGCCGCAGCCCGCCCGCGTGCGCTTCCGCCGCCGGAATGCCGAGCGCGGCCTCCAGCTCGGTGCGCGCAGGCCCATCGGCAGCGCCGGTGAGCAGCGCGAGCAGCGGCCACACCCCCGCGCCGGAGAGCACGAAATCGCCGGACCCGGCGGCGGCGGCCCAGCGCGCGGTCAGCGCGTTGGCGGCGGTGGACTCCGGTGAGTTGGTGCGCACGGCACCAGGATACGAAGCACCGCTATTCTCCCGGCATGCCCGACCCGGTGCCCGCGGCCCGCGCCCGCTCGATTGCTTCGTCGCCGACGAGATGAGCGCCGCCTCGGTGCCCGAGTTCGCGGGTCTCGCCGAATGTGGTTCGGCGGGGAGGTGGAGGTGCAGTTTCCGTTCTGAGGGGTCAGGGGCGGGTGGTGCGGGCTCGGGCCAGGACTTCGTCCTCGGTGAGGGCGCTGGGTGGGTGGTGGCTCAGGCACATGGGCACCGCGAGCCGGGCGAAGCCGGCGCCCTCGGTGGTGCCGTAGAAAGCGCCCGCGCCGAGCCGGGCGATGTCGTCCACCTGGCCGCCCTTCGCCCTGGCCAGCTCCGTGGCGGCCTGGATCTGGACGGGTGCGTTCAACCTGCCGAAGAACTGGGTGGCGGCATTGCCGGTGACCCGGTTGTCCAGCGCCTTCGGCGCCTGCGTCGCGTACACCATGCCGAGCCCGTACTTGCGCGCCTGCGCCGCCAGTTGCAGCGTGCTCTCGCTGGAGACCACGGTCTTGCCCTGCGGGACGAAGGTCTGCGCCTCGTCCAGCACCAGCAGCCCGCCGAGCGGGCGGTCCCCCGCCGGATTGCGCTTGATCCAGGCGAAGAGCGCCAGCTGGAGCTGGTTCACGAAGGTCTGCCGCTGCTCGTCCACCGGGAGCCCGATGCAGCTGATCACCGAGATCCTGGCCCGCTTGCCCGGGCGCGGCGTGAGCAGCATGCCGGGGTCGAGCCGGGTGCCCGCGCCGCCGAAGACCGGGTCGTTGATGGTGGCGGCGGCGAGTTCGTCGGCGATGCCGCTCGCCAGCTTGGCCGCGTCCCGGATGGTGCTGACCCCGTCGGGCAGGTCGCCGAGGAGGTCGACGAACCCGCCGAGGTCGCTGCCGCCGTCTCTGGCGAACTTCGTCAGGGCCTGGATCAGCACCGCCTTCCCGGTCGCGGTGCGGCGGCCGGTGAGCCCGGTGCGGGGGAGCAGGCCGGCCACCGATGCGTCGATCGCGATGCGGAACTCGTCCTGGTCGTCCAGGACGCCTGCCAGGTCCGGGAGCGGGTTCAGCGCGATCGGGTTGCCGGTCTCGCGGCGGGGTGTCCAGATCACCACGTCGGTGTCGTCCAGGTAGCGCTCGGCGCGGGCGGCGTCACCCTCGATCCAGCTCGGCGGTGGGGTGGGCCAGGCGTCGCCGAGGCGGGCCAGGTCGTTGTTGGTGTCGATCAAGATGGAGGAGACGCCGTGCAGTGCGGCCTCTTCCACCAGGCGGCGGAGGAGGACGGTCTTGCCGGAGCCGCTGCCGGCGAAGACAGCGGTGTGTTTGCGCAGGAGGACGAGTGGGGTGCGCAGGTCTTTGCCGGTCTGGGTCTTGCGGCCGAGGAGCACGGTGGGCTCGTCCGGGTTGTCCGGCTCGACCGGGTTTCTGGTTCCCGACGGGTCAATCACCGGCGGGGCGGGTGTCAGTTCTTTTCGGTCCGGTAGGTCGGGCCTCCGGGCGCCGGCGTCCGGTGCATGGTGACCGTTTCCCGGCTCGCCGAAGATCCGCAGGAACAGCTCGGTATGGCTGGCCGGGCGCCGCGCCGCCAACCACCCCGCCAACCCGGGTGCGCGCTCGGCGAGCAGCGTCTCCAGCGCGGTGAAGGTCTTGAGATCGGCGGCCGAGATCGGCATCGCGACCCCTTGCGCCGCTTCGAAGTCGGCGAGCGTGGTCGTGGTGACCGGCCCGGTGGAGAAGGTGGAGTTGCGCAGCACCACCAGGTGGCGCTTGGCCGCGTTCGGCTGGATCCCCGCCTCCAGCGAGGCCGAGCGCAGCCGGGCCAGCACGGCGCGGTGGTGGCTGTGCGCGATGGCGCGGAAGCTCCAGTGCTCCTCGTCCTCGCTGGCCTCGTCCAGGGTGCGGCGGAGGCGGGCGTGCAGGGCGGGGGAGACGGTGCGGTCCGGGTCGATGGTGAGTTCCTGGCTGCCCCGGTTCTGCTCCAGTACGTAGCACTGCAGGGCCGCGTTGAGCAGCGCGACCATGCGCTCGTCCTCGAACCGGGGGTCGAGCGGGCTGATCACGTCGGCGGACTCGTGGAGTGCGGTGAAGCGGGCGTCGAACGCGCCCAGTTCGGTCCGGTCCGCCGCGGGAGCCACTGCCGGTTCGGCTACGGCGCCGAAATCATCCAGCTCGACGACGGTGTCGCGTGCGAGGCATTGGGCCACGTGCTTCTCCAGTTGCTGGAGCAGCCTGCGGGGGGTGAAGTGCACCACCGGGAGGCGCTCGAACGCGGCGGGAAGCACCGGCCAGGTGGGGTACGGCGGCTCGAAGCCGATCTCGCCGTAGAGCGCGCCCAGGTGCCGCTCCACGATCGCCCTGGCGACATCGGCACCGGGCATGGTGGTGGAGAGATTCAGCTTGGTGAACCGGTCGGCGGCCGAATTCACCGCGCGATTGCTGATCAACAACCAGGAATTCGGAATGCACGCCGCGACGATCACGGTGCGCGTGGTCTCCTCGCGCATCCGCATCAGCCCGTCGGCGAGCCGGTTGGCCAGCCCGTCTTCGTCGTTCTGGTCGGACTGGGCGATGACGGTGTCGAGCTGGTCGATGGCGAGCACCACCGGCCCGGCGAGGGCGAAGATCCGGCACAGGTCGTGGAAGAGCAGCTGCGACGGCTTGCCGCGCTGTCGGAATCCCCACTCCTGCCGAGCCGATTCCTCGATGCCGTCGTCCAGGGTGAGGTAAGCGAGACCGATTTCGCGCAGCGGCCCACGCGCCCGGTAGAGCACCAGCGCGCGGAGGGTGTCGGCGCACTCGGTGGCCACCTGGATGTCGAGATCCTCGATGCGCGCGACGAAGTCCTTCAGATGTGGAGGCTGCACCTCGAGGTTGCCGCGCAGCCGCATGGTGAGCTCTTTGTCGCAACCGGTGCGTTCGGCCAGCTCTCCGAGGAGCCAGCCCAGCCGTCCGCCCTCGGCGAGCAGCCGCGAGACGATGCCGTGCACCGCACCGGCCCAGAACGACGCGCCGTCGATCAGCTTGGGCATGAAGAAGGCGCCGCCCGCCTCCTCGACCAGCTCGCGCAGCCAGCCGAGCATGTGGGTCTTGCCGACACCGCGTTCGCCGTGGAGTACCAGGCCGGTCGGCGAACGCCGCGGGTGGTCGGCCGCCCGTCGCACCGCCCGCTCGATCTGCGCGGCAGCCTTCGGATGCAGGCCGTCCACGTGATGGCTCAGCGGACTCCAGATCTCGTCCGGAGTGAGCGCGCTGCTGAACTGGATCGAGGCGAGGGCGTGGTACTGCTCCTCGTTCACCGGGCGGCTTCGATGGTGAGCAGATGCCGGGACGTACCGCCGAGTTCCACCGCGGCATCGTGGTCCCGGTCGGTCAGCGTCTTCTGATCGGCCTCGGACCGTACGTGTATTCCGTCCCGGCGTGCCAATTGCTCGATGGCCACGTCGAATTCGCTCCGCGACACGTCGGTCAACCGCTCGCGCAGTACGGCGAGCCGGATCGGTTGATCTCCGCCCTTGGTGACCGCCGCATACGCCGCCACCACGCGGCTCGGCACGTCCGGCCGAAAGATCTCGGCAACCACCTGTCCGGTGCCGTCCAGATGCCTGCGCAACCCGGCGAGCACCGAGTACAGTGCCCCACCCGCGGGGCCGGAGCGGGCGGGGCGCGTGGCGCTCATCTCGTCGGCACACCACACCGCTCCCCGATCGGTGAGCTCGTGCGCATACGTCCGCCCGACCTTCGTGCTCGCGATCAACGCGAGCGCGTTCAACTGCTCCCGCTGCGGCCGCTCCAACCGCAACCCGGCGAGCCCGTACAGCTCGGCATTGGTGAGCTCCCTCGCCTCGGCCAGCAGGACGAGCAGGACGCAGCGCTGGGTGAGGGTCAACCGGTCGGACATGCGGGTTCCGTTCTGTCGGGAGTCAGGGGTGGTCGAGCACGGTGAAACCGCCGGGTGCGGCGGCGATGCCGCGGGTGCGGCCGTCGGTGACGGTGCCCTCGGCGCGCACGGACCGGCCGTCCCGGTGTGCGGCGAGGGCGCGTTCGTAGTCGGTCTCGGTGCGGAGCCGGACCGGGACGGTGCGGCGGCGTCCGGTGGCGGTGCCGTCCAGTTCGAGCACGCCGCGCACCCGGATCAGCCTGCGCTCGCCCTCTTCGTCGTCGAAGAGACCGGTGACCGGTCCGGAGACGACGGCGGTCGCGGATTCGGCGACGGTGGCGGCGGCGTGGATGCGCGCGCCCGCGCCGGCCGGGAAGGCGACCACCTCGTGCGGGCGCGGGTCCAGCGGCGACCATCGGAAGGCCAGCTCGAAGGCGCGGGCGCGCCCGGTTCCGGCCAGGTCGGCGACGGCGAGGCAGATCGGCTCCGGCACGCCGTCGGGGGCGGTGCCGGTGTCGGCTGCCCGCCGCACCGCGGTGCAGGTGCGCAGCAGCCGGAGCACGGTGCCGCGGCCGCCGTCGGCGGGGAGGACCAGGTCGACGCCGAAGAGTTCGTCGCCGACGGCGATCCGGGCGCGGTCGAGGAGGGTGTCGGCGGAGCCGTCGTCGCCGAGGGCCTCCCGTGCCGAGTGCGCGAGCAGGTCGCGCACGGCCTGCACCGCGCGCAGCCCGGCGGGCACTGATTCGGTGGGCTCGGAGCCGCGGTAGCCGATCACGTCGAAGCGGACCCGGCCCAGGTCGCGCCAGACCGCGGCGGGCGTCCGCCGCTCGGCGTCGGCGACGCAGCGCGTGAGCTCCCTGAGCCGGGCGGCGCTGTCGGGTAACTCGAGCGCGGACGGGATCAGCACGTCGAATTCGTCCCGGCTCCAGACCTCGGCGCCCCGCCACTGCCCGGTGCCGGTCCAGCCGGTGGCGCGCAGGTAGCCGGTGATGTCGCCGATCGGCGGGATGGGCACCGGCTACCCCGCCGGTACCGCGGCGCTGCCGGTGACGAGGCCGCGCAGGCTCTCCACGGTCAACACGTTGCCCAGCGGAATCCGGACCCGGATGCTCTGCCTGGTGTCACCGACGGCGAGCGGCGGCTGCTCGCTCAGCGGCAGGTAATACCCGATAGTGCGGAGCAGCAGCCCCGCGCTGAGCACGGCGGCGTACTCACCGGTCGTCTTCGGCACGTGCACGACGAACAGGTACCGGGGCACGATCGACCCGGCCCCGGCCAGCCGGTTGTACTGCGGCTTGCTCAGCCCGTCGAAGGCCAGTGTCCCGTTCCCGATCAATGGCTTGCGCACGGTCTTGACCTGCACATCGATCCGCGGCGAGAACCCGCGCGGAGTGCGGCCCGGCAACTTCAGACACAGGTCGACCCCATCCAGATCCACATCGTCCTGCGCCCACAGCAACCCCGCCGCCGTGGCGAGCACCCGCACGTAGTCGGCACCGAACTTGCCCTGCTGGTTGTTCTGGTCGATCCCCTGTGCGCGGCTGGTGGCGAGCACCGGCATCCCCTCCCGACGGTCCGTCGAGAGACGGTAGCGATGCCGGGACCGCCGCGGTGTCGGTCGAAAAGGGGACAGCTATGCGACGACGTCCTCCAGCGCGGCGAACAGCTGCCGCTCGCGCTGCTCGTCGTAGGACTCGGGGGACGACCGCGCCTCGCGATCGCGATCGATGTACCCGCCGGTCGGGGCGGTGACCTTGCCGAGCAGCACCGCCGCCAGTTGTGCTCCCGCCGTGGTCATGTCGGTGGCGAGCGGGGTGCGGGCGAGGGCGGGGAGCGCGCGCCGGGCGACGAGGCGTTCGAAGGCTCCGGCGTTGCGGGCGAGTCCGGTACCGGGCACGAAACCCGGGTTGTAGGAGACGATGTCGACGCCGACGGGCAAGCGGCGGGCCCACTCGTGCACGAGGTACTGCACGGCGAGTTTGCTGGTCGAGTAGGCGGTGCGGCCCGCCGCGGTGCTCGCCGGGCTGCGGAAGGCGGCGGGGCGGGTCAATCTGGCCGGGTCCTGCCAGACCGGGGCCGGGACCAGCCCGAGGTTGTGCCTGAGATCCCCGAAGTGGGTGTCGCTACCGGTGAGCACGATGCGCGCCGGGGCGGTGAAGCGCTTCTCCAGGAGCCGGAGCAGCAGGTGGTTGGCGAGCACGTTCACGGTGAAGGTGGCCTCGTAGCCGTCCTCGCCGGTGGTGGTCGCGTTCGTGTACTGGATGCCCGCGTTGCCCGCGAAGCCGTGCAGCGGGGGCAGGTCGCCGCTGTCGAGCAGGGCGGTGATCCGCTCGGCGGCGGTGCGGATGCTCGCGAGCGAGCGGAGGTCGGCGGGGATCGCCGTGGCGCGCGGGTCGACGGTGGCGGGGTCGCGGGCCAGGACCACGAGGCGCAGGTCGGGTTCGGTGAGCAGGTGTTCGGCGGCGATCCGGCCGATGCCGCCGGTCGCTCCGGTCATGACGAGGGTGTGCATGTGGCCAACCTTCGGCGCCCACCGGTCTCGCAACCAGGGCCCGGCGCAACGTACGGACCGCCGGTACCTAGGCTCGGCGCGACGCGCCCGGAAATCGGCCTGCGGCCGATCGCTCGGAGCTGGCGCCTACACCGGGTGGCCGCTTCAGCGGCATTGCCTATCAGGAGATTCCGACGCCCGGTCAGCGGGCATCGGTCCAGCCGTCGCGGTTTCTGCGTTCGAAGTAGGCATCATCGGCGGCCCGGATTTCCTCGTCCGAGAGTGATCGCCCGCGGTTATCGAGCGGTTGTCGCGCGTGCAGCCGTTGGATCTGGTCGTGAATACGGGGGTCGGCCGTGTTGAGCAGCCGGTCGACTTTGCTTTTCGCATCGGCCCGCGCCCTACGGTGGCAGTCGAGCAGCGCGGCGGTGAGTTGGTTGCTACTCGAGCGCATGGCGCCGGGGGCGATCCGGAGATCGGTGATGTCGCCGCCGGCGTCGACCTCGACGAGGACACCACGCCCGTCGCCCCGACCGCGCACGGCGGCGACGGCATCAGCCAGTCGGTCACCACTGCGACGGATCTCGGCGAGTTCCCGCTCGAGTCGGCGTTCCCATTCCTGCATATCGGTCACCGCTGCGCACCTTCCCCACCTGAACTGAACCGACCGAGTTCGAATCCATTCGCACGCAGTCATTCCCGACGCTGGATCACGGTACCGACGGTGACGATGGAACGCAGGTCGGAATCCAAGACGATCGTCGTCAGCCCGGGTCGGCTGTGCAGTTCGATCGATTTGATCGTCGTGATCGTCGACAGGTCGCCGTTCTGGATAGCCACTCGATCGCCGATATTGACCGGCTCGCCCGAGAGCACGCCGGTAACGAACATCCATCCGGCCCGGCTCGGAAGAACATCGACCCGCTCGACGACCAGTCGCGAAAGCTCTTCGGTCATGGTGTGTTCCTCCGCCAGGTCTCGACGAACGCATCCTCGGCCGCGTATGCCTCGTCCTCCAGGCCGCTTGTCATCGAATTGATCTTGCCCTCCGCGTATTGACGGACATGCACATTCTCATGGGCCAGCGTACGTACCAATGTCTCCGGATCCTGAAAGGATGCCGGTCCCAGCTGCACTCCCTGGGAGTCGGTCCTCGCTATAGCGCACTGGAAGTCGAGGTAGGAGATCGTATCGGCGTCGTCGAGGATCTCGATCTTCGCGCCGCGAAGGTCGATACCCGCCAATCGGGCGTATTCCTCGATCGTCTCCATAGTTCTGGGAAGACCGATATCGCCGTCCAACACTTCACGATTGGTCAACGCTCCGCCACGCGAGAACAGGGCGTTGGGGCCGCTGCGACCGAGGAACTTCGCCCGGGCTGCCTGTACCCACGACCGAACCTTGTCGACAAGCGGTTTCAATCGTTCGACGAGTGGCCTGACGACATCGGTGACGATCCTGGCTACCCGTGCCGCGAGCTCGCCGATGATCGTGGCGATCCGGCGGGCCTTGGCGGCTGTGCGGACGGCCAGCGCGGTGTTGCCGACCCATTCCGAAACTGTCGCCGTGACCGGTGCCAATGCCAAGAAGACCGCTTCCGCGGCGACAGTTTCGACGGCGATGTCTCTGAGTTCTTCGAGGATCCGAGAATGAGCGTCATCGAGATAGTGCGCGTACTCACCGCATGCGTCGCCCAGCGCCTGACAGGAGTCGGCCAACTCGTTCAGATCGGTTTGACGAGTGGTGCAGGTCTGTACCCCGATCTCGATCTCGGCGGACTGCTGATTTCTCAGCAGATCGACTGCGCTCGGGACCGTGCCGGCCACCGTCCGGAAATCCGACGAGGCCGTGTGCCACGCAGTCTTCGCGGAATTCAATTGGTCCTGATGCCCGTTGGGCCACGCCCACCCGACCAGATCCTTGATGAGCGACCACCCGAACGGCTCCGGCATACCGTCCCCCGCCGCCGAAGCCGCGGTCTCGGGCAGGCACGGGTCCACCGACAGCGACGGTGCCGGAGGATCCGGCAGTGCTCGAAGGCTGGCGGTCGCCTCGGCGACCTGATGGTTGTAGGCACCGACCACGATCAGGTCTCTGGTCTGCCCACACGCGGTGGTCAGATTCGACGAGGTCGACAGCGCGAGCTGGGCGGCTTCGTCGTAGCCTGCCGCCCACTGCTCACCGACGCTGTCGCTGCCTGCCATCCCCTGGTGTGCCGTCAGCACCCTGAACAATCCGGAGTGGGTGGTCATACAATCGGCGGATATCTGGCCGAATACTTCCCCGGCGGAGGTGTATTCGTCCGCCCGGCACACGATGATCGGCACCGTGGGCGTCGGGGTCACTGCGGCCACATCTCCACGTTGGTCTGGACCGCGGTGGTGTAACTCGTATGCGCGCGGCGGGCTACCGCACGCAATTCATCGAGGTTCTCCCGCATCTCCTCGGCCCCGGCCAGCCACCGATCATGCACGTCACGTTGTGCCTGTGCGGCTGGGCTCGACCACGACAGATGTAGCTCGGCAACCTTGGCGTCGACCTCCTGCAGCCACCCCTCGACCTCGGTGCCGAAGGCGGCCATCGTGGTGATCGCTTCATCGAGTTGTGTGAGATTCACCCGATAGCTGTTGTCGCCCGACATCCCCTACGCCTGCTCGCCGGCGCGATTGATCGCGTCACTGCTGGCGGAGTCGCGTGCTTCGTACTCGTCGGCCGCGACCAGTAGCTTCGTCGCGGACACCTCGAGGGCCGCGACGACCTCAGCGGCACCCTGCTTCCACTCCACCCACGACTCGTCGTAGACCGACGCAGCAATTCCCTGCCAACCATCCAACAACAATTCCCGCCCCACCGTCGCATCCAAGATCTGCAGCCTGTCCCTGATGACCTGGGCCCTCTCGGAGATGAACCGCGCCGCAGCACGCAGCTGGCCCACCTCGACCCGCAACTCGAACATGCCGCCCCCCTTGCGCAGTTCCCCCACTCATCATAAGACAGCCTCCGACACCGCTCGTCTGCCGATCCGGCCGGTCTTGGCAGCTATCGGTGGTACCCAGGCGTTCGCCCGAGGGCAGGCCAGAATGGGAGCCATGTCCTTCGGCCCACTGCTACACGCTTGGCGCGACCGGCTCGACCCGGCCGACGCCGGGCTGCCCGCGGGCAGGCGCCGGGCGCCGGGACTCAGGCGCGAGGAGCTTGCGCAGCTGGCGGGTATTTCGGTCGACTACGTGCTGCGGCTGGAGCAGGGGCGCGCGACCCGTCCGTCAGCGCAGGTGGTCGGGGCTCTGGCCCGCGCACTGCAACTCTCCCGCGCCGAGCGCGACGAACTCTTCCGCGCCGCCGGGCTGCTCCCGCCGCGCGACGGGACGATCGGCACCCACGTCCCGGCGGGGGTGCAGCGACTGGTCGCCCGGTTGGGCGACGTGCCGATCGGCGTCTTCACCGCCGCGTGGGACCTCGTCTCCTGGAACCCGCACTGGTCCGCATTGCACGGCGACCCCGCCCAGCTGCCGCCCGCCGAACGCAACCTGGCTCGGCTCCTCTTCGGCCCGTACGCGGCCGCCCTGCATCCCATGCGCTCCGAGCGCGGAACGGACGCCTTCGCCGCATCGATCGTGGCCGACCTCGGGGACGCCGCCGCCCGGTACCCGACCGACCCGCACCTCACCGGCCTGGTCCGCGACCTGCGCGCGGAATCGGCCGAGTTCGCCCGGCTCTGGGCGGCCCCGACCCCGCCGCAGCCGCACGCCAGCGAGCGCAAGACCATCACGCATCCCGAGGTCGGCGAGATCACCATGGACTGCGATGTGCTGCTGGTGCCCGGCGCCGACCTGCGACTGGTCACCTACACCGCGGCGGCGGGCTCGCCGGATGCGGGGAAACTCGAGCTGCTCCGTGTCACCGGTGGGCATACGGGCACCCCGCGCCGGGGCTAGGTTGGGCGGGTGGCAACCCCCGAGCTTCCCCGGCTGGCCTCGACCCCCGGCCGCTGGATCGTGCTCGCGACCGTGCTCGGCTCGTCGGTCGCCTCGCTGGACGCGACCGTCGTCAATATCGCGCTGCCGCGGATCGGCGAATCGCTGGATACCGATGTCGCCGGGTTGCAGTGGACGTTGAACGGCTACACGCTGACGCTGGCCTCGTTCATCCTGCTCGGCGGCTCGCTCGGGGACCGGCTCGGCAGGCGCCGGGTCTTCGTGTGGGGCGCGATCGCCTTCGGCATCACCTCGGTGCTCTGCGGCGCCGCGACCAGTATCGAGATGCTGGTGGCGGCGCGGATCCTGCAGGGCGTCGCGGGCGCCATGCTGACCCCGGGCAGCCTGGCGCTGATCTCGGCCTCGCTGGACCGCAGGGACCAGGGCGCGGCGATCGGGCTGTGGTCCGGGTTCGCCGGGGTCGCGGGGGCGCTCGGGCCGTTCCTCGGCGGCTGGCTGATCGACTTCGCGGGCTGGCGTTCGCTGTTCTTCCTGAACGTGCCGCTCACCCTGGTCGTGGTGCTGGTCGCGCGCAAACACGTGCCGGAGAGCCGCGATCCGGACGCCCCCGCCCGGCTGGACATCCCCGGCGCCTTCGTGATCGCGCTCGCGCTCGGCGCGCTGACCTTCGGGCTGATCGAGACCCAGCCGCTGCTGCTGGTCGCCGGGGTCGCGTTGCTCGCGGCGTTCGTGGTGATCGAGCTGCGCAGCGACCATCCGCTGGTGCCGCCACGGCTTTTCAACTCCCGGGTGTTCACCGCGGCCAACCTGGTGACGCTCGCGGTCTACGCCGCGCTCGGCGGCGTCTTCTTCCTGCTGGTGCTGCAGCTGCAGCTGGTCGCCGGGTACTCGCCGCTGCTCTCCGGCGCGGCGACGGTGCCGATCACGCTGATCATGCTGGCGCTCTCCGCACCGGCCGGACGCTGGGCGCAGCGCAACGGCGCGCGGCTGCCGATGACGGCGGGGCCGCTGCTCGCGGCCGCGGGGCTGCTGCTGCTCATGCGGATCGGCCCGGACAGCCCGTACCTGCGTGACGTGCTGCCCGGCGTGCTGGTCTTCGGGCTCGGGCTGGCGGCGCTGGTCGCGCCGCTCACCGGGGCGGTGCTCGGCGCGGTGCCCGCGGGGGAGGCGGGGATCGCCTCAGGGGTGAACAACGCGGTGGCGCGCACCGCGCAGCTGCTCGCGGTGGCGGCGCTGCCCGGGCTGGCCGGGCTCTCGAACGCGCTGGACGACCCGGTCGCGTTCGACCAGGGGTTCGGCCGGGCCATGGCGATCTGCGCCGGGCTGCTGGTCACCGGTTCGCTGCTGGCCGCCGTGCTGCTCCGGCCCAGGCACACCGCGAACCTGGACGGCGTCGATTGCATGCCGCAGTGCGCCGCCGCCACCGGACCGGCGCTGGCACCGGCCCGGAGCGGCGCCGATCGCCCGCCGGACGACCCGGGCGACGCTCAGCCCAGGTAGACCGGAAGCCGCTGGTGCCCGTTGGAGACGAAGCTGCCCATCGGCACCAGCTCCGCCGGGTCCACCGCGAAGCGCAGCTCGGGGAACCGCTCGAACAGCGCGGGCAGCGCGATCGACGCCTCCAGCCTGGCCAGCGGCGCGCCGATGCAGTGGTGCGCGCCGTGCCCGAAGGAGAGGTGCTCCTTGTTCGCCCGGTGCACGTCGAAGCGGGCCGCGGTGGCGCCGTGGATCTTCGGGTCCCGGCCCGCGCCCGCGTAGGAGGCGAGGATCGCGTCGCCCTGCCGGATCGTGGTGCCGTCGACCTCGATGTCGGAGACCGCGTAGCGCAGCGGCAGGTGCGCGACCGGGGCCTGCCAGCGCAGCGCCTCCTCGACCACCTCCGACCACGGCACCCGCCCGGCCAGCACCTCGGCCTTCTGCTCGGGGTGCGTGAGCAGCGCGGTGATCGCCTGGTCCAGCAGGTTCACCGTGGTCTCGTGGCCGGCGTTGATCACCAGCATGAGGGTGTCGACGAGCTCCTTCTCGGAGAGCCGGGAGCCGTCGTCGGCCCTGGTCGAGATGAGCACGCTGGTCACGTCGTCGCCGGGGTGTTCGGTCCGGTACGCGACGAGCTGGGCGACCAGGCCGTACATCTCGATGTAGTTGGCCTGCGCGGCCTCCGGGCCGAGCGAAGTGTCGAAGAAGCCGTCCACGCACTTGTGCAGCGGCCCGCCGAGCTCGGCGGGGACGCCGAGGATCTCGGTGATCACCGAGATCGGCACCGGGTAGGCGAAACTCGGCCGCAGGTCGGCGATCTCGCCCGTCGGGGTGGCCGCGAGCCGGTCCAGCAGCTCGGTGGTGATCTCGACGACGCGCTCGCGCATGCCGGTGCTGCGCCGGTGCGTGAAGGCGGGCGAGACCAGCGTGCGCAGCCGCCGGTGCTCGCTGCCGTAGGCGGTGAACATGTTCTCCGCGGCCACCCACGGGTGCAGCGGCCAGGACTCGTCGATCGCGCCCTCGCGGAACGCCGTCCAGTGCTGCCTCGGGTCCTTGGAGACCCGCGGGTCGGCGAGCAGGCTCTTCAGCGCCGCCGCGTCGGTGACCGACCAGGCGGGCACGCCGCCGGGCAGCAGCACCGGCGCGACCGCGCCGCCCGCCCGGATCCGCTCCGACTCGCCCTGGATATCCGCGCCGGTCAGGTCGAGCGCGATCGCGTTCATGGTCGGGAACTCCTTGTCAGATGTGCATCGGCGGGGACGGCGGGAAGGTGACCGGGAGCCCGGCCAGCGCGCGGTGGAACGGGCCGGGGCGGCGCTGCAGCTCCGCTTCGGGCACCGCGAGTTCGAGGTCGGGCAGCGCGTCCAGCAGCTGGTCGATGGCCTCCTGCACGACCAGGTAGGCGACCGACTTGGCCGGGCAGGCGTGCGGGCCCGCGCCCCAGGCCAGGTGCGAGCGGTTGCCGGTGTGGTCGGCGGCGCGGATCTGCGGGTCGTTGTTCGCGCCGGAGAGGCTGATCACCACCGGCTGGTGCGCGGGCAGCCAGGTGTTGTCGATCAGGATCGGCTGGCGCGGGTAGGAGGTGCAGAAGTTCGCCATCGGCGGGTCGTCGAAGAGCACCTCGTCCAGGGCGTCCCTCGTCGAGAGCGCGCCGCCGAGCATGTTCCCGCCGAACCGGTCGTCGGTCACCATGAGCAGCAGCGTGTTCGCGATCAGGTTCTGCTGCGGCTCGATGCCCGCGCCGTAGAAGCTGATCAGGTTGCTCAGCATCTCGGTGTCGTCCAGCCCGGCCGGGTGGTGCGCGAGCCGGGAGGTGACGTCGTCGCCCGGCTCCCTGCGGCGCAGCGCGATCAGCTCCAGCAGCGCGGTGCTCAGCATCTCCATGCCGCGCGCCGCCTCGACGGTGTCGAAGAGCATGGCCATGCCCTGCGCCACCCGTGCCCCGAGCTCGGCCGAGCAGCCGACCATCCGGTTCAGCACCTCGAAGACCAGCGGAAAGGCGTACTGCCCGATGAGATCCGCCGAGCCGGTGGTGCAGAACTGGTTGATCAGCGGGATCGCGATCGTCTCCACGGTGGCGTGCAGGGCGTGCAGGTCGATCCCGTCGATGGCGGCGACGTAGGCCTGCCGGTAGCGCAGGTGCGCCTGGCCGCTGTTGCGCAGCGCGTTCGGGTACCACTCCATCATCGGCTTGACCGGGGAATCCGGCGGGATGCTCTCCTGCCAGGCGCGCGGGTCGGCCGGGAAGTGCTCCGGGTCGTTCAGAATCCGCACCGCGGTCTGGTGGCCGAGCACCAGCGTCGCCGGGACGCCCGGCGCCAGCTCGATCGGCGCCATCGACCCGTACTTCGCGCGCATGGCGCCGTAGGCACCGTGCGGGTCGGCCGCGAATTCCGCGGTGTGCAGCGGGATCCGGGGGCCGTCGGTCTCGACGGGCGAACCGTGCGCAACCGGGCAGCCCCCGGTCGGCGCGTCGGACAGCGGGGACGGGGCGGATCGGGGGGTGTTCACAGACGCGGCTCCAAGCAGGGAAACAGGACGACGCCCGGGGCGGTCGGTGCGGAATCCGGCCGCGCCCGGGGAGCCACCGGTGCGCACTCGCGACCGATCGACCCCACGCTTCCCCCAGCCTGTTGGCACCGCCAACCCGGGAAACCCCGGGCGTGAATCCGGTGACGTGGCCGCGAAAAGCGGGCTTCGTCACAATGGACCCGCCTACGGTAACAGCGGTTCCGCGTGAGCGCACTGGTCGGTATTCCCGGGCTCGAGGATGCGCGGCGCCCGCTTCGCGGCCCCGAACCGCGCGTGCTGCCGGATAGCTGAGGTCCGCGCACTCCGTACCCTGGGAACGGTGGAATCGGAACTGGTCACCTTCATCGCCCGCGAGCGCAACGAGCTCGAGCGGTTCCTGCTCGAGCACCAGTTCGCCGTCGACGAGCTGCTGACCAAGGTGACCATCCTGCGCCGGGAGTTCATGCACCTGCGGCACTACAACCCGATCGAACACGTCACCTCGCGGGTCAAGACGCCGGCGAGCATGCTGCAGAAGGCGCTGCGCAAGGGCGTGCCCGCCGACCTCGACAGCATCCGCGCGCAGCTCACCGACATCGCGGGCATCCGGATCACCTGCAGCTTCATCGCCGACACCTACCTGGTGCTGGAGACGCTCACCGCGCAGAGCGACGTCCGGGTGCTGGAGATCAAGGACTACATCGCCAGGCCCAAGCCGAACGGCTACAAGAGCCTGCACGCCATCGTGGAGATCCCGGTCTTCCTCTCCACCGGCCCCAAGCACATGAAGGTCGAGCTGCAGATCCGCACCGTGGCGATGGACTTCTGGGCCACGCTCGAGCACAAGATCTTCTACAAGTACGACGGCGACGTCCCGCCGCGGATCATCGACGACCTGGCCGAGGCGGCGCGGGTGGCGGGCGAGCTGGACCGCCGGATGGAGGAGCTGCACGAGGAGGTGCACGGCGCCGACGACCCGGTCCAGGCCGCCGTGGAGTAGCGGTGTCGGTGCCGTCAGGTAGGCAGGGAGCCATGACCTCGCCGGTGGTGCTGCGCGCGGGCTGGGAGCGGGACTGGGCCGCGCTGCTCGAGCAGCTCGCCGACGGCACCGGGCACCCGTTCCGGGCGCAGGCCGCCGCCGAGATCATCATGCTCACGCACAACGAGCAGCTGCACGAGGTGAACCTGGGCTGGCACCCGAAGGCCGAGGAGCTGCTCTGGCACCCCGCCGAGCAGCAGGCGAAGCGCTCGAACGGTGGGATGTGGAATGTGCGCTACCGCAACGATCGCAAGGCCGCCGGGGTCGCCACGCTGACCGAGCTGATCGCCGCCGCACGCCCTGGCTCACCGTGCGCTACGCGTTCTGAGTCAGCGCGCGCACCGCGGCGAGCAGGTCGTCGATATCGGCGGGCCGGTGCGCGAACGAGGTGACCAGCCGGACCACCCCGGGCTCCCAGCGGTCGGCGTAGAAGGCGTAGCCGCGCTCGCGCAGCCCGGCGGTGAGCGCCGCCGGGAAGTGGCAGAACAGGATGTTGGCGCCGAGTTCGCCCGCCACCCGCACGCCGGGCGCCACCGCCAGCCCGGCGCGCAGCCGCTCGGCCATGGCGTTGGCGTGCGCGGCGCTGCGCAGCCAGAGGTCGTCGGCGAGGTAGGCGCCGAGCTGCGCGGTCTGGAACCGCATCTTGGCGGTGAGCTGGCCGCCGCGCTTGTGCCGGAAGGCGAGCTCGGTGGCGAGCGCGGGGTCGAAGCAGACGATGGCGTCGGCGGTCATGGTGCCGTTCTTGGTGGCGCCGAAGGAGAGCACGTCGACGCCGCTGCGCCAGCTCAGCTCGGCCGGGGTGGCGCCGAGCGCGGCGAGCGCGTTGGCGAAGCGCGCGCCGTCCATGTGCACGCGCAGCCCGGCCTCGCGGGCGATGCCGGTCAGGGTCCGGAGCTCGGCCACGCTGTAGACGCTGCCGGTCTCGGTGGCCTGGGTGAGGCTCAGCACCGAGGGCTGCACGCTGTGCACGTCGCCGCGCTTGCGGCCGGCCGCCGCGCGCAGCGCCTCCGGGTCGATCTTCGAATGCGCCCCGCCGACCGAAACGATCTTCGCGCCGTTCGTGAAGAACTCCGGCGCGCCCGCCTCGTCGTTGTCGATGTGCGCGTCCGGGTGCGCGAGCACGCTGCCCCACGGCGGGGTCAGCGCGGCCAGCGCGATGCCGTTCGCCGCCGAGCCGGAGCTGACCGGGAAGACCGCGACCGGCCGCTCGAACAGCTCGTCGAAGCGCCGGTACACCGCCTGCGAGAGCGGGTCGTTGCCGTACGGCGCGGCGGGCCCGGCCGCGGCCGCGGCCACCGCGGCGAGCACCTCCGGCGCCGCACCGGCGGCGTTGTCGCTGAGGTAGCCGCGCAGGAGCTGCTCGGAGGCGGTCATCGGAGCCTTTCGGGACGCTGTGCGGTTGCGGGTTTGATCCTCGCGCATCGGGACATCCGGCGCTCAGCCGAGGGAGCAGGAGCAGGTGGCATGGATTCGGAGCATCTCGACCTGCCGACGGGTGCGAGCGCGCGGCTCGCTGCCCTGCTCACCCGGCGGGCCGGCGTCGCGGTCGAGGTCGACGCGGGCGGGCCGGACGGCGCGCGCACGGTGCGCTGGATCGACGGCCCGACCGTCGCGCAGCTGACCGAGCTCGTCGCCGAGCTGCGCGAGGACGAGCTGCCGCGGCCCGGAACGCTGAACTACGAACACCGCCCGAGCAGCCACGGCCGCGCGGTGACGGCGCTGCTCTGGCTGGACGAGGCGCCGGAGCGCTGCGGGCTGCACGAGGCGGTGATCGCGGACCGCGCGGAGCGCGACATCGGCTGCCCCGAGCTCGCCGAGCACCACTGGCAGCGCCGCGCGGGCGCGCTGCTCAGCCTCGGCCCCGGCGGGCAGCGCTTCACCCTGACCGCGCTGCGGCTGCTGCTCGAGGTCGCGCGGACGTACGGCTGGGCCGCCGGGCTCACCTGGCTGGACACCAACGCGAGCGCGCCGCGCACCCGGTTGCGGGTCGTGCGCTGAGGACACGCCCGCCGACCGGCGGCTGCGGGCGAACGAACGGGCGCCCTGGTTGGGTGGCAGCCGACACTCGGCAGGGGATCGCGAGGGGGTTGAACATGCACGCCGCAGGCACACGGGCGCGTCGGCTGGACCTGCGCGCGGATATGCCGGTCCGGGAGTACGGCGCCGCCGGGGTCGTGGACGAGCAGCTCAGGGCGGAGCTCGCCGCCCAGCTCGGGGCCGGGCTCGCCGCCCCGGTGCCCGAGGCCGCGCTGGTCTGGTTGCGCGCGGGAGACGCGGAGGCGGTCGACCCGGCCGAGATAGCCGCCGCATTGCCGCCGTACGCGCCGATCTGGGTGCTCACCCCGAAACCCGGCCACCCCGGCCACATTCCGGCGGCCCAGCTCGGCGAGCTCGCCGACCGGGCCGCCGTTGTGATCACCGACCACACCGGGATCACCGGCGGCTGGACCGCGACCTGCATGCGCCGCCGCCGCGCGGAGCCGGGACCTTGACGCACCGGGTGTGAGCGGCAACACTACTGACCAGTAAGTCGGACGGTCTCGTCCGGTTGGAGCGCCGCTCGGGCGCGCCTCGACGAAGAGGATGGCACAGTGGGAACTGGGCGGGTAACCCTGGCGGTAGCAGCGGCCGCCGCCGCCGTGACGATGCTGGCGGGCGGCACCGTGCCGCCGGTCGCGAACGCGGCGCCGGACAACAGCTTCTTCGCCCACGGCGGGCAGGCGCCGCTCGGGTCGTACGCGCCGGGAACGGTGCTGGCCAGCCGGGTGCTGCCCTACCACCTGCTCGGCATCCCGACACCGCTCACCGCGGTGCAGATCCGCTACCGCACGACCGACGCGCAGGGCAGGCCGAGCGCCAACATCACCTCGGTGCTGCTGCCACCCGGCGGCGTCGACCCGTCCCGGGTCGTCACCTACGGCTCGGCCTACGACTCGCTGAACCCGGAGCACAGCCCGTCCCGCTCGGTCGCGGGCAACGTCAGCTTCGGCGGCGCCATCGCCGACTCCGAGGGCGCCGTCATGGGGCTCTTCATCGCGCAGGGCTTCACCGTGATCGTCCCCGACACCGAGGGGCAGTCGGCGAACTTCGCCGCGGGGCCGGAGTACGGCATGAACACCCTGGACGCCATCCGCGCCGCCACCAGCACCGCCGCCACCGGGCTGAACCCGGCGTCGCGGGTGGGGCTCTTCGGCTACTCCGGCGGCGCGATCGCCACCAACTGGGCGGCGGCGCTCGCGCCGGAGTACGCGCCGGAGGTGAACGCCAACCTGGTCGGCGTCGCCGAGGGCGGCGTGCTGGCGAACCCGGCGCGCAACCTGCGCTACATCGACGGCAGCCTCGGCTGGGCCGGGGTGGCCGCCATGGCGATCATCGGCATCGCCCGCTCCTACGACATCGACTTCACGCCCTACCTCAACGACTTCGGCGCGCGGATCGCCGCGCAGCTCTCCTCGGCGTCGATCGCCAACGTGCTGTTCCAGTACCCGGGGCTGACCTGGGCGCAGCTGACAAAGCCGGAATTCGCCAACCCGAACAGCGTGCCGCCCTTCGTGGAGACGGTCGCCAAGATCGACCTCGGCCTCGCGCCGACGCCGACCGTGCCGATGTTCATCGGCCAGGGCGCCAACGGCATCCTGGAGGGCACCGAGGGCACGAAGCCCGGCGTCGGCCCCGGCGACGGCGTGATGATCGCGGGCGACGTGCGGGCGCTGGCCAGGCAGTACTGCGACACCGGCAACGCCACCATCACCTACCACCAGTACGACGCGCTCAGCCACATCCCGGCGCTGACGGTCTGGTCGGTGGAGGCGACCACCTGGCTGCTCGATCGGTTCGCCGGCAAGCCCGCGCCGAACAACTGCGCCTCGATCGCCCCGGGGAACTCGCTCGCCCCCGAGCTCTGAGCGCTACAGCTCGGCGCTCGGCCCGGCCGCCGCGAGCAGCACCATGATCGCCTCGCGAGCGGCGGCGTCGGGCTCGGGGAGCGCGCGCAGCTCCTCGAGGTAGAACCGCGGATCGGTCAGCTGGATGGCGCGGCGGGCGCAGGCGTGCACCCGGCGTGGCAGCTCGGCGCGGATGAGGTCGAGGTCGCTCTCCAGCGCATGGCCGGGCTGCTCCGGGTCCAACCGCAGCGACCAGGGCGGATGCGGGTCGGCGAGCCGGACGATCTCGACCGCGGCGCCCCGCCACGTGACGTAGTCGCGCCAGGCATCCGGCACGGCGCCCGCGTGCAGCCCGAACCGGACGACCTGCTGCCCGTTCGTCCAGGTCCGGGTCACCCGGGTGCGCTCGACCACCGCCGTCCCCGCCCGCTCCGCCCGCGCCCAGCTCGGCTCCGACCCCGCGAACCCGTACGGCTCCAGCAACTTCCCGGTTGTCCGCCACAGGCGGCGCAGCGCCGAATCGGGTTTGACCATCGGGGAAGGGTAGCGGGCGGGGGTGACACGGCCGCCGGTCAGCGCCCGGACGGTACCGCGGCCAGGTAGTGCTCGCGCTTGCCCGGCTGGATGTTGGCGCGCCCGGCATCGCCGCCGTAGTGCGCGAGCACCCGGTGGTCCATGCACCGGCGCCAGAGCGGGGGGAGCGCGGCGAGCACGATCATCCCCGCGTAACCGGCCGGGAGCTGCGGGGCGATCTCGGTGCTGCGCAGGGTCTGGTAGCGGCGGCCGGGGTTGGCGTGGTGGTCGCTGTGCCGCTGCAGGTGGAACAGGAAGATATTGGTGACCAGGTGGTCGCTGTTCCAGCTGTCGCGCGGGGAGCAGCGGGCCCAGCGGCCGTCCGGGCGGCGCTCGCGCAGCAGGCCGTAGTGCTCGACGTAGTTCACCGTCTCCAGCAGCCCGGCGCCGATCGCCGCCTGCAGCAGCAGCCACGGCGTGATCTCCCAGCCGAAGCCGGCGATCAACCCGCCGAAGAGCACCAGCGTCATGGCCCACGCCTGCAGGATGTGGTTGCGCGGGCTCCACCACCCGGAGCCCGTGCGCGCCAGCCGCTCCCGCTCCAGCCGCAGCGCCGAGCGGAACCCGCCCGCCACCGAGCGCGGCAGGAAGGCGTACAGCGATTCGCCGAGCCTGGCGCTGGCCGGATCGTCCGGGGTGGCCACCCGCACGTGGTGCCCGCGGTTGTGCTCGACGAAGAAGTGCCCGTACCCGGACTGGGCGAGCGCGATCTTGGCCAGCCAGCGCTCCAGGTGCTCGGCCCGGTGCCCGAGCTCGTGCGCGGCGTTGATGCCGATCCCGGAGACCAGCCCCAGCGTGGTCGCCAGCCCGACCTTGTCCCAGATCCCCAGCTCCGCGCCGCCCCACATGGCGCAGGCGAGCAGCAGCCCGACCAGCTGGACCGGCAGGAACAGGTAGGTGCACCAGCGGTAGTACCGGTCCTCGGAGAGCAGCTCGTAGTCCTCGTCGCGCGGATTCGAGCCGTCCGCGCCGATCAGCAGGTCGAGCAGCGGAATGGCGGCGAGCACGATGACCGGGCCGATCCACCAGAACACCGGCAGCCCGGTCCGGTACACCAGCTGCGAGGGAAGCAGCGCGGAGGCGGGGGCGATCAGCCCGAGCATCCACAGGTGCCGTTTCGGGTCGTGACCCCGCTCGCTCGCCCACATCGTCCCGGCACCTCGTACTCGATCGCGGCCGCGGAGTCCGACCCTCCTCGCAACCGTCGTGCCAGGTACATCGCCCGAAGTGTCAGCAATGTTTCGGCAACGACACGCCGACGGTTCGGGCCCCTCTCAGCCTCGGCAATCCGGGCGCGCGGTCGCGATCATCGCGGCGTGCAGGTACCACCAGTCCCTCGGCTCGGTGGTGTTCAGCCCGGTGAGCTCGCCGACCCGGCGCAGCCGGTAGTCGAGGGTGTTGGGGTGCACGTGCAGCCGCTGCGCCGCGAGCTGGCGGTGCCGGTTCGCCTCGATGTAGACGCGCAGGGTGTGCAGCAGCTCGGGGTGCTCGGCCAGCGGGGCGAGGTGGGTGCGCAGCAGGTCGCGCCCGATGCCGGGGCGGGTGAGCTGGTACTCCAGCGCGAGTTCGTCGAAGCGGTGCACGCCCGGCGCCAGCCCGAGCTGCTCGACGGTGTCCAGCAGCTCGTGCGCCTGCCTGGCGGCGGTGGCGACGGTCTCCGGGGTCGCGCTGAACGCGGTGGCGGTCAGCGGAACCCGCGCGGCCGCGGCCAGCTCCCGCACCAGCCCGTCGATCTCGGCCTCGGAGCAGTGGTCCTCGGGCACGAGGATCGTCCCGCCGTCCACCGAGAGCAGCGAGAGCGCGTGCTCGCCGAACCGCCCGGCCAGCGCGGACTGCAGCCTGCGCAGTTTGCGCCTGGCCACGACGGCGCGGTCCAGCCCGGGCCGGTGCTCGTCCGGGTGCGCCGGAACGGCGAGCGCGAGCACGAAATACCCCGGCGCCAGCGGAATCCCGGACTCCCACGCCATGGCCGAGCCCCCGTGCCCGCCGAGCAGCGCCGAGGTCAGCGTGTGCACGGCGGTCTGGTGCCCGGCGGCGGTCCCGCGCAACTCCCGGATGTAGGTCTTGCTGACGGTGCAGCTGATCAGGTCGAGCAGCTCGACCACGGCCGTGGTGCCGGTGCTGATGTCGAACCCCGCCGCCGGGCCGGGGAAGAGCGCGTCCAGCCCCGCCCGGACGCCGCGGTGCACGCCGCGCAGCACGGTGTCGATGGGAACGCCGTCCCGCGCCCACTCGGCCGCGGCGGGCTCCAGCCGCTCGATCCGCCCCTCCGGCGCCCGCCCCTGCTCCAGCCGCTGCACGAGCCAGCCGAGGCAGGCGCGCACGACCGCGGTGAGGTCGGCGCCCGCGGGCGCGTTCGGCGCGCCCGCGCAGGCGATGCCGGAGCGCGCCAGCTGCGCGGTCAGGTCGCGCGATATTCTATGGATCTCCTGTCGGGCCGGTGATATCGGGGAATTGCCGGGTCCGGATTCGGGCCGGACGGTGCTCTCGGCCATCACGGGTGACCTCCTCGCGTCGAAACCGCCGCGTCGCCGTTTCTCCTCGACGAGTACGGCGTTATCGAACGGTAATAGGCGCTGTCGCTCGCTTTCCACTCCGTTCTCCTCCGTTCCGGCCGACGGCTGTGAGCTGCGCGAACGCGGCGTCGGACGGGAACGGGCGAGAGGGTCGGTGCCGCATTCCGCCGATAGTGCTCATTTTCCGGTGTCCGAAAAGTCCGCTCCCGTACGGGATTCAGGGCATCTGTGGCGGGCCACGGCGCTTTCCGAACGAACTTCGTGAGCATTCCAGTAACCGCCGCTGACCCGGGTATTCGGCTTCGTTTCCGCCGTAGCGTCAGCCCGCAGTCGCGGTCGGCGACGTCATCCGGAGAACGGTGCCGTTCTCGCAGAAAGGCTCGGAATGAATCATCGTAGGTGTGGTCGGGTAGTTGGCTCGGCGGTGATGCTGGTGGTCTCGGTGCTCGCGGTCGGGTTCACCGGGGTGGCGCAGGCGCAGCCGGTGGCGTCGGCGGACGAGCAGGTGCTGGCCGATTACATCGCGGCGGGTCGCACGGGTGCGCCGGTGGCGGATTCGGGGAGCGCGTCGGGGTCGGCGTGCGATTCGGGCAGCGGTGCGGGGTCGGGGAACGGCTCGGGTGACTGCTACGGCGGGTCGGGCTCGAGCTCCGGTTCCTCGGGCGGATACGCCAGCGACACGGTGGGTTTCGGCCCGGAGCAGTCGGCGTGGGTGGCGGCCTTCGCGTACGGGCTCGGCAACCCCGATGTCGCCCCGCCCGGGACGAACGACTGGAACTGCAAGCCGACGGCGGCGCACCCCAAGCCGGTGGTGCTGGTGCACGGGACGTGGATGAACGCCTACAACGGGTTCGCCTACATGTCGAAGCCGATCACCGACGCGGGGTTCTGCACCTTCACCTTCAACTACGGGCGGTCGAACCTGCTGGAGGGCGGCGGCCTCGGCGCGGTGCTGCCGGGTGTGATGGGCACCGGGTACATCCAGGATTCGGCGAAGCAGCTGGCGACGTTCGTGGATCGGGTGCTGGCCGCGACCGGGTCGAACGAGGTCGACCTGGTTGCCCACTCCCAGGGCGGGTCGATGGCGAACTGGTACACCAAGTTCGATGGCGGCGCGGCGAAGGTCGACAAGCTGGTCACCTTCGGGGCGACCCACCACGGGACCAGCCTGGTCGGAATCGGCGCGCTCGGGCGGGCGATCAACAACCTCGGGATCGACATCCTCGGCTTCATCGAGATCTTCGTCGGCCACGCCGGGATTCAGCAGACGATCGGCTCGGACTTCGTGAATACGTTGAACGCCAACGGTGACACGGTCGCGGGCGTGGACTACACGGTGGTCGGGACCCGCTACGACGAGATCACCAACCCGTACGACCTGACGTTCCTGAAGGCGGGCCCCGGTGCCTCGGTCCGCAACATCACGCTGCAGGACGGCTGCGAGCAGGACGTCTCCGATCACCTGACGGTGATGTACTCCCCGCGGGCCCTGTCGATCACGCTGAACGCGCTCGATCCGCAGGCACACCCGAGCCTGGAGTGCACCTTCAACCCCTGGGTGATCGGCGGCGGCGGGAAACTCTGACCACCGGAAACGACGGGGAGCCCTGGACTTTCGCCCCGGGGTCCCCGTTCTCGTTCGTCAGGCCACGGCGGGCTCGGACAGCGCCTGCTCGCGCAGCGTCGTCAGCACCCGGGTGAGGATCCGGGACACCTGCATCTGCGAGATGCCGAGCCGCTTGGCGATCTCCGACTGGGTGAGGTTGTCGCCGAAGCGCCACATCAGCACCTGCCGGTCGCGCTCGGGCAGCGCCGCGAGCAGCGGGCCGACGGTGATCGCGTCCTCCAGCAGGTTGTAGCCGGGGTCGGGGGCCGCGAAGGCGTCCAGCGCCGAGGAGGTGCCGGAGTCGTCGTCGCCGCGCGGCTGCTCGATGGGCTCGGCGGCGTAGCCGTTGCGGGCGATCAGCGCCTGGGTGACCTCGACCAGATCGACGTCGAGGTGCGCGGCGATCTCGCGCGCGGTCGGCATCCGGTGCAGCTTGTGCGAGAGCACCTCGATCGCGGGGGCGAGCCGCTGCTGCAGCTCCTTGGTCGCGCGCGGCACCCGGACCGCCCAGGTGCGGTCGCGGAAGTGCCTGCGCACCTCACCCATGATGGTCGGCACCGCGAACCCGACGAACGAGGCGCCCACCGTGACGTCGAAGCGGTCGACGGCCTGGACCAGGCCGACCATGGCGACCTGCACCAGGTCGTCCGCGTTCTCCCCGCGGCCGGCGAACTTCATCGCGATGTGCTCGGCCAGCGGTAGCGCCGCGGTGATGATGTCCTCGCGCAGCCGGGCGCGGGCCGGATCGGCCTGGTCCAGGGTGGCGAGTTCGGTGAAACGGGGCTCGAGGTTCTCGTAGCCGCCTTTGCTGGTGCGGCGGGCGACATCGCGGTAGGCGGTCATCGTCGTCGAGTTCATCGGGTTCCTCTTCCGGCCGAGCAGGGCGAACGCACGTCCTAGCTGGTACCCGGAGTAGTTGACCGCAAACACTTCCGGGAAATTTTTCCCCGAGCGGGACGAACCGGGCAGCAGCCCCGCTGACCAGGCAAACGGCATTTCGGACACTGGCCGGGCTGCGTACGCCGCCGGACGGGCCGCCCGGCATACTCGGGGAAACTCGGCCCGATTGGAGCAGGCATGGACACCGCCGCCGCCGCACCCCCCGAAGAACTGGATCGCGGCGTGATCGTCACCGGCCTGGTGATCGTGGCCGGGATGATCATGGTGGTGCTCGACACCACGATCGTGAACGTGGCACTGGACTCCCTGAGCACCGAACTCGGCGCGCCACTCTCCACCACCCAGTGGGTGGTCACCGGCTACCTGCTCGCCGTCGCCCTCGTCATCCCGCTGACCGGCTGGGTCATGGACCGCTTCGGCCCCAAGCCGACCTGGCTCACCGCCGTGACGCTGTTCGTGCTCGGCTCCGCGCTCTGCGCGACCGCCTGGTCGGTCGAGAGCCTGGTCTTCTTCCGGGTACTGCAGGGGCTCGGCGGCGGCATGCTGCTCCCCGCCGGCCAGGCCATCATCACCAGGGCGGCCGGGCCGAACCGGCTCGGCCGGGCCATGAGCATCATCGGCGTCCCGATGCTGCTCGGCCCGGTCCTCGGCCCCGTGCTCGGCGGGCTGCTCGTGGAGTACACCGGCTGGCACTGGATCTTCCTGGTGAACGTGCCGGTCGGCGCCGTCGCCATCGCGCTCGCGGTGTGGAAGCTGCCCGCCGGTGACGCGCTGCCCGACCCGGGCAAGCTGGACCTGCGTGGGCTGGTCCTGCTCTCCGGCAGCCTGGTCTGCCTGCTCTACGGCCTCTCCGAGGCGGCCTCGCACGGCGGGTTCGGCGAGTGGGGCGTGCTCGGCTGGCTGCTCGCCGGTGCCGTCGGCCTCGCCCTGTACACCTGGCACAGCCTGAACCGCGGCTCCGCCTCGATCATCGATGTCCGGCTGCTCGGCAACCGGCTCTTCGCCGGCGCGACCTTCGCGGTGTTCCTGGTGGCCATCGGGCTCTTCGGCGGCATGCTGCTGCTCCCGCTCTACTACCAGACCGTGCGCGGCGAGGGCGCGCTCGGCGCCGGGCTGCTGCTCGCCCCGCAGGGGCTCGGCGCGATCGTGGCCATGGTGGTCGGCGGCAGGCTGGTCGACCGGATCGGCGCCGGTTACGTGGTGCCGGTCGGTGTGCTGCTCGCCCTGATCGGCACCTTCCCGTTCACCCAGGTCGGCACCGACACCTCCTACGTCTGGCTGAGCGTCGCGCTGTTCGTGCGCGGCATGGGGCTCGGCTCGGTCATGATGCCGACCATGGCCGCCGCCTACTCCAGCCTCGACCGCGACATCGTCTCGAGGGCCGCGCCGACGCTGTCGGCCATCCAGCAGGTCGGCGCCGCGCTCGGCAGCGCCCTGCTGGTGACCGCGCTGACCCAGCGCCTCACCGAGCAGCTCGACGAGAAGGGCATCAGCGCGGCGGGCGGCGGCGCCGACCAGATCAGCACGCTGCCGCCGGAGGCGCTGCCGATCGTCGGCCCGCTGCTGGCGAACGCCTTCGGCTTCGCCTTCTGGGTCGCCTTCGCGCTGACCGCGGTGATCATCCTGCCCGCCATGTTCCTGCCCCGGCACCGCACCGGGGTACCGAAGAAGACCGCGATCGCGCCCGGCGTCTAGCGAAAGCTCAACGCCTTCCGATTGATTCGAATCGGTGCGCACCCCGTCCGCGCCCGGTTACCGTTGACGACGGCGATATCGCCGCGGCCGCGGCGCTACCGGACGTGCGGGGGGCCGATGGGGGAACCGCAGCAGTGGATCGTGCCGGTGACGGCGGCCCTGGTCGCGGTCTCGGCGCTGGCCCTCGCCTGCCCGCACCCCTGTGCGGGCCGCGGCCGGGTCGCGCACGGGGTGCTCTGCGTGGCGATGGCGGCCATGCTGGTCCCCGCCTACGACCCGCTGGGGCCGCTGCCGCTGGCGCTGCTGCTCGGCGGGGTCGGGCTGTGGCTGGCCGACACCCCGGTTCCGCTCGCCCTCCGGCTGCCGGTGATCGCCGATGTGCTGGTCATGGCGGTGCTGCTGCTCGCCGTCCCCGGTGCGGATGGTGCGGTGGCCACGCCGGGTGCGGCACATCAGCACGGCGGGGGAGCGGGGCCGGGCTGGCTCTCGCTCCCGGTCCTGGCGCTGGTCGCGTGGGGCTGGGTGCGGCTGCACGTGTGGTGGGCCGGGCGCGGGGTGCGCGACCCGGCCCGGTCGACCACCGGCACCGTCGCACACCTCTCGATGACCGCCGCGATGCTGCTCATGGGGCTGAGCCACCTGCAGCACCGGTGATTCAGCCGGCGAAGTCCGGGCAGAGGTTCGTCGACGCGGCGCTGACGAAGAGCGTGCCCTGGTCGAAGTGGTAGGTCTGCTCGACCGCGGAGATCTCGTCCAGGATCGATCCGCCCGCCCGCAGGTGGCCGCAGGTCTGGTACCCCGCCACCACCATCTCGTCCGCCGACTTCCCCGGCAGTGTGGCGTTGTTGATGCCGATCTCCTCCAGGAACGCGACCTCGGCGCCGCCGGTGTCGGCCGCCGCGGTGGCGACGGTGCCGCCGAGCGCGGCGAAGGCGATGGCGGCGGCGACGGTGAGAGTGCGGAGGTGGGTGCGGGTGGTGCTCATGGCCTGGTCCTCGGGTTCGGGTGGTTCCGGCGGTGTGATCTCAATGATTCCGCCGCGAGGCCGGGTGGAGAACCCACCCAAGGGGTGGGACGGGCAACCCTCGGATGCGGGTGCTGCCCTCCTGTAAAGTAAGGCTTGGCTTCGTGGTTCTCCCGCGCGGCCCGGAAGCCGCTGTGTTCGTGGTTGATTCATCCCACGTTCGGACTTTTCTCGCTTTCCCAGACCCGCATGAAATAGGCTAGGCTAACCTTGCATTCGCTAGGAGGGGGTCGGGTCATGCGGGAGCTGTCGTTCGAGCCCGAGATCGACAGATGTGCGGCAGGCCCGGCCATTACGTGCGCGAGCCGCTCGGTGGCGGCCTGATCGTCGCGCCGAGCGGAGGGGACGGACCCCGCCCGCTCCCATCGGAACTCACCGGTACTCCCCTGCCCGAACCGAGACAGTCGAAGGATGAAGATGGCAGACGACATTCTCGAGCGCCGCAAGCAGCTGCTCCAGCGCCGACTGCGGGAGCACGGCGTCGAGGCGTCGTCGCGGGAAGCCGCTGTCCCGGAACGTGATCCGGGGCAGCCGGTCGCGCTCTCGGCGGCGCAGCGGCGGCTGTGGTTCGTGCAGCGGCTCGATCCGGCCGATGCCGCGCTGAACGTCGGAGTGGCCTATCGGCTGGCGGGCGAACTCGATCCGGAGCGGCTGCGCGCCGCCATCGCGTCCGTGGTGGACAGGCACGAGATCCTGCGCACCACCTATCACGTCGGCGACGATGGCGAGCCGTACCAGGTCTCGCACCTCGATCTCGGAATCGACTGGCAACGGCAGGATCTCGATCATCTTCCCGAGCCGGAGCGGGTAGACCGCACCCTCTCCATCGCGCGGGAGCTGCTCACCCGGCCCTTCGACCTCGCGGCGGACCCGCCGCTGCGCGCGACCCTCATCGCGCTCGGTGACCAGGCCTGGGCACTCGTGCTCGTGGTGCACCACATCGCCTGGGACGACGATTCCTGGCCGGTGTTCTTCGCCGAACTCGCCGCCGCCTACCGCGGCGCCGAGCTGCCCGCGCTGCCGGTGCAGTACGTCGACGTCGAGCTGCGCGACCACACCGGCGACGAGGCGGGGCTGGAGTACTGGCGCACCGCCCTGACCCCGCTGCCCGAACCGCTGGAGCTGCCCGGCGGCGGGACGGGCGGCGGTGCGGACCGGGTGCTGCGGGAACTCCCCGCCGCGCTCGTCGAGCAGGTCGCCGCGGCCGCCCGGGAGCGGTCGGCGACGCCGTTCATGGTGCTGTTCGCGGGTTTCCAGGCGGTGCTGCAGCGCTACACCGCCGCCGCCGACTTCCTGGTCACCGTCCCGGTCACCGAGCGCCGCGACCCCCGCGCGGAGCCGCTGATCGGCTACTTCGGCAACGCGCTGCTGGTGCGCGCGAAGCCGGACGGCGCCGAGCCGTTCGCCGCGCTGCTCGACCGCACCCGCGCCACCGTCTCCGGCGCCTTCGCCAACCAGGGCGTCGGCGTGGACCGGGTGATCGCCGCGGTCGCCCCGCAGCGGACCGGCGGCGGGGACGCGCTGCACCAGCTGGTGCGGGTGAGCTTCAGCGTGCGCAGCGCTGCCGACGGCGTCGAGCTGCCCGGGGTGCGCAGCACCGAGCTGGCGATCCCACCGGTCGCGGCGCAGGAACCGCTGGGGCTCATGGTCGTTCACGACCGCGCCGGGGCCAGGATCGAGGCCACCTTCCGGCCGGGCGCGCTGGCCCGGCCGCTGGTCGAGCGGCTGCTCGGGCACTATGTCCGGCTGCTGGAGAGCGCGCTGCGCGACCCGGCCGCGCCGCTGCGCACGCTGGACCTGCTCGGCCCGGCGGAGCTCGAGCGGGCGCTCGCCGACTCCCGCGGCACGCTCGTCGCCGAGCGGCCGGACACCATGATCGACATGGTGCAGCGGCAGGTCGCCGCAGGCCCGGAGCGCACCGCGGTCCGCTCCGACGAGGTCGAGCTCACCTACCTGGCGCTGAACGAGCGCGCGAATCGGCTGGCACGGTGGCTGATCCGCGCGGGAGCGGGCCCGGAGCGGCTGGTCGCGCTGCGCATGGCCACCTCGGTGGAGTTCGTGGTCGCCGCGCTCGCGGTGCAGAAGGCGGGCGCCGCCTACCTGCCGATCGACCCCGCCTACCCGGCCGAGCGCACCGCCTACCTGCTCGCCGACGCCCGCCCCGCGCTGGTCATCGACCCGGAGGCGCTGGCGGCGGCCGAGCGGGAGGCCGCCGGGCTGCCCGCGCACGACCCCACCGACGCCGATCGGCGGGCGGCGCTGCACCCGGGGAACACCGCCTACGTCATCTACACCTCGGGCTCGACCGGGCAGCCGAAGGGCGTCCCGGTGCCGCACGCCGCGATCGCCGAGCACCTCTCCGGGTTCACCGCCGAGTGGAGCCTGACCCCCGACGACCGGGTGCTGCAGTCCACCTCGGTCAGCTTCGACGCCTCGCTGCTCGACATCTTCGTGACGCTCACCGCGGGCGCCTGCGTGGTCGTCCCGAAGCCGCACGCGTACCGGGACGTCCCCTACGTCGCGGAGCTGGTGCGGCGGCACGGCGTCACCGTGCTGCACATGGTGCCGTCCATGCTCGCGACCTTCCTCGTCCTGCCCGCGGCGGGCGACTGGAGCACGCTGCGGCACGTTCCGGTCGGCGGCGAGGCGCTGCCCGGCGAGGTCGCCGACCGCTTCGCCGCCCGGTTCGACGCCGAGCTGCGCAACCACTACGGGCCGACCGAGGCCGTGGTCTGCTCGGCGCACACCGTCGTCACCGGGGCGCAGGGCACCGGCGTGGTACCGATCGGGCGCCCCAACCGCAACGTGCACCTCTACCTGCTCGACGCGGCGCTGCGGCCGGTGCCGGATGGCGCGGCGGGCGAGATCTACCTGGGCGGCAACCAGCTGGCCCGCGGCTATCTGAACCAGTACGGCCGCACCGCCGAGCGGTTCGTCGCCGATCCGTTCACACCGGGCGGGCGGCTCTACCGCACCGGCGACCTGGCCCGCAGGAACGAGGCCGGACTGATCGAATTCCTCGGCCGCGCCGACGAGCAGGTCAAGGTGCGCGGGCACCGGATCGAGCTCGGCGAGGTCGAGGCCGCGGTGGCCGCTGCGCCTGAGGTGGCGCAGTGCGTCGTCGTCGTCGCCGAGCACGCCGCCCTCGGCCCCGCGCTGGCCGCCTACGTGGTACCCGTCGCGGGTGCCGAACCGGAGCCGGGCGCGCTGCGCGAGCGAGTGGCCGCGGTGCTGCCGGAGTACATGGTGCCCGCGGCCTTCACCGTGCTCGACGCGATCCCGCTGACCGCGCACGGCAAGCTGGACCGCCGCGCCCTCCCCGCCCCGGTCTTCGCCGAGGCCGGGACCTACCGCGAGCCCGCGACGCCGACCGAGACCCGGGTGGCCGAGCTGTTCGGCACGCTCTTCGAGCGGGACCGGATCGGCGCCGACGACTCCTTCTTCGAGCTCGGCGGGCACTCGCTGCTCGCGGCGCGGCTGATCACGATGATCCGCGCGGAGTTCGGGATCGAGATCGACATGCGGGTGCCGTTCGACAAGCCGACGGTGACCGCGCTGGCCGGGCACCTGGTCGAGACCTTCCGCGCCGAGTTCGAGATCGACCTGGACGAGATCGACCTGCTCGACGACGCCGACGAGCTGGAGCCCGTCCCGCTGCCGCACGCCGCGCGCGGCAAGCCCGCGCTGGTGCGCCGCGAGCGCCCCGCGCACGTCCCGCTCTCCTACTCGCAGCGGGTGTACTGGCTGCAGCGGCGGCTGGAGGGGGCGATCGACGGCGAGAACGTCAGCTACCCGGTGCGCTTCGACGGCGAGCTCGACATCGCCGCGCTGCGCACCGCCATCGACGACGTGGTGGCGCGGCACGAATCGCTGCGCACCACCTTCCCCGAGCACGACGGCACGCCCTACCAGCTGGTCGCGCCGGCCGCGCCGGTCCAGGTGCCGGTCGTGGAGATCGCCGAGGCGCAGCTCGACGCCGAGCTCGCGGCCGACTGGGACTACGTCTTCGACCTCGCGGCCGAACCCATGGCCCGGTTCCGCATCCTGCGGCTCGGCCCGGACCGCGCGGTGCTCTCGATCCTGATGCACCACATCATCGCCGACATGCGCTCGTGCCAGATCTTCCTGGCCGACCTGACCACCGCCTACCGCGCCAGGGTCACCGGCGCCGCGCCCGGCTGGGCCGAACTGCCGCTGCAGTTCGCCGATTTCGCGATCTGGCAGCGCGAGATCTTCGACCGCGGCGCCGACCGCGCGGTCAGCTCGTACGGCCAGGCCGAGCTGGACTACTGGCGCGCCACCCTGGCCGGGCTGCCGGACGAGATCGCGGTCGCGCACGACCGCCCGCGCCCCGCCGTGCTCGGCCGCAACGGCACCAGCGCCACCAGGGTGCTGCCCGCCGCGACCTGGGACGCGCTGCGCGCCACCGCCGATGCCGTCGGCGCCACCGAGTTCATGCTGTGCCAGGCGGTCAGCGCCGCGGTGGTGAACGTGCTCAGCGATATCGAGGACGTGGCGATCGGCGCCGCGGTCGCGAACCGGATCGGGCAGACCACCGACGAGCTCGTCGGGCTCTTCGCGAACGTGGTCGTGATGCGGCACAACGTCTCCGGCGCGCCGACCGCGCGCACCCTGCTGCAGCGGACGCGCGCCGCCGCGCTGGAGGCCATCACCCACCAGGGGGTGCCGTTCGAGCGGCTGGTCGAGTCGATCAACCCGCCGCGCTCGCTCTCCAGGAACCCGCTGTTCCAAGTGATGATGCACTTCCGGCACCGCCCGGTTCCGGTGCCGTTCAGCGCCGACGGGGCGACCACGATGGCGGGCATCGCCGGCTACTACGACGTCTCCTTCATGGACTTCCACCTGGACTACTCGGTGGACACCACCGGCGAACTGGTGGCGCGGGTGGTGGTCAACCCCGACCTCTACGACCCCGCCACCGGCGAGATCTTCGCCGACGTGCTGACCGGCGTGCTGCGCGCCTTCGCGGCGGAGCCGGACCGCCCGCTGGCCGAACTCGGCATCCGCCCGCAGGGCTGGGACACCAGCCGCTCGGTGGTGCGGCGCGGCCAGGCCGCCGTCGCCACGGTCTACGTCGAACCCGAGACCGAGACCGAGCGGGCGCTCGCCGTGTTGCTGGAGGAGCTGCTCGGGGTGCCGAAGATCGGCCGCGAGCACGGGTTCTTCGGGCTCGGTGGCGACAGCGTGATCGCCGTCAAGTGGGCCGCCCGCGCCGCCGAGGAGGGGTTGCCGCTGAGCCCGCAGATGGTCTTCGAGCACTTCTCCATCGCCGAGCTCGGCAGTGCGGTGGACGCGGCGCTCGCCGACCCGCCCGAGCGGCGGCCGGGCGCGGCCGACGAGCGGCAGCACGCCCCGATGTCGGTGTCCGGGCTCGACGCCGACGCGCTCGCCGCGCTGCAGAGTTCCTGGTCGCAGCGCTGATCCGCGCGTGGAGGAGGAGAACCGGATGACCCAGGCCCCGGCCGAGATCGAGGACGTGCTGGCGCTGAGCCCGCTGCAGGAGGGGCTCTTCTCGCTGGCCCGGCTGGCGGGCGACGGCCCCGACGTCTACACGATCCCGTTCGTCGTCGACCTCGACGGCCCGCTGGACGCGGCGCTGCTGCGGCGCTGCCTGGAGGCGCTGCTGCGGCGGCACCCCAACCTGCGCGCGGTGTTCTGGGACCGCGACCTGCCCCGGCCGGTGCAGATCGTCCCGCGCGCGGTCGCGCTGCCGTGGACCGAGCGCGCCGCCCGCGACGAGGAGCTGGCCGGAATCGAGGCCGAGGAGGTCGCGCGCCCGTTCGACCTCGGCAGCGGGCCGTCGCTGCGCGCCACCCTGGTGACGCTGCCGCCGGGCCCGGACGGCACGCCCCGCGCGCGGCTGATCCTCGCGGTGCACCACATCCTGCTGGACGGCTGGTCGCTCGGCGTGCTCTTCGGCGAGCTGCGCGCGCTGTACGCGGCCGGGGGCGCCGCGGACGCGCTGCCCGCCGCCAGGCCCTACCGCGACTACATCGGCTGGCTGGCCGCCAAGGACATGTCCGAGGCGCAGCGCTGGTGGCGCGCGAAGCTGGAGCTGCTGACCGGGCCGCTGATGGTCGCCGACGGCGCCGCCACCGGCGGCATCGCCGAGGTCACCCGCTTCGGGCTCGGCGCGGGCGACACCGAGCGGCTGCGCGGCTGGTCCCGCGCGCACGGGCTGACCGTGAACTCGGCGGTGCAGTTCGCCTGGACGCTGCTGCTGTCCCGGCTGACCGACCGGCGCGACATCGTCTACGGCACCATCGTGACCGGGCGGCCGGAGAGCATCGCCGGGGTCGAGCGCATGGTCGGGCTGTTCCTGAACACCATCCCGGTGGTCTTCGAGCTCGACCCGGCGGCCGCGGTCGGGGCGGAGTGCCTGCGGCTGCAGCGGGAGTCGGCGGCCATGCGCGACGCCGGGTTCCTGAGCCTGTCGGCGGTGCAGCGCGCGGCCGGGCACAGCGCGCTCTTCGATACGCTCTTCGTGTTCCAGAACGCGCCGATGACCGAGGTGCTCGGCGGGGGAGCGGCGGGCGGGGTCGGGTTCCGGCCGCAGATGGCCAAGAACCTCACGCACTATCCGCTCACCGTCGTCGCCTACCTCGAGGGCGACGAACTCGCGGTCGTGGTGGAGGCGGACGCGGCGGCGATCCCCTTCCCGCCCGCGGATATCGGCGCCGCGCTGCTCGCCGTGCTGCGCCGGCTGCCGGACGCGGCCGAGCTGCGCTGCGACGACCTGGACACCGCCGCCGAGCACACCGCCCGCGCCGTAGTGACTCCCGCGCTGCCGGAGCTGGAGCCGGAGGCGACGCTGTTCGCGCTCATCGAGCGGCAGGCCGCCGCGACCCCGGGGGCGATCGCGCTGAGCAGCGCCGACGGCGCGCTCACCTATCGCGAGCTGACCGCGCGGGCCAGGGGTCTCGCCGCCGAGCTGGTGGCGCGCGGCATCGGCCCGGACGATGTCGTCGCGCTGTACCTGCCGCGCTCCGAGCGCGCGATCGTGGCGCTGCTCGCGGTGCTCGCGGCGGGCGCCGCCTACGTGCCGGTCGACGTCGCCCTGCCCGCCGCCCGGGTGGCATCCATCCTGCGCCAATCGAACCCGGCGTTGACCGTGGTGGCTGGCGGCGGTTTTTTCCTTGCTCCGCTGCTGGACTCGGACGGCCTGGGCCCGGCCCCGCTGCTCGACTTGGACGGCCTGGGCCCGGCCACGTTGCCCGACTTGGACGGCCTCGGCTCGACCCCGTTGCCCGCCTTGGGCGGCCTGGGCCCGGCCCCGCTGCTCGACTTGGACAACTTCGACCTGGCCGCCCACGCCCGCACCGACACGGTCACCGCCACACCGCGCCCCGGCAACCTCGCCTACCTCATCTTCACCTCCGGCTCGACCGGCGAGCCCAAGGGCGTGGCCGGCACGCAAGCGGCGGTGGTCTCGTACTGCACCGACCACCGCGCCCGGGTCTACCGCCCGGCCACCGCCCGCCTCGGCCGCCCCCTGCGGATCGCACACGCCTGGTCACTGAGCTTCGACGCCTCCTGGCAGCCACTGGCCGGCCTGCTCGACGGGCACACCGTGCACCTCGTCGACGAGCCGACCATGCGCGACGCCACCCGCCTGGTCGCCGAACTCCGCGAACACGGCATCGACATGATCGACACCACGCCCTCCATGTTCCGGCAGCTCGCCGCCGCCGGACTGCTGGAGCAGCCACCAGCGGTGCTCGCGCTCGGCGGCGAGGCCATCGACACCGAGCTGTGGGCCCGGCTGCGCGCGCTCCCCGGCGTCGCGGTGCACAACTGCTACGGCCCGACCGAGACCACGGTGGAGGCGGTGGTCGCCGACGTCACCGCCGCGGGCCCGACGCCGACCATCGGCGCGCCCACCGCCGGAACGACCGCGCACGTGCTGGATTCCCGGCTCCGCCCGGCAGCGACCGGCGCGGTGGGGGAGCTGTACCTGGCGGGCGCACAGCTGGCCCGCGGCTACGCCGGACGGCCGGGGACCACCGCGGAGCGCTTCGTCGCCGACCCCACCGGCACCGGCGCGCGGATGTACCGCACCGGCGACCTGGTGCGCGGGCTGCCCGGCGGGGCACTCGGCTACCTGGGCCGGGCCGACGACCAGGTGAAGATCCGCGGCTACCGCATCGAGATCGGCGAGGTGGAGACCGCGCTGCGCACCGCGCCCGGCATCACCGCGGCGGCGGCGACCGTCGTGCGGCGCGGCGACGCGGTCACCCTGGTCGGGTTCGTGGTCGCCGATACCGAGCCGGACACCGTCGCGCTCCGCGCCGAGCTGGCCGAGCGGCTCCCCGCCTACATGATCCCGGCCCGGCTGCTTCCGCTGCCCGAGCTGCCGGTGACGAGCAACGGCAAGCTCGACGTCCGCGGGCTCGCCCTGCGCGCCGAGGCCGCACTGGCCGGGGACGGCGGGGCGGCCCCGGCGACCGAGACCGAGCGAACCCTCGCCATCGTGCTCACCGAGGTCTTCGACGGCCGCACCCCCGGCGTCGAGGAGGACTTCTTCGCCTTCGGCATGGACAGCATCGTCGCCATCTCCCTGGTGAACCGGGCGCGCGGCCACGGCCTCGCGCTCGACGTGCGCACGGTCCTTGCCGCGCCGACGATCCGCGACCTGGCCGCCGCGCTCGACCGGGCAGCGGCGCTACCAACGCCCGTTCCCGAGGAACACGACGGCTACGGCCCGGTGCCGCCGCTGCCCATCGTCCAGTGGCTGCACACCCTCCCGGCCTCGCGCAGACTCGCCCAGAGCCTGCTCACCCGGCTCCCCGCCGGGCTGACCCGCGCGGATCTGACGGCGGTGCTGCAGGCGGTGCTCGACAGCCACGACACCCTCCGCGGCTTCCTCGACCACACCCCCGACGGCCCCCGCCTGGTCACCCGCGAGCCCGGCGCCGTCGCCGCGGCCGACATCCTCACCACGGCCGACGCCACCGGCGACGCCCCCGCCACGCTGGCCGCGCAGAGCGACGCCGCGCTGGCGGCGCTCGACCCGGCGGCGGGCGCGCTGGTGCGCGCGGTGTGGCTGCGCGGCGCACCCGGCGGCGACCTGCTGCTGCTCACCGTGCACCACCTCGCCATCGACGTGGTGTCCTGGGGCATCGTGCTCGCCGACCTGGCCGCGGCGTGGGAGCAGGTGGCGGCGGGCGCGGTCCCCAAGGCCGTCGCCGAGGCGACCGGCTACCGGCACTGGTCACGGCTGCTGTGGCAGCGCGCGGAGACCGCCGAGGTGCTGGCCCAGCGCGACTACTGGGCCGGGCAGCTGCGCGGCCCCGACCCCACGCTCGGCCGCCGCCCGCTCGCCCCCGGCGACACGTGGGCGACGCTGCGGCTCACCACCACAACCGTGCCCGCCGACACCACCGCGCGGCTGCTCGGCGCCGCCGCCCGCGGCGACGGCATGCGCGAACTGCTGCTCACGGCGCTGGCGCTGACCGTGGTCTCCCGGCGCCGCGAGCGCGGGCAGCCCGCCGACGGCGGCACCCTGGTCGGGCTGGAGAGCCACGGCCGCGCCGACGCGGTGGTCGGCGCGGACACCTCGGGCACCGTCGGCTGGTTCTCCGCGCCCTACCCGGTGCGGCTCGGCGCGGGCGCCGCGATCGGGGTCGAGGAGGCCGAGCGCGACCCGGCTGCGGCGCGCGCACTGCTCGGCTCGGTGGTCGCGCAGCTCGCGGCGGTCCCCGCGCAGGGGCTCGACTTCGGGCTGCTGCGGTCGGTGGCCCGGGTACCCGAGCTCGCGGAGGCGCCGTGGCCGCAGCTCGAATTCAACTACCTGGGCCGCACCGACCTGCTCGGCGGCGGCGAGCGGGCCTGGGGGATGGTGACCGACCCCGCGCTCACCGCCGCGCTGCCGATCGCGCCGGAGCCCGACCTGCCGCTGCGCTACGCGCTCGGGCTGATCGCCGCGGTCGGGCCTGGCCCCGAGCTGACGCTCACCTGGCGCTGGAGCAGCGAACTCTTCACAGACACCGAGATCGACGATCTCGCAGCACTTCTCGGCCGCGCCGTCGCGGCACTATCGCGGAAGGTGGACCGATAGCATGCAGCACAACCAGGGTTGGATCAGGAAGTTCCACGAGGCGGAGTCGCCGCACCGGCTGCCGCTGCTGATCTTCCCCCACGCAGGCGCGGGCGCCTCCGCCTACCGGGCGCTCTCCGCCGCGCTGGCCGCGCACTACGACGTCATCGTCTTCCAGTACCCGGGCCGCCAGGACCGTGCGGCCGAGCCCGCGCTCGGCTCGCTGCCCGACATCGCGGTCGGCGCCTACGGCGAGTTCCGGATGTCGCCGTACAACCGGGACACCCCGATCGTCGTCTTCGGGCACAGCATGGGCGCCTTCGTCGCCTTCGAGTTCGCGCGGCTCGCCATCGCGGCGGGCGTCGACGTCAGGCAGCTCACCGTCTCGGCCGCGGTGGCGCCCTCGCGCGCGCAGTTCCGCGAGCCGACCCCGGAGGGCGACGAGGAGCTGCTCGACCACCTGGTCTCCCTGGAGGGCATCGACGCCGACGTGCTCGCCAGCCGGGAGATGATGCGCTTCTCGCTGCCCGCGATCAGGGCCGACCACTGCGCCTCCGAGGCCTACCGCTGCCCGGAGAGCGTGCGGGTGGCGACCAGGGTGCACGCTATCGGCGGCGACCGCGACCCCATCGTCTCGATGGCCGACCTGCACGGCTGGAGCCGCCACAGCGACGATGTCGAGGTCACCCTGTTCGAGGGCGGGCACTTCTACCTGCAGCAACACCTCGAGGCGGTCACCGGGCTGCTGGCGCAGCAGGCGTACCCGGACCCGGCGGCGCGGCGGTGACCGCCGCCGACCCGATCGTCATCGCCGGGTTCGCCGTCGAGGCGCCCGGCGGCATCGACACCCCGCGCGCCTACTGGGCGGCGCTGGAATCCTCGACCGAGCTGATCGGCGCCTTCCCCCGGGATCGCGGCTGGCCGCTCGACGAGCTGTTCTCGGTCTCCGAGCTGGACGACTGGGGCGCCGTGCAGGACGCGGGTGGATTCCTCACCGGCGCGGCAGATTTCGATCCGGCGTTCTTCGGGATCGGCCAGCGCGAGGCCATCGCCACCGACCCGCAGCAGCGGGTCGCGCTGCGGGTGGCGTGGCGCGCGCTGGAGAACACCGGGCTCAACCCGGGTGCGCTGGCAGGCGCCGACGCGGGCTGCTTCATCGGCTGCTCGCCGATGGAGTACGGACCGCCCGGCGCCCAGGTCGACGAGTACAGCGGGCTGCGGATCATCGGCCACGGGCTGCTCAGCGCCGCCGCGCGGATCTCGCACTGCCTCGGGCTGATCGGGCCGTCCATGACGGTGGACGCCGCCTGCGCCTCCTCGATCACCGCCCTGCACCTGGCCGCCGCCGCGGTCCGCGACGGCGACTGCGAATGGGCGCTGGCGGGGGCCGTCTGCGTGATGGGCTCGCCGCTGGCGTTCTACGAGTTCGCCAGGCACAACGCGCTCTCCGCCGACGGGCACTGCCGCTCGTACTCCGACGACGCGACCGGCACGCTGTGGGGTGAGGGGGCCGGGGTCGTCGTCGTCGAGCGCGAGTCACGGGCGCGCGAGCTCGGGCACCGGATCCACGGCACACTGCTCGCCTCGCACCACAACCACAACGGCGCCGGCAAGCCGATCCTGGTGCCGCGCACCGACGCCCAGGAGCGGCTGATCCGGCGCACCATCGCCAGGGCCGGGATCGACCCCGCCGACGTCGGCATGATCGAGGGCCACGGCACCGCGACCCGTGCGGGCGACCCGGTCGAGCTGCGCGCGCTGCAGAACACCTACGGCGCGGCAGGCTCCGCCCCGCTGCTCGGCTCGGTGAAGTCGAACGCCGGGCACGCCCAGGCCGCGGCGGGGATGCTCGGCCTGGTCAAGCTGCTGCTGGCCGGGCAGCACGGCCGCATCCCGCCGACCCTGTTCGCCGACAACCCGACCACGAAGGTCGACTGGGAGCGGTCGAGCCTTCGCCTCGCCGCGAAGGTCGAGCCGTGGGAGCCGAGGGACGGCAGGCGCTACGGCGCGGTCTCCTCCTTCGGCGCGGGCGGTTCCAACGCGCACGCGATCCTCGCGCTGCCGGTCCACGAGGAGAACGACGATGCCTAGCCATCGCCTGCCCGACGGGTCGATCCCGGTACTGCTCTCCGCGGACAGCCCGGCGCTGCTGCGGGCCGAGGCCGCCGCTCTGCTCGGCTACCTCGCCCAGCACCCGGCCGTCGCGCCGGGCCGGGTGGCGGAGCAGTTGCTGCGCACCCGGGTCGCGCGCGGGTATCGCGCGCTGCTCGCCGTCACCGACGGGGTCGAGCTCGCGGCCGCGCTCACCGCGGTGCGGGACGGGGTCGCGCATCCGGGCGTCGTCTCCGCCGCCGAACCCGCGCTCGCGCGGAGCGTCGCGTTCGTGCTTCCCGGGCAGGGCACCCAGCGCAACGGGATGGGCCGGGTCTTCTACGAGGGAGTCGAGGCGTACCGGGCCGAGGCCGATCGCTGCGCCGCGCTGTTCGAGGAGCAGTTCGGCGCCTCCCCGCTGCCCTACCTGCTCGGCACCGGCGACGAGGCGGAGGAGTCCGCCGCCGTCGTGCAGCCCGCGCTCTTCACCCAGATGGTGGCGCTCGGCGCGCTGTGGCGGTCGTTCGGCGTGCGGCCCGCCGCCACCGTCGGGCACAGCCAGGGTGAGATCGCCGCCGCGTACCTGTCCGGGGTGATGAGCCTGGCGGACGCCGTCGTCGTGGTCGGGACCAGGGCGCACGCCGTGGACAAGATCACCTCCGATCGCTACGCCATGGCGGTGGTCGCCGCCGACCGCGAGGAGTGCGAGGACGTCATCGCCCGGCTGCCGGGCTGGGCCCAGGTCTCGGTGCGGAACGCGCCGCGCATGGTCGGGGTCTCGGGGGAGCGGCACACCGTGCGGGCCGTGGTCGAGGCGCTCGCCGGGCGCGGGCGCTTCGCCCGGGTCATCCGGGTCGGCTATCCGGCGCACACGGTGCTGCTCAACGAGTTCCGCGACCTGATCCACGACGCGGTGCACAGCCGGCTCGACAGCACCCGGTTCCTGGACTCCGAGATCCTGTGCATCGGCTCGACGCTCGGCGCCGCCGTGACCCCCGAACTGCCGGTCGACGAATACTGGTTCTGGAACCTGCGCAACCCCGTTCGCTTCGACCGCGCGATCGGCGCCGCCGTCGCCGCGGGCGTCGACACCTTCGTCGAACTCGCCGAGCACCCGACGCTGCACCTCGCCATCGAGGAGAACCTGGCCGAGATCGCCTCCACCAGGACTTTCGGCACCTCGCTGCGCACCGCGACCGACCTGCGCGAGTTCACCCGCAACCTGGCCGAGCTCGCCGTGGCCGACCTCGGATTCGCCTGGGACGGTCTGCGCACCGGCGACCGGACCCCGCCCGCGCCACCGCTGCTCGACTTTCCCAATGTCGCCATGAACGAGCTCACGCTGTGGCTCCCGTACGACACCTCCATCGGGCGGGCTGATCGCACCGATGCCCCCACCATCAGGCGTGGTCAGGCTGATCGCACCGACGCCCCCACCGTCGGGCTCAGTCAGGCTGATCGAGCCGGTGGGCACGGCGAGCCGCGAACCGTTGTGGCCGCGGGGCCGCAACCGCAGCTGCTGGTGGACACCTGGGTCCGGCTGAGCCAACGCTCGGTCACCGCGCCGCGACGGCTCGGCATCGTCGACCACACCGGCGAGCAGGCCGCACTCGCCGCCGAGTTGTCCGAGTACGCGAGCAGGCAGGGGCTCGACGGGCGGCTGCTCGGCCCGGACACCCCCGCGGACGATATCGACACCGTCGTGGTGCTGCTACCGACGCGCCCGGCACCGGACGCCGCGACGGCAGTCCGCGAACTCGCCGCCTTCCTCGGCGAACGCGGCTGGTGGAGCCCGCCCGGCGCAGCGATCGCCGAGTACTGGCTGATCACCACCGGCGGCGAGGCGGTGCTGCCCGATGACGCCCCGCCACACCCGGTGCACGCCGCCGCGAGCGCCGCCTTCCGCTCCGCGGGCGCGGAGTACCCCGGCATCGCCTTCCGCCACCTCGACCTCGGCGCCGAGCGCACCGCACCCGCCATCGTCACCGCCCTGCACACCGCGGCGGAGCCGGAGCTGGCACTGCGCGAGGGCAACCTCTACGCCAAGCGGCTCACCGAGGCCGACCCGGCCGCCCTGCTCACCGGGCCGATCCGCGCCGCCGACGTCCTCGTGACCGGCGGCACCGGCAGCCTCGGGCTCGAGTTCTGCGAGCACGCGGTGCGCTCCGGCGCGCGCCGGGTGACGCTGCTCAGCCGCTCCGGCGAGACCCCGGCGGTGACCGCGCGGCTGCGCGGGCTGCGCGCGCTCGGCCCCGCCGAGATCGAGGTCATCGCCTGCGATATCGCCGACCCCGGCGCCGTGGCCGCGCTCGCCGATCGCCTCGCGACGGTCGGGGCGCTGGTGCACGCCGCCGCCGACAATGCGGCGATCGGCCCGGGTGGGCTCACCGACATCACCGCCGACCAGGTCGAGCGGGCCGTGCGCGGCCGGGTGCTCGGGCTCGAGCTGGTGCTGGAGCGGCTGGCGCCGGAGTGCGAGATCGTGCTCTGCTCCTCGCTCGCCGCCACCATCGGCGGCCGCGGCACCGTGCTGTACGCGGCCGCCAACCGCCTGGTGGACGCACTCGCCAAGCGGTACCGCGCGAGCGGCAGGCACTGCGTGGCCGTGCAGTGGGGGCAGTGGGCGGTCTTCCGCGGCAGCGGGGACGCCGAGCTGGCCGGGCTCGCAGAGGTCGGCTACCTGCCGATGGAATCGGCCGACGCGCTCGCACTCGGCCTCGGCGGGCTGCGCACCGACGCCGCGGTCGCCGCCTTCGACTGGGAGCGCGGCCGGAACATACTCGGCGCCTTCGGATACGGTCCGCTGCTCGCCGACCTGAACACCCCGGTTGCCGCCGCCAGCCCCGAGCACGCTGCTGACCCCGCACACGCTGCTGACCCCGCACACGCTGCTGAGCCCGCACCGGTCGCTGGGCCTACGGCTGATGTCGCAGCGCACGTTGCCACCTTGCTGGCCGGAATCATCGGCGCCGACGATCCCAGCTCCATCGACGGCACCCGCCCGCTGGTCGCCATCGGCCTCGACTCGCTACAGGCGCTCGCACTACGCAGGCAGGTCGCGAGCACCTTCGACGCAGACATACCGGTGTCGGAGCTGATCGGCGGGGCATCGCTGAACGACGTCATCCGGCTCATCGGCGTACCCGCCGCCACCTCGGCCGCGGCCCCGGCAGCACGGTCCGACGCCCCGGCCTCGGCGGCACCGGCCCGTGCCGCCCGGTCCACCCCGGATTTCGCGGCCACCCCGGACCTCACCCCCGCCGAACGCCTCACCAGGGCGAAAGCGGCGGCCCAGCTCGCGGTCCCGACCGACTTCGACGAGAACACCTTCCACTCCGCCCGCCGCGACCTGGACCTCTTCGGCCTCCACGCCATGCTAACCACCCTGCGCCCCCACCTGTCGCACACCGAACCGCGCACCGCCGACGACCTCGCCGACCGCCTCCACTTCGCCTCCCGACACCGCTGGCTACTCCGCCAGTGGCTCCAAGCCCTCACCACCGACGGCTGCCTCACCGGCGACCGGTCCACCGGCTACCGCTACGCCCGCGAGGTCGCACCCCCGGAACGCCCCGACCTGGCACAGGTCTGCGCCGACCTCGGCTACCCCCGCCCCCTCGCCGACTTCTTCCAGTCCTCCGACGACCACCTGACCGAGCTGGTCCAGGACACCATGCGCCTCCAGGAGCTGCTCTTCCCGGACGGCCACATGACCACCGCCGAAGCCGCTTACCGGAACAACCTGAGCAGCCGATACCTGAACCTCGCCGCGGGCCGCGCGGTCGCCGACCTGGTCACCGGCATCGCACGGCGCCACACCCCGGCCCTGGTACTCGAGCTGGGCGCCGGAATCGGCGGTACCACCGACGAGGTCGCCGCGGCCCTGGACGGCCTCCCGGTCGAGTACCACTTCACCGACGTCTCCGACTTCTTCCTGACCGCCGCGAAGCACCGCTTCGCCCGCTACCCGTGGATGCGCTACGCCCTGGTCGACATGAACCGCGACCTGAAGACCCTCGCCCCCGCCGACATCGTGATCGCCGCCAACGTCCTGCACAACGCGCACGACATCGGCGTCACGCTGCGGCAACTGCACGACCTGCTGCGACCCGGCGGCGCGCTGGTCGTGCTCGAAACCTGCCACGCGCACTGCGAACAGCTCACCTCGGTGCACCTGCTCATGTCCCCGCAGCCCGGCCAACCGCACGCAGGCCTGGCCGACGTGCGCGCGGGCACCGACCGCATCTTCCTCACCGAGGACGAGTGGCGCGCCGAACTCCGCGCGGCCGGCCTCACCCCCGACCTGGTCCTGCCGCAGCGAGACCACCCGATCGCCGCCCTCGACCAGCGCGTCTTCACCGCCATCCGCGACATCGAACCGGGCAGGAAGTGAGCACCGTGGACAGCACCGGAGCCCCCGCGGCCATCGACCGGACCGAGATCACCGCCGCGATCGCGGCCGCCCTCGGCATCGAACCGGACGCGATCGACAGCGACGCCGACCTGATCGAACTCGGCCTCGACTCCATCCGGATCATGAAACTGGCGGGCGGCTGGCGCAAACGCGGCGCCGCGATCAACTTCGCCCAGCTCGCCGCCGCCCCCACCGTGGCGGCCTGGCAGGAGCTGCTCGGCGCCCACGAACCGGAGCCCCCCGCACCGGCCCCACCCGACCCCGGCGCCGACGACGAGCCCTTCCCGCTCGCGACCATGCAGCACGCCTACTGGATCGGCCGCGCCGACGAGCAGGAGCTTGGCGGCGTCGCCGCGCACCTCTACGTCGAATTCGACGGCAACTCGATCGATCCCGCCCGGCTGGAGCGGGCGGTGGCCGACCTGGTCGCCGCCCACCCCATGCTGCGCACCCGCGTCCTACCCGACGGCACCCAGCAGACACTCCCCGCACCCGGCCGCCCGGTCTTCGCCGTCACCGATCTCCGCGACCACCCGGACGCCGAAGCCGAGCTGAACCGGCTGCGCGACAGCAAGACCCACCAGCGCCTCGCCATCGAGGACGGCCAGGTGCTCGACGTCACCCTCACCCTGCGCCCCGGCGACCGCTGCCGCCTGCACCTCGACGTCGACATGATCGCGGGCGACGCCATGAGCTACCGCGTCCTCGTCGCCGAACTCGCCGAGCTCTACCACGGCGCCACCATCACCGCCCCCGGCTACACCTACCGCCGCTACCGCACCGAGCACCGGCTGGACGAGGCGACCAGGGAGCGCGACCGCCGGTGGTGGCAGCGGCGGCTGCCCGAGCTCCCCGGCGCCCCCGAACTCCCGGCGGTGCCGGTGGGCGAACGCACCGCCCCGCACCGCACCGTCCGCTACGACCACTGGCTCGCCCCCGAGGCCAAGCGGCGGTTGCTCGCCGCCGCGCACGAGCGCGGCATCACCCCGGCCATGGCGCTGGCGGCGGTCTTCGCCGACACCATCGGCGGCTGGTCCGCGCAGAGCCGCTTCCTGCTCAATGTGCCGCTCTTCCACCGCGAACCGGTGCACCCCGAGATCGACCGGGTGATCGGCGATTTCACCTCCTCGATCATGCTCGACGTGGATGTCACCGCGGAGCTGACGGTGACCGAGCGGGCGCGGGCGCTGCAGCGCGCCGTGCACGAAGCCGGCGCGCACGCCGGGTGGTCCGGGCTGGAGGTGCTGCGCGACCTCGGCAGGCAGCGCGGCGAGCCGGTGCTCGCCCCGATCGTCTACACCAGCGCGCTCAACCTCGGCGAGCTCTTCGCGGAGCGGGTCACCGAGACCTTCGGCGACCCGGTCTGGATCATCTCGCAGGGCCCGCAGGTACTGCTGGACGCGCAGGTCACCGAGGTGCGCGGGGGACTGCTGCTGAACTGGGACGTGCGCGACTCCGCCTTCCCGGCCGGGCTGGTCGACGCCATGTTCGCGCACTACACCGCCGCCGTCGCCCGGCTCGGTGCCGAGGCCGGCGGCTGGGCGGCCGGTGCCGCCCCCGCGCTCCCGGCCGCGCAGGCCGCGGTGCGGGCCGCCGTGAACGCCACCGACGGCCCGGTCAGCGGCCGCCGCCTGCACCAGGGCTTCTTCGAACACGCCGCCGCGAACCCCGCCGCACCCGCGGTGGTCGGCGAGCCGGGCTGGAGCTACGGCGCGCTCGCCAGGGCCGCGCTGGCCGTCGCGGGCGCGCTGACCGCCGCCGGGGTGCGCCCCGGCGACGCCGTCGCGGTCCAGCTGCCGAAGGGGCAGGACCAGATTCTCGCCGTGCTCGGCGTGCTCGCGGCGGGCGCCGCGTACGTGCCCATCGGCTTCGACCAGCCCACCGCGCGCCGCGCCGAAATCCTCCGCACCGCCGATGTCGCCGTCGCGCTCACCGTGCCGGGCGCCGACCTCGGCCCCGATGTCACAACCGTGGCCATCGCCGACGCCCGCACCGCGCAGCCGCTCGCGCAACCCGTGTACCCGGACCCCGAGGCCATCGCCTACGTCATCTTCACCTCCGGCTCGACCGGCAAGCCCAAGGGCGTCGACGTGCCGCACCGCGGCGCCATGAACACCATCGACGCGGTGAACGAGCACTTCGGCGTCGGCCCCGCCGACCGGGTGCTCGCGCTCTCGGCGCTGGAGTTCGACGCCTCGGTCTACGACATCTTCGGCATGTTCGCGGCGGGCGGCGCGATCGTCGCGGTCGACGCCGAGCAGCGCGCGGAGGCCACCACCTGGGTGCGGCTGCTGCGCGAGCACCGGGTCACCATCCTGAACTGCGTGCCGAGCATGCTCGACATGATCCTGGAGACCGGCGGCGACCGGCTCGGCGACGCGCTGCGCGCGGTGACGCTCGGCGGCGACTGGGTCGGCGCCGACCTGGCCCGCAGGCTGGCGAAGCAGGTGCCCGGGTGCCGCTTCGCCGGACTCGGCGGCGCGACCGAGACCTCGATCCACAACACCATCTGCGAGGTGCGCGGCGAGCCGCCCGCGCACTGGGCGACGGTGCCGTTCGGGGTGCCGCTGCGCAATGTCCGCTGCCGCGTGGTCTCGCAGGCCGGGCGGGACTGCCCGGACTGGGTTCCCGGCGAATTCTGGGTCGGCGGCGCGAACGTGGCGGCCGGGTACCGCAACGACCGGGAGCGCACCGCCGAGCGCTTCGTCGAGTACGACGGGTTGCGCTGGTACCGCACCGGCGACCTGGCCCGCTACTGGCCGGACGGCACCATCGAATTCCTCGGCCGCGCCGACCACCAGGTGCAGCTCCGCGGCTACCGGGTCGAGCTTGGCGAGGTGGAGAGCGCGCTGCGCACCGTGCCCGGGGTGCGGCACGCGGTCGCCGCCGCCATCGGCCCGAAGCTGGTGGCCGCCGTCTCCGGCGCCGAGATCGGCGACCCCACCGCCGCCCTCGCCGAGCTGCTGCCCGGCTACATGATCCCGGCCCGGATCGAGCACCTGGCGCAGATGCCGCTCACCGACAACGGCAAACTCGACCGCCGCGCCGTACTCGCGTTCCTGGAATCGGCCGGGGACACGGCCGAGCACGTCGCGCCGCGCGACGACCTGGAGGCCGCGCTCGCCGACATCGCGCGCGGCGTCCTCGGCTCCGGCCCCATCGGCGTGCACGACGACTTCTTCGGCCTGGGCGGCGACTCCGTGCTCGCGACCAGTTTCGTTGCCCGGGTGCGGGAGTGGCTGGAGACCGACCACGCCCTGGTCTCCGACGTCTTCGCCACCCGGACCGTCGCCGCGCTCGCCGCCCGGCTCACCGCGCGCGAGGCCGGCCGCGGCACCCCCGACCGGCTGCCGGTGGTCGCCCGGCTCTACCTCGAGGTCGCGGCCATGAGCGACGAGGAGGTCATGGCCTCCGGCTAGCAGCCCGGCAGCGGCGTCCCGACGATGATGCTGCCGACGCTGCACTCCTCGAGCTCGTCCACCCCCGCGGCGCGCACGAACGCAGCGGTGTCGCCGAAGCCCTGGGCGCAGGCGCCGAGCCCCATGGCCGTCGCGGCCAGGTACACGGTCTGCATGAGCACCCCGACGTGCTTGAGGATCACCGCGTAGGAGACCTGCTCGTAGGTCCACATGACCCGCCCGGTCCGCGCGCCGATGACCAGCAGCACCTGCGGCTCCGCGCCATCGGCGAGCGTCGCCGACGTCGACTTGACCAGGGTGGAGACCGCCGGGCTCGCCGCATCGGCGATCGGCCGCAGCGCGTGCTCGTGCGCGTCGTAGTGGTACATGCCCGGCGCCAGCCCCGCGACAGCGCGGACCACCGGATACAGCTCCAGCTCGTACACGCTGCCCCCGCTCGGGTACGGCTTGGAGACCAGCTCCTCTCCGGGCACCTCGGACCGCACCCCCCGGCTCCGCGCGGTGCGGAAGAGCAGCTCGGCGAGCTGCCCGAGCGTGATCGGCGCGGCGTCGTCGAAGGCGCGGGTGGAGACCCGGTCCTCCAGCACGGCGGTGAGCGTGGGGTCGGTGGCGCGCAGGGCCTCCAGGTCGGGGCGCGGCAGCGGGATCGGTTCGGCCGGGTACTTCGGCTTGCGCGCGGGTGGCTGCGGGAACTGCCCCTTCGCCCACTTCGTCGGCCCGAAGTGCTCCCAGGTCACAACGCGCTCGCCGAGCGTGCTGCGCCGGTGGAACCACAGGTCGGGCGCGCTCCAGCTGCGGCTGCTGAACGCCTGCTCCTCGGTGGCCGGATCGGCCAGGAAACCGCCGCGGTGCAGATCCGCCCGGAAGCGGTCCGCCGCGGGCAGCCCCGAGCCGGAGGGCTCCAGCAGCGCCAGGTACCGCGGATCGTGGATCCGGATGTCGCACCAGGACAGCGGGTGCTCGAGCACGAACCCGTCCGCATCGCGGTGCAGCACCGCGAACTTGGAGAGGGTCGCGGTCGGCGGCAGCGGCGCGGGCTCGCCCTGCGGCGGGGTCCCGAACGGCAGCACCGTGTACAGGTCGCGCCCCTCCGCGCGCACCGTGACCGCCAGCCAGCCCGCCCCCGCGAGCCGGTCCAGCAGCGGCGTGACGTCCTCGCCCGCTGCCGTCGCCAGCTCGGCGACCGTGGCGGGCCCGCGATTGAGCGTCTTGAGCGCGAGCAGCTGCCCCCGCGGCAATCCGCTGAGCTTCTGCTTCCGTGGCGGGTTCAGCAGCACCGCCGCCGCCGGGGTGATCACACAGGTGGCACCGGCCCGGAGCGCGAGCCGCGTCTCACCGGACGACATCAGAACGGGCACAGCGCGATTCCTACCGGCTGCCGACCGCGACCAGGGCCGGGTTCAGCTTGTCCAGGATGAACGGCACCGAGAGCACGGTCGGCTGGTTGACGGCGGTGATCTCCATCGTGTTCAGGAAGACCGTCGCGTTGTTCCGCACCGCGGGCAGCGCGCCGTAGCCGGGCAGCTGGCGGAACTTCTCCTCGTAGCCGGGGGAGTACCCCGCCAGCAGCAGGTCCGCGGTGACCTCGTCGATGCGCTCGGTGGAGAGCGCCAGCCTGCCGCCGGTGGCGGGCTGGTCGGCCAGGTTCTTCGGGATGGTGAGGCCGAGCGCCGTGAACACCTGCCCCGACCCGTCCGCCGCGTCGGTGAGCACCATCAGCTGGGTGGGGGTGCCGAGCCAGGTGCTGGCATAGGTCTTGCCCTTCAGCCCCGGATTGGCCGCCACGATGCCGTCGATCTTGGACTGCACCCCGCCGATGATCGCCGTCGCGTCACCCTCCCGCCGCAGCACCTTGCCGAGCGTCGTCACCTGGTCCTGCCAGACCGCCGCGGAGTTCTTCGACAGCCCGGGAATGGTCGGCGCGATCTTGGACAGGCTGTCGTAGGTCGCCTGGTCGGCGATGAACGGGTCGGCCAGGATCAGATCCGGCTCCAGCGCCGCCACCTGCTCGGCGATCCCCGCCATGCTCGCGATGGACTTCGCCGAGCCGAGCTTGTCCGGCTGCCACGGCGGCGTCGTGCGCGAGGCGATCGCCACGTTGTCGACATAGCCGACCGGGATCACGTCGAAGGCCAGCGTGGTGTCCAGCCACTGATTCCCGAGCGCGACGACCTTGGCCGGCGTCCCGTCCACGGTGGTCTCGCCGAGCGCGTGCGTGACGGTGACCGAGCCGTCCCCGCCGCCCGGCCCGGAGTCCGATCCGCAGCCGGCGATGCCGAGCGCGAGCACGCCCGCCACGGCGGCGATCACCGCGCGCCTGGCGACCCGCGGGGTCCGGACAGCGTGCATCGTCGTCTCCTTCATCGGGGCCAACCCCTCGGTCCGGTGCCGAAAGTCGCTCCGGCGCAATTGAGCCAAGGCTAACCTAGGTCGGGGTGCGCCGGTAAGAGTCCGCGAGTTCCGGGTGCCGTCGGTGGTGACGCGATACCGTCCCCTCCCGTGCTGGTATTGCGCTCGATCCTGCTGTTCGCCCTGGCGGCCCTCGCCGAGATCGGCGGCGCCTGGCTGGTCTGGCAGGGGGTCCGCGAGCACCGCGGCTGGCTCTGGATCGGCGCCGGAATCATCGCGCTCGGCGCCTACGGCTTCGTTGCCACCCGGCAACCCGACGCCGACTTCGGCCGCATCCTCGCCGCCTACGGCGGCGTCTTCGTAGCCGGCTCCCTCCTGTGGGCCATGGCCGTGGACGGCTTCCGCCCCGACCGCTACGACGTCACCGGCGCCCTGCTCTGCCTCGCCGGTGTCGCGGTCATCATGTACGCCCCCCGCCCCACCTGACCCCGCCCCGGGTCTCAGCTCGCCGCCGCCAGCACCTTCCACACCTTCCGCGCCCGCGGCCGCCCCTGCGGAATCGCGAACTCGATCCGCCTGCGCGCCTCCTGAACGCTGATCCGAAGCAGATCGGTCAACAGCTCCGCCGTGTCCCGATACCCGGTGTCGACGGCGAGCCCACGCCGCTCGGCCTCGGCCACGGCCGCGCGCATGGCGGCGTCCAGCCGCCGCCTGCGGCGTTCGGTCTCGACGAGGGTGCGCAGCAGGTCGACATCGGCCAGGTCCGGCCAACCCGGTGCGGGGGCGTACTGAGTGGTCACCGAGGAAGCGTACCGCAGAATAGAACATATGTTCGATAACTGACCCGCAACGAAATCGGCGACGACTTCACCGACGTGCCTCGCCTAGGGAAGGGCGGTCGTGGCCTGGGGGGCGGAACCGGCCAGGGTGGCGGCGAAGAGTTCGGCGATGTGCCGGACAGCCGGTCCGAAGGCGAGGCCGTTGTTGGCGAAGCCGTGGGTGTAGCCGTCGAAGCGGTGTTCGGTGACCGGGACTCCGTGTTCGCGCAGGCGCTGCGCGTAGCGCGAGCCTTCGTCGCGGAGGGGGTCGAATCCGGCGGTCACGATCAGCGCGGGCGCCACCCCGGTCAGGGTCGGGGCCGCCAGCGGGGACACGCCGGGGGCGGCGCGGTCGACGGTGGGCGGCAGGAAGCAGCGGTCGAAGAACTGCAGGTCGGTGCGGGTCAGGTCGAACCCGCGGGCCAAGGTCTGGCGGGAGGGGCACGCGCCGGTGAGGTCGGTGACCGGATACAGCAGCAGCTGTGCCAACGGATCGGGGGTGTCCCGGTCCACCGTGTGCTGGGCGACCAGGGCGGCGAGGTAGCCGCCCGCGCTGTCCCCGCCGACCGCGATCCGATCGGGCGCGGCCCCGAATTCGGCTGCGCGGGCGACGATGTCGGCATAGGCGGCGCAGGCATCCTCGACGGGTGCCGGGTAGGGGTGTTCGGGTGCGAGCCGGTAGGCGACCGAGACGACCGTGGTTGCGGTGCCCGCGGCGAGGGTGCGGCACAGCCGGTCGTGGGTGTCGAGATCACCGGCGACCCAGCCGCCGCCGTGGAACCACACGAGCGCGGTGTCGCCGGCCCCCGCCGGGGTGTAGACGCGGGCGGGCAGCGACGTCTCGGCACCGGCGACGGTGCTGTCGGTGACGGGCATGGGCTCGGCTCGACCGGCGCTGATGCCTGCCATGCGGCGTGCGGCGGCGCGCATGCGCGGCGGTGAGGTCACGGGGTCCAGGCGCGGGCGGGGCCAGGCGCTGCTGATCCGCAGCAGCATCTGGGTGTCGAGGTCCAGCTCCAGCCCGTCGCGCCGGATGGCGGGGCCGGCGATCCTGCGTTTCCATCGTGGTGGCAACCCGAGCAGCCTGCGCATCGTCGCGCTCGCGCTCCGCGCGCCCTTGCCCGCTGACCGGGAGTTGTTGTTCCGCATCCGCCACCTCATCACTCACGACACCGCACCGAGCTCCGCACCGCTCGCGACCGGTTCCCGAGTCGGGTTCGGCAGCGCCGGTTTTCACGACGGAGGCTCGCGGGTGCCGGATACCCGCGCAGCGCGGTGGTACGCGGCGGGTCAGCGGGTGGTGAGGACGTCGATGACGACGTCGTCGTCGCGGTAGTGCGCTACGTGGTGGTGGGGCAGGGTGGTGCGGATGATGTGGTGGGCGCGGTCGCCGTCGAGGTGGTGGTCGGGTTCGGTGTGGCGCCAGTGCGCGGCCAGCACGGTGGTGCCGCGGTCGAGGTGGGTCCGCATGTCGGCGATGGTCGTGGTGAGGGCGGGGGCGGGCTGGTAGTAGGCGACTTCGCTGAGCACGACCAGGTCGAAGCGGTCCGTCCACTGCCAGGGTGCGCCGAATGCCCATCGGTGCCGGGTGACGTGCGGAAGGTCGCGGCAGCGGGCGCGAGCCAGCTCCAGTGCGTGCGGCGCGATGTCGGTGGCGGTGACGCGGTCGCAGCGCTGCGCCAGTGCCTGGGTGAGGTGGCCGTTGGCGCAGCCGGGTTCGAGGGCGTGGCGGTAGCGCGGCGCCGGGAGCATCGCGGTCAGGAGGGTGCGTTTGCGGATCTCGTACCAGGCGGTGTCGAAGCGCCACGGGTCGGGATCGGCGCGGAACATGGCGTCGAAGAACTCCGGGTCGCTGCGCGGGCTCACTCGAACACCACCTCCGGCAGGTCGAGTAGCCGGGCCAGGACGTGGGCGGGCAGCACCGCGCGGTCGGCGGGGTGCGCGGAGAGGGGCGCGATCTGGGAGGTGAAGGCCAGCGCGGCGCGGCGCTTGCGCTCGGCGCCGCCGGGGGTAGCGGGTAGCCGCCGGGCGCGGGTCCAGTCGATATCCGGGTCGTCGGGGCGCGACCAGTGCCACAGCCAGATCGGGTACTGGAGCACGAGCAGACCGCGGGCGCGGGCGGCCGCTGCCCCGGCGCGGGCGGTGGCCTCGTGGTCGGGGTGGCCGTCGGCGTGGAAGGGAACGGCCACGGTCGCGCCCGCGGGCAGGTGCGGGGCGAGGAGTTCGCCCAATCGGTCTTCGTGGTCGGTGACGGCGCCGTCGGGCAGGCCGAGGTGGACGATCTCGGTGACACCGAGCACGGCTGCGGCGGTGGCGGATTCGCGGCGGCGCAGCTCGGCGAGAGCGGCCGGGGTGTGGGTCGGGGATCCGGGATGGGAGGCGTCGCCGTCGGTGACGGCGACGATCGTGACCGGCACTCCGCGGTCGGTGAGCGCGGCGGTGAACGCGCCGAGTCCGAGCACTTCGTCGTCGGGGTGCGGAGCGATCAGGACCAGCGCGTCGATGTCGGGCTCGGCCACCGGCAGCCCCGCGACCAGGGGCTGCCAGGTCGCGGTCGGCGTTCCCGGTTCGGCGGGTTCGAAGTGTCGGGTGGCGATGACTGCACCTCCGTGGTCAGGACCGGGCCACGAGGGCCCCGAGGTCGGCGAGGTCGTGTTCGGCGTGGCTCTGGCGCAGGTAGAGGGTCAGGTCGGCGACCCGCTGGGCGTGCACCCGATCGTGGGCCAGCGGGGCGGCGCCGAGCGCCCGGCCCACCCGGTCGATGGTGTCGGCGGCGGCGGTCTCGACGATCGCGCGGACCCGCCGGGCCCGGATCCGGGCGGCGCGGATATCGGCCGGATCGGCGTCGATCTCGGTGGCGGCGCAGGTCAGCGCGGAGTGCGCCGAGTAGAGGGCGGCGTCGACGGCGCCGCGGTGCGCGCGGGTGATCGGGTCGTCGCGACCGGAGGTCAGCAGGGGCTCGGCGACGGCCTGCGCGGCGCCGAGCCAGCAGGCGCTCACCCCGATCGCCCCGTGCCAGAACCCGGGCCGCCCCACGTACGCGCCCGGGGCGCCGACGAGCAGCGCGGGCACAGCGTCGAAGTCGACGGACAGGGTCGCCGATCCGGTCATGCCCACCCCGTGCCAGCTTCCGGGAAGCACCGCCACGCCCGGCGCCGACACATCCACGGCGAACAGGGCCGCACCGCTCCCGGTTTCGGCGGTCACCAGCGCGTGCGTGCAGATGCCCGCACCCGAGCACCACGGTTTGCGGCCCGAGAGGAGTGTGCGGCCGCCCGCGGTGTGCGCGCGCAGGACCGGTTCCGGGGGCTCGGCCGCCCACACCCCCCACAGCTCGCCGGGGCGCGGCGGGGGTGCGCCCAGTTCGCGGGTGATCGCGCAGGCGTCGGCATGGGCTTCGGTCAGCCTGCCGATGACGATGTCCGCCCGGGTAGCTGTGGTCAGTGCCTGCCAGCGCGTGCCGGTGGCGCCGTGTCCGGGCAGCGGCCAGGTCGAGGCTTCGTCGGCGGGGATCTCGTCGCGGGCGGGTGCCTGCCCGGCCCTCATGCGCAGTCCGGCGTGGCGTCGGCCAGGTCCCGCAGGTGACCGCCGAACCCGCCCTCTACCCGGTTGTCGCTGCGGTCGCAGGTCAGGACCGCGGGGTGCTCGGGCCAGGCCGTGCGGGCACCGGCGCGGCGCAGCCGCACGACCAGGTCGACGTCTTCGTCCGCGGGCAGCGGCGCGAAACCGCCGACCGCGTGATAGCGGGAGGCGCGGAAGCCGAGGTTGGCGCCGTGCACGTGGCCATGCGCGCCGGGAGCGCCGCGGCGGTGGCGGCGCTCGTATTCCGCGCGCACCGCGGGCCGCTGCTCGCGCCAGCGCACCGCGACGGTTCCGGCGACCAGGTCCGCGGTGCGCGCGTGGTGCAGGTGGGCGGTGAGCCAGTCGATGGGGACCACCGAGTCGGCGTCGGTGGTCGCGTACCACACGCTGCGCGGATCGAGGTGGCTCAATTCCGCTGCCGCGAAGTCGAATCCGGTGGCGCGGGCGACACCGACATTGCGCGCGCCGGTGTGCAGGGCGCGTGCCCAGTCCGGCACCCGGAGTCGCGAGTCGTCGCTGCACGCGTCCAGCACCACGATCGTGACCACCGGTACCGGCACCGCCGCGGCCGCGCGCCGCACCGCCCGCAGACAGTGCGGCAGCAACCGCTGCTCGTTGTGCACCGGAATCACCACCGCCACCGCGGTCGCACCGGCTTCGGACAGCACGCGGGCCCCTGCGACCTCACCGTTCACCTTTTACCTCACCCTGCTCCACACCGCTTCGCGTTACCGCGTCAGCATGGGGGCGGTACCCGGCGCGGCGCTTGCGCAAACGATCCGCACACGTGCGGGCCGAGTTCGGAACCGTGTGTGTGCCGCGTGCTCGAACCGGGCTGGTTCGACGAGGCTGCAGCGGGGTGTGGTCGCGGAACGCTGCTATCGCGGCGGCGATGGCAGCGCGGTAGCGGACCCTGTCCGCATCGAACCCCAGATCAGCGTCAGAGGGGATTCTGATCGGGCCGGGAGACGTCGCCCCGCCAGGCACCGGTCTCACCGGGCTGGTTCTCGATGAACTGCTTGAACCGGCGCAGGTCGCCCGCGACCCGGGTATCGAGCACGCCGAGCTTGTCGGCGAGGTTCTCGGCGAACCCTTCGGGGTCGATGTCCATCTGCGCGGTGACGCGGGTGCGGGTGTCATCGAGACGGTGGAACGTGACCACTCCGGCGTGCCGCGGGCCGGTGTCGGAGGTCCAGGCCACGCGCTCGTCGGGGTGCTGCTCGGTGATCGTGGCGTCGAACTCCCTGGTCACCGGCCCGACCTTGACCAGCCAGCGGGTGTGCGTGGCGTCGAGCTGACGGATCTCCTCGACCCCATCCATGAACTGCGGGAAGGACTCGAACTGGGTCCACTGGTTGTAGGCGGTACGCACCGGCACCTCGACATCGACGGATTCGGTAATCGTGCTCACCAGGGCATCCCTTCGCACCGAGCCGGGTCACGGATTCGCCCGTGTCCGTGCTCTGTTCACGCTGTCGGCCCACGGCTACCCGCCGCCGAGCGCGGCGAAACGGAGCGGATCGCGCCGGCGGAGGTTCTCGTGACTCGGTCGGAGCGGCGAACACCCGTGCGCTCGGGGTGAGGCCGGCTCAGGAGGTGCACTAAATTTTCAGGCTGTGAACGGCGGTGTGCAGGGGGCGCGTGAGCCCGCGCTCTCATGGTTCTTCCGGCTCGAGCGAGCCGATCAGGTTCGGCTGCTCAGCGATCCGGCCGCGGCGGTGGCCCCACGGCTGGTCGCCGAGTTCGGAGCCGACGCCTCCGCGGTGGTCGGCACCAGGGTTGAGCCCGACGGCAGCCGCTCCTATCGGCTGCGCAGGCGGGCCGCCGCGATGCTGACCGAACGTCGCGCGCAGCTGCTGGCCTGGTGGAACCGCGTGCCGACCGACCGGCGCGGTGGACTGCTGGCGCACCGCCACACCTGGTTGCCCGCGGCATACCGGGAGTTCGTAGCCGACTCCGGGACCGTCGTGGTCGAACGCCACGTCGCTGCGGGGGGAATCGAGGAAAGGGTGATCCCGACTCCGATGATGCAAGTCTTCCTGCACTGGCAGGCCGAGCAGCCCGGGGTGCCGGCAACACGCGGCGCGGAGCAGCCGGATTCGGGAAAGTGGCCCGACGGCTGCGCCGGCACCCCGCCGGATTGCTGAGCTTCGAGCCGGGTATGACTCGGCGAAGTGTTTCGCTGCGAAGACGGGTGTCGGTTTGCTGGTTGTAGTCGAGATCCCGGCACGATTCGAGCAGCTGCGGCCGCTGCGAGCGATGACCCGGTCGCTGGGATCGGGGCTGGGCCTGAACGAAGACGCGGTCGCCGATTTCGAGCTGGTCGCTCACGAACTCGCGGCGGCATTGATCCCGGGCGCGGCCAGAGACGCGGACGTGCGCTACGAGTACCGGGAGGAGGCCGCCGGAATCCGGGCGGTCATCACCTCCCATGCCACGGCCGCATCGGTCCTGCACGGCCTGGGCTGGCGGCTCGTGCGCAGTCTGGTTACCGATCTCGCGCAGGGTTGCGGTTCCTTCGATCGCGCTCGGGCCGGGCACCCGGTCACCGTCGGCTTCTCCTGGCCGCACCCGCAGGAGTAGGAGTCGCGCGACCCCGCTGCGCCGAACTGGCCGCGATGGCGGACGCTCGCCCTCGCACAGCGGCCCGGTCCGGCTCGTCCTAGTCGGGTGAGCGGCCCCAGGTGAAGCCCACGCGCACCTCCTGCCCTCCGGGGTCCGAGCCGAAGTGGTCGTAGTCGATCACGACATCGGTGGCCAGGGCGCGCACGATGTGCCAGCCGAGTCCGCCCGGCACGGGTTCGGCGCGGGCACGGGCGCTGATATACACCCGGAGCAGGGTGGCTTCCTGGCAATACTCGTAGCGGACGACCGCCTCGGGGACCGCGACCGCGACCAGTACGGCGGCGATCTCGTTGACGACGAGTTCCAGATCGGCCGCCTCGTCGATTCCCAGCCCCAGCCCGAATCCGATTGCGAGGGTCAGTACCCGCACCATTCCGAGCTGTTCGGGCCGCGCCCCGATCTGCACCACTACCGGATCCCGCACTGTCGAGCACCTGTCCTCGCCACTCCCGGATGAATCCACGCGGCCCTACCCGAGCGGCGACCGTCCAACCCGGCGCCGAGCGCTCTTCCACGGCCCTCGGACCCATGATTACGGGTCCTTCTGCCGGAAGGGGCCCCGGGAGCGATCTCCTCCAGCTCGGCTTTCAACGGCTCGTCCAAACGCCGGCCGGGCCACTCGGTGACCAGGTCTGCCGGTGCGATGCCGATCTGCGACAGCAACACTCGTGCAGCGGCTACCGCCTCGGCGCTCGGCGCGGTGGTGGTCACGAGGTCGCCTCCGCAAGGGGGGCGAGCGGGTCGCACACGCTCAGCGTGGTGGGCGGCAGGATCACCATGCGCCGGTGGGTCCGGTGCGCCAACAGCAGGACATGGTCACCGCTCCGGGTGTTCGAGTGGACTCGAACACCCCGCACGCAGAAGCGTCACCAACGACGGGGATCTGTGCGCGAGAGGGGACTCTGAGCTTGCGCTGCAGCAACTTTGAGACACGGAGGTGTACGAGTCGACATAAGATTATGTTGCTGGAGGGTTGCAGTCAACCGCGACGAGGGCCCTTGCGCGGCTGTACTTCGCAGCAAATCTCACACGGATCTCCACTTCGTCGTATGCGGCTGGGGAAGGAGCGTTGAGAGTCGCAGCAGTGTGGTTCCAACGGCCCAACCGCGCGGCTGCGGCACGGCGGCAGGGGGCGCGGGTGCCGCACCGGGAATGTCGATAGCTGGAAGACATATACACCCCTATCCTTCATGAGGTGCACAGAGAGTCATCGCGACCTGATTTGGTATCGCCAGCGACCAGGCGCGCATTCCGTGAACACGCGACCGACATTGTCCTGCGCGAGATCGACGGGATGTGGAATGACGAGGGATTCGCGCCGGGACCGGAGCCCGAACTCGATGGTCAGCGCCGGAGCCGCTACCAGGGCTACTTGGATGTGGTCGACTGGACCGACCACAGCCATGTGCGGCGCGCTCTTCGGGTCTTCGAGCGTACAATCGAGGGCTCCGATGAGGCGTATCTCCGCACGGTCAAGCGGGAGCTGGAGCGCGACGGCTATCGACTCGAAGCCAACGGTCGAATCACCGGCGGTTCGGCCGCACAGTTGCGTGATGGCGCGCTTGCCGCAGTCGCGGACGCATCGGCGCTTCGGGAGCACCTTGAGCGAATCGGGCGGGCTGTAGAGAGCGAGGATCCCGCCCAGGTTATCGGCTCGGCGAAGGAACTAATCGAGAGCACCGCCAAGATCGTGCTCATCGAGCGAAGCTTGCCTGTGAACGACAAAGACGACCTACCCAAGTTGGTCGGTCTCGCCGAGCAAGCCCTGCTCGTGCACCCGAAGAATTTTACGGTCGGACCGGATACAAACGATGCTGTGCGCAAGATTCTAGGTGCCGCAATCACCGTTACGACAGGAATCGCAGAACTGCGCAACCGCGGTTATGGAACTGGGCACGGGCAAGTCGCTAAACGCGTAGGGCTCAGCGCGCGGCATGCGCATCTTGCACTCAATGGCGCCCGCATGTGGTGCGAATTCATGCTGGATACACTCGCGGATCCGAACGCGCCTTGGCGCGATCAACCCTGACATAGTGCTGCGTGAAGGCCTATTCGTGTAGAGAGTTTGCAGCAATCGAGATGCCCGCGCAGTGTTGCGAAACCGGGGTCGGAGTCGCACCATCAGCGCGAAACTTTGGATTGGTAGCACGATCTTCGAGCAAGACTCCAAAGCGTTAGGCGATGTTGTGAAGTCGCGGTCATTCGTCGTGTGGCCCTTGATCGATGGCTGCAATGTGAACGCATGCGAGGTCGCGGACGGCCAGTTTGTCATAGCGGGTAGCGACGGCTCGGTGTTGTCTAAGCTGGTGGATGCCGCGTTCGACAGCGTTGCGGTCGCGGTAGACGACCGGATCGGATGCCAGGGGCTGGCCCCCGGCCCGGCCGCGGTGGCGTGCGTGGTCGGCCGGGCTCGGGATCGTGGCCGCGATGCCGTGGCGGTGTAGCCAGGCCCGGTTGGCACGTGAGGAGCAGGCCTTGTCATCCAGCTTCTGAGCTGGCCGCTTTCTAACCCGCCCCCGCCCGTGGCGTGGGACCGCGATTGCATCGAGGGCAGGCGGCAAGTGCGGGCTGTCACCGGCTTGCCCCGCTCGAACCGCAGCCGTTTCGCTGGCCACGACGTTCCCGGTCGGCGGATGTTTGGCTTGGTCGCTAAACACCAGCACCGGAGACCTCGCCACGTCACTTCGTTGGGATATGCGATGACTCAACAAATCTCAGACGGCCCGGTGCGACCCGCGCGGATCATTTTGCAGCTGCCTAGTGCTGAGTAGGTTCAGATAGTGAAATTCGCAAGGATGCTGTATCGGCCTGAATATCGATTTCGAGCGTGAACTCCAGCCCAGTGTCTAAAATCAATTCAACATCGGTATGGTCCTCGGACTGGATTTGAGCAACTACCGTCTGCTCTTTATATAGAACTATTGGTTGGGGTATGACTCCTCCTCGTGCGGGCTCTAGCGACAAGGCCGCATTTTGATTCAACGCCGTGTCGTTGACCATGCGTAAGTTGACAGTTGCGACACCGTTTTCCAGCAGTGCCTTCAGAAGGCTTCGACTTCGAATTCTCGTGAATTCAAGCAGATCAAGAACCTCAGAAGGTGATGCAGCAAATTGCTCCCTCCATTCGGATATTCCCATCGATGCCAGCCAGGAACGTAGGTCTTCGCGTGTCGACGAGATTTCCGCTGGCATTTCTCGTATGATTGCGTGAGCAAGCCGACGCGACCGGATCCCGGAAATCATGAGAAGCAGTGCACGCTCATTGTTCACGCCATAACGGATAAAGCCACCCAGTTCTGGGCAGAAGGAAATATCCGACCCGACTTCTTCAAGTCCGTTGTTCACCAGCTCGACCAGGGCTCCGATAGTCCATGCCAAGAAATGTTCGAAATGTTTAGTTACGGCATCGACCATCTGCTCGATGCGCCAGCTGGGGTCACTGACTGAGTCGAGGTGCTCGTCCGCAAGTGCAGGCAAAGAGTTTCCCGAAATCCAACCGACCAAAAGATCTACCGGCTCCACATCAAGATTTGCTCCCCTGGTGGTCACTCTAAACCGCCATTCTGGGGCTTCAGGAAGTTTGAGCAAGGCTGCCACAACCTTAGACCGTGTCTCATGTGGGCCGGGCGACCTTCGTCAGCTTCTTGTATCCGGTCAACGCCGCCGCCAGGGTGAGGAAGCCCAGGAAGTGCGCGGCTTTGCGGTCGTAGCGCAGGTTGAGCCGGTGATAGCCGGTCAGCCAGGAGATCGTTCGCTCGATCACCCACCGGTGCCGGCCGAGGCGTTCGCTGGACTCGACGCCCTTGCGAGCGATCCGGACTCCGATGCCGCGGTCGCGGACCCACGCGCGGACTTCGGCGTGGTCGTAGGCTTTGTCGGCGTGCAGTTTCGCCGGTCGGCGCCGGCGTGGGCCGCGTCGTGACCGGACGGCCGGGATCGCCCGTACCAGCGGTCGCAGGGCTTGGGCATCGTTGGTGTTGGCCGCCGACACCGCGACCGCCAGGGGGATTCCGGCAGCGTCGGAGAGCACGTGCAGTTTCGAACCGGACTTGGCGCGGTCCACCGGGCTCGGACCGGTCAGATCGCCCCCCTTTTCGCCCTGACCGATGCGGCGTCGACCACCGCACGAGTCCGGTCGATCGAGCCGGTCGCACCGAGTTCGTCGAGGACCGCTCGATGAAGCCTGCGCCACACTCCGGCCTCGGTCCACGCGGTGAACCGGCGATGCGCCGTGGGAACCGAGACCCCGAACGAGGGCGGCAACATCCGCCACGCACACCCGCTGGTCAGCACGAACACCACTGCGGTGAACACCGCCCGCTCATCGACCGGCGCGGTCCCGCCGCCCTGGACACGAGCCTCGAACTTCGGCAGCAGCGGCTCGACCAGCGGCCACAAACCGTCCGGCACCAGCCGCTGCGACAACACATCGACCACGACCAGACATCATGCAACACAGCCCATTACCCGCGCCGCCCAGACGAACACTTACGACGTGAGACACGGTCTTACTGATCAGTTCAGAATGAGATGTCGTAGGCAGATCATGGAGCAGGCCAGGCTCAGCAGGGCTTGATGGACATCGGCGCGGCGTTCGGTGCGGACACGCAGTCGGCGGTAGTTCTTGATCCAGGCGAAGGTCCGTTCGACCGGCCAGCGGTGGGTGCCGAGACCGGATCCGTGGCCGGTGCCGCGGCGGGCGATGAGCGGGGTGATGCCGCGGGCGCGGACCAGGCGGCGGTACTTGTCGTGGTCGTAGCCGCGGTCGGCGTAGATCCGCCGCGGCCGGCGAAGCGGGCGCCCGAGCATGCCTCGGATGGGCGGGATGGCTTCGATCAGTGGGAGCAGCTGGGTGACGTCGTGGCGGTTCCCGCCGGTCAGGAGGACTGCGAGGGGGATTCCGGTGGCGTCGGTGATCAGGTGGTGCTTGGAGCCGGGTCGTGCGCGGTCGACCGGGCTGGGGCCGGTGTGGGCCCCCCTTTGAGCGCGCGCAGGTGGGTCGCGTCGACGAGGGCGGCCGACAGGTCCAGCTTTCCGGCCGCGCGGAGTTCGGCGAGGAGTTCTTCGTGCAGTCGCTGCCACACCCCGGCCTCGTGCCACTCGGTGAGCCGCCGCCAGCAGGTGGCCCCGGAGGCGCCGAACAATGCGGTGGGCAGCCGGTTCCATCCGATGCCGGTACGGGTGACGAACAAGATGCCCTCGAGGGCGGCACGGTCGTCGGCTCGTCTGCGTCCGGGGTAGCGGAAACGTCTGGGCTGCTGCGGGATCAAGGGTTGCAGTCGCGTCCACAGTTCATCGGTCAGGATCTCCTCACGCACACCGGCATCATCGATGCCGTTGCTGGGCAGGAGAAGACGACACGCCAGTTCATTCTGAACTGATCTCTTAGGATGATCGAACGAAATCCCAGCACGTTATGAAACTGCAACATCCTGGATGCAAGAGGTGTACTCGAGAGGAGTGAGGGGTTGAGGCGGCGAATTGTGGTGGGGCGTTGCAGGAGTGCGGGGTACTGAGCGAAGTGGGCGCGAGTTGCTGTCGCGGTGGCCCGGTGTGGCGGTCGATGACGATGGTCGGGAGCTGCGGTCGTTCTGCCGATGTGGTCGACGGGGAGCGGTGATGCGGGCTGGTCGCCTCGGTAGGCGAATCCGGGTGCACAATCGCCGCGCTGGGATGCGCTTAGCTACTCCGCGGGCCGTCGCCGCGGCAGCTGGCCGTGGGGCCTCGTCCACCGGTTTCCGTAGGCGTCGCTGAACGCGACGTCGCCCGGGGCAGCCGCCGTGCACCTCGTAGACCACGGCTGCCTCCGTGCCGGCTGCGATGCGGTCGGGGTGGGCATTCGGCATGGCGGCCATCGCGCTGCTGAAGAAACTGCTGGCGGTACTCATCGCCTGATCCTCGATGGCGGAGGTGCTGAGAGCGCCCAGGGCTTCGAGGGGAGTGCCGATCAGGGGATTCAAGGGACCGAATCTCGCTCGAAGCCTCGCGCGCACGTCTGCCTCGTAGGTCCGCCACAGCTCGCGGTGGCCTTTGGCGGGAACGCACTCGTTCTCTGTGCGGTGGCCCGCGGCATCGACGGGGTGGATGTCGACGTGGAGCTCGGTGATCGGTGTGGCGCTGCCGTTGCGCACGGCGATCTCCCAGAAGCAGTCCGGGTAGCCCGGAGCCGGTCGCGGGTCGGCCACCACACGTCGTGCTTCGTCGAACTCGTAGCTGTGGTCGGTCGCCGCGTGTTCCACGGCGGTCTGCGAGACGCCGGCAGGAGGAAAGCCGAAGAGCACCAGGTCGCCGGCCACATAGACGCTTCGCCGGCGGGGTTCGGGTCGGTCTGCCGTCCGCAGGCGCTGTCGCGTGGCGCGATAGAGCTCCTCGAGTGTCAGCCCGGGTTGTTGCCGAGCGCTGGCCAAGAGGGCGCCGGTGAACGCCGTGTACTCCTCGGCCTCCGGAGCGAAGGAAGGTTCGTTCGAGGCGGAAGAGGTGAGGGTGTACGTTCCCTGGATCTCGAATCGGCCGATGTGTCGGGACTCCATCTCGCCCATGGACTCGAAGGCTCGGCCGGAGTAGCAGCAGTCCAGGATCAGGACTCGTATCTCGGCGGGACTGTCCAGCAGGGTCTCGCGCAGTGTCTCGAATGGCAAGGCGGTGTAGGACAGGCGTCGCGGGTGTGTACCGGGCAGGCCGAGGAACAGCCGTCCGCGGCTGTCGACGAGCCCGTGGCCGGTGTAGTACACCAGCAGCACATCTTCGGCTGCGCGAGCTGCCGCGTCGAGGGTGCTCCCGATCTCGTCGAATTCCTGGGGGCTGTCCACCACCGCGCAGTGCTCGGGGTCGAAGGATCCCGGGCCGGGCTCGGTGAGCAGTTGCTGGAGCCCGCGCAGGTTGGCGGGTACCGCGTCCAGTGCCGGGAGCGCTTCGGCCAGGTCCGAAGCGGATGATTCGTCGGTTCGGTATTGGCCGACACCGATCAGGACCGCCCGGGATCGGCCGGCGTCCGGTCGTCGCGTCATCGAGCGCGGGTCTGGGAATCGAGCAGCCGCTGCAGGTGCTCGAACGTCTCCTTCTGCTTGACCCTATTGGCGTCGAGTGAGACCTCGGTGCCGTCGGGAAGCGTGAGGGAGAGCGAGAGGTCGGAGTGCCGAGTCGCGAACCATGCCCTGAGCGAACTGACCAGGACGGTGCCGGCCCCGCCGGCGCCGAGTGCGACCGTCACTACGTCCGCGACACCACCCATCTGCCCGTCCCGCGGCGGCTGACTGTGAAGTTGCGCTCGCCCGCGCAGAGCATCGTCACGGCGAAACCAATCCAGCAGTTGGATCAGCTCTGCGTGTTCGCCGCCGATCTCGATCGGTACCTGCCCACCCTGATTCGACATACGGCTATCGTGCCGCAACCCACTGACACTCCTCGTCGAGATCGTGTTCGGCAGATGCCGCCTCTTCTCATGCTTCCGAATGGAAGCGTGTCATTGGCAGCTGTACGGCTGCGATGTCCTGCGATCAGACGATAGTTCGGGCCTTCAGAGCGGTGCTAGAACTTTGCGGGACTGCAAGTCGGCCATGAACCCGGAGGTAGCCGTGCGTTCTTCCTGCTCTGCATCAGTGCCCCGACGCCGCCCGGCGAGGTCAGCCGGGATCCGCGTGTCCGTTGTCGCCGTGTTCGCCGCACTGCTCGCCGCCTTCGTTCCGGGCGCTCCGGCCCAAGCGGCCGGGCCGCCTGTTCCGGTGAACACCATGATTCAGGCCTGTCGCACGGCCAGCGTCGTGCTGATCGCGGCCCGCGGGTCCGGTGAAGGCGCGAACCAGAACTACGGGCTCGGCCCGACGATGTGGTCGGCATACAGTTCGATGTACGACGAGATCAAGAACCATGGGTTCAACGGTCAGGAACTGCGCGTCGTGCCGGTCATCTACGACGCCCAGCCGGTTTGGAGCCTGCCTTTCGTTGTTCAGGGGCAGAACGCCTTCTTCCGCTCCATCGCCGTCGGTATCCAGAACACCAAGTCTCTGCTCGACGACTACCGGTCCCGGCCGGAGTGCGCGGGGAAGCCGCTGATACTCGCGGGCTACTCGCAGGGAGCCATGGTCATGCACCGGGTTCTCAACGACAGCCACGCGCTGCGGCAGGTCAACGTGTGGACGCCGTTGCTGGTGGCGGACGGTGATCGGGTCGCGAACGATCGCGTCGCGCGATGGGGTGGAGCCGATCCCGCCAAGCAGGGAATCGGCCAGTACTTCCCGGCGATCTCCGGGAGCAACAACGCGAAGTCGAACAATCCGGGCTTCATCCGGGACGTGTGCGCTCCGCTGGACGTGGTGTGCTCCCCGGAGTTCGGCGCGCGCCCCTGGTGGTGCAACGGCGCTTGCGTCGCCGCTTGGCAGGCGGGTGTTCTCGCCGGCCAGATCTGGGTGCACCAGCAGTACGCGAACTCCACCGCTCTCGACCAAGCAGCACGCGCCATACCGCGGTAGCGGGCCGTCGAGTCGGATCCCGCGGGCTCGCTACCGGTTCACCCGCTGGTCGGCGGCCGATAGCTCGTGTGGCCGCGGTCCCTCGATCTCCGGATGGTTCGAGATCAAATGGTTGGCGTCGCTGAGTATGCGGCTGATCGTTGACCGATTCTTGTGCAGCACGCGACCGATGCGGGTTGGATTCCAGCCGTCAAGGTGATGGTGCGCCAGCACCTGCGCCACCAGCTCCGGAGCGCGTCGGCGCGCCGGATCGCGTGCGCACAATCGCGCGGCGATTTCGGCGAGGGTGTCGTCGGAGAGCTCGGATGCGCTCGGCGCGTGCGCACGCTGTGCGGTTGGCCGGGCAACGAGTGCACCGTCATCGGCGTGTGCTGCATTGCCGAGTGCGGAGGTTCGGGCTGGCGCGTGCGCGAGCGTGAGGAGTGCGACGGTCGCCTGTGCCATGGACCCTTCGATGATCAGTGGCCACAGCCAGGCTTCGTGCGTCGGCACGCCCGCGGTGACCGCCAGGGCGCGCAGGGCGGTGTAGGACAGCCAGAATGCTCCGGCTGCGATTAGCGCGGTCATCGCGATCGCGACCAGGTGGGTAGCGTCGGCCCTCCCTTGCGCGCGGGCGAGGACCGTGACTCCGTGTACGGCGGCGAGTAGGGCCAGTGGTGGGATGACGGCGACTGCGGCGGCGACCGCCGGGAGGGCGGTGGTGTGCAGGAGGGCCTTGGTGGCGTTGCCGGTGATGCTCACGGCGGTTGCGGTGGTGAGCACTGTCCAGAAGAAGTTGTGCGCACGCGGTCTCGTCGTGGGCGCGGTGGCGAGTTCGGTCATCGGGGCTCCTCGGTGTGCGCACGCGGGAGGTGGGGGACAAGGGGGTGGGGTTCGCCGGTGAGCACGGCGAGCGCGGCAGCGACCTCGTGCAGGTCGGCTTTGACGTAGGTGGCGGTGGTGCCGCGGGACTTGGTGGCGTGCCCGGCGTAGGCACTGGCGACGGCGTAGCCGAAGGTGCGTTCGACCCAGGTGAGGGTGGTGTGGCGGAGCCAGTGCATGGTGATGCCGTGCGCGGAGACCCAGGGCAGCTCGGTGCCGAGCCGGTTCCAGATGTAGTCGAAGCGCCGCGAGCTGATCGGGCGGCCGCTGCGGTACCGCAGCAACGGGCCGGAGCGCGGGCTGCGGCGCTTGTCGGCGTGGTCGAGCAGGTGTCGCATGAGGGTGGGGGAGACCGGCTGCTAGCGGTCCACTCCGTCCTTCTCACGCAGATAGATCAGGCACTGATCCGGGTCGAGGTCGTGCGGGCGCAGGGCCAGGGCTCCGCCTCGGCGGCAAGCGGTTTCGATGTGCAGGCGCAGCAGCAGTGAGTCGAGTTCGGGGTCGTTGCCCGTGACCGCCGCTATTTGGCAGATCTCGGCTAGCTGGCCCGAGGGGATGGCGTAGCGCTTGGACGGGCGCCGAGTGGGCATCTTCAGGTTCCGGGCCGGGTTGTCGCCCGGCCGGATCGAGCCGTTGTCCTCGGCGAGGCGGTACAGGCAGCGGACGGTGCTCACGAAGTGCTCGGCGGCGCTGGTGCCGCCGCGGGAGGCGCGGTTGGCGCGTGCACCCGCTTGCACGGACTTGGCCATCTCCTCGAACTCGGCCTTGGACGGTTCGTCGAGACGGCGGTCGGGCCACTGCGTCTCGAGCCGGTTTAGGTGGGTGCCGTAGGTGCGCAGCGTGCCCTCAGACAGCTGCGCACGGACGTGCGGGACGAACTCGGCGAAGGTCGGTGCCGGCGCGGCGGCGGTGACGAGATCGCCTGGCGCGATACCCATCTGCTGCAGGAGCAGCCGCGCGGCGGCGATGGTCTCCGCGGTGGCCGTCATCGGCAGGCCTCGGTCAGCCGGAGCAGGGACTCCGCGAAGAGGCGATCCAAGGCGACCGGAGCGTGGATCAGCAGCCGATCGTGGACACGGTGCCCGACCAGCAGGGCACGATCGCCGCTGAACAGGCTCGCTCGCCGACGCAGGCGGTACGGGATCCGGAGAAATCCGGCCGCGGTCATCACCACCGGCCCGTCCGGGTCAGGGCAGGCCAGCAGGAGCCCGAAGTCCGGAACCGTCAGGGACAGTCGGGTTCCGGGCCCCCAGCCCAGCGAAGTGAAGGCCGGTTTGTCCACCAGGCGCCCGGCCTCGCCGAGCGTGGACATCCCGTAGACCACGTCGGGGTCCGACGTCGCCACCACGGGAGCGAGGGCGGGGCCGTGCAGCAGCTCGTGCAGAGGCGACTGCGGCGGGACGATGGGCGTGATCACCGGCGCTCACCGCCCTCAGCAAACATTCCGAAGGGTACGAACCGGGCCGGATCCGGCAGATCTGCCGGGTATCGGCGCAGGTGAGAGTGGAAAACCACTGGTCAACCTCCGCGTGTGAGAGTGCACTCGAACACACGGCACCGATATCCAACAGACCTGTTGCAGCTTTGTGCGCGAGAGGGGACTTGAACCCCTACGTCCGAAGACACCAGAACCTAAATCTGGCGCGTCTGCCAATTCCGCCACTCGCGCGTGCTGGTACGGCCGTCCAAACTCTACCGGCCGGAGCGCGCTGCGCGAAGCGCCGCGCGGAGTGTCTCTACTCACGAGTAACCCGACCTGGGATTATAACGATGCGGTAACGGTCAAGGTGAGGGGCACTCATGTTTCCGGAGGGTGTCCGTGGACCTCACCAGCGGGATCGAACGTGAGGGAGGGTCATGTTTCCTTTCGTTCTGGTACGGCAGTGCGAGAAAACTCGGGAGTAGGCGGCGCGCCGGAAGAGGAACGTGAGGTTTTCCTCATGATTCTCTGGCATCCTCGCAATTACCAGGCCCTGGACAGGGGAGACCCCTGCGCACCGGAGCGGAGCGTCCCCCCGGGCTACCTCGCGAGAGTAGGAAGTCGAGCGTCTTGACGATCAACGAGAACACTGAGACCGGGACCGGATCGCGCCGCAAGGCGGGACGGTCCCCCGAGGTGGAGGCGTCCCGGTCGCCCTTGCTGGATCGTTTGTCGAACGGCACCGCGTACGCGCTGGCGTTCGGCGGGCAGGGCGCGAAGTGGCTGGGCGAGCTGGAGGAGATCGAACGGGACAGCGCGCTGGAGCCGGAGCTCACCGCCCTGGTGAACGAGGCCGCCGCGCTGCTGGAGCCGGTCGCGAACCAGCTGCTCGTGGTGCGGCCGGTCGGCTTCGACCCGATCGGCTGGATCCTGGAGAACGAACTCGCCGAAGGGGACGACGCCGAGAGCTCGGCCGCGCCGTCGGAGCGCGTGCTGCGCTCCGCCGCGGTCTCGATGCCCGGCGTGCTGCTCACCCAGCTGGCCGCGCTGCGCGCACTCAAGCTGCAGGGGCTCGATGTCGTCGAGCACCCGCCGGTCCGGATGGTCGGGCACTCGCAGGGCGTGCTCGCCGCTGCCGCGCTGCGCGACGGCGGGCGCCGGGATGCCGAGCTGCTCGCGTTCGGGCAGATGATCGGCGCGGCGGCGAGCCTGGTCGGGCGGCGCCGCGGGCTGATGCCGGTCGGTGAGCAGTCGCCGATGGTCGCGGTCTCCAATGTCGATCCGGAGCAGCTGCGGGCTGTTGTCGCGGAGGTGTCCGCCGGGGTCGATCCCGCGGTCGCGGCGGTGGTCTCGATCCGCAACGGGCGCAGGCGCGCGGTGCTCTCCGGCACCCCGGCGCAGATCGCGCGGGTTCGGCAGCGCTGCACCGAGATCCACGACGAGCAGAGCGCCGAGCGGGACGCCAAGGCGCGCGGCGGCTCGGTCTTCGCGCCGGTCTTCGAGGACCTCGCGGTCGATGTCGCCTTCCACCACCCGGCGCTGACCGACACGGTCGACCTGGTCTCCGGCTGGGCGCGGCAGTGCGGGCTCGACGCCGAGCTGGCCGGTGCGCTGGCGCAGGAGATCCTGGTCGACCCGATCGACTGGGTCGGCACGGTGGACGACGTGGTCGCGGCAGGCGCCGAGTGGATTCTCGACCTCGGCCCCGGCGATCTGCTCTCCCGGCTCACCGCGGGCACGCTCAGGGGCACCGGCGTCGGCGTGGTCGCCGCCGCCACCCGCGAGGGCCAGCGCAGCCTGCTCACCCCGGGCGCGGCGCCGCAGGTGCCCGCGCCGTGGTCGGAGTTCGCGCCGAAGCCGGTGCGGCTGCCGAACGGCCGGATCGTGGTCGAGACCTCCTTCACCCGGCTCACCGGGCGCTCCCCGATCCTGCTCGCCGGCATGACGCCGACCACGGTCGACGCCAAGATCGTCGCCGCGGCGGCCAACGCGGGCCACTGGGCCGAGCTGGCCGGTGGCGGCCAGGTGACCGAGCAGATCTTCGCCGATCGCGTCGAGGAGCTGCAGACGCTGCTGCAGCCGGGCCGCGCGGTCCAGTTCAACTCGCTCTTCCTCGACCCCTACCTGTGGAAGCTGCAGCTGGGCGGGAAGCGGCTGGTGCAGAAGGCGCGGGCGGCGGGCGCGCCGATCGACGGCGTCATCGTCACCGCGGGCATCCCCGAGCTGGAGGAGGCCGTCGCGCTGATCTCCGAGCTCACCGAGGCCGGGATCCACCACGTCGCCTTCAAGCCGGGCACCGTTGCGCAGATCCGCGCGGTGCTCCGGATCGCCGACCAGGTCCCCGGCTACCCGGTGATCGTGCACATCGAGGGCGGCCGGGCCGGCGGGCACCACTCCTGGGAAGACCTGGACGACCTGCTGCTCGCCACCTACGCCGAGCTGCGCACCCGCGACAACGTCGTGGTCTGCGTCGGCGGCGGCATCGGCACGCCGGAGCGCGCCACCGAGTACCTCACCGGCCGCTGGTCCGCGGCGCACGGCTACCCGGTCATGCCGCTGGACGGCGTGCTGGTCGGCACCGCCGCGATGGCCACGCTGGAGGCGACCACCGCCCCCGAGGTCAAGCAGCTGCTCGTCGACACCCCCGGCACGCCGGACTGGGTCGGCGCTGGCACCGCGATCAACGGAATGGCCTCCGGCCGTTCGCAGCTCGGCGCCGACATCCACGAGATCGACAACGCCGCCTCGCGCACCGGCCGCCTGCTGGACGAGGTCGCGGGCGACGCCGCCGCCGTCGCCGCGCGCCGGGACGAGATCATCGCCGCGCTGAACGCCACCGCCAAGCCGTACTTCGGCGACGTCGCCACCATGACCTACCTGGACTGGCTGGAGCGCTACGTCGAGCTGGCCGTCGGGCTGGACCGGCGCCGCGACTTCGACTGCGGCTCCGACCTGGGCGACGCCATCCGCGAGGCCACCCGCTCGCAGTGGCTCGACAGCACCTGGCGGGATCGCTTCGCCGAGATGATCCGGCGCGCCGAGGCGCGGCTGCACCCGGCCGACCGCGGCGAGATCCCGACCCTCTTCGGCTCGGACCGGGAGCTCGAGGACCCGGTCGGCGCCATCTGCACGCTGCGGGAGCGCTACCCGGCCGCCGCGGAGACGCTGCTGCACCCGGCCGACGTCCCGTTCTTCGTCTCGCTCTGCAAGATCCCCGGCAAGCCGGTGAACTTCGTCCCCGTCGTCGACGGCGACGTCCGGCGCTGGTGGCGTTCGGACTCGCTGTGGCAGGCGCACGACCTGCGCTACTCGGCGGACCAGGTCTGCATCATCCCGGGCACCGTCGCGGTCGCCGGGATCACCCGGGTCGACGAGCCGGTCGGCGAGCTGCTCGACCGCTTCGAGCAGGACACCGCGTACTCGCTGGTGCGCGACGGCGTCGTCCCCGCCGCGGTGGACGCCAGGCGGGTCGCCGGCGTCACCGCGGGCCCGATCGACGCCGTGCTGGCCGCGCCGGACGTGCGCTGGTCCGGCCGCACCACGGTCAACCCGGTGCACCGCCTCGGCGACCTGGACGGCTGGGTGGTCGACGGCAAGGGCGCCGTGCACCCGGCCACCGGCGCCACCCTGGCCGAGACCACCGGCCCGGACGCCGAGAACAGCTACGTCGAGCTGACCGTTCCGCTGCTCGGCCGGGACACCGTCAGCATCCGGATCACCGTCCCGGTCACCGTCTACAACGGCGGCGCCCCGGTGATCACCGAGGCCGATGCCGAGACCGCCATGAGCGCGCTGCTCGCGGTGGCCGCCGGGCAGTCGCTGCCCGAGGTCAGGGGCTCGGTCGCGCACGTGAACGTGGCCTGGACGCCGGATCTCGGCGCCGATCACGCCGGCGTCAGCGGCGGCGGGCTGCCGGAATCGCTGAGCACGCTCGGCCGGGTCGTGCCGGACGTGCTGGTCGGCGCCTGCTGGCCCGCGGTCTTCGCGGTGCTCGGCGCGGCTCGCACCACCGCGGGCGGCAGCGTCATCGAGGGCATGCTCGACCTGGTGCACCTCGACCACCAGGTGCACCTGCTCGCCGAGCTGCCCGACGCCACCAGCGTGCTCACCGTGCGCGCCGAGGCGGGCGAGACCCTGGACACCGATCTCGGCCGCGTGGTCGAGGTCAAGGTGCGGATCACCGGCATGCTGGACCGGCCGGAGACCGGGCTCTCCATGCCCACCCTGGCCACGCTCACCGAGCGCTTCGCCATCCGCGGCCGCACCGGCGCCGGCGAGCTGACCGACCCGCCGCGGGCAGGCGGCTCGGTCTCCGACGACGCGCGCGAGACCGCGCGGCGCAGGCGCAGGGACGTCACCGTGCGCGCGCCGCACGCCATGCACGCCTTCGCCGCCGTCTCCGGCGACCACAACCCGATCCACACCAGCTCCTCGGCCGCCAAGCTGGCCGGGCTGGGCAGCCCGATCGTGCACGGCATGTGGCTCTCGGCCGCGGCCCAGCACGTGGTGGCCGCGCTCGACCCGGCGAGCGGCATCCCCGCCCGCACGGTGACCGCCTGGACCACTCGGTTTCTCGGCATGGTCCGCCCCGGCGCGGAGATCGACGTCCGCGTGGAGCGGGTCGCGATCGATGCGGGCGACGAGATCGTCGAGGTCTCCTGCCGCGCCGACGGCGACCTGGTGATGGCAGCGACCGGCCGCACCGCCGCGCCGAAGACCGCCTACGCCCTCCCGGGCCAGGGCATCCAGCGCAAGGGCATGGGCATGGAGGCGCGCACGCGCTCCAAGGCCGCCAAGGAGATCTGGGACCGCGCGGACAAGCACACCCGCAAGGCGCTCGGCTTCTCCATCCTCGCGGTGGTCCGCGACAACCCGACCTACCTCAAGGCCCGCGGCGTCGAGCACCGGCACCCGGACGGCGTGCTGCACCTGACCCAGTTCACCCAGGTCGCGATGGCCGTCGTGGGCGTGGTGCAGGTGGCCGAGCTGCGCGAGGCAGGCGCCTTCGTCGAGGGCGCCGTGCTGGCCGGGCACTCGGTCGGTGAGTACAACGCGCTCTGCGCGGTCGCCGGGGTGCTGCCGCTGGAGGCCACGCTCGAGGTGGTGTTCCAGCGCGGCTCCGCCATGCACCAGCTGGTCCCGCGGGATTCGCAGGGCCGCAGCGACTACCGGATGGCCGCCATCCGCCCCTCGCAGATCGACCTGCCGGACGAGGAGGTCATCGGCTTCGTCGCCGCGATCGCCGAGCGCACCGGCGCGTTCCTCGAGGTGGTCAACCTCAACCTGCGCGGCTCGCAGTACGCCATCGCGGGCACGCTGGCCGGGCTGGAGGCGCTGGAGACCGAGATCGACCGGCGCCGCGAGATCACCGGCGGCAAGCGCGCCTTCATCCTGGTGCCCGGCATCGACGTTCCCTTCCATTCGACGGTACTGCGCAAGGGCGTGCCGGAGTTCAGGCAGAAGCTGGAGCAGCTGCTCCCCGCCGACCTGCACCCGGAGATCCTGGTCGGGCGGTACATCCCGAACCTGGTGCCGCGGCCGTTCTCGCTGGAGCGCTCGTTCGTCCAGGAGATCGCCGACCTGGTTCCGTCGGAGCCGCTGGCCGAGGTGCTGACCGACTTCGACGGCTGGGCCGCGCGCCCGATCGAGCTCTGCCGCGTCGTCCTGGTCGAGCTGCTGGCCTGGCAGTTCGCCAGCCCGGTGCGCTGGATCGAGACCCAGGACGTGCTCTTCACCGACGCCGCGCACGGCGGCCTCGGGGTCGAGCGGTTCGTGGAGATCGGGCTGGCCGCCACCCCGACGGTGGCGAACCTGGCGAGCCAGACGCTCAAGCTCCCCGCCTTCGGCAACACCGCGGTCGAGGTGCTGAACATCGAGCGCGAGGCCGGCGTGGTCTTCGGCACCGACACCGACCCGGCCCCGGCCGACGAGCCGGTCGAGGAGGCCGCGGCAGCCACCGCGGCTCCCGCCGCTGCCGCCCCGGCCCCGGCCGCCGCGCCCGCGGCAGCCTCCGGCGGCCCGCGCCCGGACGACATCGCCTTCACCGCCGCCGACGCCACCAAGGTGCTCATCGCGCTCTGGACCAAGCTGCGGCTGGACCAGATCGGCCCGGTCGACACCATCGAGGGGCTCTGCGACGGCGTCTCCTCGCGCCGCAACCAGCTGCTGGTCGACCTCGGCTCGGAGCTCTCGCTCGGCGCCATCGACGGCGCCGCCGACGCCGACATGGGCGCGCTCTCGGCCACCGTCGAGCGGCTGGCGCGCACCTACAAGCCGTTCGGCACGGTGCTCTCCGACGCCATCAACGACCACCTGCGCAAGGTCTTCGGCCCGTCCGGCAAGCGCCCGGCCGCGGTCGCCGACCGGGTCACCAAGGTCTGGGAACTCGGCGACGGCTGGGCCAGCCACGTCACCGCCGAGCTCTCGCTCGGCACCCGCGAGGGCGCCAGCGTGCGCGGCGGCGACCTGGGCGGGCTGGTCTCCGGCGGGCTCGGTGACGGCTCCTCGGTGGACGCCGCGATCGACGCCGCCGTGCAGGCGGTCGCCGCTCGCCGCGGCATCGCGGTCTCGCTGCCGAGCGCTGGCGGCGGGGGCGGCGCGACCGTCGACGCCGCCGCGCTCGGTGAGTTCACCGCGCAGATCACCGGCAGGGACGGCGTGCTCGCCAGCGCCGCCCGCGTGGTGCTGGAGCAGCTCGGCCTCGCCGAGCAGGCCAGCGCCGCCGTCGCCACCCCGGACACCCTGGTCGACCTGGTCGCCGCCGAGCTCGGCTCGGACTGGCCGCGGCTCGTCGCCCCGGCCTTCGACAGCCGCAAGGCCGTGCTGCTCGACGACCGCTGGGCCAGCGCCCGCGAGGATCTGGCCCGGCTCTGGCTCGGCGCCGACGCCGACGCGGCCGAGCTGCCGGTCAACGGCTACCTCGGTGCGGGCGAAGCCGTCGCCACGCAGGCGAATTGGTGGCGGGACCGGGCCAAGCACGAGGCCCGCTCGGTGCTCGCGGGCGCCTACGAGCGGATCGCAACGGCGGCGCTGACCGCCGAGGAGCCGGGCGAGTGGTCCTCCGACGTCGCGGTGATCACCGGCGCCAGCAAGGGCTCGATCGCCGCCGCCGTCACCGGCAGGCTGCTCTCCGGCGGCGCGACCGTCGTCGTCACCACCTCGCGGCTGGACGACTCCAGGCTCGGCTTCTACAAGAAGCTGTACCGGGAGCACGCGCGCAGCGGCGCCGCGCTCTGGGTGGTGCCCGCCAACATGGCCTCCTACACCGATATCGACGCGGTGATCGACTGGGTCGGCGGCGAGCAGGTCGACTCGGCGGGCGGCGCCAAGGTGAAGATCAAGGACGCCATGACGCCGACCCTGCTGCTGCCGTTCGCGGCGCCGCGGGTGGCCGGTGACCTCTCCGACGCGGGCTCCCGCGCGGAGATGGAGATGCGAGTGCTGCTCTGGTCGGTGGAGCGGCTGATCGGCGGGCTCTCGGCGCTCAACGCCGACCACGACGTCGACGCCAAGCTGCACGTGGTGCTGCCGGGCTCGCCGAACCGCGGGCTCTTCGGCGGCGACGGCGCCTACGGCGAGTCCAAGGCGGCGCTGGACGCCGTCGTCGGCCGCTGGCGGGCGGAGAAGTCCTGGTCGCAGCGGGTCACCCTGGTGCACGCGCTGATCGGCTGGGTGCGCGGCACCGGACTGATGGGGCAGAACGACCCCATGGTCTCGGCGGTCGAGGCGGCAGGCGTGCAGACCTGGTCCACCGCGGAGATGGCCGACGAGCTGCTCAAGTGGTGCACCTCGCAGGCCAGGGCGATCACCGTCACCGCGCCGCAGCAGATCGACCTCACCGGCGGCCTGGCCGGTGTCGACCTCGACCTGCCCGCGCTCGCCAAGCAGGCGGCCGAGGAGGCCGCGGCGGCCGAGGAGCAGGTCGAGATCGTCCCGACGGTCGACGCGCTGCCCGCCCCGCCCACCCGCAGCTCCGCGCTGCCGGTGCCGGAGTGGAGCGCGGTCACGACCGACCTCGCCGACATGGTGGTCATCGTCGGCGCCGGCGAGCTGGGCCCGTACGGCTCGGCCCGCACCCGCTTCGAGATGGAGGTCTCCGACGAGCTCTCCGCCGCGGGCGTGCTGGAGCTCGCCTGGACCACCGGGCTCGTGACCTGGGAGAACGACCCCAAGCCGGGCTGGTACGACGTGGCGTCCGGCGACTTCGTCCCCGAGCACGAGGTGGCCGAGCGCTACCACGACGCCGTGGTCGAGCGCTGCGGCGTCCGCCGCTACGCCGACGACGCGGCCATGGTCGACAACAGCGCCCCGCTGATGACCTCGGTCTTCCTGGACAAGGATCTGACCTTCACGGTCGGCTCCGAGGCCGACGCCCGTGGCTTCGAGGCGGCGGCGCCGGAGCACACCGTCGTCGTCCCGGCCGGTGACGGCGGCGACTGGCAGGTGACCCGCAAGGCGGGCACCGAGATCCGGGTGCCGCGCAAGGCCAAGCTGTCCCGCACCGTCGGCGGCCAGATCCCGACCGGCTGGGATCCGACCGTCTGGGGCATCTCGGCGGACATGGCGTCCTCGATCGACCGGGTCGCGCTGTGGAACATCGCCTGCACCGTCGACGCCTTCGTCAGCTCCGGGTTCGACCCGGCCGAGCTGATGAGCTGGGTGCACCCCAGCCAGGTCGCCAACACCCAGGGCACCGGCATGGGCGGCATGTCGTCGATGCGCTCGCTCTACGTCGACAACCTGCTCGGCGAGCCGCGGCCGAACGACATCCTGCAGGAGGCGCTGCCGAACGTCGCGCTGGCGCACGTGGTGCAGTCCTACGTGGGCAGCTACGGCGCGATGGTGCACCCGGTGGCGGCCTGCGCCACCGCCGCGGTCTCGGTCGAGGAGGGCGTCGACAAGATCAAGCTCGGCAAGGCCGACGTGGTCGTCGCCGGTGGCTTCGACGACCTCGGCATCGAGGGCATCGTCGGCTTCGGCGACATGTCCGCGACCGCCGACTCCGCGGTGATGGCGGGCAAGGGCATCGCCGACCGGTACTTCTCCCGGGCCAACGACCGCCGCCGCGGCGGGTTCGTGGAGTCGCAGGGCGGCGGCACCGTGCTGCTTGCCCGCGGCGACGTGGCGCTGGAGATGGGGCTCCCGGTCCTCGGCGTGGTGGCCTACGCGCAGTCCTTCGCGGACGGCGTGCACACCTCGATCCCGGCGCCCGGGCTCGGCGCGCTCGGCGCGGGCCGGGGCGGGCGCGAGTCCAAGCTCGCGGCCGAGTTGCGCGGGCTCGGCGTCACCCCGGACGAGGTCGCGGTGGTCTCCAAGCACGACACCTCGACCGCGGCCAACGACCCGAACGAGTCGGAGCTGCACGAGCGGCTCGCCGCGGCGATCGGCCGGTCGGCGGGTGCCCCGCTCTTCGTGGTCTCGCAGAAGTCGCTGACCGGGCACGCCAAGGGCGGCGCCGCCGCCTTCCAGCTGATCGGGCTCTGCCAGGTGCTGGAGCAGGGCGTCGTGCCGCCGAACCGCAGCCTCGACTGCGTCGACGACAAGATGCGCGAGTACCCGCACCTGGTGTGGGTGCGCGAGGCGCTGCGGTTCGGCGAGCGGTTCCCGCTCAAGGCCGGGCTGGTCACCTCGCTCGGCTTCGGGCACGTCTCCGGGCTGCTCGCGGTGGTGCACCCGCAGGCGTTCGTGGCCGCGGTCCCGGCCGAGCGCAGGGACGACTACCTGCACCGCGCCGAGCAGCGCCGGCTCAACGGCAGGCAGCGCTTCGCCGAGGCGATGTGCGGCGGCTCCGACCTCTACGAGCGGCCGGCCGACCGGCGGCTCGGGGCGGACGGAACCCCGGCGTCGCGAATCCGTCAGCTCGAGGCCGACATGCTGCTCTCCGGGGATGCCCGTCTCGGTGCCGACGGCACGTACCGTGCCGACGGCAGGGGTTGCGAGACGGGCCGGTTCGCCCCGGCGTCCGAGACCGAGCGGTCATAGGTTCCCGGCCCATGGCAATCATCGGTATCGGGCTCGACCTGGTGACCATCTCGGAGTTCGGCGAGCAGCTGGAACGCGTGGGCACCACCATGCTCAGGGAGAGCTTCACCGCCGCGGAGCGGCGCTACTGCCAGAGCAAGGCGACGGATCCCACGCGCAGCTACGCGGCGCGGTGGGCGGCCAAGGAGGCCGTGCTCAAGGCATGGGCCTCCTCCCGGTTCGCCCGCCGCCCGCAGATCGGGGACAACCCGTACCCGCTGATCGAGGTGGTCAACGACGCGTGGGGCAGGCCGAGCATTCGCCTGCACGGCCTCGCCGCGGAGTTCCTGCCGCGGGTGCGCGTGCACCTCTCGCTCACCCACGACGGTGACACCGCGGCGGCGATGGTCGTCCTGGAAGACCCGGGCGAACTCGCCGACCTCATCGAGGGCAGGGAATCCTCGAGCTGAAACGAAACGGGGCCCGAGCCGCACTGCGGCTCGGGCCCCGTCGGTTTCGCCGCTAGGAGCGCGAATCCTTCTCGGCGACCAACAGATACGCCACCATGAGCCGCTTCAGCTCGGCGACCGCCTCGCCGTGGCTCTGCTGGTCCTGCACCGAGAAGTTGAGCATCGAATAGACCACGTGCACCAGCACCTGGGCCATGGTGGTGCGCCGCTCGCGCGGGGTGCGCGGGGTGAGCGGGCGCAGCATCTGCGCGACCACCTCGGCGAACTCCTTCTCGTGCTTGGCGCCGGTGGCCCGGGTGGACGGCGTTGACTGCATGGCGAGCCAGACCTCGCGGCGCGAGGGGTCGGTCATCCACAGATTCGCCAGGTGGTCGACGAACTGGTTCATGTGCCGCAGCCAGTCCAGCGAGGGGACGCCGCCGTGGAAATCGGCCAGCTCCCGGGAGACCGCGACCAGATCCTGCCGGTTCAGCTCGCAGACGATCACGTACTTGTTCGCGAAGAACTGGTAGAGGGTGCCGATCGGCACCTCCGCGCGGGCCGCGACCTCTTCACAGGTGAACGATTCGAAACCCACCTCGACCAGCAGTTCCCGCGAGGACTGGAGCAGCGCGTCGAACTTCCGTTTGCTGCGCTCCTGGGTCGGGCGGCGCCGCGGCATGAGCTCCTGCGGATCGTCCTGCATCTCCAACGCAGGGTCGGGCCGGCGTCTCGACCTGGCCTCCGCGTGTAGTTCCACCTGTCCAGGCTAACGTGACCACGGCGCTGCCCGGAACGGGCGTTTCCCCTCGTCTGTGACAGTTCACCCCCATCCGTCCCGCACGCCGTGCCGAACCACCGGTGTATCCGCGTGTCGGCGCCGTACCTGAGCCGATAACGGCGTCCCGCGCGCGATGATCGTTATCCACCAAGGGGCGGGATCGACCGGCGGCACGAGACCCTGCGGCGCCGGGGCCCCCGCGGGCAGGAGGCGTGGCTGTGGCGGCACGAGCGAGCGGCACGAGCGCGGCGCCGGTGGTGTTCGGGGTGAGTACCGAGCACGGCGCGGTGCACGCGGTGGCGCTGAGCGGGGCGGGGGAGCGGCTGCCGGAGCGGGTGCTCGCGCAGTGCACCGTCGCGATCGATGGCGACCGGCGCGCGGCACCGGCCGCCGTGATCGCCGCGCTGGACCGGCTCGCCGCCGAGCTGCGGCGGGAGCCCGCCGGGGTCGCGATCGCCTACCACGATCCCGCCGAGCGCCGCGCGCTCGGTATCGGGCTGGCCGCGGGCCGCTGGCGGGCCGCCTCGCTGGTCTCGACCAGGGCCGCGCACCTGAATGTGGCCGGTGCCATGACCTGGCTGGCCGAGTTCGACGACCTGCTGCTCTGCGACGTGGTGCCGGGGCACCTCACGCTGACCCTGGTGGATCGGGACCGCGGCCGGGTGCTGGCCGGGGTCACCCGGACCGGCGGGGTGACCAGCGACGCGCTCGGCGCCGCCGTCACCGCCGCCCGCGACCAGCTGGACGCCGCCGAGACCAGGCCGGACGCGGTGGTGCTGATCGGCTCCGCCGCCGCCGAGCCCGCCGTCGCGGAGGCCGTGCGGGCGCTCGGCGCCCCGGTGCTGCCCTGCACGGTGGCGGCCATCGCGCCCGCGCTCGGCGCCGCGCTGGCCGTCTGCGCCGAGCCGGGCGGGGTGGCGGAGCCGCCGGTGCCGCGGTCGCGCTCGATGCGCACCGCCGCACTGCTCGGCGCGGCCGCGCTGGCCGCGGGGTTCACCGTCGCGGGCGGGGCGTACCTGATGAGCGACGCGCGGCCGGTGCCTACTCCGCCGACGGCAGCTGCCGCCGCGCCGGTCGCCCCGGCCGCATCGGCTCACGTTCCGGCCGCGCTGCACCACATCGCGGCGGTCGGGGTGCTGGAGCGGGCGGAATCGGTGCCGCAGCGGCAGGCGGTCTGGAGCCCTGCGGTGGCGCAGAGCCGGACGTACGAGCCGCTTCCGCTGGTGCCCGCCGAGCTTGCGCCGGGACCGGCGCCCGCGCCCGCAGGCAGCCTCGCCTGCCCGCCGCCCGCCGGGGCGGTCACCGCAGCCGGCCCTTCGCCATCCGCCTGCGCTCCGGAACCCGCTGTGCCCGGCACGGGCGTGCCCGCCCCGGACGACCGGGTCGGCGCCCCGGACGCCGCGCTGCTCTTCCCCGGCGAAGCACCCGCCCCGGCCCCGTTCACCCCGGAGTCGGCCGCCTGGTGGGGCAACCACGTCCGGCTCACCGTCGCCTGGGCCACCCAGCAGCTGCTGCCCGGCTGAACTCACTCCCTGGTGCGCGCCCGGAACGCGGCCAGCGCGCCCACGTACCCCAGCACCGTGAACAGCGCGCACCAGCCGACCGCGAACAGCGCGCTCGACCCGATCGGGGTGCCGATGAGCAGCCCGCGCACGGTCTCGATCACCGGCGTCACCGGCTGGTGCTCGGCCACCGGCCGCAGCCAGCCCGGCATCGACCCGACCGGGACGAAGGCGCTGCTCACGTAGGGCAGGAAGAGGAACGCGAAGGTGGAGCCGTTCGCCGCCTCCACGCTGCGGGTGAGCAGCCCGAGCGCCGCCGAGATCCAGGAGAGTGCCAGCACGAACAGCGCGACCAGCCCGAGCGCGGCCAGCCAGCGCAGCGGATCGGCGCTCGGCCGGAACCCGATCAGCACCGCCAGCACGGTGACGATGGCGGTGGTCACCAGGTTGCGCAGCAGGCTCTCGGTGACGTGCGCGTTCAGGAAGGCCGAGCGCGCCACCGCCATGGTGCGGAAGCGGTCGACGATGCCCTCGGTGACGTCCGAGCAGACCGCGACCGCGGTGGTGGCCGAGCCGAACCCGGCGCACAGCAGCAGGATTCCCGGCACCACGTAGTCGACGTAGGTGCCGCCGCCCACCTCGATGGCGCCGCCGAGCACGTAGACGAACATGAGCAGGATCATCACCGGCACCGCGATGGTCATGATCAGGGCGTCCGGGCTGCGCAGCGAGTGCCGCAGGTTGCGGTCGAGCATGGTGCGGGTGTCCAGCAGTACCCGGACTCCGGCGGTGGGGGCGGTCATGGTGGCTCCTGTCGGCACGGTGGTCACGCGGCCTCGGCCGGGGCGGGGTGCCCGGTGAGCGCGAAGAAGACGTCGTCGAGATCGGGGGTGTGCACGGTCAGCCGCGCCACCTCGATGCCGAGCTCGGCGCAGCGGTTCAGCAGCGCGCGCACCTCGGCGGCGCTGCCGTCCGACGGCAGCTGCAGCAGCAGCTGCTCCGGCTCGGCGCGCCACCCGTCGGGCAGCGGGAGCGCGGCGCGGGCGGCGCCGAGCTCGTCGGCGGTGCCGAAGCGCAGCCGCAGGTGCCCGCCGGGCGCGCGCCGCTTGAGCTCGTCCGGGGTGCCGTCGGCGACGACGACGCCGTTGTCGAGCACCGCGATCCGGTCGGCGAGCTGATCGGCCTCCTCCAGGTACTGGGTGGTGAGGAAGACGGTGGCGCCGTCGGCGGCCAGCCCCTGGATCACCGCCCAGAGCTCCCGCCTGCTGCGCGGGTCGAGCCCGGTGGTCGGCTCGTCGAGGAAGACCATGCGCGGCCCGCCCATCAGGCTCATCGCCAGGTCGAGCCGGCGCCGCATGCCGCCGGAGAAGCCCGCGGTGCGCCGGTCCGCGGCTTCGGCGAGGTCGAAGCGATCGAGCAGCTCGGCCGAGCGGCGGGCCAGCTCGGGGCCGGGCAGGTGCAGCAGCCTGCCGGTGAGGCGCAGGTTCTCCCGCGCGGTGAGCACGCCGTCGACCGCGGAGTACTGCCCGGTGACGCCGATCAGCGCGCGTACCGCGTCGGCGTCGGTCACCACGTCGTGGCCGAAGACGCTGGCGCTGCCGCGGTCCGGCGCGGCCAGCGTCGCGAGGATCCGGACCAGGGTGGTCTTGCCCGCGCCGTTCGGCCCGAGCAGGGAGAAGACGGTGCCTGCGGCAACCTCGAGATCGAGGCCGCGCAGCACCGGTTGATCGCCGAAACCCTTGTGCAGGGCGGAGATCGAGAGCGCGGAGGTCATGATGGCTCCAGACTGAGAAACTGTGTATCGAATAAACCAAGTTTATAGAGTAAACAGTTCTTCGGCGCAAGAGCGGCGATCGAGGAGGTGTGGTGGAGAAGCGGGATCCGAGCAGCGCCCTGCGGCTGCTCTGGGGGATGGAGGCGGCGGGCACGCGCGGCCCCAAGCGCGGGCTCTCGCTGGAGGGCATCGTGGACGCGGCCATCGCGGTGGCCGACGCCGACGGCTACGCGGCGCTCTCGATGAAGCGGGTGGCGGAGGAGCTCGGCTTCACCGCCATGTCGCTCTACCGCTACGTGGATAGCAAGACGACGCTGGTCGAGCTGATGTCGGACCGGGTGATCGGGCTACCGCCCGACTCGGACCCCGCGCTCGGCTGGCGGGACGCGCTGCGACGGTGGGCGGTCAGCGAGTACGAGCTGATCATCCGGCACCCGTGGTGGCTGGAGATTCCCATGGTGACCCCGCCGCTCGGGCCGAACAACATGGCCTGGCTGAACTCCGGCCTGACGATCCTGGAGCGCACCGGCCTGCCCGCGGGGGTCCGGCTGCGGCTGGTGATGAACCTGACGCTCTTCGTGATCGGCCGGATGCGGCTGAGCGTGGAGCTCGGCCAGGCCGACACCGAAGACGACACCTTCGACGGCCTCTTCGCGACCATGGATCCGCGGCGCTTCCCCGCCGTGCTCGCCGCCGCCGCCGAAGGCGCCTTCTCCGACGACGAGATCGACTGGGCCCGCGCCGATTTCGAGTTCGGGCTGGACCGCACGCTGGACGGCTACGAGCACTTCATCCGCGGCCTGCGGCCCTGACCCGGAGCGTCAGACCGACAGATCGCGCCGCAGCTTGGCGACGTGCCCGGTGGCGCGCACGTTGTACTGCGCGACCTCGATCTTGCCCTCCGCGTCCACCAGGAAGGTCGAGCGGATCACGCCGGTGACGGTCTTGCCGTACATGGTCTTCTCGCCGAAGGCGCCGTACGCCTTCAGCACCGCGCGGTCCGGGTCGGAGAGCAGCGGGAAGGTGAGCTGTTCGGCGTCGCGGAACTTGGCCAGTTTGGCTGGCTTGTCCGGCGAGATGCCGACGACGGCGATCCCGGCGCCGTCCAGTTCGGCCAGGCTGTCCCGGAAGTCGCAGGCCTGCTTGGTGCAGCCGGGGGTGCTGGCGGCCGGGTAGAAGTACACGACGACCTTGCGGCCGCGGTAATCGGCCAGGGAGACGGTGTTGCCGTCGGCGTCGGGCAGGCTGAAATCGGGGGCCGGGTCGCCGGGGGAGAGTCGAGTGTCGGTCACGTCCAGCACGGTAACCGAACCGGCGGACAGGATGGCTACGGATACACTCGGGCGAGTTCGTCAGGGCCTGCCGGTCTGTGCGGGCCCGCGGGCACATCGACCGACAGGAGGCGTGGAGACGTGGCAAGGGACACCGAGCGGATCGAGCGTGACATCGAGGCCGCGCGCACGCGGCTGGCAGGCACGCTGGACGAGCTCGCGGTGCGGGCCGATCCGCAGCGGATCGCCGGCGACACCAAGAACCTGGTGCTGGCCAAGCTGAACGAGCCCAAGGTCAAGTACAGCCTGATCGGCGCGGGCGCCGTCGTGGTCGGCCTGGTGCTGGTCAAGCTCTTCCGCTGACCCGCTGGAAACGACGACACCCGGTGCCTGCGCACCGGGTGTCGTCGTCTCATCGGGTCGCTCAGACCGTCGGGCAGGCGAAGCCGTCGCCGTCCGGGTCCAGGTGCGGGCCGTAGCCCGGTTCCCCGCGGAACAGCGGCGCGCGCCCGGCGGCCTTGGCATCCTCGCAGTTGGCGAAGGCGCCGCCCGCGGAGCCGGTCTGGGTCAGACCGGCCGAGCCGGTGAGCCCGACCCCGGCGTCGATGGCGGAGGACCCGGTTCCGGCGGAACCGGTGGGCACGGCATGGGCGGCCGGAGCCGCGAGGAGCGTGAGCCCCGCGGCGGCAGCGCTGACGGTGAGCCGGCGAACGTTCATGTATTCCTCTGTGGTGTGCTGCGGTGGATCGGCGTCCGAATCAGACGCCGCCCCCACTGTCGTGAGCCTCCGCCGCGTTGTCAACCGAGCCGCCCGCGAGCGGTGCCATCCAGACGCCGCCGATGAATTCCGTCGAAACAATCCGGTGTGATACTCCTTCGACATGCACGACGATCGACCACCGGCTCTGCGCTATCGGCACGACCTGGACGGGCTGCGCGGAGTGGCGATCGCGTTGGTGGTGGTCTTCCACGTGTGGTTCGGCCGGGTTTCCGGTGGTGTCGACGTTTTCCTGGTGCTCTCCGGCTTCTTCTTCACCGGCATGCTGCTGCGCCGCGGCGCGGGCGGCGGGGTCTCGGTGCCCGCGGTCGCCGTGCGCACCCTGCGCCGGCTGCTTCCCGCGCTGCTGGTGGTGCTGATCTCGGTGGCGGCCTGGGCGGTGGCGACGCTGCCGTACACCCAGTGGACGGAGCTCTCCCGGCAGCTGCTCGCCTCGGTCTTCTACTACCAGAACTGGCAGCTGGCCAGCGCCGCCGCCGACTACCTCGCCGCCGACCCATCGGTGAGCCCGCTGCAGCACCTGTGGTCGATGGCGGTGCAGGGCCAGTTCTACCTGGCCGTGCTGCTGCTGATCGCGTTCGTCGCGCTGGTCTGCCGCCGGGTGCTGCGCAGGCCGCGGCTGCTCCGCCCCGCGGTCGGGGTGCTGGTCGCCATCGGTGCGGCGGCGTCGTTCTGGTACGCCGCCACCCGCCCGGCCGTCGAGCAGGACTGGACCTACTACGACAGCGCGGCACGGGCGTGGGAGCTGCTGGCGGGCGCGCTGCTCGCGGTGCTGCTGGCCTCGGGGTCGCTGCCGACCGGCCGGGTGGCCCGGTTCCTGCGCGCGCTGCTCGCGCTCGGCGGGCTGGCGGCGGTGCTCGCCTGCGGCCTGCTCTTCGACGGGGCGCAGCAGTTCCCCGGCCCGGCTGCGCTCTTCCCGGTGCTCGCCACCGTCGCGCTGATCGTGGCCGGGGCGGGGGAGCGCCCGCCCGCGATCTCCCGGCTGCTCGCCGCCTGGCCCTTCGTGGAACTCGGCGCCATCGCCTACGCGCTCTACCTGTGGCACTGGCCGCTGCTCATCGGCGCGCTGATCTACACCGGCTCCGGCGGCGCCGGGGTCGGCAGCGGGATGGTGGTGGTGGGGCTCGCGCTGCTGCTCGCGGTGCTGACCAGGCACGGGATCGAGGAGCCGCTGCGGCAGCGCTCGGACCGGCGGGCCGGGGCGCCGGTGCTGGTGCGGCGCGGGATCGGCGCGGTGGTCGCGCTGGCCGGGGTGACGGTGCTCGGCGCCGCCTGGTTCTGGCAGGCCGTGCTCTTCGACAACGAAAGGCCGCTCAGCGCACTGGATCCCGTGGTCTACCCGGGTGCCGACGCGCTGGTCGCCGGGGTCGCGGCGCCGCCGGCCGCGGTCCGGCCGTCGATGCTGGAGGCCCCGCGCGACGTCCCCGCCTCGACCACCGACGGCTGCATCTCGGATTGGCACACCACCGCGGTGGTCACCTGCGACTACGGCGACCCCGACGGCGAGCGGACCATCGCCGTCGTCGGCAACTCGCACGCCGAGCACTGGCTCACCGCGCTGGACGCCATCGGCCGGGCGCGCGGCGTGCGGATCGCGGTCTACCTCAAGATGGGCTGCTCGCTGAACCTGCGCGAGGACTCGCTCTACCGCGGCGAGCCGATCTCGGACTGCCGCGACTGGTCCCGCGCGGTGCTGGACCAGCTCACCGTGGACCGTCCGGACTGGGTCTTCACCACCGCGACCGCCCCGGTCTGGCCGGTCGGCGGCGACGAGGTGCCGCAGGGCTTCGTCGAGGTGTGGGGCGCGCTGGCCGAGCGCGACCTGCGCGTGCTCGCGGTGCGCGACACCCCCTGGCTGCGCACCGCGTACGGCCGCTACAGCGCGGTCGACTGCCTCGCCGCGGGCGGCACCGCGGAGAGCTGCGGCATGTCGCGTGCCGACGCGCTCGCCCCGGTCAACCCCGCGCTCGAACCCGCCGCAGGCTTCCCGAACGTGCACCTGCTCGACCTGAGCGACGCGGTGTGCGGGCCGTACGTGTGCCGGGTGGTCGAGGGCAATGTGCTCGTGTACCACGACGAGCACCACCTGACCGCCAGCTACGTCCGCACCCTGACGCCGGAGCTGGAGCGGCAGATCGGCGCCGGGACCGGGCTGTGGTGAGCGCTCTAGGATGCGGGAATGGTCCGATGGCTCTCCGATGACGAACAGACCACCTGGCAGGCCTTCATCCGGCTGAACCAGCGGCTGGACGCGGCCATCGCGCAGGGGCTGGCCAAGCACGGATTGTCCACGCCGGACTACGAACTCATGGTCGCGCTCTCCGCCGCGCCGGACGGCGCGCTGCGCGCCAAGGATCTGGCGGCCGAGGTGTGCTGGGAGAAGAGCAGGCTCTCCAAGCACCTGGCCCGGATGGCCGGGCGCGGGCTGGTCGAGCGCAAGCCGGTGGCCGACGACGCCCGCGGCGTGCTCGTCGTCCTCACCGAGCAGGGCAGGAGCACGCTGGAGCTGGCCGCGCCGAGCCACGTCGAGCTGGTGCGCAGGCTCTTCGTGGACGCGCTCAGCGCGGACGAGGCGCGCTCGCTGCGCTCGCTCGCGGCCAAGGTGGTGACCCGCTCGGAGGCCGAGGTGCTGTGACGCTCAGTTCCATGGCGTCACCGGCGGTTTGACCCACAGCAGCTTCTCGTCGGCGTGCGGCCGCCCGGCCGCCGGGTGGTTCGGGTGCCTGGCGGCCCACGCGTCCTTCTCGGCCAGCAGCTCGGCGGCCACGTCCCAGGTCTCGCCGGTGCTCGGCGGGTTGGTGCCTGCCGCCCGCGCCAGCTTGCGCCGCGCGGCGGGGGCGAGGGCGCGCAGCTCGGCCGCGGTGATACCGCGGTCCCACAGGTAGGCGGCGAGCGCGCGGGCCTTCTCCGCCCGGCTGCGGGCGGCGTGATCGTTGTGCGTGTAGTCGGGCATCGCGGACAGTATGGCGAGCCCCACCGACTCAGTAGGCGCCGTGCACGTTGTCCATCGAGCCGTAGGTGTGCGCGGCGTAGTTGCAGGCGGCCACGATATTGGCGACCGGGTCCCAGACGTCGAACGGCGTGCCCGGGACGTGGAACTTGGCGAAGGTCGGGTCGATCACCTGGAGCAGCCCCTTCGACGGGATGCCCGCGGCGGCGTTCGAGTCGTAGAGGTTGATCGCCCGCGGGTTGCCGGTCGACTCGCGCATGATGTTGCGGTGGATCGACTCGTAGCTGCCCGGGATGCCGTTGGCGTGCATCACGTCGAGCGCCTGGCTGATCCAGCCGTGCAGGTTGTCCGGGTAGAAGGCGGTCGCCGCCCGCATCTCGGCCTGCTCCACCAGCGGCGCGGCGGCGGGCAGCACCTCGGCCACGGGCGCGGCGGCGGGCTGGGCGGCCTGCGCCTGCTCGGCGGCGGCGGGCTGCTGGTCGGCGATCAGGGCGATGCGCGACGGCACGCTGTTGTCGGCCACCGAGACGGCGGAGGACGCGCAGACGGCGACCACGCCCGCGGCCGCTACCGCGCCGGTGATGCTCTCGCGCAGGGTGGGGCGCCGCAGGGTGGACAATCGTGAGTCGGGCATGCGAATTCGATTCCTTGCTTCGGTCGGTGACGGGCCCCGAACCCGATTCCGGGCAGCACCGATCGACCGGCCGCTCGGCCGGTTCATGATTCGTGGTGCGGGGTTTTCCGGTGTCTCCGGACGATGTGCTCTTGTCGGGTTCTGTTGTCGGGGACCTACGTCCCACTCCTACTCGAACGGAGCTCGGCCGCTCGGGCCAGATTGCAGAATGGTCACGAAAGGTTAACGGAAGGTGAACGAGATCCGTCTCGATGGCGTTGGAGCATGATCGAATCCAGCACCCGTGCCGGAAATCGCGCCGTGACCGGGGTGGATAGAAGTAAACGCCTTGTGCGTAGCGTCACAGAATTACAACGGTGACGATTCGCGTTTCGCGGGTTTCAGCCCGGGAGGGAGAGGTCGATGGCGAGTTCGAACGCGGGTGTATCGATCCGGATCGGCGTCGCCGGAGTGCCCGTGCCGCCGAAGTCGCAGTGCCCGCTCGGCGCGATCGCCATCGCGCGGCCGTCCGCGCCGGGGAGTGTTATCCGCGCCGCACCGTACAGCTCGACGCCGTCCAGCGGCAGCAGGTCGTGCACCCAGGGTGCCAGGTACGGCTTCGCGACCACCGTCGTCGCCTCCAGGCTCTCGTCGATGCGTACCGGCGGCACCTGGACCGGCGAGAACTCCGGTGTGAGGTTCCGCGCCGGATCGATCCCGGCCCCGTTGGCGGGGTTGCCCGTAATCGGGCGCCGCCGCCTGCGCGCTCCCCGCCGCGAGCCCGCCCGCGATCACCCCCGCCGCGATGATCCCCGCCACGATTCGCATGGTCTCGATTGTCGCCGTGCAGTCGGGGCGGCGCGAGCATTGCGCTCGGGCCGATCCGGGCCCGGCTGTCGGCGCACTACCCCGCGCTCTCGACCTGCTCCGCGACCCACTCGCGGGTGACCGGCCGCAGCTCGTGCGCATCCAGCCCGACGTGAATCTGCCGCCCCCGCACCTTGACCTCCGAGTGCGTATGCCCGTGCAGCAGAAACTGCCCGATATCCGGAACCCGCCACTCCTCGAACCGATTCTCCGGCGTGTGATCCCCCTCCGGATCGAACCGGAACGGAAAGTGCGACAGCGTCACCCGCTGCCCCCCGATCTTGTGCACCGCCGTCTGCTGCACCGAGGCGAAGCCGCCCGCCAGGTAGGTCGCCTGCCAGGCGGCGGCGCGCGACCGCATCGGGTGGCACCCGTCATGGTTCCCGGTGATCAGGTGCTTCTCGCCCGGGCGGCGGGCGATCCACTCCAGTGCCGCGGTCTCCTGCCGTTTACCGCCGACGGAGATGTCGCCGAGCACCCACACCCGCTCGTCGGGCCCGACGAGCGCGTCCCAGCGCCGGGCCAGCTCCTCGTCGTGGGCGGGGATGTCGGGGAAGCCGCGCAGCTCGGACAGCAGCCGATGGCCGATGTGCAGATCGGCGGTGTACCAGTCGATCACATCGGCCTTCCCTATGGAACGTGCCGTAGTTCGATAGCTGACCTGCGGCTGTTCTGCATCGTACTCACTTCGGTCACAGAGCCACGCGCCGTTCGAGCACCCTAAAAGGGAATCCCGTAAGTCCTGTAGGGCTGTGCAGGCTGGCGTCGGATCCCAGGATCAGGCGGTGCGGGCGAGGTTGGCCACCCGGGCGACTCCGGCTATCGCATCTGCTACTCCGTTGCCGTGCTGGCGGCAGTCATGCAGGATCTTGCAGGTCTTCATCCGCGCCAGGACGTGCTCGACCCGTGCGCGGACCCGCCGTTGGGGGCGTTGTGTTCCTGTTTCCAGGCGGGCAGTTCGCGTTTCGGTGGCTTGCGGTGCGGGATGATCGCGGTCGTGCCCTGGTAACCGCCGTTGGCGATTACTGTCGCGTTGCGGCAGGAATGAACCGCGCCAGACTCAGCGTAGGCCCGGCAGTCGTTGCGGTTGCCCGGCAGCGGTCGCCCGAGCGCGACCACGAGTTCGGTGTCGGCGTCGATGACGACCTGGTGATTGATCGAGTACCGATAGTTCTTCGACTGCGCGGCGATGCCGCGGTCGCGGGTCGGGATCAGGGTGCCGTCCACGATCAGCACCGCCCCGCGCGGGAAACGGGCCCGGGGTCGCAGTGTCAGGGCGGGGCCGAGGTCGTCGATCACCCGGGCCGTCGCCGACTTCGAGATGCCGAATACTGCGGCGAGCTGGCGCATGGTCAGTTTCGTGCGCCAGTAGCAGGCCACCAGCAGGACCCGGTCCTCGAACCCGAGTGCCAAGGGCCGGCCTCGCAGCGGCCGGTCGGCGCCTTCGCTTCGCAAGGCGGTGATCAGCCGGGTGAACTTGCGGTCGCAGCCTACTGAACAGCTCCACCATCACCGGATCAGACGCCGAGATCAGCGCCACGACAGCACATTACCGTTGCCCCGCAACGACTTACGGGACAGCCTCTACGACCTCGTGCATGATTGGCGCCTCGGGCTGAGATGATCTTGGTGTGGGTCGTGGGGCCGCGTTGCGGCGCGGCGGGTGACGGGTCTGCCGGTGGAGTTGATCGCAGGGTTGGCGGCCGAGGTGGAGCCGGTATGGCGAGCACGTCAGGAAGCGCGGCGCGCTGTGCGGGTCCGCGCCCCAGGCGCCGGTACTCGGTATAAGCTGGTCTTCCTCGACCGGCTTCTGGTGACACTGGTCCACCTTCGCCACGGAGTCACCCACGACGTGCTCGCGGCATGGTTCGATGTGGATCGCTCCACGGTGACCCGCGCGATCGGTGAGATCCGGCCGATCCTGGCCGAGCGCGGCTGCCGCGCTGGAAACTGCACCCGGCTGCGCACGCTCGATGAAGTCGTTGAGTTCCTGGGCGCGGCAGCCGATTACGCGATCATGGACGCGACCGAGGTCCGTGTTCGCCGACCTGCCGCGCGAGCGCTGAGCCGGGACAAGTTCGTGTCCGGCAAGTCGCGACAGAACGCGATCAAGACCCTGGTGATCACCGACTCCGTGGGAAGGCTGCTGTTCTGTGGCGCCACCGCACCCGGATCGGTCGCCGACATCACCCAGGCGCGGCGCAGTGGCTTGCCCGGAATGCTCGCCGGGTCCGGTGCCCGGGTCTTGGCCGACGCCGGCTACCAGGGCCTGGGCACCCAGAACGGTGGTGCGGTGATAACCCCACCGCACCGCAAGATGCGACGCAACCCGCCAGCCTGGTACGAGCAGCTCTACCGAGAACAGCGTAAAGCACACTCGCGCCTACGGATTCGTGTCGAACATGCCATCGCACACCTAAAGAACTGGCGCTCACTGTCGCGCCACCTGCCCCGCCGCGCGTCTTTCGCGCACAACATCCTCGCCGCGGCGGGACTGCTGTCGGACTTCCAGCACGTCAGCCGCCCGCAGTCAACGTAGTGAGCCCGCGCTCCGGCGTCGCCCGAGCGCGTTCTCTCCGCAACCATGCACGAGGTCGTTAGGGCAGCTCTCGGATGGGGCGAGCTCGGTTGAGATATGTCGACGCAAATGGTCGGCCGGCTGCGCCCTCGACAAGCTTCCCAGACGGAGGAAGCGAACGCGCTTGCCCGCATCGATGTGAAGCGAAGGCCGATTCGCCGGCGAGCGGGTTGCGGAAAACGCGATGGAGCGGGCCCGTTCGCCGGGTGCGCGGCGGCGATTGCTGCGGTGTGCGCATCAGACGATGCGACGTCGAGCGATCACTGGCAACTTTTTTCGCAACATGTCGGTGGTACCCCCATACGGCGCTTGGGGTTGTGCTCGTTCGACATGAATGATCGAAGGCGGCGGGCTGCGAGTGCAAGTTGTTTCGGATGCCCGTCTTCGTGCTTTTCTAGAGAAAATCTAGCGAAATAAGACTTGAACCTTTCCGGTACTGTGCGGAGGATACTTGGTAACCGGTCGGCGCTGAGCCTACCGCTATATGCTGCGGAGGTCGAGTGTGATCGAATACGGCGTCCCGGTCGCGTCGTTCGAGTGCGGGGGTGATTCCGATGTTCTTCGGTCGAACACGACCGGAAAGTAAATGCTCACTTCGAGTCCGTGCCCCGAAGACGCGGCATCCAGAGTCAGCCGGCCCTGATTCGATTTCACCAGCATCTCTGCGATCGACAGCCCCAAGCCTCGACCGGGTATGTCACCGGAATCCGCTCGCCAACCGCGTTCGAGTGCGTGTTCTCGTTGGGTCGCGGTGATGCCTGGCCCCTGATCAACGACTCTGACTGCGACCTGCTCCCCAGTCGGGCTGACCTGTGCGGATACCAGTATCTCGCAATGCGCTGGCGAGTATTTCGTCGCATTGTCGAACAGAATGTCCAACAAATGTTCGAGGGTGCCGCGTTGCGTAACAATCACCGCCGAATCGATCGTCATCGGTCGGAGCGTGAGCGATCCGCGTCGCGCGGCCTCGTCCGACCAAGCGTTCAATCGGTCCATCACCACCTTCCGGACGTCGATTGCGGTTGGTGGCGTGGTCGCTCTGCCGGTTGGGTCATCGAGTTGCTCGGTGAGAATGTCACGCAGTCGGGCCAAATCAGCTCTCACCTTCGCGAAGATCGCCGAACGTTCCTCTGTGACAGAGGTTTCGAGCCGATCTATCCGGGCCGTCAGTAGCTGCAACACGGTACGGAGTTGGTGTGCGAGATCGGCTTTTCCGCTGCTGTTGGGATCATGCCGGGTCGTTGCGTCCTCGGTCGCAGGATTGACGAAGCAGACACGGTCGGGTACATCCGGCGAACCGTTATGTGCGTCCTGCCTGCCGATCCTGCCGCTTCCGAGCTGTATCTGCGCTCTTCTGAAGGTATCGGTGGAAGGACGTGCCCGCCGTGTGAGGGGTCGGGCGAAGAGGGCGATGGACGATCCGGCCAAGCCGCCGCAAATAAACCCGGGGAAGAATCGAGACACCCCGAGCGGCAACATCGTGAGTAGGCCGACTATAACGGCGGCGGCAATCAATCCGGCCAGGATAATTCGCTGTACCATGTTATGATGCCAAGCGAAAGCCGACGCCGCGCACGGTCTCGATCGCAGGCACACCCAGCTTTTTTCGTAGGCTGGCTACGTGAACGCCTAGTGTTCTCGTGTCACCGGCTCCGTCATGTCCCCACGCCTCGATCATGATATCTTCCCTGCTGAAAACCTTGCCCGGTTCACGAGCCAGCAGCTCAAGGAAAGCAAACTCTCGCCGAGTCAGGCTCACTTCGCGATTCTTGACGGTAACCTTGCGGCTGCCGACATCGATGCGTATCTCTCTCAACACACGGACATCGCCCTCGATCCGGGCAATGCCGGCGGGGGACGAATTTTCCCCACTCTGCCGGGCGCGGCGTATTACGGCCTCCAATCGGGCCGCGAGTTCCCGTAGGCTGTGTGGCTTGATCACGTAGTCGTCTGCTCCGAGCTTCAGCCCAAGTACTCGGTCGATCTCGTCCGATCTGCCACTCAGGATGATGATCGGTATGTTGGAGATCGTCCTGATCTTGCGGCAGACCTCCAAACCGTCCATATCGGGCAAGCCTATGTCGAGTAATACCACCTCTGCCTCGGTGTGCAGGATGAGCGCGTCGCGTCCAGTGTTGGCAACGAATCCCTGAAATCCCTGAGACTCGAGGCCCCGGTGCAACTCCTCTGCTAGATCGTGGTCGTCCTCGACGATCAGTACCTGCATAGGTCCCCCTATCCTTGTTTGTCTTTACCGAGTGTCGCTCAGTGTGTGGTGTGATACGTGACTGTCGCCCCGTGCCCCGAACTGCACCGACCTCTCGAAGTTGCCTCCCACTCGAAGTGGTTCGGCTCGGTGCCCCGAGGTCGCCACTGATAGGCGAGGGTGAGCAAGGAGCTTCGACTACCCGGCCGATCCTGCGCATCAGGCATCGCACAGACCCGCTTATCCCGGCGGCGAGGCATGTGAGCGGTGCGGAAGCGCAGCATGTGCGCGGAGCCGCGGGCCTCCGCTTCGTTGAGGCCGCGCGTCGATCGGGTCTTCCCGGTGGGAACAGGTACCGACCAGAACGCGAATGTCCAACACGAGCAGAGCGAGATGCTCTCTGCCACTTGCTCTTTCGACGCGACGACGCGACTGTGTTGATCCGACTTCTGTGCACGTTCAACGCACCCCCCGAGCTGCGGTTCGAGCCCGTACCAAATGGTACTAGTCTCCAATTGTCGCGCCTAACCGAGCGGCGTTGCGAATCTCATGTTGACACGCGCGAAACGACCTGCATCGGGCACTGGCTACCCGCATCCTCCTTTGACGCCGCACCGCTCGGGACCGGCGCCCGCCGAACGTGAGCGTGGTCGCAACAGGCGACAACGACCACATCGAGGCACTGCAGACAGCGAAAACATCCCAGTCCCCGAGTTGTCTTCGGCTACCGAAGAGGCAAGTTCGGCCGGGCTGTCGAACGATCGAGTCGTCGAAACCCTCGCTGTTCTCCGGCAGCGTGAGTGGCCGGGTGTCGGTACCGCCAGGGCAGAGCCGCCAACCGTGCCTGCTGGGGCTGTCGAGCAGGCACCGGCGCTGTTGTGTCGGTTCCGTTGGCGACGTCTGCGAAGCCGACCTACTCGAAAGCTCTTACTGATCAGTTCAGAATGAGATGTCGTAGGCAGATCATGGAGCAGGCCAGGCTCAGCAGGGCTTGATGGACATCGGCGCGGCGTTCGGTGCGGACACGCAGTCGGCGGTAGTTCTTGATCCAGGCGAAGGTCCGTTCGACCGGCCAGCGGTGGGTGCCGAGACCGGATCCGTGGCCGGTGCCGCGGCGGGCGATGAGCGGGGTGATGCCGCGGGCGCGGACCAGGCGGCGGTACTTGTCGTGGTCGTAGCCGCGGTCGGCGTAGATCCGCCGCGGCCGGCGAAGCGGGCGCCCGAGCATGCCTCGGATGGGCGGGATGGCTTCGATCAGTGGGAGCAGCTGGGTGACGTCGTGGCGGTTCCCGCCGGTCAGGAGGACTGCGAGGGGGATTCCGGTGGCGTCGGTGATCAGGTGGTGCTTGGAGCCGGGTCGTGCGCGGTCGACCGGGCTGGGGGCGGTGTGGGCCCCCCTTTGAGCGCGCGCAGGTGGGTCGCGTCGACGAGGGCGGCCGACAGGTCCAGCTTTCCGGCCGCGCGGAGTTCGGCGAGGAGTTTTTCGTGCAGTCGCTGCCACACCCCGGCCTCGTGCCACTCGGTGAGCCGCCGCCAGCAGGTGGCCCCGGAGGCGCCGAACAATGCGGTGGGCAGCCGGTTCCATCCGCTGCCGGTACGGGTGACGAACAAGATGCCCTCGAGGGCGGCACGGTCGTCGGCTCGTCTGCGTCCGGGGTAGCGGAAACGTCTGGGCTGCTGCGGGATCAAGGGTTGCAGTCGCGTCCACAGTTCATCGGTCAGGATCTCCTCACGCACACCGGCATCATCGATGCCGTTGCTGGGCAGGAGAAGACGACACGCCAGTTCATTCTGAACTGATCTCTTACTGATCAGTTCAGAATGAGATGTCGTAGGCAGATCATGGAGCAGGCCAGGCTCAGCAGGGCTTGATGGACATCGGCGCGGCGTTCGGTGCGGACACGCAGTCGGCGGTAGTTCTTGATCCAGGCGAAGGTCCGTTCGACCGGCCAGCGGTGGGTGCCGAGACCGGATCCGTGGCCGGTGCCGCGGCGGGCGATGAGCGGGGTGATGCCGCGGGCGCGGACCAGGCGGCGGTACTTGTCGTGGTCGTAGCCGCGGTCGGCGTAGATCCGCCGCGGCCGGCGAAGCGGGCGCCCGAGCATGCCTCGGATGGGCGGGATGGCTTCGATCAGTGGGAGCAGCTGGGTGACGTCGTGGCGGTTCCCGCCGGTCAGGAGGACTGCGAGGGGGATTCCGGTGGCGTCGGTGATCAGGTGGTGCTTGGAGCCGGGTCGTGCGCGGTCGACCGGGCTGGGGCCGGTGTGGGCCCCCCTTTGAGCGCGCGCAGGTGGGTCGCGTCGACGAGGGCGGCCGACAGGTCCAGCTTTCCGGCCGCGCGGAGTTCGGCGAGGAGTTCTTCGTGCAGTCGCTGCCACACCCCGGCCTCGTGCCACTCGGTGAGCCGCCGCCAGCAGGTGGCCCCGGAGGCGCCGAACAATGCGGTGGGCAGCCGGTTCCATCCGATGCCGGTACGGGTGACGAACAAGATGCCCTCGAGGGCGGCACGGTCGTCGGCTCGTCTGCGTCCGGGGTAGCGGAAACGTCTGGGCTGCTGCGGGATCAAGGGTTGCAGTCGCGTCCACAGTTCATCGGTCAGGATCTCCTCACGCACACCGGCATCATCGATGCCGTTGCTGGGCAGGAGAAGACGACACGCCAGTTCATTCTGAACTGATCTCTTAGTGAAAACCTAGTATTCGCTGTGTCGAAGTCATCGCGGTCGGCAGGCTAGGGTTCATAGTTGTGTTCGACGACGTGGCTACGACGAGACGAGACAATCAGTCACGCAGTGACATTCGGCGGCCGGGCGCAGTCTGCGCCGTCGGCGACAGGTTGTTCGGTCCGGAGCGGCGGACCTCAACCCTGGCCATCACTCCACGCGACGGCCTACTTCGGCGAGCCTCGCCCGCGGTCCGCACCGCCCGCCAGTGCGCAATCCCTGACTCACCGCTGCATACCCAAGCCAGGAGCTTCGATCGGGTAGACCACGCTACGCCACCGTGGTGCAGGACGAATGAAACCTTCCCGCGCGGCAATCGATGTCAGCTGATCGGCGTAGCACAACAGGATGACAGGAAACCGAGATGAGGAACAACTCCATACGCACTGCGCGCTTGGAGCGCCACACCACACCCCGCGGTGCGGAAACGGCGGTACTCACAATCGATCATCCCCCACGCAACCTGTTCGAGCCGGTCCTGTGGGAAGCGCTGATCGCGCATATCGCGTCGCTGCAGCAGGCGCCGCCGCGCGCGGTACTCGTACGCGCCGAGGGCCCGGTGGTGTGCGGTGGTGCGGACGTGGCAGCATTCGAAGGCCGCGACGCGGCCGGTGCCGTAGAACTCTGGCGGGATCTGCACAGTCGGATCATCGCTCCCCTGGAGGCGCTACCGTGTCCCGTGGTGTTCGCGGCGCATGCGTTGACGCTGACTGCAGGGGTCGAGATCGCGTTGGCATGCGATCTCATCGTCGCGCATCCCCGAGCGCAGTTCGGCTTCGTGGAGACGGTGGTGGCACTCACACCGTCCATGGGGGGCGTCCAGCGGCTGGCCGGGCGGGCGGGAGCAGGGCGGGCACGACAGATGGTGCTGACAGGCGAGCTGTACGGCGCGGCAACACTGCACAACTGGGGCGTCGTCGACATTCTCGCCGAGGACACCGACCGCGAAGCGCGCATGCTGACCGATCGGCTTGCCGACGGTGGAACGCGAGCGCACGCCGCAACGAAATCCATAGTCGCTGCGTGGAGTTCTGGCGGACTGGCAGCGGCGGACGCAATCACCGCACAGGTGGCGGGAGCACTGTTCGACACCGCAGACGCCCGTGACGCGATCCGGAGCTTTCTCGAGGTCGGACCCGGTAGAGCGCGGTTCACCGGCCGCTGAATCCTGCTCATGATCTCGGCGTTCCGCCAGCACAACAACCCTGGAGAGTGTGCTGAGAGCTTCTGACGAGATGCAACCGCACGGCGAGTCATGCTGTCGTACAGCCTGTTCAGCGGTGGAGCCATCCGCGGATCGCAGGCGATGAGTTGCGCGGTGATCGAGCCGCTACTACCGGTGCAGGTTCCGGGATCGCGCCGAGGTCCGGCTCGTATCGACAACCAGCCGGTGCTCCAGCGCATCCTGTTCGTACTGCTCACCGGCATCGGCTGGGAAATTCGCTCTAGTGGTCCGTATTCGAGGTCGTTGGGCGTTGGGCCTTGGCGAGGATCTCTTCGGCGGTCTTGGTCCAGACGAACGGGTGGGGCTGGGGGTCCCAGCTGATGTGATGAAAGCCCGTATCTTGGTGGGGAGTTTACCGACGTTGCGGAAGGTGCCGCGCGGTGGATGGCTTGGAGCTCGATGACGCCGAACTAGACCTCGACCAGGTTCATCCAGGATGCCGAGGTTGGGGGTGAAGTGAACCGTCACGGGTTGAGGAGCGGCTTCAGTTTCAGGCCAGCGCCGGTCGGCGTGGTGGTTGTTGAGCGTAGTAGGCGGCCTCGTACTCGGCCGGGGTCAGGTAGTCCAGCCGCGAATGCAGGTGGGCGTTGTTGTACCAGTCGCACCATTCAATGAGCGCGAACTCGACCTCGGTGAGAGTCTCGAACGGACCGTGCCGGTTGACGACCTCGGTCTTGAACAAGCCGATGATCGACTCCGCGAGCGCATCGTCATACGCGTCACCGACCGAACGAACCGACGCCGACAAGCCATGCATTGCCGGTGATTCGGTGAACTTCACCGAGGCATATTGGGTGGATTCAACCGGTCGTTGCAACACCGGGTTGTGAGAGTGAGCCGTAGCTGCTCGTCGAACACCCCGGCAGGAGTCTTCCACCCGAGGCTCTTGCGGGGCCGGTTGTTGAGCGCGAGAGCGACTGCTTCGAGGTCTTGCGCGGACCATCGTGAGAGGTCCGTGCCAAGCCCGTTGGTGTTCTCGTTCGTTGGCCGCTGCCAGGGCGAGTGCGGACGATCTCGCCGGGCGGCCCGAGCAGATGTACCGCCCCGGCGCAGTGTGTTCTCGAGGTAGGCGTCGGTCAGAATCCGGGCCGAGGGTGGCCGACTGCGGGCTCTGCGGTAGGTCCGCGGCGCGATCTGCACCCCGTGCGTGGACAAACGCACGGCAGATCGACTCGACGCCGTAGACCCGGCGATACTCGTCGACGAACCCGACGATCACCGGTGTCGCGGGTCGAGTTCCCGCGCGAAGAAGGCCGTCGCCAGCTTCAAGATCTCGTTGGCCTGCTTCAACTCCCGGTTCTCCCGGCACGGCATGCTCAGCTCGTCACGCTCGGCCACCGACAACCCCGCGCCGGCCGTTCCGCTCGGTCGGGCGCCCTCTGCCAAGGCCTTCTTGATCCAGATCCGCAACGTCTCGAAATGGACATCGACCAGCGGCGCGATGGCCTGGGCCACCGCATACAGGGTGCCGTATTCATCGAGCCGTTCCAGAGCCCAGGCGCACGGCCTTCTCAAGAACCTCGGGCGGGTATCGCTTCGACATGATGGGAACCATCTTCCTCTAGTGGGAAGCGGTACCCAACCCGTGACGGTTCACTTGGACCATGAAGTCCCCGGCGGAGTACATGGTCTGTTCTAAATCTATACAATCAGATACGTGAAGAGCTAGTTCAATCCTAGAATTCTCCGGTCTTGTATCTCACGAAAGCGGCGACGAAGATACTCATTGAATGACCGAAGGCGTCATGAATGCCTAAGGCAGTGCGATAGCGGCGAAGTGCGATCTCGATTCGAGATCGCGAGCGCTGATCGAGTATGTGGGGGTGACTGACGATTCTATCGTGGGCAGTGACGGCCGTCGGCGGCTCGACAGATTTCGAACCTTTGATATGATCATGTGGTAACGAGTGAGCAGAAGCGACTTGTACTGCCGAAGCCGAATACGGCAGCGATGGGGTGCTTCGCCGTTTCCGGGGCTCGCCCGATGTTTCACCGTCGAACGCTTACCTGCATGGCGCGAAGTCATGCGGCTGATGCAGCCATCGAGCTGGTACTGCAAGCTGCTTGCTCGCAGGGGTCGGTGCCGCGACCAGCGATCGACCTGGTGCGCCGTTTTCTCCGAATCCGTCCCGAACCCGACTAACTCGCGTCGGTTCGTCTGCAATATCGATAGTGGGTGGTTGGTTTGATCGAACAGACGACTTGCATCACGGATTGCCAGGGAATCGGCGACAGCGAATCGTTGGATCTTTTGCGCACAATGATGCGTTCGCGTGAGTTCGAGCGTCGAGCTGGCCTGCTCTGTCGGCAGGGCGTTGCTTGGTTTCATCTGGCTTCTTCCGGTCACGAAGGGCTGGCAGGCGCGGCCGCCGCTTTCGGGCCGGACGATCTCATTTTTCCACATTATCGCGATCGCGCTACTCTGATGGCGCGAAGTATGAGTATTGTCGATATGACTCGAGATCTGATAGCGAGCAGCGGATCGCACTCTCGTGGGCGAAATATGGGTTCGCATTTCTCCGACCGGCAAAGCAACATTTTTTCGATTGCTAGCCCTGTCGCGAGCCAATGTCTTCCCGCTGTCGGTGCGGCATGGGCGCAAAAGCTGACCGGCGGCGGCGGGATCGTTCTGTGCTCGATCGGCGAGGCATCCACGAGGCAGGGTGAGTTCTTCGAGGCCGTTATGTTCGCCGTTGATCGGAAACTGCCCGTTGTTTTCCTGGTTTCGGACAACGGTTACGGCATCAGTACACCTACGCGCGGACTTGCGCCTGTGCATTTACCGGTTCTGCATGATTCCCTGGTGGTTCGTGTCGACGGCGTTGATCCCGAAAACATGCGAAACGCCGCATTGGTCGCAGCGCAAAAGGCTCGGATCGGCGGCGGTCCGTCAGTGCTATGGTGCGAACTGGACCGGCTGGACTCGCACACATCGTCGGATGATCAACGAGTGTATCGAGACTCAAGTGAAATCGCATCGATGAGAGATCCCATCGTGGTGTTCACGGATCGGCTGATCGGTCGGGGGACATTGTCGAAAGAAGATGCGACGGCATTATGGGATCAGGTGCGCATCGAGGTCGAACAAGAAGTTTCGTCGGTGGTCGGCGAGGCGGTCGATGATGTCCGGAATCTTCGTTCCCATCTGTTCAGCCCTTCGCGGGGTGGCGTCATCGAAGCGCACGGCCGATTCGAAACCATTGTCGATGCAGTAAATGGCGCGCTGCGGCGCGGCCTCGCCGAGATACCGGAGATGTTGATGTTCGGGGAGGACATCGAAGATCCGAAGGGTGGTGTATTCGGATTTACGAAGGGTCTTGGCACTGCTGCTGGTAGACGTGTGTTCAACTCGCCCCTGGCCGAGGCCACGATCGTGGGCGCGGCCGTCGGTCTGGCAAGTGTGGGACTCCGACCGGTCGTTGAGCTTCAATTCATCGATTTCGTCGGGCCCGCTTGGAATCAGATAGCAAATCAAGTCGCGACATTGCGATGGCGAACTGCGGGAGAATGGTCTTGCCCGCTTGTAATATATGCGCCGTATGGCGCCTACCTGCCGGGTGGGGGAATTTGGCATTCTCAAAGCAACGAAGCGTTTTTCACGCATATGCCAGGGCTGAGGGTCGCTGTAGTCGGAAACCCGGTCGACACCGAGATGATATTCCTGGACGCATTTACTTCTAATGATCCGACCCTGATACTGGTGCCGAAGCATCTCATGCGAATACGCTATGCAGATAAACTCCTCGAACCGGTGCCGCACGGAGGCGCGAGGATTGTCGAGGGTGGTACTGACGCGACCCTGGTCACCTGGGGAAACGGCGTGGAGATCGCCACGGCGGCCGCATCCCTCCTCGCCTCGCAGGACATATCGGTAGAAGTGATCGACCTGCGTTGGCTTGTTCCGTGGGACCGAAAGACCGTCGTAGAATCTCTGCGCAGAACCGGCCGATTGATCGTGCTGCAGGAGGACAACCGGACCAGCAGTTTCGGTGCTGGACTGATTGCTGATCTGATCACCGATGACGACAATTTCGCGGAACTCCTGGCGCCACCGCGTCTGGTGGCACGCGATGACATCCATATTCCTTTCCATCCCGATTTGGAATCAGCAGTAATGCCGACGCCGGATGATGTTGTGCGCGCTGTCCTGTCGACCGTTGTTTGATGATTGAAGGCGTGATGAGTGGACCTCGTGAAGTGCGGCGACTGACGATTCCTCAGCTGGGTGAGGGGCAAGTCGACGTGCGAATCGTGCGCTTGTACAAGACACCCGGAGATGCTGTCGCCAAAGACGAACCAATTTACGAGGTGGAGACAGTTAAAGCGACTGTCGACATTGAGTCTCCGGTAGCGGGTGTGCTCGGCAGCTGGCTTGTCGAGGAAGAGGACACTGTCGACATCGGGGCGGAGGTTGTTGAAATTCTCAGCGTGGTCGCAGAAACGGGTTCGAGCCCCGAGCGCGCCGCCGTAGACGAACCGGCCAGCGGCAACATCGAGAGCCCACCCGGACGCGCTGAGCGAATAATACCTCCCAAGACACGGAAGTATGCGGGCAGCCTCGGCATTTCCGAGGAGGAGTTGGCAGCGGTACCCGGCAAGGGGAGATTTTTGGCTCCAGCCGACCTCGACGTGCATCTCAAGAATCGAGAACGCGCGGTGCGTCCCTCCTTCTCCGACCGGAGAGTCAGTGAGCGGCAACGTGTCCTGAACACAGTGATGCGTAACGGGCTGGCTTCGGTCGTGCCCGCCAGCGTTGCAGTGTCGATCGACGCCGATCTGCTCCAACGGGCTACCTGGGCGATCAGCGATGCCGGATCGGCCGGTTTCGTCACCGAATTCGAAGTGTTCTCGTACTGTGCTGCCCGTGCTGCAGCGTCCCACCCTGCTCTTCGCTCCAGAACGCTGGATCGCGACAACATCCGGGTGTTCGACAATGTGAATATTGGTATCAGCGTCGCCGCGTCTGATGGTGATCTTGAGGTCGCTGGAATTGCTGGGGTCGAGCGTCTCTCTTTCGACGAATTCCATAACAATTGGGTTCGTTCTATCGAGACTGCGCACGCAGGCACTTCGTCGGTGGATGGCAGTGCAACGCTGTTATTATCTTACCTCGGCGACAACGTGAGTGACGCTGTTCCTACGGTGGTGCCACCAGCCGTAGCTACGCTGTTTCTCGGCGGCCTGGCTACAGGAGCTTCCGAGTCGCAGCGCAGGGTCGTTGTAGCGTTCGATCACAGCGTCTTCAACGGGGTACAGGCAGCGAACTATCTGTCGGCTGTCGTCGCAGAGTTGGGTTCGATGACGAGTGGACCGGCTCTGCTACCGGTGGATGCATCGGATCAGGCACCGACTGAGCCTGCAGGCTCACCGGTGGAGCTGATCGAAGAGCTGGCCGGTGAAGTTGTCGGACGCGACCTCGATGCGTACCGCCCGATCGGCGAGTTGCGCATCAATTCTGTGCAAGCGGTAGCTATCACCGAGGCGGTGAATGCGAAGTTCGGTAGTCGGCTGCCCGCCACGGCGCTGTATCGATGCGCAACCCTCGCGGATCTCGGGGCTGCGGTGACCGGTCTGAATCCATCGGATGTCTGCGATGCGACCGATACGCTGGTATCGGCCACTGCCGCTCGGGTACGACGTGCCGCGGACTCGGTTGGCGAAGACGATCAGATTGTGATCGTGGGTATGGGTTGCCGGTACCCGGGTGGGGTTCGGTCGGCTGATGATCTGTGGTCTGTGGTGTCGCAGGGCCGGGATGTGATCTCGGGGTTCCCCGGTGATCGCGGGTGGGATGTGGAGGGTATCTACGACCCGGATCCCGATCGGGCGGGGACGTCGTATGTGCGTGAGGGCGGGTTTCTACAGGACGTGGCGGGTTTCGATGCCGAGTTCTTCAACATCTCTCCCCGCGAGGCGCTCGCGATGGACCCCCAGCAGCGCGTGCTTCTCGAAACCGCGTGGGAAGCGTTCGAATCCGCGGGAATCGTGCCCTCGGCATTACGCGGATCACACACCGGCGTATACATCGGGACGATGGGTCAGGACTATGTCGATCTGGGAGGTGCTCCGGCTCACCTGGAGGGGTATCTGGCGACGGGGGTCGGGGCCAGTGTCGCGTCGGGTCGTATCTCCTACATCTTCGGCTTGGAGGGGCCCGCGGTCACGGTGGACACGGCGTGCTCGTCGAGCCTGGTGGCACTGCACCAGGCATGCCAGGCATTGCGAGCCGGGGAATGCACGATGGCACTGGCCGGCGGCGTGACGGTGATGTCGACACCGGGATCGTTCGCGGAATTTTCCCGGTTGCAGGCGTTGACGCCGAGCGGGCGTTGTCAATCGTTCTCGGCGCGCGCCGACGGATTCGCCCTCGCCGAGGGTGCTGGTTTGGTGGTGTTGGAGCGGTTGTCGGATGCGCGTCGTCTCGGGCATCGGGTATTGGCGGTGGTCCGGGGCAGCGCGGTCAACCAGGACGGCGCTTCCAACGGTTTGACCGCTCCCAACGGCCCTGCGCAGGAACGGGTGATCCGGCGGGCGCTGGCCAACGCGGGAATCCCGGCCACCGCGGTGGATGTGGTCGAAGCACATGGCACCGGTACCTCGCTGGGTGACCCGATCGAGGCGCAGGCGCTATTGGCCACCTACGGGCGGGAACGGGATTCCGATCGTCCGCTGTGGCTGGGATCGCTGAAATCCAATATCGGCCATACCCAGGCAGCCGCGGGAGTGGCCGGGGTGATCAAGATGGTGATGGCGATGCGTCACGGGATACTCCCGCAAACCCTGCATGCCGACGAGCCCACACCACACGTGGACTGGTCCGCGGGAGTACGACTACTGACCCGTCCGACGCCGTGGGACGAGGGCGAACAACCACGGCGGGCAGCGGTGTCCTCCTTCGGTATCAGCGGCACCAACGCACACCTCATCCTCGAACAGGCACCACCACAGCCCACCGTCGACGCCGGCGACGATGCCCCACGCTCACAGGCCGCGGGTGCTCCGGCCCCGCTGGTGATTTCGGCGAAATCCGGCGCCGCGCTCGAGGAACAGGCTCAGCGGTTGTGGCAGATGCTGTCGGATCGACCCGAGCTCGACCCGGCCGCGGTGGCTCACGCCCTGGTGAACGAACGAGCGGTGTTCGACCATCGGGCAGCGGTCCTGGGAACCGGCCGAGCAGATCTATTGAATGGATTGGCGACCCTGGCCCGGGGCGGGGAAACCCCGAACCTGGTTCGCGGACAAGCCCGCAGCGGCAAGGTGGCCTTCGTCTTCCCCGGCCAAGGCGCACAGTGGGTGGGAATGGGTGCGGCGTTGATGGATGCTTCACCGATCTTTGCCGAGCACATACGGTCATGTGCGGTCGCGTTGGCAGAGTATGTGGATTGGTCGTTGGAAGATGTGCTGCGTCAGGCCCCAGGCGCGGTGGATCTGGATCGTGTCGACGTCGTGCAGCCAGCTTCGTTTGCTGTGATGGTGTCGTTGGCGGCGCTTTGGCGTTCCTGCGGGGTGGAGCCATCGATGGTGGTGGGGCATTCGCAGGGGGAGATCGCGGCGGCGTATGTAGCGGGCGCCATGAGTCTCGAAGATTCTGCTCGGGTGATCGCATTGCGCAGCAAAGCATTGCTGAAGGTGGTGGGCCAGGGTGGCATGCTCGCCGTTTCACTGCCGGTGGAACAAGTTGCTGACCGAATAAGCCAGTGGGGCGGGGCGATCTCGATAGCGGTATTGAACGGGCCTGATTCGGTTGTGGTTTCCGGCGAAGCGTCTGCACTCGCTGAACTGCGCGAGTCTTTGGAGTCATCCGGGGTTTACGTTCGGATGATACCGGTCGATTACGCCTCGCATTCGACACAGGTGGAGTCGATTCAAGCCACTGTGATCGAGGAGTTGACGCCGGTCCAGCCACGTCCGTCGGTAACGCCGTTCTACTCGACGGTGACTGGTGAGTTGTTCGATACACGAGGTTTGACCGCGGATTATTGGTATCGCAACCTTCGTCAGGCGGTCCTGTTCCAGCACGCAACCGGTGCTGTGCTTGCTCGCGGCTGTAGTGCGCTGGTCGAGGTGAGCTCGCATCCGGTGCTGACGGCCGCGCTCCAGTCGACCGTCGAGGCCGGGGCAGGGAATGGCGCGGTGGCAATACTGGGCTCACTACGTCGTGGGGACGGTGGTCTTGATCGGTTCGCCTTGTCGTTGGCTGAGGCTTTCGTGTCTGGCGTCGACGTGGAGTGGGGTCGATGGCTGGGCCCGGTCCGCGCAGGGCGGGTGGAGCTTCCTGGTTACGCGTTCCAACGTCGCCGGTTCTGGTTGGAGTCTCGTACCGGTGCCGGCGACGCGGCGTCGGTGGGTTTGTCACGTGTCGACCATCCGTTCGTTGGCGCGGGGATGGATGTGGGTGACGGCAGGGGTTGGTTGTTCACCGGCCGGTTGTCGCTGGACAGTCACCCGTGGTTGGTCGATCACGCGGTGCTGGGCACGGTGTTGTTCCCCGGGACGGGTTTCTTGGAGTGGGCGTTCACGGCAGGCAGTCGTGTCGGTGCCGAGCTGGTCGAGGAACTGACCCTGCAGAAACCTCTCGCACTGGCTGAGCGTGGCGCGGTGCAACTGCAGCTGTGGCTGACGGAGAGCAATGCCAACGGGCGTCGCACGTTCGATATCTATTCGCGTCCGGAGACGTCAGGTGAGCTCGAGGCTGGGCAGTGGACACACCACGCGACCGGAGTCTTGTCCGTTGATACGGCGCATCAACAGAGTGCATCGGGGGCGTCGGTGTGGCCGCCGGTGGGAGCGGTGGTGGTTGATGTCGGCTCTGTGTACGAGCGTCTGGCCGGGATCGGGGTGGTCTACGGTCGGGCGTTTCGAGGACTGCGTTCGGCATGGCGGCTTGGTGAGGAAGTGTTCGCCGAGGTCGAGGTGGATTCCGATCACGTGCAGCGCAGCCGGGAGTTCGGGTTGCACCCGGCGTTGTTCGATGCGGCGTTCCATCTGGCATTGGGTGTGTTGGGTGCTGCCGGTGAGTCCGGGCGCACACCGCTGCTGTTCTCGTGGTCGGGTGTGCGTCTGCGCGTTGCGGGTGTGTCGCGGTTGCGGGTGCGGGTGGTGGCGGTGGGGCCGGATGTGTATCGGCTGACCGGGTGGGACGAGTCGGGTGCGGTGGTGGTCGGTGTCGAGTCGTTGACCGCGCGGGTGGTCGATCCCGCTGCGCTCGCGGTTGCCCGGGGTAGCTACGACGACCTGTATCGGCTGGACTGGCAACGGATCGATATCGATCCCGAGGGCGACGCATTGTGTGTCGCGGTGCTCGATGCCGGTGACCGGGGTTCGAACACCCAGACCGATCCGGTGGGGGGTGTTCCCGCGGACCGCTACACCGATCTCGGTGAGCTGAGCGCGGCTGTGGCAGCCGGAGCCCAGCTCCCGGATGTGGTGGTGGTGCCGCTACCCGCCACCACCGCCCTGCCCGATATCGGTGTGGCCGATACCGGTGTGGGTGTGGTGTCGGGAGTGAAGGCGAATACGGATCGGTTGCTGGGTTTGTTCCAGGCCTGGCTGGGTGAGCGGTGTTGGGAGGGGCGCCGTCTGGTGGTGGTGACCGAGGCCGGATCGGTGACCCGAGCCGGTGAGGTCCCGGATCTGACGGTGGCTCCGCTGGCGGGGCTGGTCCGCAGCGCTGCCGCGGAGCATCCCGGCCGCTTCGCCGTCATCGATCTCGACGACGAGCAAAGCTCACGCCGGGCCCTGCCGGCGCTACTGCGGGTCGGTGACGAACCCGAGCTGGCTGTGCGTGCGGGATCGGTGTTCGTACCACGATTGTCGCCGGTGCCGGCAACGACCCCGGAAAACGGACGGCGCCGCGGTATCGATCCCGAGTCCACGGTATTGATCACCGGTGGCACCGGGGGACTGGGCGCGCTGCTGGCACGGCACCTGGTCATCGAGCACGGCGTCGGGCATCTACTGCTGGTCAGCCGCCGGGGTCCCGACGCCGAAGGAGCCCGCCGGCTGCTGAGCGAGCTGGCCGAGCTGGGATGCCGGGCCGAGTCGATCGCCTGTGACATCGCCGACCGCGATTCCCTGGCCCGGCTGCTGGCAGCGATACCGCGGCAGCACCCGCTCTCGGCGGTGTTCCACGTGGCGGGTGTGCTCGACGACGGTGCGATCGAGTCGCTGGACCGGGACCAGGTCGAGAAGGTACTACGCCCCAAACTCGACGCGGCCTGGCATCTGCACGAACTGACCGCCTCGCTGGAGTTGGCCGAGTTCACGATGTTTTCCTCGGCAGCACCTCTGCTGGGCGGCCCGGGACAGGGCAACTACGCGGTAGCCAACGCATTCCTCGATGCCCTCGCCCGATACCGGACAGCACACGGACTACCGGGGCAATCATTGGCGTGGGGTTTGTGGGCCCATACCGGTGGCGGCGGTATGCACGAACAACTCGACATCATCGAACGCCGTCGAGCCGAACGCAGAATCCGTACCCGGCTGGGACTGGTACCGATCCCGGCCCGCCGCGGTATGGAACTATTCGACCTCGCTCGACACCGACCCGACCCCCTCCTGGTCCCGATGTCGGTGGACACCACCGCGTGGCAGACACAAGCACGCACAGCAACAGCACCCGCGGCCGCACGGAACCTGATCCCCCGCACCCACCACGACCACAGCTCCGCATCGCTGGCACAACGCCTGGCCGGCATCCCCGAAACCGAATGGGACACCCTGCTCCTGACCGAGGTCCGCACCCACGTCGCGACCGTGCTCAACCACGACTCCCCCCACGACATCGGACCCGACCGCGCCTTCAAAGAACTCGGATTCGACTCCCTCGGAGCCGTCGACCTCAGAAACCGCCTCTCCCGATCAACCGGACTACCCCTACCCGCAACCCTGGTCTTCGACCACCCCACCCCCACCGCCGTCGCAACCCACCTCAGACGACAGCTGTCGTCGGTCGACGGCCATTCGGTCTCCCGCTCCGGTGCGGGGGAGAGATCTCTTATCGACGGACTGGACACCGTCGAGTCCATGCTTACGGCCCTTGCCGCGACTCAGCGGGTCGAAGGTCATCTCGAGCAGCGTTTGCGGTCATTCGGTTCGAAAGTTGATGCGCTGCTGGAAGGAATCGATGACTGGGGCACACCTGACCAGGACTTGGCGTCGGCATCAGACGACGAATTGTTCGCGGCCTTGAGCAACGAACGCGACGACGCCTTCGGTAACGAACTCGACGGGAAGGCCTGATCGTGGCGGACGAGACAGAACTGCGCGAGCACCTGCGGACAGCGATCGGCGATCTGCGTAAATCAAACCAGCGAGTACGTCAACTCGAACGTGGTGCTCGCGAACCGATCGCGATCGTTGGAATCGGCTGTCGCTATCCCGGCGGAGTCCGTTCAGCGGAACAGCTGTGGTCGGTGGTGGCCGAGGGCCGTGATGTGATTTCATCAATGCCTCGAGATCGTGGCTGGGATCTGGAGGGCCTCTATAGTCCCGACCCTGAAAAGCCCGGTACCAGCTATGCCCGTGAGGGCGGATTTCTCGACGACGCCCGAAGTTTCGATGCCGAGTTCTTCAACATCTCTCCCCGCGAGGCGCTCGCGATGGACCCCCAGCAGCGTGTGCTCCTCGAAACCGCGTGGGAAGCATTCGAATCCGCTGGTATTGCCCCAGCTGCCCTGCGCGGAACGTCAACCGGCGTTTATATAGGCGAGGTCACGATGGAGTACGGAGCGCGAGCTCCGGGAGATCTCGACGGATACGTGGTGACAGGCAATACGGGGAGTGTCGCGTCGGGTCGTATCTCCTACATCTTCGGCTTGGAGGGGCCCGCGGTCACGGTGGACACGGCGTGCTCGTCGAGCCTGGTGGCACTGCACCAGGCATGCCAGGCATTGCGAGCCGGGGAATGCACGATGGCACTGGCCGGCGGCGTTGCGATAATGCCGACGCCGCGAATGTTCGTCGAGCTGTCCCGGTTGCAGGCGTTGACGCCGAGCGGGCGTTGTCAATCGTTCTCGGCGCGCGCCGACGGATTCGCCCTCGCCGAGGGTGCTGGTTTGGTGGTGTTGGAGCGGTTGTCGGATGCGCGTCGTCTCGGGCATCGGGTATTGGCGGTGGTCCGGGGCAGCGCGGTCAACCAGGACGGCGCTTCCAACGGTTTGACCGCTCCCAACGGCCCTGCGCAGGAACGGGTGATCCGGCGGGCGCTGGCCAACGCGGGAATCCCGGCCACCGCGGTGGATGTGGTCGAAGCACATGGCACCGGTACCTCGCTGGGTGACCCGATCGAGGCGCAGGCGCTATTGGCCACCTACGGGCGGGAACGGGATTCCGATCGTCCGCTGTGGCTGGGATCGCTGAAATCCAATATCGGCCATACCCAGGCAGCCGCGGGAGTGGCCGGGGTGATCAAGATGGTGATGGCGATGCGTCACGGGATACTCCCGCAAACCCTGCATGCCGACGAGCCCACACCACACGTGGACTGGTCCGCGGGAGTACGACTACTGACCCGTCCGACGCCGTGGGACGAGGGCGAACAACCACGGCGGGCAGCGGTGTCCTCCTTCGGTATCAGCGGCACCAACGCACACCTCATCCTCGAACAGGCACCGCTGCAGGAACCGGCGTCGGATCCCGCGGCGGAGTTGCCGGGTGCGACAGCGCTGGAAGTCTTGCCGTGGATGATCTCCGCGAAGACCGAGGAGGGGGTGAGATCTCAAGCAGAACGACTTCTTGCTTTCGCGGCTACGGAAGTCAGCCCGTCGGCCGTCGGGCGTGCGTTGGCCACGCGCACGCACTTCGAACATCGCGCCGCCGTAGTGGGTCGATCCCTCGACGACTTCAGGGAGGGGCTCGTTGCCATCCTCCATGGTTCTGTTGTCGAGAACGTAACTTCTGGTGTGGTGGACGGTGGGAAAACCGCGTTTATGTTCACCGGACAAGGCGCTCAGCGTTCAGGTATGGGACGTGACCTCTATGACGCGGTTCCAGTCTTCGCTGACGCGCTCGATGAGGTGTGCGGCTATCTGTCCAGCGAACTCGGATGTCGTCTTCAGGATGTAATGTGGGCCGAGGACGGGTACCTGCTGCATCAGACCGGCTACACACAACCCGCGCTCTTCGCGCTGGAGATTGCCCTGTACAGATTGATGGAGCACTGGGGCGTCGAGCCGAAATATCTCATCGGTCACTCGATCGGTGAGATTACCGCAGCTCACATTGCGGGAGTGCTGTCGGTCCAGGACGCTGTAGTCCTTGTTGTAGCACGCGCGCGGCTCATGCAGGGCCTGGCTGCTCCTGGTGCCATGGTGGCGGTTGCGGCAACAGAGAAAGATGTCCTCCCGCATCTGACCGACGAGGTGTCGTTGGCCGCTGTGAACGGCAGCCACTCCGTTGTTGTCTCCGGTTTGGAGAGAAACGCTCTCGACCTCGCCGCTGTTCTGGAACAGAATGGCTACAAGACGCGTCGGCTGACCGTCGGCAAAGCTTTCCACTCGGCATGCATGGACCCGATTCTCGAAGAATTTCGGGAAGTAGCACTCGGTCTTGAGTACGGCGAACCGGCCATTCCGATCATTTCCAATGTCACGGGGCAGGTGGCGACCGTCGACGAGTTGCGCTCGCCGGAATACTGGGTAGAACATCTCCGGCGTACAGTGCGCTTCCATGACGGAGTCGAGACGCTTCGCGGCCTTGGCGTCACTCGTTTCCTCGAGATTGGTCCGGATGCCACGCTCTCTTCACTTGTGGATGAGGCTGGAGTCGCGGTAGTACCGCTGCTGCGGAAGAATCGGCCCGAACTCGATACGGCCGTGGGCGCGATCGCCAGAATGCATACGCACGGTTCTGTCGTGAATTGGGACGCGTTCTATCCTGTCGGCAGTCAGATCGAGCTGCCAACGTATTCTTTCCGCCGTCGGAACTATTGGCTGGATGGCTCGTCAAATATCAGCTCTCCCACCGGCCATCCACTGGTGAACGCATCAGTCGAGCTGGCGGACGGTGGGATGATCTATCAGGGCCGGATCTCCACCCGACAGCATTCGTGGCTGCTCGATCACGTCGTGCACGGGAGAGTTATTGTGCCTGGCACGACCTGGGTGGAGTTGGCGTCGTGGGCGGGACGACAAGTGGGCTGTGCCGAAGTCACGGAACTGGCTCACCATGCGCCACTAGTATTGCCATCGAGTATCTCCGTGCTGCTTCAGCTGCATATACTAAGCTCGGATGGAGCAAGCAGGCGAGAATTCTCTTTGCGATGCCGTGCAGAGCAGCTCCCCGGCACGCCATGGGTGATACTTGCGCGCGGAATCGTCAGTGCGCAGGATCGTGTCACCGCAATCGAATCCACGGCCGCTTCGGCGACGTGGCCGCCGGACGGGGCGCAGCAACTCGACATTCAGGATTACTATGCGAGTGTCGCTCGAGAAGGGTTCTACGACTGGGGCCTTGCCTTCCATTCGCTACGCAGGGTGTGGCGGCGAGATGTCGAGATATTCGCTGAGATCAGATATCCCGATTCACTCGACTCCGGCTCGTTCGAGCTGCACCCTGCGCTGTTCGACGCGACAATGCATGCGCTCGGCGTCAACGGGACGCCGGAGGTCGTCTCTGGTCTGATTGCGGATGCGGATACTGATCTCGCTCGTCCCCGCATCCCTTTCGTGTGGCAAGGCGTCACTCTCAACGTGCAGGGGCAGCGGTCGATGCGGGTTCGGATACGCGAGTCCAGCGACGAAGGCATATCAATAACGCTGTTCGATGACTCCGGCCGGATCATCGGAAACATCCGCGGGATGGTCCTGCTCCCGGTCTCCGCCGAGCAATTGCGTAGCACTGCCGGCATCGACCAGGTCAGCTCACTGTACGAAATCGGGTGGAACGACGCTTCAGCCGTTTCCACGCATGTCGATTGGGTGAGCGGATGGGTGAGTGTTGCCGCGGCCGATCTGGCCTTGCCCGGGCCGAATTACGTGTCCATGGCTGAGTTGACGGCCACGGTTCGAAGCGATGGCGGTATCCCGGAGCTGACGCTTCTTCGGTGTGCGCACGAAGTGCGTGACGACGTCGGCACGGTCGCAAGCCGGTCCGTGGAATCGGTATTGACTGCCATCCAGGAGTGGTTGTCCGAGCCGACCCTGTCGTCAGGCCAGCTGGTCGTCGTCACTCGGGGTATGGCCGTTCCCGCGGACGGGTCGGCGGGAGACCCTGTGCAATCAGCGGTCTGGGGGCTCGTTCGTTCCGCACAGGCTGAGCACCCGGGCCGGATCGTGTTGGTCGATCTGGACGATGAGGAAGATTCATTGCGGGCGCTTCCTGGATACCTGATCGGCGACACGGTCGAGCCCCAGTTCGTGATCAGGCGGGGGCGACGCCTCGTACCGCGACTGGAGCGGGTTCGAGCCACATCGCACGCGCTCTCGTCATTCGACCCCGACGGCACCGTGCTGATAACCGGTGGCACGGGTGCTCTTGGCGCGCGGATAGCTCGGCACCTCGCAGAACGCTATGGCGTGCCACGGTTGATCCTGGTCAGCCGGCGGGGGCCGAGCGCCGACGGCGCTGCCGAGCTCGAGGCCGAGGTGAAGCGTCTCGGTGCGGAGGTTGAGATTCTGGCCTGCGATGTCTCGGATCCCGAGGCGTTGGCAGCTTTGATTCGCACCGTCACCTCTCGGTACCGACTGACCACCGTTGTCCATGCGGCCGGCGTGGTCGACGACGGCGTCATCTCCGAACTGGAGGTATCGCGGATCGGGACAGTGTTTCGGCCGAAGGCTACGGCCGCATGGCATCTGCATCTGCTCACCCGCGAGCTCCAACTGGAGAAATTCATACTCTTCTCTGCGGCGGCGGGGACGATCGGGAGTGCGGGTCAGGCAAATTACTCTGCGGCGAACGCGTTCTTGGACGGGCTCGCCCGTTACCGGCGAAACAATGGCCTGCCTGCGATATCGATGGCCTGGGGACTGTGGGACGACCGACGTGGGATGGGGGCTCATCTGACCGGTGCGGACCGTGAACGTATCGCCCGCCAGGGCGTCACCGGATTGTCGACTGCGCATGGGCTCGCTCTTTTCGACGCATCGTTGGGTTACGATCGCCCGTGCCTGATTCCCGCTGGGCTCGACGAGGCCGAGTTGGGTGACACTTCGGGACTTTCGCCGATTTTCCAAGATTTGGTGACGAAGCGCTCGACCAACCGTGGCTCTCGGGACCGATCGGATACCGATCGCTCGAGTGCTCTCGCACTGCGTGCCAAGACAGGGCGCGAACGCGAACGTGCTGTTCACAATCTTCTTAGCGCCAACATAGCGGCTGTGATCGGGAAGCCGAACGAGGTCATAGATTTCGATGCTCCGTTCCGTGAAATCGGATTGGACTCGTTGATGGCGATAGAGCTCAGAAATCGGTTATCCACAGCGACAGCATTGCACTTGTCGGTTACGTTTGCATTCGACTATCCGACTGCGGACGCCGTGTTGCGGTATTTGTGCGAACTACTGGAAACCGCCGACCTGGGGCATGATCTAGGGAAGCCGGAGCCAGATCACCCGCAGCAGGGCCAGGTGGATACATTGACGCTTCAGGAAATAGATGAGATGGACGACGAGGCGCTGATTCGGCTCGCTCATAATTCTCCCTTACTCGGGGATGGCTGAAGGTAGGCCCGAGAAGGCTTCGCCGGTTGCCCGCCCGCTGATCGGTGTGAACGGCTCGTGCGCAGATCGAATTGATGGATCAAGTGTCCGAGTTCAGCTGCGATGGATATACAGATCAAGGGACCTAGATGAATTCGACAATGAAGGGCCTCGCAGAAGCGCTCCGCGCTTCGCTGAAAGACCGAGAGCAACTCCAACAAGAGGTAACGCGGTTGCGCGAGAGCGCGCATGAGCCGATTGCGATCGTGGGTATGGGTTGCCGGTACCCGGGTGGGGTGCGGTCGGCTGATGATCTGTGGTCTGTGGTGTCGCAGGGCCGGGATGTGATCTCGGGGTTCCCCGGTGATCGCGGGTGGGATGTGGAGGGTATCTACGACCCGGATCCCGATCGGGCGGGGACGTCGTATGTGCGTGAGGGCGGGTTTCTACAGGACGTGGCGGGTTTCGATGCCGAGTTCTTCAACATCTCTCCCCGCGAGGCGCTCGCGATGGACCCCCAGCAGCGCGTGCTTCTCGAAACCGCGTGGGAAGCGTTCGAATCCGCGGGAATCGTGCCCTCGGCATTACGCGGATCACACACCGGCGTATACATCGGGACGATGTACCAGGACTACTGGAATTTCGAAGGAGGCCCGGCCGATCTGGAGGGGTATCTGGCGACCGGGGTCGGGGCCAGTGTCGCGTCGGGTCGTATCTCCTACATCTTCGGCTTGGAGGGGCCCGCGGTCACGGTGGACACGGCGTGCTCGTCGAGCCTGGTGGCGCTGCACCAGGCATGCCAGGCATTGCGAGCCGGGGAATGCACGATGGCACTGGCCGGCGGCGTGACGGTGATGTCGACACCGGGGATGTTCGTCGAGTTCTCTCGGCAGCGGGGGCTGGCGCCGGACGGCCGGTGTAAGCCGTTCGCTGCAGCTGCCGATGGCACCAGTTGGGGTGAGGGTGCTGGTTTGGTGGTGTTGGAGCGGTTGTCGGATGCGCGTCGTCTCGGGCATCGGGTATTGGCGGTGGTCCGGGGCAGCGCGGTCAACCAGGACGGCGCTTCCAACGGTTTGACCGCTCCCAACGGCCCTGCGCAGGAACGGGTGATCCGGCGGGCGCTGGCCAACGCGGGAATCCCGGCCACCGCGGTGGATGTGGTCGAAGCACATGGCACCGGTACCTCGCTGGGTGACCCGATCGAGGCGCAGGCGCTATTGGCCACCTACGGGCGGGAACGGGATTCCGATCGTCCGCTGTGGCTGGGATCGCTGAAATCCAATATCGGCCATACCCAGGCAGCCGCGGGAGTGGCCGGGGTGATCAAGATGGTGATGGCGATGCGTCACGGGATACTCCCGCAAACCCTGCATGCCGACGAGCCCACACCACACGTGGACTGGTCCGCGGGAGTACGACTACTGACCCGTCCGACGCCGTGGGACGAGGGCGAACAACCACGGCGGGCAGCGGTGTCCTCCTTCGGTATCAGCGGCACCAACGCACACCTCATCCTCGAACAGGCACCACCACAGCCCACCGTCGACGCCGGCGACGATGCCCCACGCTCACAGGCCGCGGGTGCTCCGGCCCCGCTGGTGATTTCGGCGAAATCCGGCGCCGCGCTCGAGGAACAGGCTCAGCGGTTGTGGCAGATGCTGTCGGATCGACCCGAGCTCGACCCGGCCGCGGTGGCTCACGCCCTGGTGAACGAACGAGCGGTGTTCGACCATCGGGCAGCGGTCCTGGGAACCGGCCGAGCAGATCTATTGAATGGATTGGCGACCCTGGCCCGGGGCGGGGAAACCCCGAACCTGGTTCGCGGACAAGCCCGCAGCGGCAAGGTGGCCTTCGTCTTCCCCGGCCAAGGCGCACAGCGCCCCGGAATGGGAGCCGAACTTCACCGAGCTTTTCCGGTGTTTGCCGATGCGTTCGATGCCGTTTGCGAAGAGCTTGATCGGCATCTGGATCGATCCCTGAAGGAGCTTATTTTCGCAGAGCAGGGGTCGGCCGAAGCCGCGTTGTTGGATCACACTGCGTACACGCAGGCCGCGCTGTTTGCATTCGGAGTAGCGCTCTATCGACTCGTTGATTCATTAGGGGTGGAGCCGGACTACCTCATTGGTCATTCGATCGGTGAACTGACAGCTGCCTACGTTGCGGGCGTTTTCTCGCTCCCCGATGCGTGTGCGGTGGTCGCGGCTCGTGGGCGCCTGATGGGTGATCTGCCCTCGGGCGGCGCGATGGTCGTGGTGGCAGCGTCCGAAGCGGAAGTACAGGGCTCGCTGGCAGGGTTCGAAGATCACCTTTCGGTGGCTGCGGTGAACAGTCCGGCCTCCACGGTGATCTCCGGTGCCGACGAGGTGATAGAGCAATGGATCGAGCAGTGGAGTCGGGACGGTCGCAAGATTTCCCGACTGCGAGTCAGCCATGCGTTTCATTCCGCTCGGATGGATCCAATGCTCAAGCAATTCGGCGAGGTGATCGCGAGAGCGTCGTCCGGAGCCCCGAAGATCCCGATCGTGTCCAACCTGACCGGAGAACTCGCCTCGGTCGACGACCTCGGCTCGCCGCAGTACTGGATACAACATGTGCGGCGCACGGTGCGGTTCATGGACGGAGTGCGGTTCCTCGAAGACGCCGGGGTCGTCGGGTTTCTGGAGCTCGGGCCCGGCAGCAGCTCGAGTGCGATGATCGATCTCTGTCTGCGTAACGAACAGGGAACGCTGCAGATTCCGGCAGTGCGCGCAGGCCGTCCCGAGGTCGAGGCATTCACCGGATTTTTGGCCGAGGCGTTTGCGTACGGGGTGACCGTGGAGTGGGGTCGATGGCTGGGCCCGGTCCGCGCAGGGCGGGTGGATCTTCCTGGTTACGCGTTCCAACGTCACCGGTTCTGGTTGGAGTCCCGTACCAGTGCCGGCGACGCGGCGTCGGTGGGTTTGTCGCGCTTCGAGCATCCCTTCGTGGGCGCGGGGGTGGATCTCGGAGGCGGCAGGGGTTGGTTGTTCACCGGCCGGTTGTCGCTGGACAGTCACCCGTGGTTGGTTGATCACGCGGTGCTCGGTTCCGTGTTGTTCCCGGCAACTGGGTTTCTGGAGTGGGCCTTCGCGGCAGGCGCCCGGGTGGGTGCCGATACCATTGATGAATCGATCGTGCAGACACCGCTGGTGCTGGCCGAGCACAGCGCCTTGCAGATACAACTGTGCCTGGGGGAGGTCGATACCGACGGCCGTCGCACGTTCGATATCTATTCCCGCCCGGAAGACTCCGGAGGGAGTGGGAACCGGGAATGGACACACCACGCTACCGGCGCCCTGATCTCTCGTAGCAATCTCAAGGGTGTCTCCGAAGCTGTCCTTCCACAGGGAGCTTCGGAGCCGGAGGCTCTGGGGGCGTCGGTGTGGCCGCCGGTGGGAGCGGTGGTGGTTGATGTCGGCTCTGTGTACGAGCGTCTGGCCGGGATCGGGGTGGTCTACGGTCGGGCGTTTCGAGGACTGCGTTCGGCATGGCGGCTTGGTGAGGAAGTGTTCGCCGAGGTCGAGGTGGATTCCGATCACGTGCAGCGCAGCCGGGAGTTCGGGTTGCACCCGGCGTTGTTCGATGCGGCGTTCCATCTGGCATTGGGTGTGTTGGGTGCTGCCGGTGAGTCCGGGCGCACACCGCTGCCGTTCTCGTGGTCGGGTGTGCGTCTGCGCGTTGCGGGTGTGTCGCGGTTGCGGGTGCGGGTGGTGGCGGTGGGGCCGGATGTGTATCGGCTGACCGGGTGGGACGAGTCGGGTGCGGTGGTGGTCGGTGTCGAGTCGTTGACCGCGCGGGTGGTCGATCCCGCTGCGCTCGCGGTTGCCCGGGGTAGCTACGACGACCTGTATCGGCTGGACTGGCAACGGATCGATATCGATCCCGAGGGCGACGCATTGTGTGTCGCGGTGCTCGATGCCGGTGACCGGGGTTCGAACACCCAGACCGATCCGGTGGGGGGTGTTCCCGCGGACCGCTACACCGATCTCGGTGAGCTGAGCGCGGCTGTGGCAGCCGGAGCCCAGCTCCCGGATGTGGTGGTGGTGCCGCTACCCGCCACCACCGCCCTGCCCGATATCGGTGTGGCCGATACCGGTGTGGGTGTGGTGTCGGGAGTGAAGGCGAATACGGATCGGTTGCTGGGTTTGTTCCAGGCCTGGCTGGGTGAGCGGTGTTGGGAGGGGCGCCGTCTGGTGGTGGTGACCGAGGCCGGATCGGTGACCCGAGCCGGTGAGGTCCCGGATCTGACGGTGGCTCCGCTGGCGGGGCTGGTCCGCAGCGCTGCCGCGGAGCATCCCGGCCGCTTCGCCGTCATCGATCTCGACGACGAGCAAAGCTCACGCCGGGCCCTGCCGGCGCTACTGCGGGTCGGTGACGAACCCGAGCTGGCTGTGCGTGCGGGATCGGTGTTCGTACCACGATTGTCGCCGGTGCCGGCAACGACCCCGGAAAACGGACGGCGCCGCGGTATCGATCCCGAGTCCACGGTATTGATCACCGGTGGCACCGGGGGACTGGGCGCGCTGCTGGCACGGCACCTGGTCATCGAGCACGGCGTCGGGCATCTACTGCTGGTCAGCCGCCGGGGTCCCGACGCCGAAGGAGCCCGCCGGCTGCTGAGCGAGCTGGCCGAGCTGGGATGCCGGGCCGAGTCGATCGCCTGTGACATCGCCGACCGCGATTCCCTGGCCCGGCTGCTGGCAGCGATACCGCGGCAGCACCCGCTCTCGGCGGTGTTCCACGTGGCGGGTGTGCTCGACGACGGTGCGATCGAGTCGCTGGACCGGGACCAGGTCGAGAAGGTACTACGCCCCAAACTCGACGCGGCCTGGCATCTGCACGAACTGACCGCCTCGCTGGAGTTGGCCGAGTTCACGATGTTTTCCTCGGCAGCACCTCTGCTGGGCGGCCCGGGACAGGGCAACTACGCGGTAGCCAACGCATTCCTCGATGCCCTCGCCCGATACCGGACAGCACACGGACTACCGGGGCAATCATTGGCGTGGGGTTTGTGGGCCCATACCGGTGGCGGCGGTATGCACGAACAACTCGACATCATCGAACGCCGTCGAGCCGAACGCAGAATCCGTACCCGGCTGGGACTGGTACCGATCCCGGCCCGCCGCGGTATGGAACTATTCGACCTCGCTCGACACCGACCCGACCCCCTCCTGGTCCCGATGTCGGTGGACACCACCGCGTGGCAGACACAAGCACGCACAGCAACAGCACCCGCGGCCGCACGGAACCTGATCCCCCGCACCCACCACGACCACAGCTCCGCATCGCTGGCACAACGCCTGGCCGGCATCCCCGAAACCGAATGGGACACCCTGCTCCTGACCGAGGTCCGCACCCACGTCGCGACCGTGCTCAACCACGACTCCCCCCACGACATCGGACCCGACCGCGCCTTCAAAGAACTCGGATTCGACTCCCTCGGAGCCGTCGACCTCAGAAACCGCCTCTCCCGATCAACCGGACTACCCCTACCCGCAACCCTGGTCTTCGACCACCCCACCCCCACCGCCGTCGCAACCCACCTCAAAACCCACCTCCAAGGCGTGCAGAGCAGCGTTCCCGAGGCAGTGCGTGCATCAGTGTCGGTGAACGAGCCGATTGCGATTGTGGGGATGGGTTGCCGATTCCCGGGCGGAGTGCGATCCGCGGCGGATCTGTGGGGTTTGTTGTCTCATGGCCGGGACGTGATATCCGGGTTCCCGGACGATCGTGGCTGGGATCTGGGGAGCCTCTACGATCCTGATCCCGACCGGTCCGGAACCTCCTACGCACGCGAGGGCGGCTTTCTCGACGATGTGAGCGGGTTCGATGCGGAATTCTTCAACATCTCCCCCCGTGAAGCCTTGGCAATGGACCCACAACAGCGGGTACTACTTGAGGTCGCGTGGGAAGCGTGCGAGTCCGCGGGAATAGTCCCGTCCGCGCTTCGCGGGTCACAGACCGGCGTCTACGTCGGAGCGATGAATCAGGACTACCTCAATTTCGGCGCTGTGCCGGCTGACCTGGAGGGGTACCTGGCAACCGGGATCGGCGCAAGCATCACGTCCGGCCGTATCGCGTACGTCTTCGGTTTGGAAGGGCCGGCGGTCACGGTGGACACGGCGTGTTCATCATCGTTGGTGGCGTTACACCAGGCGTGCCAGGCGTTGCGCGTCGGAGATTGCTCGACGGCACTGGCCGGCGGCGTGACAGTGATGTCGACACCGGGGATGTTCGTCGAATTCTCCCGCCAGCGAGTGTTGGCGCCGGACGGCCGGTGTAAACCGTTCTCGGCTGAGGCCGATGGCACCGGGTGGGGTGAGGGTGCCGGTGTGCTGGTGCTGGAGCGGTTGTCGGATGCGCGTCGTCTCGGGCATCGGGTACTGGCAGTGGTCCGTGGCAGCGCGGTCAACCAGGACGGCGCCTCGAACGGCCTGACTGCTCCGCACGGTCCCTCGCAGGAGCGGGTGATTCGTGCGGCGCTGGCCAACGCGGGAGTATCGCCCGCCGACGTGGATGTGGTCGAAGCACACGGCACCGGCACCTCGCTGGGCGACCCGATCGAGGCACAGGCACTACTGGCCACCTACGGACAGGAACGGGATTCCGATCGTCCGCTGTGGCTGGGATCGCTGAAATCCAATATCGGCCACACCCAGGCGGCCGCGGGAGTGGCCGGGGTGATCAAGATGGTACTGGCAATGCAGCACGGTCTACTGCCGAAAACGCTGCACGCAGATACCCCGACCGCACACGTGGACTGGTCCGCTGGCGACATCAAACTGCTGACCGAGCCCACCCCGTGGCGTGCGGACGGTCGAACCCGACGAGCAGCGGTGTCATCGTTCGGGCTTTCCGGCACGAACGCGCACATCATTCTCGAACAGGCATCGGCAGAGGAACCCGCCCTCGAAACCGGGCAGAACAGGCCGCCCAAAGAGATTGCGAATACGGCGAATTCCGCTGCACCGCTGTTGATCTCGGCGAAGACCATGAATGGCCTCGGGGGGCAGGCGCAGCGTTTGCGATCGTTCCTCGGCGATCGTTCGGAGCTGGATCTCGGGGCGGTGGCGTCTGCACTGGTCAACGATCGAGATTTTTTCGAGTACCGGGCCGCGATATCGGGGACAGACCGTTCCGATCTGCTGGCCGGGCTGGCGACTCTCGTAGGTGGTGGAGTCGCAGAAAACGTTGTTCAGGGACAGGCTCGTGAGCGAAGAGTCGCCTTTGTCTTCCCCGGCCAAGGAGCGCAATGGGAGGGAATGGCCGCCGAACTGCTGGACTCCTCTCCGGTGTTCGCCGATGAGATACGGGCGTGTGCGGTGGCTCTCGACCCGTATACCGACTGGTCTCTAGAGGATGTTCTACGGCGGGTACCGGGAGCAGCTTGTCTGGACCGTGTCGACGTGGTTCAGCCGGTCTCATTCGCGGTGATGGTTTCCCTCGCCGTTCTGTGGAGATCATATGGTGTGGAGCCGTCTATGGTGGTGGGGCACTCACAGGGCGAGATTGCTGCCGCATATGTAGCAGGAGCGTTGACCCTCGATGACGCGGCCCGGGTGGTGGCTCTACGTAGCAAGGCCCTGCTCACAGTGTCGGGGCAAGGAGGAATGGCTGCGATTTCCCTGCCCGCAGACGACGTCGCCAGGCGCATCGAGGGGTCGGGGGGTGCCATTTCGATAGCGGCTTTGAACGGCCCCGGCTCAGTAGTGGTCTCCGGTGAAGTGCCCGCACTCACCGAACTGCTCGAGTCGTTGGAATCCGATGGGGTTCACGCGCGGAGGATACCGGTCGACTATGCCTCGCATTCGGCCCAGATGGAGTCGATCCGCGACACGGTCCTTGAGACATTGATGCCGATCGAACCGCGCTCCGGCACTGTGCCGTTCTATTCTACGGTCACCGGCGATCTGTTCGATACCCAGGCGCTGACGGCGGAATACTGGTATCAGAGCCTGCGCCGGACGGTGTTGTTCGAGGACGCTACGACCGTCGTGATCGACCGGGGATGTCGAGCATTGATCGAGGTGAGCTCGCACCCGGTGCTTTCCACGGCGATGCAGGCGACCATCGAAGCGGGTGGCAGCCAGGATTCTGTGGTCGTCCTCGGCTCGTTGCGTCGCGGAGAAGGCGGTCTCGCGCGGTTCACGGCGTCGTTGGCGGAGGCCTTCGTGTGGGGGGTCGAGGTCGATTGGGGGCGGCGAGTCGGCCCGATGCGCCGAAACCGGGTGGAGCTTCCTGGTTACGCGTTCCAGCATCGCCGCTTCTGGGCCGGGTCGCGTTCGGGTGGAGTCGATGTGAAATCGGTCGGTCTGTCGCCGATCGATCATCCGTTCGTCGGTGCGGGTGTGGATCTCGGGGATAATCGAGGGCAGTTGTTCACCGGCCGGTTGTCGCTGGACGGTCACCCGTGGTTAGCCGATCACACGGTGGCCGGTGCGGTGTTGTTCCCCGGGACCGGGTTCGTCGAGTGGGCCTTGGCCGCGGGTACCCGAGTGGGCGCCGGGATCGTGGAGGAGCTGGCTCTGCAGACCCCACTGGTGCTGGCGGAGCGCGGTGCCGTGCAGATGCAACTCGTGGTCGGTGAAGCCGGCTCGGCCGGGCGTCGTACGTTCGATATCTACTCACGCCCGCAGAGTTTCTTCGAAGACGACGCCGGTACCGGGCCTTGGGTGCACCACGCCTCCGGAACCCTTGTTCCGGAGCTCGCTTTGCCCGCCGGCACGCATCCCGAGCTCGGTTCGGTGTGGCCGCCTGTGGGGGCTGACGCGGTGGAGATCGGCTCGCTGTACGACCGGCTGGTAACGACAGGGGTCGATTACGGTCCGGCCTTCCGAGGACTGCGCGCGGCGTGGCACCGCGGCGACGAAGTGTTTGCCGAGGTCGAGATGGATCAGGAGCAGACAGCAGAGATCCATCGGTTCGTTGTGCATCCCGCATTGTTCGATGCGGGATTCCACGCGGCATGGGATGTGTTTGGCGCAGAGAGTGCGCGGGGGCGGACTTTGTTGCCGTTCTCGTGGTCTGGAGTAGTTGGGCAGGCGCGTGGTGTGTCGCGGTTGCGGGTGCGGGTGGTGGCGGTGGGGCCGGATGTGTATCGGCTGACCGGGTGGGACGAGTCGGGTGCGGTGGTGGTCGGTGTCGAGTCGTTGACCGCGCGGGTGGTCGATCCCGCTGCGCTCGCGGTTGCCCGGGGTAGCTACGACGACCTGTATCGGCTGGACTGGCAACGGATCGATATCGATCCCGAGGGCGACGCATTGTGTGTCGCGGTGCTCGATGCCGGTGACCGGGGTTCGAACACCCAGACCGATCCGGTGGGGGGTGTTCCCGCGGACCGCTACACCGATCTCGGTGAGCTGAGCGCGGCTGTGGCAGCCGGAGCCCAGCTCCCGGATGTGGTGGTGGTGCCGCTACCCGCCACCACCGCCCTGCCCGATATCGGTGTGGCCGATACCGGTGTGGGTGTGGTGTCGGGAGTGAAGGCGAATACGGATCGGTTGCTGGGTTTGTTCCAGGCCTGGCTGGGTGAGCGGTGTTGGGAGGGGCGCCGTCTGGTGGTGGTGACCGAGGCCGGATCGGTGACCCGAGCCGGTGAGGTCCCGGATCTGACGGTGGCTCCGCTGGCGGGGCTGGTCCGCAGCGCTGCCGCGGAGCATCCCGGCCGCTTCGCCGTCATCGATCTCGACGACGAGCAAAGCTCACGCCGGGCCCTGCCGGCGCTACTGCGGGTCGGTGACGAACCCGAGCTGGCTGTGCGTGCGGGATCGGTGTTCGTACCACGATTGTCGCCGGTGCCGGCAACGACCCCGGAAAACGGACGGCGCCGCGGTATCGATCCCGAGTCCACGGTATTGATCACCGGTGGCACCGGGGGACTGGGCGCGCTGCTGGCACGGCACCTGGTCATCGAGCACGGCGTCGGGCATCTACTGCTGGTCAGCCGCCGGGGTCCCGACGCCGAAGGAGCCCGCCGGCTGCTGAGCGAGCTGGCCGAGCTGGGATGCCGGGCCGAGTCGATCGCCTGTGACATCGCCGACCGCGATTCCCTGGCCCGGCTGCTGGCAGCGATACCGCGGCAGCACCCGCTCTCGGCGGTGTTCCACGTGGCGGGTGTGCTCGACGACGGTGCGATCGAGTCGCTGGACCGGGACCAGGTCGAGAAGGTACTACGCCCCAAACTCGACGCGGCCTGGCATCTGCACGAACTGACCGCCTCGCTGGAGTTGGCCGAGTTCACGATGTTTTCCTCGGCAGCACCTCTGCTGGGCGGCCCGGGACAGGGCAACTACGCGGTAGCCAACGCATTCCTCGATGCCCTCGCCCGATACCGGACAGCACACGGACTACCGGGGCAATCATTGGCGTGGGGTTTGTGGGCCCATACCGGTGGCGGCGGTATGCACGAACAACTCGACATCATCGAACGCCGTCGAGCCGAACGCAGAATCCGTACCCGGCTGGGACTGGTACCGATCCCGGCCCGCCGCGGTATGGAACTATTCGACCTCGCTCGACACCGACCCGACCCCCTCCTGGTCCCGATGTCGGTGGACACCACCGCGTGGCAGACACAAGCACGCACAGCAACAGCACCCGCGGCCGCACGGAACCTGATCCCCCGCACCCACCACGACCACCGCTCCGCATCGCTGGCACAACGCCTGGCCGGCATCCCCGAAACCGAATGGGACACCCTGCTCCTGACCGAGGTCCGCACCCACGTCGCGACCGTGCTCAACCACGACTCCCCCCACGACATCGGACCCGACCGCGCCTTCAAAGAACTCGGATTCGACTCCCTCGGAGCCGTCGACCTCAGAAACCGCCTCTCCCGATCAACCGGACTACCCCTACCCGCAACCCTGGTCTTCGACCACCCCACCCCCACCGCCGTCGCAACCCACCTCAAAACCCACCTCCAGCCTGTGGCAGGTAGGAGGTCTGCTCGGCACGTGACCGGCGAGCGAGGTCTGATTGATGGAATCGACAAGCTCGAGTCCATGATCGCGGCTTTCGCGGCGAACGACCACATCGAGGGTCACGTCGAGCAGCGGTTGCGGTCCTTCGGCTCGAAACTGCACGCGTGGCTGGCGGGCATCGAGGCCTGGGATACGCAGGACCACGCCAACGCGGACCTGGTTACAGCGTCCGATGACGAACTCTTCGAAGCCTTGAACAACGAGCTCGACAGCTCGAACTCTGCGGATTCCGCACCACACGACGGGAGAGCCTGACGATGGCGAACGAAACAGAGCTTCGTGAGCATCTGCGGAAAGCCATCGGTGATCTCCGCAAAGCGAACCAGCGAGTGCGGCAGCTTGAGCAGAGCGTGCACGAACCGATTGCGATCGTCGGTGTTGGTTGTCGGTATCCCGGTGGGGTAAGGTCCGCGGCCGATCTGTGGAGTGTGGTGTCAGAAGGTCGCGATGTGATTACCGGGTTTCCGGCCGATCGCGGCTGGAATGTGGAGGAACTCTACGATCCCGATCCCGACGAGCCAGGCAAATCCTACGCACGGGAGGGCGGTTTCCTCGATGATGCCGCAGGCTTCGATGCAGATTTCTTCAATATTTCTCCTCGCGAGGCTCTGGCGATGGATCCGCAGCAGCGGATTCTGCTCGAAGTGGCGTGGGAAACGGTCGAATCGGCGGGCATCGATCCTTTAGCGATGCGCGGAACACAAACCGGCGTCTACGTCGGGAGCATGACCACCGATTACGGTCGGCCGATGAGTCAAGCACCGGCGGAACTCGGCGGATACGTTCTCACCGGCAATATCGACAGCGTCACTTCTGGTCGTATCTCGTATATCTTCGGGCTGGAAGGACCCGCGGTGACGATGGACACGGCGTGTTCATCGAGCTTGGTGGCGTTGCATCAGGCATGCCAGGCGTTGCGGGCGAGAGAATGCACAATGGCACTGGCAGGCGGCGTGGCGTTTCTGGGCGATGCCCAGGGATTCGTCGAATTTTCCCGAATGCGGGCGTTGTCCTCGGACGGTAGGTGCAGAGCATTCTCTGCTGATGCCGATGGAACTGGGCTCGCCGAGGGTGCTGGCTTGTTGCTGCTGGAGCGGTTGTCGGATGCGCGTCGTCTTGGGCATCGGGTGCTGGCGGTGGTTCGTGGTAGTGCGGTGAATCAGGATGGGGCCTCGAACGGCTTGACCGCTCCGCACGGACCGTCGCAGGAAAAAGTGATCCGTGCGGCGCTGGCCAACGCGGGTGTATCACCTGCCGAGGTGGATGTGGTCGAGGCTCACGGCACCGGGACCGCGTTGGGTGATCCGATCGAGGCGCACGCACTGCTGGCTACGTATGGGCAAGAACGGGACTCCGACCACCCACTGTGGCTGGGGTCGTTGAAATCCAATATCGGTCACACTCAGCACGCTGCGGGTGTGGCCGGGGTGATCAAGATGGTCATGGCGATGCGCCACGGGCTGCTGCCACAGACCCTACACGCTGATGAGCCGACTCCTCACGTGGATTGGTCCTCCGGAAGGGTCCGGTTGCTGACTGCGGCGAGCCCCTGGGACCAGGACGGGCGGCCCCGGTTGGCAGCGGTGTCCTCGTTCGGTATCAGCGGTACCAACGCCCACGTGATCCTCGAACAGGCGCCTGCGCAGGAGCAAGCACCTGCAGGAGAACAGGCACCGGTGTCGGTGGAGGGTGGGGGGGTGGTGTGGGTGTTGTCGGGTCGTAGTGCTGAGGCGTTGACCGGGCAGGCGCAGCGGTTGCACCGGTTCCTGGCACGGAATCCGGATGTGGCTGCCGCGGATGTGGCGCGCTCGTTGCTGGGGCGGTCGCTGTTCGAGCATCGTGCGGTGATCACCGGTGAGGATCGAGCCGAGTTGACAGCTGGGCTCGCGGCGTTGGCCGAGCAGGTTCCGGCACCGGGTGTGGTCTGCGGTGTGGCGGGTCGGCAGGGCAAGACCGTGATGGTGTTCCCGGGGCAGGGTGCGCAGTGGCTGACCATGGGCCGCCGGCTGCTGAGCAGCGCACCGGTGTTCGCTGCGAAGATGGCCGAATGCGAGCAGGCGTTCGCCCCGCTGGTGCAGTGGTCGTTGTCGGAGGTGCTCACCGGTAGCGACCCGTACTGGCTCGAACGGGTCGATATGGTCCAGCCGGCACTGTTCGCGGTGATGGTGTCGCTGGCCGAGCTGTGGCGTTCGTCCGGTGTGTATCCCGATGCGGTGGTCGGTCATTCCCAGGGCGAGATCGCTGCAGCCCACGTCGCGGGAGCGCTGTCCGTCGAGGATGCGGCCAGGATCGTGGTCCTGCGTTCAGCGGCGTTGACCCGGCTCGAAGGCCTCGGGGGCATGATGTCGATCGGGTTGGCCCTGGCACAGGTCGAACATCTGCTCGAGGACTTCGACGAGTTGTCGGTAGCCGCGGTCAACGGGCCACGAGCCACGGTCGTCTCGGGCGCGACCACACAATTGGAGGCTCTGCACACGATCTGCGAGACCCGCCAGATTCGCGCACGACGAGTCCTTGCGTCGTGTGCCGGCCATTCGGTGCAGGCCGAGCAGTTGCGTGAACCGCTGCTAGAGGCCTTGGCCGGAGTGCGGCCCCGTTCCTGCTCGACAGCGTTCTACTCGACGGTGACCGGTGAAGTGATCGACACCAGCGGACTCGACGGCCGGTACTGGTACACCAACCTCCGCGAACCGGTCCGGTTCGACGACACCATCCGACAGCTCTACCAGGACGGATACACCGTATTCGTCGAAGCCAGCCCACACCCGCTACTGACCGCCGACATCGAGCAGATCGGTGAAACCCAGCACACCACCTCCTCCGCCACACCGGTGGTCACCGGAACACTGCGCCGTCACGAAGACAGCACCACCCGATTCACCCAATCGGTCGCACAACTCAACGTCAGCGGGATCGACATCGACTGGCAACCGGCACCCCACGGCCACCGGCAACAACTCGAACTCCCCACCTACGCATTCCAACGGCGCCGCTACTGGCTCGACAAGGTCGCCGATCGGACCTCCTCGAACGCGGTTGATGCCGAGTTCTGGCGTGCGGTCGACAAGGGCGATCTGGGTGCGCTGGGGATAGAGCCGGGCCGGTCTGTCGATGAGGCACTGCCGCTGCTGTCATCGTGGCGGCAGCACCAGCGAGAACTGGCCGAAGCGCAGACAGCGTTGGAGTCGGAACACGAAAAGGCCGAAATGCTGGCGGGTCTACGGCAACGACTGGCGGGTACGCCCGTATCGGGCCGGTATACGGCGGTGCTGGAAGTGGTCGTGGAGCAGATCGCGGCAGTATTGGGCCATTCCGGCGCCGAGGTGATCGGTGCCGATCGCAATTTTCGGGATCTGGGATTCGATTCGTTGACCGCCGTGGAGGCTCGCAATCGTTTCAACACTGTCACCGGGCTTCGACTACCGACCACACTGGTCTTCGACTACCCGACACCGCATGCGGTGACTACCCATATCCTCGATGAGCTGGCCGGCACGAGCGGACAGGAACCAGTGCCGGTAGCGGTCACGTCGGCGTCGGCCGCGGAGCCTGTGGCGATTGTGGGGATTGGGTGTCGGTTTCCGGGTGGGGTGTCGTCGGCTGCGGAGTTGTGGGAGTTGGTGGTCGGGGGGCGTGATGCGGTGGGTGGTTTTCCGGTTGATCGGGGGTGGGATGTGGGTGCGTTGTTCGATCCCGAGCCCGGTGTGGCGGGGAAGTCGTATGTGCGTGAGGGTGGTTTCGTCTACGACGCTGGTGAGTTCGACAGTGGTTTCTTCGGGATCAGTCCGCGTGAGGCGGTCGCGATGGATCCGCAGCAGCGGATGTTGTTGGAGACGGTGTGGGAATCGCTTGAGCATGCGGGGATCGAGCCGGGTGGTCTGCGTGGTAGCGATACCGGTGTCTATATCGGTGTGACCAACCAGGGCTACGATATCGGCGCCGATGACAGTGTCGAGGGATATCGCCTGACAGGCAATATCGAAAGCGTTGCTTCTGGGCGTATTTCGTATGTGTTGGGGTTGGAGGGGCCCGCGGTGTCGGTGGACACGGCGTGTTCGTCGAGTCTGGTGGCGGTGCATCAGGCGTGTCAGGCGTTGCGGGCGGGGGAGTGTTCGATGGCGTTGGCCGGGGGTGTGACGGTGATGTCGACTCCTATCGGGTTCGTGGAGTTCTCGCGGCAGCGTGGGATGGCGCGTGACGGCCGGTGTAAGCCGTTCGCCGAGGCCGCTGACGGCACGGGGTGGGGTGAGGGCGCCGGGGTGCTGGTGTTGGAGCGGTTGTCGGATGCGCGTCGTCTCGGGCATCGGGTATTGGCGGTGGTCCGGGGCAGCGCGGTCAACCAGGACGGCGCTTCCAACGGTTTGACCGCTCCCAACGGCCCTGCGCAGGAACGGGTGATCCGGCGGGCGCTGGCCAACGCGGGAATCCCGGCCACCGCGGTGGATGTGGTCGAAGCACATGGCACCGGTACCTCGCTGGGTGACCCGATCGAGGCGCAGGCGCTATTGGCCACCTACGGGCGGGAACGGGATTCCGATCGTCCGCTGTGGCTGGGATCGCTGAAATCCAATATCGGCCATACCCAGGCAGCCGCGGGAGTGGCCGGGGTGATCAAGATGGTGATGGCGATGCGTCACGGGATACTTCCGCAGACGCTGCACGTGGATGCTCCGTCCTCACACGTGGATTGGTCCTCCGGAGGGGTGGAACTGCTGACCCGGGCCCGGGATTGGCCGGTGACCGAGGGGCCACGCCGAGCCGGAGTCTCCGCGTTCGGCGTCAGCGGTACCAACGCCCACGTGATCCTCGAACAGGCGCCTGCGCAGGAGCAAGCACCTGCAGGAGAACAGGCACCGGTGTCGGTGGAGGGTGGGGGGGTGGTGTGGGTGTTGTCGGGTCGTAGTGCTGAGGCGTTGACCGGGCAGGCGCAGCGGTTGCACCGGTTCCTGGCACGGAATCCGGATGTGGCTGCCGCGGATGTGGCGCGCTCGTTGCTGGGGCGGTCGCTGTTCGAGCATCGTGCGGTGATCACCGGTGAGGATCGAGCCGAGTTGACAGCTGGGCTCGCGGCGTTGGCCGAGCAGGTTCCGGCACCGGGTGTGGTCTGCGGTGTGGCGGGTCGGCAGGGCAAGACCGTGATGGTGTTCCCGGGGCAGGGTGCGCAGTGGCTGACCATGGGCCGCCGGCTGCTGAGCAGCGCACCGGTGTTCGCTGCGAAGATGGCCGAATGCGAGCAGGCGTTCGCCCCGCTGGTGCAGTGGTCGTTGTCGGAGGTGCTCACCGGTAGCGACCCGTACTGGCTCGAACGGGTCGATATGGTCCAGCCGGCACTGTTCGCGGTGATGGTGTCGCTGGCCGAGCTGTGGCGTTCGTCCGGTGTGTATCCCGATGCGGTGGTCGGTCATTCCCAGGGCGAGATCGCTGCAGCCCACGTCGCGGGAGCGCTGTCCGTCGAGGATGCGGCCAGGATCGTGGTCCTGCGTTCAGCGGCGTTGACCCGGCTCGAAGGCCTCGGGGGCATGATGTCGATCGGGTTGGCCCTGGCACAGGTCGAACATCTGCTCGAGGACTTCGACGAGTTGTCGGTAGCCGCGGTCAACGGGCCACGAGCCACGGTCGTCTCGGGCGCGACCACACAATTGGAGGCTCTGCACACGATCTGCGAGACCCGCCAGATCCAAGCCCGGATCATCCCGGTCAGCTACGCCTCGCACTCACCGCAGGTCGACCGGTTGCGTGAACCGCTGCTAGAGGCCTTGGCCGGAGTGCGGCCCCGTTCCTGCTCGACAGCGTTCTACTCGACGGTGACCGGTGAAGTGATCGACACCAGCGGACTCGACGGCCGGTACTGGTACACCAACCTCCGCGAACCGGTCCGGTTCGACGACACCATCCGACAGCTCTACCAGGACGGATACACCGTATTCGTCGAAGCCAGCCCACACCCGCTACTGACCGCCGACATCGAGCAGATCGGTGAAACCCAGCACACCACCTCCTCCGCCACACCGGTGGTCACCGGAACACTGCGCCGTCACGAAGACAGCACCACCCGATTCACCCAATCGGTCGCACAACTCAACGTCAGCGGGATCGACATCGACTGGCAACCGGCACCCCACGGCCACCGGCAACAACTCGAACTCCCCACCTACGCATTCCAACGGCGCCGCTACTGGCTCGACAAGGTCGCCGATCGGACCTCCTCGAACGCGGTTGATGCCGAGTTCTGGCGTGCGGTCGACGAGGGCGATCTGGGTGCGCTGGGGATAGAGCCGGGCCGGTCTGTCGATGAGGCACTGCCGCTGCTGTCATCGTGGCGGCAACGCCATCAGGATCGGACCGAGATCGGTTCGTGGTCCTACCGAATAGACTGGAAGCTCCTGTCGAGTGAACCAGCAGATGTGACCGGAAACTGGCTTGTCGTCGGTTCCTCCGGAAAAGGTTCGGCGCAGGCTGTGCTCGCAGCACTGCGGGAGTCAGGTGCCAGTACCCGCTACATCGAGATCGATGCGGACCGCATGTCGCGCCTCGATGTCATCGATGTGCTCCGGGGCACCACCGATGTGAGCGGTGTGCTGTCGTTGGTTGCTCTCGACGACAGGCCGTGTTCGCAGAGCTTGTCGGTACCGAAGGGCCTGTTGGGGAATGTACTACTGCTACAGGCCCTGGGTGATCTGGGTGTTCGGTGGCCCCTGTGGTGCTTGACGAGCGGTGCCGTGAAGGTTGGCTCGCAGGATCGGATAATGAACGCTATGCAGGTCCAGATGTGGGGCCTGGGCCAGGTGGCAGGCCTGGAGTCTCCCGGGCTGTGGGGTGGCTTGATCGATCTTCCCGATGAATGGGACCAATCCATTGTGCAGGGTCTGCTGACTGCCCTGTCGCGCAGCGATGGGGAAGATCAATTGGCTGTCCGCTCGTCGGGAATCTACGGCCGCCGGATGGTACGGGCATCACTGCCCGGGACGGTCGCTGTCGATGGTTGGAAGCCGCGAGGAACGATCCTCATCACCGGTGGCACAGGTGGAATCGGCAGAAATCTGGCGCTCTGGGTTGCAGAAAACGGCGGTGAGCACATCGTACTGGCCAGCCGTAGCGGCTATCGGGCCTCCGGTGCTCATGATTTGGAGACGGAATTACGTGCGCTCGGATGCCGCGTCACAATTGCGGCGTGCGATATGACACGCCGCGATGATGTAGCCGCAGTACTGGCAACGATCGACGGTGGCACTGTTCCTTTGACGGCGGTCATCCACGCCGCTGGTGTCGGGTCAGTGACGCCGCTCGACGAGATCGGAATTGCGTCATTGGCCGCCGTCGTCGATCCGAAGGTCGCCGGTGCACGGTATCTCGACGAACTGCTCGGGGATCGGGCACTCGATGCTTTCGTCTTGTTCTCCTCCGGCGCAGTGACCTGGGGCAGTGCGGGAAGCGCGGACTATGCGGCCGGAAACGCCTACCTGGACGGGTTGGCCGAGAGCCGGGCTTCGCGAGGACTGATCGCCACCTCGCTGGCTTGGGGTGGTTGGGGTGGCGGCGGCATGGTTGAGACGGGCGAAAGTGCCGTGCCGCCGGTGCATGGAAGATCCGTCGCTGACTTCCTGGCTCGGAATGGTGTGCGGTTGATGGATCCCGCCCTGGCTATCCAGGCATTGAGCCACGCCGTCGGTTCTGGTGAAACGACGATGACGATCGCGGATATCGACTGGAGTCGGTTCGCGCCGGTCTACGCAGCATCGCGACATCGTCCCCTTTTACAAGAGTTGCCGGAGGCACAGGCGGCGCTTCGTGCGGAACAGGAGCACGCCGAAGTGGCAACCCTGGCGGGGTTCCGGGAGCGGATGGCGGGCCTGTCCACATCGGATCGGTACGACGCGGTGGCCGAAGTGGTCAGCAGTCAGGTCGCGGCGGTGTTGGGCCATTCAGATGTCGAGGCAATCAGCGCCGATCGCAACTTCCGGGATCTGGGATTCGATTCGCTGACAGCGGTGGAAGTCCGAAATCGGCTCAACACCGCCACCGGGCTACGACTCCCGGCCACATTGGTCTTCGACTGGCCTACGCCGGATGCGGTGACGATCCATATCCTCGACCAAATATCCGACAGCGACCTCTCCGAGCCACTCGCGCGCCTGGAGAAAGAGATAATGGAGATGGTCGAGAGCGACACGCTTACGGACGAAATTTATGCCCGGTTGTCGCATGTGATGCGATTAGCCGATCGGGCGAAAAGTCATGGAGCGGTCTCGGCCGCCGATTCGGAAGACCTCATGTCCATAAGTGATGATGCGCTTGTGGAGGTTTTGGGAGATGAGTTCGGAATCTCGTAGCCTTCCACCTTTTCCGATACAGCAGGCAGAATTCTTCGAAGGATCCGACAGTGACTGACTCGCAGAAAATTAATCACCTCCTGAGGAAGGTTACGGCCGAGCTACGAGAAAGCCGGGCAAGAGAATCTGCCCTGCAGAATCGTGCGTCGGAGTCTGTGGCGATTGTGGGGATTGGGTGTCGGTTTCCGGGTGGGGTGTCGTCGGCTGCGGAGTTGTGGGAGTTGGTGGTCGGGGGGCGTGATGCGGTGGGTGGTTTTCCGGTTGATCGGGGGTGGGATGTGGGTGCGTTGTTCGATCCCGAGCCCGGTGTGGCGGGGAAGTCGTATGTGCGTGAGGGTGGTTTCGTCTACGACGCTGGTGAGTTCGACAGTGGTTTCTTCGGGATCAGTCCGCGTGAGGCGGTCGCGATGGATCCGCAGCAGCGGATGTTGTTGGAGACGGTGTGGGAATCGCTTGAGCATGCGGGGATCGAGCCGGGTGGTCTGCGTGGTAGCGATACCGGTGTGTATATCGGTGTGACCGGTCAGATCTATGGTGTGGGCGCCGAGCACGGTGCTGAGGGGTATTTGATGACCGGCGCCGCTGGGAGTGTGGCTTCTGGGCGTATTTCGTATGTGTTGGGGTTGGAGGGGCCCGCGGTGTCGGTGGACACGGCGTGTTCGTCGAGTCTGGTGGCGGTGCATCAGGCGTGTCAGGCGTTGCGGGCGGGGGAGTGTTCGATGGCGTTGGCCGGGGGTGTGACGGTGATGTCGACTCCTATCGGGTTCGTGGAGTTCTCGCGGCAGCGTGGGATGGCGCGTGACGGCCGGTGTAAGCCGTTCGCCGAGGCCGCTGACGGCACGGGGTGGGGTGAGGGCGCCGGGGTGCTGGTGTTGGAGCGGTTGTCGGATGCGCGTCGTCTCGGGCATCGGGTATTGGCGGTGGTCCGGGGCAGCGCGGTCAACCAGGACGGCGCTTCCAACGGTTTGACCGCTCCCAACGGCCCTGCGCAGGAACGGGTGATCCGGCGGGCGCTGGCCAACGCGGGAATCCCGGCCACCGCGGTGGATGTGGTCGAAGCACATGGCACCGGTACCTCGCTGGGTGACCCGATCGAGGCGCAGGCGCTATTGGCCACCTACGGGCGGGAACGGGATTCCGATCGTCCGCTGTGGCTGGGATCGCTGAAATCCAATATCGGCCATACCCAGGCAGCCGCGGGAGTGGCCGGGGTGATCAAGATGGTGATGGCGATGCGTCACGGGATACTTCCGCAGACGCTGCACGTGGATGCTCCGTCCTCACACGTGGATTGGTCCTCCGGAGGGGTGGAACTGCTGACCCGGGCCCGGGATTGGCCGGTGACCGAGGGGCCACGCCGAGCCGGAGTCTCCGCGTTCGGCGTCAGCGGTACCAACGCCCACGTGATCCTCGAACAGGCGCCTGCGCAGGAGCAAGCACCTGCAGGAGAACAGGCACCGGTGTCGGTGGAGGGTGGGGGGGTGGTGTGGGTGTTGTCGGGTCGTAGTGCTGAGGCGTTGACCGGGCAGGCGCAGCGGTTGCACCGGTTCCTGGCACGGAATCCGGATGTGGCTGCCGCGGATGTGGCGCGCTCGTTGCTGGGGCGGTCGCTGTTCGAGCATCGTGCGGTGATCACCGGTGAGGATCGAGCCGAGTTGACAGCTGGGCTCGCGGCGTTGGCCGAGCAGGTTCCGGCACCGGGTGTGGTCTGCGGTGTGGCGGGTCGGCAGGGCAAGACCGTGATGGTGTTCCCGGGGCAGGGTGCGCAGTGGCTGACCATGGGCCGCCGGCTGCTGAGCAGCGCACCGGTGTTCGCTGCGAAGATGGCCGAATGCGAGCAGGCGTTCGCCCCGCTGGTGCAGTGGTCGTTGTCGGAGGTGCTCACCGGTAGCGACCCGTACTGGCTCGAACGGGTCGATATGGTCCAGCCGGCACTGTTCGCGGTGATGGTGTCGCTGGCCGAGCTGTGGCGTTCGTCCGGTGTGTATCCCGATGCGGTGGTCGGTCATTCCCAGGGCGAGATCGCTGCAGCCCACGTCGCGGGAGCGCTGTCCGTCGAGGATGCGGCCAGGATCGTGGTCCTGCGTTCAGCGGCGTTGACCCGGCTCGAAGGCCTCGGGGGCATGATGTCGATCGGGTTGGCCCTGGCACAGGTCGAACATCTGCTCGAGGACTTCGACGAGTTGTCGGTAGCCGCGGTCAACGGGCCACGAGCCACGGTCGTCTCGGGCGCGACCACACAATTGGAGGCTCTGCACACGATCTGCGAGACCCGCCAGATCCAAGCCCGGATCATCCCGGTCAGCTACGCCTCGCACTCACCGCAGGTCGACCGGTTGCGTGAACCGCTGCTAGAGGCCTTGGCCGGAGTGCGGCCCCGTTCCTGCTCGACAGCGTTCTACTCGACGGTGACCGGTGAAGTGATCGACACCAGCGGACTCGACGGCCGGTACTGGTACACCAACCTCCGCGAACCGGTCCGGTTCGACGACACCATCCGACAGCTCTACCAGGACGGATACACCGTATTCGTCGAAGCCAGCCCACACCCGCTACTGACCGCCGACATCGAGCAGATCGGTGAAACCCAGCACACCACCTCCTCCGCCACACCGGTGGTCACCGGAACACTGCGCCGTCACGAAGACAGCACCACCCGATTCACCCAATCGGTCGCACAACTCAACGTCAGCGGGATCGACATCGACTGGCAACCGGCACCCCACGGCCACCGGCAACAACTCGAACTCCCCACCTACGCATTCCAACGGCGCCGCTACTGGCTCGAAACCGGCAGTTCCGCAAACGCGGCATCGCTGGGGTTGAGCGCGGCCGGGCATCCACTGCTGGGTGCTGTGGTGGTGTCTCCGGATTCCGGTGCCGTGGTGATGACGGGCAGATTGTCGGTGGCCACCCAGCCCTGGCTGGCCGATCACGCCGTCGACGGTGTGGTGTTGTTGCCGGGTACGGGGTTCGTGGAGTTGGCTTTGCGCGCCGGTGTGCAGGTGGGGTGCGCGAGACTGCAGGAACTGACGCTGGTTACGCCGCTGGTGCTGACCACCGATACGGCAGCCCGCATTCAGGTGGTCGTCGATGACGCCGACGACCGGGGGGCGCGTGCGGTCACGGTGTACTCGCGATCGGAGATCGGCGACGACGCCGATTCCGATGCCGGCGAAGCGGTGTGGGTGTTGCATGCGCAGGGAGTACTGACCGGTGCGGTGGAACAGGCCCCGCCGATCGCGGAGTTGACCGTGTGGCCACCGCACGACGCGGTCGAGGTGCCGGTGCAGGGCTGGTACGAGCTGCTCGCCGAGCGAGGCTATGAGTACGGTCCCGCTTTCCGGGGCCTGCAGTCGGTATGGCGACGTGGTGCGGAGGTGTTCGTGCAGGCGGCGCTGCCCGACACCGTCACCGACGCCGGACAGTTCGGTCTGCACCCGGCATTGCTGGACTCGTTGCTGCACGGCATGGCCGCCGACGCCGCTGATGCCGAATCGGGACAGGGTGTTTCGCTGCCCTTCGAGTGGCGGGACGTGTCGTTGCACGCCGCCGGCGCCTCACAGCTGCGCGGCTGGATGTCTCCGGCGGCCTCCGGTGGTGAGGCGGTCACGATCCGGGTGGCGGACTCCACCGGCGCACCCGTGCTGAGCGCGGGCTCACTCACGGTACGACCGATCACAGCCGGACAACTCGGCACAGCCGGGCACGTGCAGCGACTGTGCGCATTGAGCTGGGTGCCGCTGACACCACCGACGCCGGCCACCGGGCAAGCGGCCACACCCCGGACAGCGACGTTCGCCCTCGAAGCCGATTTCCTGACCTGGGCGAGCGAGCAGGACGCCATCGTGCCGCCGGTAATCGTGCTGGACCGGCGTAACGCCACCGCTACCGGTGCTGGTGACGATGAGCCACAGCGGGTGCACACCGCCACGACACGAATGCTGACGGTACTGCAGACCTGGTCGGGCGAGCCCCGGTTCGCCGAGAGCGCACTGCTGATCCTGACCCGGGGCGCGGTCGGCCACGATGGTGACGAGGTCAGCGATCTGGCCGGAGCCGCGGTCTGGGGATTGGTGCGTTCTGCCCAGTCCGAAGACCCGGGCCGGATCATCCTCATCGACACCGACACCGACACCGACACCGACACCGACACCGACACCGACACCGACACCGACACCGACACCGGCACCGGCACCGGCACCGGCACCACACCCGGCAGCAGTCCCGAGCCGGACGTGCCGGTCGAGGCGATACTCGCGTGTGGTGAGTCCCAGCTGATGATCCGCAGCGGTGTGTTGCACATGGCCCGCCTGACCCGCCTGCCCGCGCAGCAGGGGCTGGTGGTTCCGGAGTCGGCGTCGTGGCAACTGGAGGCGGGCGACCGGACCGTGGACGGGCTTGTCCTGCGGCCGAACCGAGCCGATAGTGAGCCGCTGGACACCGGACAGGTACGGATTGCGGTACGGGCCGGCGCCCTGAACTTCAAAGATGTCCTCATCTGCCTGGGCATGGTGCCCGCAGAGGACTTCCGTATGGGACGTGAAGCTGCGGGAGTGGTCACCGAGGTCGGCCCCGGTGCCGAGGGATTCGAACCGGGTGACCGGGTGATGGGATTGATCCTCAGCGGTCTGGGCCCCGTCGCGGTGACCGACCACAGAATGATCACCCACATGCCCCGGGGCTGGTCGTTCACCGACGCGGCAGCGGTCTCGGTGGTATTCCTCACCGCCTACTACGGACTGCACGACCTGGCGCGCATCCAACCGGGCGAACGGCTGCTGGTCCATGCCGCGGCGGGCGGTGTGGGAACAGCGGCCACCCAGCTGGCCCGCCACTGGGGTGTGGACGTGTACGGCACGGCAAGCAGGAACAAGCAAGACACTCTGCGGTCCACGGGATTCGATGAAGAACACATCGCAGACTCCCGCTCACTCGATTTCGAGGACACGTTCCGGGCAGCCACCGACGGCCACGGTGTGGATGTAGTCCTGAACTCGCTGACCGGCGAGTACATCGATGCCTCCCTACGGCTCCTACCCCGCGGTGGACGCTTCCTCGAAATGGGCAAAACAGATAACCGCGACCACAGCGATATCGCGATACACCACCCCGGGGTGCAATATCAGACCTTCGATCTGATCGAAGCCGGCCCAGACCGTGTCCAACAGATGCTCCAAGAGCTCAAAACACTCTTCGATACCGGCGCATTGGATCCACCGCCGGTCAAGGTATGGGATATCCGTCGAGCACCGGAGGCCTTCCGCTACATCAGCCGTGCGCGGCACATCGGCAAAGTCGTCTTGACGATCCCCCCGAACACCGGCACCGGCCCCACCATCTCGACCGGCACAGTGGTGATCACCGGCGGAACCGGAGGACTGGGTGCCATGCTGGCCCGCCACCTGGTGACCACACACGGAGTGCGATCGCTGGTACTGGCCAGCCGCCGCGGACCACACGCCCAGGGCGTCACCGAACTGGTGACACAACTGAGCGAACTCGGCGCCCAGGTGCAGGTGCTGGCCTGCGATGTATCGAACCGCGACGCGGTAGCCCGACTACTGGCCGCGGTACCCGCCCACGCACCACTGACCGGCGTGATCCACGCTGCAGGCGTGCTCGACGACGCAACGATCACCTCACTGACCGAAGAACGCATGACACCAGTGCTACAGACCAAGGTCGACGCCGCCTGGCACCTCCACGAACTGACCCGCAACACCGACCTGGCACTGTTCGTGTTGTATTCCTCGGCATCAGGTGTAGTAGGTAACCCAGGCCAAGCCAACTACGCCGCAGCCAACACCTTCCTCGACGCACTGGCCGAACACCGCCACGCCCGAGGACAGACCGCGACCTCGATCGCATGGGGACTATGGAGCTCCCGCACCGGGATGACCGGACACCTCGATGACACCCACACCGGACACAGCGGCGTCACAGGCCTGTCGCCCCAGCAAGGACTGGCCATGTTCGACGCCGCCCTGCAACAACCCAGCCCCGCAGTCGTCGCCGTCCACTGGGACACCACAACCCTGACCACACAAGACCGCGCAGGCACACTGCCACCACTCCTACGCGGACTGATAGCAACCAACACACCACGCGCCACAACCAACAACGGAACCGGACTACGCGAACGACTCACCCCACTATCCCGATCGGAACGACACACAACCATCCTCGAAACCATCGCCAACCAAGTCGCAATCGTGCTCGGCCACTCCAACACCGACACCATCACCGCCGACCACAACTTCCGAGACCTCGGATTCGACTCCCTCACCGCAGTAGAAGTCCGCAACCGCCTCAACACCACTACCGGACTACGACTCCCAGCCACACTCGTCTTCGACCACCCGACGCCGGCTGCGGTGGCTACCTACATCCTCGAAGAACTCTTCGGCACCACCAAGCCTCGGTCGGTCGAAGATGACTTTCTGGAGGGTCTGGAGAAATTTGAATCAATTATTCTCCGAGTTGAACCCGAGATTGTCGTGAGTGAATCTTTGAGCCATCGTGTCGATGGTATTCGTGAGAAGCTTCGTCAACTGAGAACGTTGGACAATCGCGATCGAGAAGGCTCCAGCTCGATCGACTCGATGGATCCCGAAAGTCTCGTCCGGCATATCATCGAGAAGCAGATGGACTGAGTAGGGGATCTCGTGCCTATTTCGATTGACGACCTGACCAAAGCTCTGCGTATTTCCGCGCGAGAAAATGAATCTTTACGGCGAGAGAATCGCGAATTCCGTGCGCGTGCGTCGGAGTCTGTGGCGATTGTGGGGATTGGGTGTCGGTTTCCGGGTGGGGTGTCGTCGGCTGCGGAGTTGTGGGAGTTGGTGGTCGGGGGGCGTGATGCGGTGGGTGGTTTTCCGGTTGATCGGGGGTGGGATGTGGGTGCGTTGTTCGATCCCGAGCCCGGTGTGGCGGGGAAGTCGTATGTGCGTGAGGGTGGTTTCGTCTACGACGCTGGTGAGTTCGACAGTGGTTTCTTCGGGATCAGTCCGCGTGAGGCGGTCGCGATGGATCCGCAGCAGCGGATGTTGTTGGAGACGGTGTGGGAATCGCTTGAGCATGCGGGGATCGAGCCGGGTGGTCTGCGTGGTAGCGATACCGGTGTGTATATCGGTGTGACCGGTCAGATCTATGGTGTGGGCGCCGAGCACGGTGCTGAGGGGTATTTGATGACCGGCGCCGCTGGGAGTGTGGCTTCTGGGCGTATTTCGTATGTGTTGGGGTTGGAGGGGCCCGCGGTGTCGGTGGACACGGCGTGTTCGTCGAGTCTGGTGGCGGTGCATCAGGCGTGTCAGGCGTTGCGGGCGGGGGAGTGTTCGATGGCGTTGGCCGGGGGTGTGACGGTGATGTCGACTCCTATCGGGTTCGTGGAGTTCTCGCGGCAGCGTGGGATGGCGCGTGACGGCCGGTGTAAGCCGTTCGCCGAGGCCGCTGACGGCACGGGGTGGGGTGAGGGCGCCGGGGTGCTGGTGTTGGAGCGGTTGTCGGATGCGCGTCGTCTCGGGCATCGGGTATTGGCGGTGGTCCGGGGCAGCGCGGTCAACCAGGACGGCGCTTCCAACGGTTTGACCGCTCCCAACGGCCCTGCGCAGGAACGGGTGATCCGGCGGGCGCTGGCCAACGCGGGAATCCCGGCCACCGCGGTGGATGTGGTCGAAGCACATGGCACCGGTACCTCGCTGGGTGACCCGATCGAGGCGCAGGCGCTATTGGCCACCTACGGGCGGGAACGGGATTCCGATCGTCCGCTGTGGCTGGGATCGCTGAAATCCAATATCGGCCATACCCAGGCAGCCGCGGGAGTGGCCGGGGTGATCAAGATGGTGATGGCGATGCGTCACGGGATACTTCCGCAGACGCTGCACGTGGATGCTCCGTCCTCACACGTGGATTGGTCCTCCGGAGGGGTGGAACTGCTGACCCGGGCCCGGGATTGGCCGGTGACCGAGGGGCCACGCCGAGCCGGAGTCTCCGCGTTCGGCGTCAGCGGTACCAACGCCCACGTGATCCTCGAACAGGCGCCTGCGCAGGAGCAAGCACCTGCAGGAGAACAGGCACCGGTGTCGGTGGAGGGTGGGGGGGTGGTGTGGGTGTTGTCGGGTCGTAGTGCTGAGGCGTTGACCGGGCAGGCGCAGCGGTTGCACCGGTTCCTGGCACGGAATCCGGATGTGGCTGCCGCGGATGTGGCGCGCTCGTTGCTGGGGCGGTCGCTGTTCGAGCATCGTGCGGTGATCACCGGTGAGGATCGAGCCGAGTTGACAGCTGGGCTCGCGGCGTTGGCCGAGCAGGTTCCGGCACCGGGTGTGGTCTGCGGTGTGGCGGGTCGGCAGGGCAAGACCGTGATGGTGTTCCCGGGGCAGGGTGCGCAGTGGCTGACCATGGGCCGCCGGCTGCTGAGCAGCGCACCGGTGTTCGCTGCGAAGATGGCCGAATGCGAGCAGGCGTTCGCCCCGCTGGTGCAGTGGTCGTTGTCGGAGGTGCTCACCGGTAGCGACCCGTACTGGCTCGAACGGGTCGATATGGTCCAGCCGGCACTGTTCGCGGTGATGGTGTCGCTGGCCGAGCTGTGGCGTTCGTCCGGTGTGTATCCCGATGCGGTGGTCGGTCATTCCCAGGGCGAGATCGCTGCAGCCCACGTCGCGGGAGCGCTGTCCGTCGAGGATGCGGCCAGGATCGTGGTCCTGCGTTCAGCGGCGTTGACCCGGCTCGAAGGCCTCGGGGGCATGATGTCGATCGGGTTGGCCCTGGCACAGGTCGAACATCTGCTCGAGGACTTCGACGAGTTGTCGGTAGCCGCGGTCAACGGGCCACGAGCCACGGTCGTCTCGGGCGCGACCACACAATTGGAGGCTCTGCACACGATCTGCGAGACCCGCCAGATCCAAGCCCGGATCATCCCGGTCAGCTACGCCTCGCACTCACCGCAGGTCGACCGGTTGCGTGAACCGCTGCTAGAGGCCTTGGCCGGAGTGCGGCCCCGTTCCTGCTCGACAGCGTTCTACTCGACGGTGACCGGTGAAGTGATCGACACCAGCGGACTCGACGGCCGGTACTGGTACACCAACCTCCGCGAACCGGTCCGGTTCGACGACACCATCCGACAGCTCTACCAGGACGGATACACCGTATTCGTCGAAGCCAGCCCACACCCGCTACTGACCGCCGACATCGAGCAGATCGGTGAAACCCAGCACACCACCTCCTCCGCCACACCGGTGGTCACCGGAACACTGCGCCGTCACGAAGACAGCACCACCCGATTCACCCAATCGGTCGCACAACTCAACGTCAGCGGGATCGACATCGACTGGCAACCGGCACCCCACGGCCACCGGCAACAACTCGAACTCCCCACCTACGCATTCCAACGGCGCCGCTACTGGCTCGAAACCGGCAGTTCCGCAAACGCGGCATCGCTGGGGTTGAGCGCGGCCGGGCATCCACTGCTGGGTGCTGTGGTGGTGTCTCCGGATTCCGGTGCCGTGGTGATGACGGGCAGATTGTCGGTGGCCACCCAGCCCTGGCTGGCCGATCACGCCGTCGACGGTGTGGTGTTGTTGCCGGGTACGGGGTTCGTGGAGTTGGCTTTGCGCGCCGGTGTGCAGGTGGGGTGCGCGAGACTGCAGGAACTGACGCTGGTTACGCCGCTGGTGCTGACCACCGATACGGCAGCCCGCATTCAGGTGGTCGTCGATGACGCCGACGACCGGGGGGCGCGTGCGGTCACGGTGTACTCGCGATCGGAGATCGGCGACGACGCCGATTCCGATGCCGGCGAAGCGGTGTGGGTGTTGCATGCGCAGGGAGTACTGACCGGTGCGGTGGAACAGGCCCCGCCGATCGCGGAGTTGACCGTGTGGCCACCGCACGACGCGGTCGAGGTGCCGGTGCAGGGCTGGTACGAGCTGCTCGCCGAGCGAGGCTATGAGTACGGTCCCGCTTTCCGGGGCCTGCAGTCGGTATGGCGACGTGGTGCGGAGGTGTTCGTGCAGGCGGCGCTGCCCGACACCGTCACCGACGCCGGACAGTTCGGTCTGCACCCGGCATTGCTGGACTCGTTGCTGCACGGCATGGCCGCCGACGCCGCTGATGCCGAATCGGGACAGGGTGTTTCGCTGCCCTTCGAGTGGCGGGACGTGTCGTTGCACGCCGCCGGCGCCTCACAGCTGCGCGGCTGGATGTCTCCGGCGGCCTCCGGTGGTGAGGCGGTCACGATCCGGGTGGCGGACTCCACCGGCGCACCCGTGCTGAGCGCGGGCTCACTCACGGTACGACCGATCACAGCCGGACAACTCGGCACAGCCGGGCACGTGCAGCGACTGTGCGCATTGAGCTGGGTGCCGCTGACACCACCGACGCCGGCCACCGGGCAAGCGGCCACACCCCGGACAGCGACGTTCGCCCTCGAAGCCGATTTCCTGACCTGGGCGAGCGAGCAGGACGCCATCGTGCCGCCGGTAATCGTGCTGGACCGGCGTAACGCCACCGCTACCGGTGCTGGTGACGATGAGCCACAGCGGGTGCACACCGCCACGACACGAATGCTGACGGTACTGCAGACCTGGTCGGGCGAGCCCCGGTTCGCCGAGAGCGCACTGCTGATCCTGACCCGGGGCGCGGTCGGCCACGATGGTGACGAGGTCAGCGATCTGGCCGGAGCCGCGGTCTGGGGATTGGTGCGTTCTGCCCAGTCCGAAGACCCGGGCCGGATCATCCTCATCGACACCGACACCGACACCGACACCGACACCGACACCGCACCGACACCGACACCGACACCGACACCGACACCGGCACCGGCACCGGCACCGGCACCACACCCGGCAGCAGTCCCGAGCCGGACGTGCCGGTCGAGGCGATACTCGCGTGTGGTGAGTCCCAGCTGATGATCCGCAGCGGTGTGTTGCACATGGCCCGCCTGACCCGCCTGCCCGCGCAGCAGGGGCTGGTGGTTCCGGAGTCGGCGTCGTGGCAACTGGAGGCGGGCGACCGGACCGTGGACGGGCTTGTCCTGCGGCCGAACCGAGCCGATAGTGAGCCGCTGGACACCGGACAGGTACGGATTGCGGTACGGGCCGGCGCCCTGAACTTCAAAGATGTCCTCATCTGCCTGGGCATGGTGCCCGCAGAGGACTTCCGTATGGGACGTGAAGCTGCGGGAGTGGTCACCGAGGTCGGCCCCGGTGCCGAGGGATTCGAACCGGGTGACCGGGTGATGGGATTGATCCTCAGCGGTCTGGGCCCCGTCGCGGTGACCGACCACAGAATGATCACCCACATGCCCCGGGGCTGGTCGTTCACCGACGCGGCAGCGGTCTCGGTGGTATTCCTCACCGCCTACTACGGACTGCACGACCTGGCGCGCATCCAACCGGGCGAACGGCTGCTGGTCCATGCCGCGGCGGGCGGTGTGGGAACAGCGGCCACCCAGCTGGCCCGCCACTGGGGTGTGGACGTGTACGGCACGGCAAGCAGGAACAAGCAAGACACTCTGCGGTCCACGGGATTCGATGAAGAACACATCGCAGACTCCCGCTCACTCGATTTCGAGGACACGTTCCGGGCAGCCACCGACGGCCACGGTGTGGATGTAGTCCTGAACTCGCTGACCGGCGAGTACATCGATGCCTCCCTACGGCTCCTACCCCGCGGTGGACGCTTCCTCGAAATGGGCAAAACAGATAACCGCGACCACAGCGATATCGCGATACACCACCCCGGGGTGCAATATCAGACCTTCGATCTGATCGAAGCCGGCCCAGACCGTGTCCAACAGATGCTCCAAGAGCTCAAAACACTCTTCGATACCGGCGCATTGGATCCACCGCCGGTCAAGGTATGGGATATCCGTCGAGCACCGGAGGCCTTCCGCTACATCAGCCGTGCGCGGCACATCGGCAAAGTCGTCTTGACGATCCCCCCGAACACCGGCACCGGCCCCACCATCTCGACCGGCACAGTGGTGATCACCGGCGGAACCGGAGGACTGGGTGCCATGCTGGCCCGCCACCTGGTGACCACACACGGAGTGCGATCGCTGGTACTGGCCAGCCGCCGCGGACCACACGCCCAGGGCGTCACCGAACTGGTGACACAACTGAGCGAACTCGGCGCCCAGGTGCAGGTGCTGGCCTGCGATGTATCGAACCGCGACGCGGTAGCCCGACTACTGGCCGCGGTACCCGCCCACGCACCACTGACCGGCGTGATCCACGCTGCAGGCGTGCTCGACGACGCAACGATCACCTCACTGACCGAAGAACGCATGACACCAGTGCTACAGACCAAGGTCGACGCCGCCTGGCACCTCCACGAACTGACCCGCAACACCGACCTGGCACTGTTCGTGTTGTATTCCTCGGCATCAGGTGTAGTAGGTAACCCAGGCCAAGCCAACTACGCCGCAGCCAACACCTTCCTCGACGCACTGGCCGAACACCGCCACGCCCGAGGACAGACCGCGACCTCGATCGCATGGGGACTATGGAGCTCCCGCACCGGGATGACCGGACACCTCGATGACACCCACACCGGACACAGCGGCGTCACAGGCCTGTCGCCCCAGCAAGGACTGGCCATGTTCGACGCCGCCCTGCAACAACCCAGCCCCGCAGTCGTCGCCGTCCACTGGGACACCACAACCCTGACCACACAAGACCGCGCAGGCACACTGCCACCACTCCTACGCGGACTGATAGCAACCAACACACCACGCGCCACAACCAACAACGGAACCGGACTACGCGAACGACTCACCCCACTATCCCGATCGGAACGACACACAACCATCCTCGAAACCATCGCCAACCAAGTCGCAATCGTGCTCGGCCACTCCAACACCGACACCATCACCGCCGACCACAACTTCCGAGACCTCGGATTCGACTCCCTCACCGCAGTAGAAGTCCGCAACCGCCTCAACACCACTACCGGACTACGACTCCCAGCCACACTCGTCTTCGACCACCCGACAATGACCGATCTGGCGGACCATATTCTGACCGAGCTCGACCAACGATGGTCGCGGTCTCCATCCTCGGACAGAGAAATTGAAGGCGCTGACAGCGATCTGTCTTTGGTAGCGCTCTACAAGCGAGCCGTCGAGTCCGGTCGGGTGGAAGCGGGAATACAACTGAGTCGCACCGCGGGACTACTGCGCCCGTCTTTCGGGACTGCCGAAACGCCCTCCCAGGCAACTGTTCACGCGGAACTCAGTAGCGGGCATCGACAGCCGCAGCTTATTTTGTTGACCACTCCGACTGTCACCAGTGGTGTGCATCAGCATGCGTCGATGGCCAAAGAGTTCAGGGGAAACAGGAAAGTGACAAGCATTGCGCTTCCGGGTTTCAAGAGCGGTGAGCTCGTACCGGATTCGTTGTCTGCGGCCATTGATGATCTCGCTGCGGCGGTTAGATCGGTCGCAGGCGGAGATCCATTTGTTCTGGCTGGATTCTCTTCAGGTGGAGTGCTCGCACATGCGGTCGGCAACAGGATGGAGTCGGCTGGGCAGTCGAATCTCGCTGGTATCGCCCTTCTCGACAGCTTGTCGATGGAACAAGCGAAAGAAATCGACCCGGACGATTTCCTGAAAGATCCACTGGTTCGTGAATCAGAGTTTTGGAAGATCAGTAACGCGAATTTGACGGCATCTGCGGTATGGCTAGGCCTTCTCGAAGAGTACAAAGCGTCTCCTCTGAATGTGGATGTGCTGTTCGTGCAGTGTGTGAACCCGCTCTTCCACGTTAAATCGCCGGGCGGAAAACTAGAATACGTTCTGGCCGAGCCGTGGTCGTCCACCCAAATCGTACGCAAAGTTCAAGCAGACCATTACTCGATAAATACAGTCGATGCTCCGGCGGTGGCCGGGATTATCGAAGAGTGGTGCTCGGGTTTGATCGCGTACTAAAGACGTGTTCATGGCCTGATCCGACGCTTCATCGAAAAGGAAACAAATATGGATGGAAATGCGAAGTCGAGTTTGTGGGTAAGGCGCTACTACCCGTCGGCGGAGCCGGAAGTGCGACTGGCATGTTTTCCGCACGCCGGCGGCGCCGCCAGCTTCTATCTTCCCGTCGCCAAGGCGTTTTCGCCGTCCTGTGAGGTCCTGGCGATTCAGTATCCGGGACGACAGGACCGTCGGTCGGAGTCACCGATCGGCAGAATAGATGCGATTGCGGACGCTGTGGCAGTCCAGCTCAAATCCGAAAACGACCGACCTCTTGCGCTTTTCGGCCACAGCATGGGGGCATTGATTGCCTACGAGGTAGCCCTACGACTGCAAAGTTTCGGTATCAGTCTGGTGGCGCTATTCGTATCTGGTCGCCGTGCACCGTCTCTGTACAGCAGTGAGAGGGCTCATCTCCTGAGTGATGACGCCCTGATGGCGGAGATCGTCAAGATGGAAGGAACCGATGGTCGAATACTAAATGACGCAGATCTGATGTCCTCGCTATTGCCGGTGATCCGAGCGGACTACTGTGCGGTGGAGACTTACAAGCACGATCCGAACTCCCGATTGACCGCCCCGATCTATGCTCACTGTGGCATCGATGACCCAAGAGTCAGTGTCGACGAAGCCCATAGCTGGAGGTTCCATACATCCGGAGCATTTGCGCTGGATACCTACCCGGGCGGTCATTTCTATTTGATCAAGGAAAGTGAAAGTCTCATTGCGTCGATTAAGCGCGTTCTGTCTGGTTGTACGCCGGATTGCGTCGGCACCTGACAGTACAGGTGCTCGAGTTCCGAACAGACGACACCGCGGGAAGGCTCGGCGCTGTTTTCCGAACGTCGGCAGTCGGTTCGACGAGCCGTAACGGGTTCGCGCGGTGGGTATCTCATGTTGAAGGAGTTTTCGTGTTAGACCGACATGGCTGGCCTCTGGAAGTGGGTGACGTCGTCACCGTGGTTGGCGCCTGCGAAGGCAAGTCTTATCTTTATGGCTCCAGTGGGGTCGTAGTTCGAACTATTGCGACGCGGGCGGAAGTGGCGCTGACGGAATCTGGACATGCCGAGATGGCTGATCGTGTCGTCGTGATCGAGACTTCCAACCTCCAATTCGGCCGAACCGACCACGCGTCTAGCCGTGCGCTTTTCGCGGATGTCGAAAAGGACATCGCGAAGCGATCCGTGCAGGAAGCCGTGATGAGCGCGGTTGATCGATCGATTATAAGTAGTGAACTAGGTGGGAAAATCTTGGACGACTGGATCCGGAAAAATACGTAGACACCTTGATGCACTTCGACATCGGAATCATCTCAACCCGACAGTTTGCCGAGTGCAGGCTCGGTAATGACGCAATAACGGTCCTAGGTGGTGTCTCCTAGTGCTCTCAGCCATTCGATGATCAAGGCCAGCACAACTCCGGCGTGGTAGGTGTGGGCCAGTTTGTCGAATCGGGTGGCGACCGCGCGCCAGTGCTCGGCCCTGTTGAAAGCCCGTTCGACGACGTTGCGCGGCTTGTAGGTCTGCCGGTCGAAACCCGGAGGCCGTCCACCGCGGCTGCCGCGGCGTTTGCGGTGACCGATCTGATCGGACCGCTTCGGGATCACGGTGCGGATACCTCTGCGCCGCAGCAAGGCCCAGTTGGCCGCGGAAGAGTAGGCCTTGTCGGCGATAACCACCTGCGGAGTGCGCCGGGGCGGGCCACCGGCCAGTCGCGGCACCGCCGCCTGTCCGAGCAACGGCGCCAGCTGCCCGAGTCCTGGACCGACGATCGCGAGCGCTGCCGCGGAGCGGGGGTTCCCGACGAGGTCGGGTTCGTGACCAAGCCGCGGTTGGTGATGGCGATGCTGGAGCGTGCTCTGGCCGCGGAGGTGCCGTTTCGCTGGTTTGCCGCCGCCGAAGCCTACGGGCAGGTCAAATACTTGCGGTTCCGGCTCGGACAGCACGACCTCGCCCACGTGCTGGCGACCCGCCGCAACGACACCCTCAGCACCCGCGGGCTGGGCCAGGTCCGCGCGGATGGGTTGGTGGCGGCGGTGCCGGCGCGGGGGTGGCAGCGGATCTCCGCCGGTGCCGGGGCGCACGGGCCTCGTGACTACGACTGGGCGCGGGCACCGGCTGCTGGCCCGGCGCAGCATCACCGACCGGGCGAGATCGCCTACTACGTGTCTGCTACGGGCCCCGCCGGTCGACCACCGACGATCTGGCCTGGATCGCCGGATCGCGACGGCGGATCGAGGAATGCTTCCAGCAGGCCAAGAACGAAGCCGGCTTGGATCGCTACCAGGTTCGTTCCTGGCGAGCCTGGTATGCCCACATCACCTTGTCGATGCTCGCCCTGGCCTGGCCTGGCCTGGCCTGGCCTGGCCTGGCTCGCCGAGGCGAAAGCCGTTGCCGCAAAGGGGGAACCGGTGTCGGCGATCCGGGCAGGATCGCGTTCACGCTACCGGAGATCCGACGCCTCACCAGCGCCCTTGCCCAACCGGCACTACGGTGAGCCCGGCAGGTCTGGGCGTGGCCGGACTGGCGACGCCGACGCCAGCGCCAAGCCCGCCTATCGCACTACCGCCGACGCGGACACCCACTCACCTAAATGCCGTTGCAGTACTAAATCTTGCGGCGACAAGCTTATCAGTACGACGCCTTGCAAGTGCTCACCGCACGTGTTACACCCGCCCCGACGAGCCAATATGCTGAGGGCATAGCAGCACTTCCCCTTCAGCCGCCCATCCACGACGAAGAAGCAACCGAATAACGGTTTCAGGTACCCGGCCACCCGAGGAGTGAGCGTCTTCGGCGAGCTGCCCACCCAAGATAGGCCCTTCTTCGCAAGATTGAAAAGCACATGAAACAGGAAAACGTACAGCAGGTTGGCATGCCACGCAGTGTCTAGTTACAATCAGGCCTCCGGCATTATCGGTAGAAGTGTCCAACTCGAACCAACGAAATTCGATATCGGACGAAAGTTGAAGCTTTCCGTAACCTGCGCTTGGTCGCGTGCCGCATGTGGGACATGTCACCTGCCGGCGCTTCTGTTCGGCGAAATCACGCATAACCCGCACATCTTGAGAACCATTACCCGCCCCAAGACGGTCAGCAACTGCGAGACCGCGCTCCGGGATTACGAGCTGATCATTCGACTCACGCGTACTCAACATCGCCTTAGCGGTCTCCAACCGAGCTTCTTGCGACAGAGATGCTATCCATTGTTTAGCGATATGATGCGGCACATCGTAGTGGCGCGCTACTTTTGTGATACTTCCGAGCCGCCAGTAATTGACGCCGAAGTCCGAGGGCATATCCGTGCTGCTGTGGCTCGGTCGCCGCTTCGAGGGTTCCGAGTTCGGCTGCGAATCTGTCCCGTTGTCAACCGCGTTGGGGTTCGCCCGATCTTCGTTTTGCAGCACAGAGGGTGAATCCATCGTAGGCTCGGCAGGTACCACATCTTCGGCCGGAATTTCCGCCGCACAGACAACTGAAGATGGCTCCGACGGCACAGGCGCTTCAGCAGCAACGCTCCTCGCCTCTGATTGTTTCAGGTCCGCTAACATACGTGCCATTTGAACAATCAACTTAAAATCAGCGCTCTCTAGCGCTTCGGGAAGCACTGGGAGTCGCCCAGCAACCGCCCGCACTTCGAGTGAGCGTACTTCGCCGTCGCCCACGCCTAATTTTGCTGACGCCAAGGTTATTCCGGTTGCCACCTCAGCTATGGATACAATAAAATCTTCAGTCATCTCCAACTTTCAATTCCGTCGCCGCAACGGCCGCGAACTCTTCGGCGGCCAAGCTCCGGAGAGATTCCCGCTTTCCTGCAGTAATCTAATCCAATCTTTAGCGATATGATGCGGCACATCGTAGTGGCGGGCTACTTTTGTGATACTTCCGAGCCGCCAGTAATTGACGCCGAAGTCCGAAGGCATACCCGTGCTGCTGTGGCTCGGTCGCCGCTTCGAGGGTTCCGAGTTCGGCTGCGAATCTGTCCCGTTGTCAACCGCTTTGGCGTTCGCCCGATCTTCGTTTTGCAGCACAATGGGTGAATCCATCGTAGGCTCGGCAGGTACCACATCTTCGGCCGGAATTTCCGCCGCACAGACAACTGAAGATGGCTCCGACGGCACAGGCGCTTCAGCAGCAACGCTCCTCGCCTCTGATTGTTTCAGGTCCGCTAACATACGTGCCATTTGAACAATCAACTTGAAATCAGCGCTCTCAAGCGCTTCGGGAAGCATCGGGAGTCGCCCAGCAACCGCCCGCACTTCGAGTAAGCGTACTTCGCCGTCGCCCACGCCTAATTTTGCTGACGCCAAGGTTATTCCGGTTGCCACCTCAGTTATGGATACAATAAAATCTTCAGTCATCTCCAACTCTCGTACATTGATTTCCGACAGTGCATGTCAGATATCACCCTGACCCATTTTTCGCAATCGCCCTATCCATCCTTGGGCAGTATGGCGCGGAACTCCATAATGCTGGGCCACAGCAGTAACGGTCCCAAGAATCGCATACTGTCCGGCAAGCTCCTCCGGATCCGGCATCTTTCGGTAGGATCGTCGTGGCCCCTCCTCGTTGGTTACTGAAGCGGAACTCTCGCTACGATTACCCCTTTCAGGGCGATCAGAATCTTTGCCAGAAACCCGTGCTGCGACCTCACTGTCTCTGCGGCGCTCGCGTCTCGACTCGGACGGTGAGTCTCGACCGAAATATGTAACCAATGCATCAATAACGACCGGCACGTTAAGTGCTGCGATGTCACGAGCAGTTAATTCAGAATTTTCGGCGGAACTGATCGCGATACCGGTAACGCCCAAGCCGGGCGCCGAAGAATCGATATCAATCCTGAGACTCGGGCGATCCGCGCCACTTGCGTCTACCGCCGCTAGATTCGCAGTGATAACTACTGTGTACTGGACCAACTTGCACGTCTCCTATCAGGAAGTGTCGGGTGTGAGGCATGTTGACGCTAGCACAACCCCTTACTGGAGCACGCGCTTGATGTCGCAGCCTCCTCGGAGGTTGCTCCAGGTGCCTCGCACATACCCTTCCGAATTCCGGACCACCGGTGTCGACGGCATCCGGACCAAAGAGCTGGTCAAGTAGACCACCTCCGAACCCGGCATTCACTCGGCCATTTTTTTCGAGAGGCTTCGCAAAGACGAGATCACTCATGGCTCTCGGCCGCCAAGTCGTTAGATGAGTCGACCGAACTGCGAGTCGCTCCACGCTAACGGCCTCGTACTGATAAGCTTGTCGCCGCAAGATTTAGTACTCCAGCATCACTTCGTGATGTTGTCGGTGTTGTCGCTGGTAGTGGGCCTGTTTTGCTCGGTGTTGGTGTCGTCTGCGCCAGGCCGACCACCGCAGTGCCGCGGTGAGGTCCGGGCGGGGTGGGGTCAGGTGTGCCAGGAGACGGCGGATCTCTCCGAGGGTGAGCGGGATGAGTTCGCTGCCAATGCTTTTGGGGAGATCGCGGCGGTGACGGCGAGGTAGGTGTAGGCGAGCATGGCCAGGGTGATGTGGCGGTACCAGGCGTCGTAGCGGCGGACCTGGTAGTGGTCGAGCCCGACCTCGGTTTTCGCGGTCTGGGAACAGTCCTCGACCGCCCAGCGGGCGCCGGCGACCCGGATCAGCTCGTCGTCGGTGGTGCCGAGCGGGGCGCCGCACAGGTAGTAGGCGATCTCGAACTCCCCCTTGGGACCGGGAGTCAGCGATCGCCGGGCCAACAGCCACCGTCCCCAGCCCGGCCCGGCCAAGCTCTCGGTCGGCACGGTCGCCGTCGCCCAGTCGAAGACCCGGGCGCCTTTCGCACCGTCACCACAACTGCGGCGCTTCCACGCCTGCGCCGGGGCGTCGGCGACGAGCCGGCCGGTACGCAGGCTGCCACCCAGACCCATCAAGACCGGCGCGTTGCTCGCCACGGCGACCACATACCCGACCCTGCGGCGCTCTAGCCAGGTCCGGAACTTCGAATCACTCCCGTACGCCTCGTCCGCAGTCACCCACCGCGCAGGCACACCAGCATCCAGCGCCCGGCCCAGCATCCGCTGCGCCAGAACCTGTTTCGTCGCGAACTCCACCTCATCCGGTACGCCGGCGACGCGGCAGCGTTCCCGATCAGCGGTATGAGGCCTCGACGTTGGTGACGCCGGTGTGGAGTCGGCTGGCGGGTGGCTGGTTCCCGGCGGCTGAATGGGGGGCGATGGTAGTTGAAGTGGATGTTCCAGACCGCGAGGACTCGGGTTCGCTGGTTTTCGCTGGTCCATTCGCGGGCGTAGAGCAGTTCCTCGGCCAGGATCCGCTGGTAGCGCTCGACCTTGCCGTTGTGGCGTGGTGTGTAGGGGCGGGTGCGCTGGTGACGAGCGCCGTGCAGGACTTTCGCGAAGTCGTGGGCGCGGCAGCAGGGCCGTTGTCGGTGACGATGCGATGAATGTGGCTGATGCCGTGGGCGGCGAAGAACACCCGGGCCCGGAAAAGGAATCGATTGCCGTGGCGGCGGTTTCGTCTCCGAGGGCTTCGGTGTAGGCCAGCCGGGAGAATCCGTCGACCGCGGAGTGCACGTAGGTGTAGCGGGCTCGGGTGCGGTGTTTCTTGGCACGGGCCACGGCCTTGTCCTGATCAGAGCCCTTGCCGTGGGTGCGCCAGCCGCCGCCGTCGGGGATCTGTCCAACTTTCTTCACGTCGAGGTGGACCATGTGCCCGCGCCAGCGGGCGATGATCCGGCCCGGTGCCCGGTTGTTCGCGCCGCTGGGGTCGATGAACCAGCGACGATTCAACCCCAGGTGGTTCAGTTGGCGGGTCACGGTGCGCACCGCGATCTCGATGCCCTGGATGTGGAGTTCGAAAGCGATCCGTCGAGCCGACCATTTGTGGTCGCGGCGCAGTCGTTCGATCCGGGCTACGACCGGCGGTGGGGTCGCACTCGGCTGATGGTGCGGGACCGATGGGCGATCGGCCAGGCCGAGTTCGCCGTGCCGGCGCCATCGGTTGACCCACTTGCTCGCGCATTGGCGTGAGATTCCCATCTCGGCGGCGACGTGAGCGATCGGGCGGGTCCGGCAGCGGTGCACGAGCCGGCGACGGCCCTCGACGGACAACGGGGCATTACGGTGGGTCACGGGACGGGTCTTTCCGGTCAGGCGGATGGGGATTGGCGTTTCCATCCTGCCGCCGGGAGACCCGTCTCCTCTTCACCTCACCCCGTCCCGGGCGACACCAACCTCATGACCCGCAACAGTTAGCTGTCGCGTGCTGGGCGCCTTCCACTAATGCAATGGGCGAGATTGCTGGGTGATCCGGGGCGGGCTGCGTCCGGCAGCGCCTCGAGCAGCAGGCGGAGAGGCATTGTGGGCACCGGCGAGGGTCCGTGGTGAAGCCGGTGGCCTATTGCCACCGCGTGGTGGCTGGCAGCCATCGGCCAGCTCGGTCGCCGAGGGAATCGGCCTCACGTTGCCGATGACGAGCGCGATAGGCTGGCACTGTTCGATCCTGCCGCACTGACGCTGTTCGACATCGCCGCTTGCTCGCTTACCACCTCGCCGAACGATCGGGTGATGCGAATGATCGTCGGGGACCTGCAGCTCCCTTACAGGTGAAGCCCGGCTGTCGGATCGGTGTGCACGTTTCGCTGGATGATGAACGGCCGACTGCGTTGTTTGGTGTTTTCTTGGTGATCGTCCAGTAGAACGAGTCAAGCCCAACCGTTAGGTGGGGCTTGACCTGGTAGTTCGTGTGCGCCATCAGGGACTTGAACCCCGAACCCGCTGATTAAGAGTCAGCTGCTCTGCCAATTGAGCTAATGGCGCGTGCTCCGCTGTGTTCCGGTGCGAGAGAGACTTTAACAGGCCGGGGGCCGGAAAGTGAAATCGGTATCCGGTGCCCCCGCGCGCCCACCGTGACCTGCTGTTAACGCTTTCGCGGCCGCCCGCGATCCGCAGGGAGGTGCCGTGCGAGAACGGGGCCCGGTCGAGCACGGCCGGCCCCGTTTTGCTGGCAGAATGACAGAAGAGGTCATCGGGAACGGGGTTTGACATGAGAGTTGATCGAGCGCGGCCGAGGTGGAAGAGGGCATCCGTGCCGCTGGTGGTGCTGTCGGTACTGGCGCTGGCGCTGTCGGCGTGCTCGACCTCGTCGGGCGTCGAGGCGGACAGCGTCGCCATCGACCGCAACCCCATCACCGAGCTGATCAAACCCAAGCTGGTGTCCCCGGTGAAGGACGGCGACAAGGGCGTCTCGCCTGCCATGCCGATGACGTTTCAGGTGAACGACGGCAGGTTCACCGAGGTGAACCTGCTGAACAACCAGGGCAATCCGGTGAACGGCACGCTCTCGCCGGACGGCCGCACCTGGCAGACCGCCGAGGTGCTCGGCTATGGCCGCACCTACACGATGAAGGCGAAGGCGATCGGGCTCGGCGGCGCGCAGACCGCCGCGGTGAGCTTCACCACAAGCTCGCCGGACAGCCAGACCAAGCCGTACCTGAACGTCGCCGAGGACGCGGTGGTCGGCATCGGGCAGCCGGTGGCGATCCAGTTCGACGAGAACATCCCGGACCGCAAGGCCGCGCAGGACGCCATCACCGTCACCACCACCCCGCCGGTCGAGGGCGCCTTCTACTGGGTGAACAACCGCGAGGTCCGCTGGCGGCCGGAGCATTTCTGGGCGCCGGGCACCAGGGTCGAGGTCAAGGTCAACGTCTACGGCCGTGACCTGGGCGACGGGCTCTTCGGCCAGGAGGACGTGAACACGCACTTCACCATCGGCGACGCGGTGGTCTTCACCGCCGACGACAACACCAAGCAGGTGGTGGTCGAGCGCAACGGCGAGGTGATCCGGACCATGCCGACCTCGATGGGTAAGAGCAGCACCCCCACCGACAACGGCGTCTACATCCTGGCCGACCGGCACGAGCACATCATCATGGACTCCTCCACCTACGGCGTCGCGGTGAGCTCGTCGGACGGCTACCGGACCCCGGTCGACTGGGCCACCCGGATGTCCTACAGCGGCATCTTCTTCCACTCGGCACCGTGGTCGGTGGGGCAGCAGGGCTACTCGAACACCAGCCACGGCTGCCTGAACCTGAGCCCGGAGAACGCCCGCTGGGTGTACGAGAACGCCAAGCTCGGCGATATAGCCATCGTCAAGAACACCGTGGGCGGCACGCTCTCGCCGGTGGACGGCCTCGGCGACTGGAACATGCCGTGGGCGCAGTGGAAGGCGGGCAACGCCGACGTCTGACCCACCCCCGACGTGAAAGGCCCCCGGTACCCGTACCGGGGGCCTTTCACGTGGGCGGAGTGCTCAGGGGATGACCGGCCCGGCGGTGCCGGGGCAGGTGAGGTTGCGGTTCATCGCGCTGCCGATGGCGGCGCAGAGCAGCGGCCCGCCGAAGAGCAGGCTCTCCAGCGCGGTCGCCGAGCCGGTGCCGGAGGAGCCGGTGGTGGTGGCGCCCGCGGAGGAGCCGGTGTCGAAGGCGGCGGCGGAGCCGGTACCCGCGGAGCCGGTGCCCGCGTTCAGCTGAACGGGCTGCACGGCATCGCCGGCGACGGCCTTCGGGGCAGGGGCCGCGGCGGCGGTGGCCGGGACCCCGGCGAGCAGCGTGGCACCCGCGACGGCGGCGAAAACTGCGGAACGCATCACAGGCGGATCGTCTTTCTGTCGAACGGAACGACATTCCGACGACGCCGCTCCGAACGGGGAGTCTACGGAGTGAAAAACGTTTCTGTCACATGGTTGCCCGCTACTGGCAGAAAGGGAAAGGGCCCGGGAGCGAAACGCTCCCGGGCCCTTCTCGGGTGAGTGACGGGGCTCGAACCCGCGACTTCCAGGATCACAACCTGGTGCTCTACCAGCTGAACTACACTCACCATCAGCACCGGAGTTCCGGCGCGCTCGATAGTAGCGTGCCCGGCGCCGGAATCGCTAATCGCCCTGGCTCCCGTGCGTCCGCGGGGAGCTGAGCTCGGCCGTCACGGCGGCTATCTCGGCGCTCGACGGCCCGGGCGGCGCCACGAACGCGGTGCGCCGGTAGTAGTCCAGTTCGCGGATGGACTCGGTGATGTCGGCGAGCGCGCGGTGCGCCAGCCCCTTCTCCGGCTGGCCGAAGTAGACCCGCGGGTACCAGCGGCGGCACAGCTCCTTGATCGAGCTGACGTCGATCATCCGGTAGTGCAGGTGCGCGTCCAGCTCGGGCATGTCCCTGGCCAGGAAGCCGCGGTCGGTGGCTATCGAGTTGCCTGCCAGCGGCACGGTGCGCGGGGCGGGCACGAACTCCCTGATGTAGGCGAGCACCCGCTCCTCGGCCTCGGCCAGGGTGACGGTGGAGGCGCGGACCTCGTCGGTGAGCCCGGAGCGGGCGTGCATCTCGGTGACCACCGGCGGCATGGCGGCGAGCGCGGCGTCGTCGGCGTGGATGACGATGTCGATCCCGTCACCGAGCACGTTGAGGTCGCTGTCGGTGACGAGCGCGGCCACCTCGATCAGCTTGTCGCTGTCGAGCCGCAGCCCGGTCATCTCGCAATCCATCCACACCACAAGTTTGTCCGACATCCGAGCACCATAACGCGGGCGCCGCACGCACCGGTGCCGCCACGGACCGGATCGGCGCGGATAGAGTGTGTCCCGGTTCGCCCCGGAGTTGCCATGGTTTCGAGTACAGGAGGACACGCGATGACGACCCCGCAGCAGAGGGCCGCCGCGGCGAGGCGGGCCGCCGACGAGGCGGCGCGGGTCGCGGCCGAGGCGGTCGCCGCGGCGGAGGCGGCGGAACTCGAGGTGGCGCTCGGGCAGCCCGCGGTGACCGGTGCGTCGGCGGTGGCGGGCGAGGTGGCCGCGGTCGAGGCGGCGACCGCGGGCTACGCCGTCGCGGGCGAGCCGGGCGCGGCGCGCGAGATCGCGGCGGGGTACGCGGCCGACGGCGCGGCGATCACGCTCGGTGCGGTGCTGGTGGACGGCGTCGTCGACGCCGAGGCGGTGGTCCGGCTGCCGCTGCGCACGGTGAACCGGCACGGCCTGGTCGCAGGCGCGACCGGAACCGGCAAGACCAAGACGCTGCAGGGGCTGGCCGAACAGCTCTCGCGCGCGGGCGTCCCGGTGGTCATGGCCGACGTGAAGGGCGATCTCTCCGGGCTCGCGGCCAGGGGCGTGCGCACCGAGCAGCTCACCGCCCGCGCCGCCGAGACCGGCGCGCGGGACTGGGCACCGGAGGAATTCCCGGTCGAGTTCGTCTCGCTCGGCACCGCGGGGATCGGGGTGCCGATCCGGGCCACCATCACCTCCTTCGGCCCGGTGCTGCTGAGCAAGGTGCTCGGGCTCAACCCGACCCAGGAGTCCACGCTCGGGCTGATCTTCCACTGGGCCGACCGCAACGGCCTCGCGCTGCTCGACCTGAAGGACCTGCGCGCCGTCATCACGCATCTGACCAGCCCGGACGGCAAGGCCGAGCTGGCCGGCATCGGCGGTGTCTCGACGGCCACCGCCGGGGTGATCCTGCGCGCCCTGGTGAACCTGGAGGCCGAGGGCGGCGACACCTTCTTCGGCGAGCCGGAGCTGGACCCGGCCGACCTGGTGCGCCGGGTGGACGGCCGCGGCGTGATCACGCTCTTCGAGCTGGGCGAGCAGGCGGCGCGGCCGGTGCTCTTCTCCACCTTCCTGATGTGGGTGCTGGCCGAGCTGTTCCAGACCCTGCCCGAGGTCGGCGACGTGGAGCGGCCGGAGCTGGTCTTCATCTTCGACGAGGCGCACCTGCTCTTCGCCGACGCCTCCAAGGCGTTCCTGGAGCAGGTGGAGCAGACGGTGAAGCTGATCCGCTCCAAGGGCGTCGGCGTCTTCTTCTGCACCCAGCTGCCCGCCGACATCCCGAACGCGGTGCTCTCCCAGCTCGGCGCGCGGGTGCAGCACGCGCTGCGCGCCTTCACCCCCGACGACCAGAAGGCGCTGGCCAGGACGGTGCGCACCTACCCGCGGACCGAGGTGTACGACCTGGAGTCCGCGCTGACCTCGCTCGGCACCGGCGAGGCGATCGTCACCGTGCTCTCCGAGCGCGGCGCGCCGACCCCGGTGGCCTGGACCAGGATCGTCCCGCCGCGCTCACTCATGGACACCATCGGCGCCGAGGCGATCCGCTCCCGCGCGCTCTCCTCCGGGCTGCACGGGAAGTACGGGCAGACGATCGACCGGGAGTCGGCGTACGAGATCATGGCGGCGAAACTGGCCGCCGCGCAGCCGGAGCCGGTGCCGGGGCGCGCCGAGCGGGCCGAGGAGTCGGCGGCCGACCGCATCCTGAAGAACCCGGCGGTGAAGAGCTTCCTGCGGTCGGCCGCGAGCGCCGCGGGCAGGGAGATCAGCCGATCGATCTTCGGCACCCGCAAGCGCCGCTGACCGGTCGGGCCTAGCTCCCGAGCCTGCGGTAGAAGGCGCCGGCGACCGGGGCGGTGACGGCGCGCGGGCCGTACTGCCCGGCGACGCTCATGCCCTTGCTGATCAGCCCGGGGACCACGCGCATCTTGTTCTTGGCCAGCGCGTCCAGCGACACCTTTGCGGTGTACTCGGACGAGACCCACATGAAGCCGGGCACCAGCCGGTCCACGATGGAGGCATCGGCGGGGTCCGGGATCTCGGTGCGCACCGGGCCGGGGGCGAGCAGCGTGACGTGCACGCCGGTGCCCTTGAGCTCGCCGCGCAGCGACTCGGAGAAGGTGTTGGCGAAGGCCTTGCTGGCGGCGTAGGTGGTGTTGTTCGGGATCGGCATATTGCCCGCGGCCGAGCCGCTGATCAGGATGCCGCCCGCGCGGTTGGCCAGCATGCCGGGCAGCACCGCGAGGCTGAGGTCGTGCACCGCGACGGCGTTCAGCTCGAGCTGGTCCCGCTCGTAGGCGGGGTCGAGTTCGGCGACCGCGCCGAAGGTCGCGATGCCCGCGTTGTTGCAGAGCACCGCGATGTCGCGGCCGGCCAGCTCCGCGGTGAGCGGCGCCCGCGCGGCCCGGTCGGCGAGGTCGACCGCGCGCACCTCGGCGGTGATGCCGTGCTTGGCGGTGAGCTCGTCGGCGAGCGCGGTGAGCAGCTCCTCGCGCCGGGCGACGAGGATCAGCGAGTAGCCGCGGGCGGCGAGTTCGGCGGCGAGCGCGGTGCCGATGCCGGAGGAGGCGCCGGTGACGACGGCGCGGTTGTCGGTGGTGGGGGAGGGCAGGCTCACCCGGGTGAGCCTAGGGGATGGCGGGCCTGGCCCCCGAGCCCCCGGCCGATCCGGTCGATGTCGGCGGCCTGCGGTCGGCGGCACTGCACTGTCACTCGGCGCAAGCGCCGTTCGACTGAATTTTGCCGCGGTGGGCCAGTCCGGCGATGCGGATCAGAGCCGCGCGGCCAGGCGGGTGCCCTGGTCTATGGCGCGCTTGGCGTCGAGTTCCGCCGCCACGTCGGCGCCGCCGATCACGTGCGGGGTGACGCCCGCGGCGCGCAGCGGGTCGGCCAGCTCGCGGACCGGCTCCTGACCGGCGCAGATCACCACGGTGTCCACCGGGATCAGCCGGGGCCGCTTGCGCTCGGGGCCGAAGCTGATGTGCAGTCCGGCGTCGTCGATGCGCTCGTAGTTCACCCCGCCGATCCGCTCGACGCCCTTGGCCTTCAGCGCGGCCCGGTGCACCCACCCGCTGGTCTTGCCGAGCGTGGCGCCGAACGCACCCGGCTTGCGCTGTAGCAGCACCACATCGCGGGCGGCGGGCGCGGGGCGCGGGGCAGTGAGCTGCCCGGGCAGCTCCTCGTCGAGGCTCACCCCCCACTCCGCCTTCCACTCGTCGAGCTTCAGCGTGGGATGACCGTCGACGGTGAGGAATTCGCTGATGTCGTAGCCGATCCCGCCCGCGCCGATCACCGCGACCCGCTCGCCGGGCTGCTTCTCCGCGCGCACCAGCTCGGCGTAGGAGATCACCATCGGGTGGTCGATGCCGGGGATGTCCGGGATCCGCGGCCGCACCCCGGTGGCCAGCACGACCTCGTCGTACCCGCCCGCGATCAGCTCGGCGGCCGTGACCCGGCGGCTCAGCCGCACCGTGACGCCGGTGACCTCGAGCATGCGGGTGAAGTACCGGATCGACTCGTCGAACTCCTCCTTGCCCGGAATCCGCCGCGCCAGGTCGAACTGCCCGCCGATCCGTTCCTCGGCCTCGAAGAGCTCGACGGCGTGCCCGCGCTGCGCCAGCGCGACCGCCGCGGCGAGCCCGGCGGGCCCGGCCCCGACCACCGCGACCCGCTTGCCGCGCCGGGTGGGCAGCAGCGTCAGCTCGGTCTCGTGGCAGGCGCGCGGGTTGACCAGGCAGGAGACGGTCTTGTGCCGGAAGGCGTGGTCGAGGCAGGCCTGGTTGCAGGCGATGCAGGTGTTGATCTCGTCCGCCCGGTCGGCCGCGGCCTTGCGCACCCAGTCCGGGTCGGCCAGCAGCGGCCTGGCCATGGAGACCAGCGCGGCGTCGCCGCGGGTCAGGATCTCCTCGGCCACCTCGGGCATGTTGATCCGGTTGGAGGCGCAGACCGGGATCGAGACGGCGCGGGTGATCCGCGCGGTGAACTCGGTGAAGGCGGCGCGCGGCACCGAGGTGACGATGGTCGGCACCCTGGCCTCGTGCCAGCCGATATCGGTGTTCAGGATGTCCACCCCGGCGGCCTCGAGTTCCCGTGCCAGCGCGGTGATCTCGGTGAGCGTCTGCCCCTGCTCCACGAACTCGGCCATGGAGAGCCGGAAGAGCAGCAGGAAGTCGGTGCCGAGCTCGGCGCGGATCCGGCGCACGATCTGCACCGCGATGCGCTGCCGGTTCGCCGCCGAGCCGCCCCAGCGGTCCGTGCGCCGATTGGTGCGCGGGGCGAGGAACTGATTGAGGAAATACCCCTCGCCGCCCATGATCTCGACCCCGTCGTACCCGGCCAGCCGGGCCAGCCGGGCGCAGCGCACGTAGTCGTCGATGGTGCGCTCGATGCCGCGGGCCGACAGCGCGCGCGGCCGGAACGGGTTGATCGGCGCCTTGATCGCGGAGGCGGAGACGCTGGCCGGCCAGTACGAGTAGCGCCCGGCGTGCAGGATCTGCAGCGCGATCAGCCCGCCCGCCTCGTGCACCGCGGCGGTGACCTCGCGGTGCCGCAGCGCCTCGGCGGTGCTGGTCAGCTTGGCGCCGAGCGGGAGCAGCCAGCCGGTGCGGTTCGGCGCGTAGCCGCCGGTGACGATCAGCCCGACCCCGCCGCGCGCGCGTTCGGCGAAGTACGCGGCGAGTCTGGAAATGTCGCGGGCCCGGTCCTCCAGCCCGGTGTGCATGGAGCCCATGACCACCCGGTTGGGCAGCGTGACGTGCCCGAGGTCGAGCGGCTCGAGCAGGTGCGGGAAGCGAGTCATGCGGGCCCGGCCTTTCCCGGGCGCAGCGCCCGGAGTACTTCGTCGCACCAGTCGACGAAGCCGGTCTCGACGCGGATGCCGCCGCGCAGGACCAGGTACTGGTGCAGGGTGGTGCCGGAGAGTTGCTCCGGCGCGGGGAAATCACGCTTCTCCAGCATGCGGAAGACCTCGAGCCGGGCGGCGTGCTGCTCGCGGTGCCGCTCCACCTCGACGCAGAGCGCGGCGACGTCGCCGTGCGCGGCGCCGCGGATCTTCACGCCGAGCTCGTTGCGCGGCATTCCGGTGTCGGTGGGCTCGGCGATCCAGCGGGCCAGCTCGGCCCGGCCCGCCGCGGAGACGGCGTAGACCTTCTTGTCCGGCCTGCCCGCCTGCGGCACCGATTCGCCGACCACCCAGCCGGATTCGGCCATCCGCTTGAGCACCCGGTAGATCTGCTGGTGCGTGGCGCGCCAGAAGTAGCCGATGGACTTGTCGAAGCGGCGCGCCAGTTCGTACCCGGAACCGGCCCGCTCGGTGAGCGAGACCAGCAGGGCGTGCTCGAGGGCCATGCCGGAAGGATAGTCGTAACACCGAGTACTATGCAATTGGTTGCATAGGGCGTTTCGCTGCGATTCCCGGCCCCGACCCGGATAGGCTGCCCGGTATGACGGAGGTGAACGCCCGGGCCACCGTCGGTGGCGCGGCCACGCGCGGACAGGTGGTGGCCTGGGGGCTGTGGGACTGGGGCTCGTCGGCGTTCAACGCCGTCATCCTCACCTTCGTCTTCTCGGTGTACCTCACCGACACGGTCGGCGACGACCTGCCCGGCGGTACCTCGGCCAGCGCCTGGCTGGCCTGGGCGCTCGCCGCGGGCGGGCTGGTGGTGGCGCTGACCGCCCCGGTCAGCGGGCAGTACTTCGACGCGGCGGCCGGCCGCAAGCGCGCGCTCGGGGTGCTCACCGGCCTCACCGTCGCCTGCATGACCGGCATGTTCTTCGTGCACGACGACCACGGCGACCTCTGGCTCGGGCTGGTGCTGCTCGCCTTCGGCGCCGCCTTCTTCGAGCTGGCGAACGTGCCCTACAACGCCATGCTGCGCCAGGTCTCGACGCCGCGGACCATCGGCCGGGTCTCCGGCTTCGGCTGGGCCATGGGGTACTTCGGCGGGATCTTCCTGCTGCTGATCTGCTACTTCGGCTTCATCGCCGGGGACGGCGACAGCCGCGGGCTGCTCGGCGTCCCCACCGACGACGGGCTGAACATCCGCCTGGTGGCGATGCTGGCCGCGGTCTGGTTCGCGGCCTTCGCGCTGCCGGTGCTCTTCGCGGTCCCCGAGCTGCCGCGCACCGACGCCGACCCGGGCGCCGCCGACGCCGGGCTGCTCGGCTCGTACCGGGTGCTCTGGCGCGACCTGCGCGAGCTCTGGCGCGTCGACCGCCGCACCGTGCAGTTCCTGCTGGCCAGCGCGGTCTTCCGGGACGGGCTGGCCGGGGTCTTCACCTTCGGCGCGGTGCTCGCGGTGAACGTCTACGGCATCGCCGACTCCGATGTGCTGCTCTTCGGCGTCGCCGCGAACGTGATCGCCGCGATCGGCGCGGTGGCCGCCGGTCGCTTCGACGACACCATCGGGCCGAAGCCGGTGATCGTGGTCTCGCTGGCGGGCATGGTGATCTGCGGGATCGGGCTGCTGCTGGTGTCCGGGCCGGTGCTGTTCTGGGTGTTCGGGCTGCTGCTCACCGCGTTCGTCGGGCCCGCGCAGGCGGCGGCGCGCTCGTTCCTGGCCCGGCTCGCCCCGCCCGGCCGGGAGGGGCAGCTGTTCGGGCTCTACACCACCACCGGGCGCGCGGTGTCGTTCCTCGCGCCCGGGCTGTTCGGGCTCTTCGTCTGGATCTTCGACGCCGACCGCGCCGGCATCGTCGGGCTGGTGCTCGTGCTCGCGGCGGGGCTGCTCGTCCTGCTCCCGGTGCGCAGCCCGGACCGGGCCGAGGTGGCGGAGCCGCCCGGCGCGAAGGAGTACTGAGCGCTCAGCCCCGCGGCGGTTTCCAGGAGCCCATGCCGACGCCGATCAGCGTGACCTTGCGCACAGTCAGCTCCACGATCGCGGACTCCTCGCGCTCCGGCACCGAGACGAACGCGGCGATTCCGTCCGAGACCGTTGCCACGAGCAGCTCCGCCGCGATCTCCAGATCGTCCGAGCTCCAGGTGTCCAGCGTCGGCACCCGGGAGAGGTCGGTGACGAGCTCGCGCACGATCAGCTGGATCTCCAGCGCGATCGCGCCGCGGATCACCGCCGAGCCACCGTGCCGCTCGCGCGCGAAGAAGCCGAACAGCTCCCGCTTTGCGCGCACCTGATCGAAGACGAAGCGCACGATCTCCGAAAGCTGCGTCCCGGAATTCCGCCTGACCTCGCGCAACGCCAGCCGTAGCGCCTTCACCCCGTCGTCGACCAGGGCCCGGCCCAGATCGTCGAGGGAGGGGAAGTGGCGGTAGAAGGCGGTCGGTACGATTCCCGCCGACCGGGCGATCTCGCGCAGGCTGAGGGCGGCGAAACCCCGCTCGGCGGCGAGCGTGAGCGTGCCGTCGAGCAGTGCCTGCCGCGTGCGCTCCTTGCGCTCGCCCCGGGTGGCCGCCTGCTCAGTCACATCGCTGAGCATACATGCGTTCACCACGACTTCCTCGCGTCATTGTTGCTGCCGTCACACGTGTGCGCGGTTGACACCGCCCTGTCCCTATCCGTCACACTAGGTGAGTGTACAGGCGTGCACTGAAATTTACGGGGCATGCCTATCGGCGACAGTCATCGACGGTATGGAGCAGCGACATGGTGGATCTCGTCAACCTTGTGCAGACCCTCACCTCCCCGCACCCGGTCGACCGGTACCTGGAGCTGGTGCGCCCGACCCTCACCATCGGGCGCATGCGCGCCGAGGTGCAGCGGGTGAACCGCTCCGCCCCCGGCTCGGTGACGCTCACCCTGCGGCCGACCAAGCAGTGGCGGGGCCATGTCGCCGGCCAGTACGTCACGCTCGGCGTCGTCGTCGACGGGGTGCGGCACACCCGCTGCTACTCGCCGGTGAATGCCGAGCTCGGCCGCGAGCGCAGGCTGGAGATCACCGTCAAGGCGCACTCCGGCGGCATCGTCTCCGAGTACCTGTACCAGCACGCGGCGCCGGGGCTGGTGGTCGATCTGGAGCCCGCCGCTGGCACCTTCGCGCTGCCCGAGCCGCGCCCGGAGCGGGTGCTGCTGGTCAGCGGCGGCAGCGGGATCACCCCGGTGCTCTCCATGCTGCGCACGCTGGCGGAGGAGGATCACCGCGGCGATGTCCTCTTCCTGCACTTCGCCAAGGCCGAGGTCTTCGTCCCGCACCGGGACGAGCTGGCGCGCATCGCCGCCGAGCACCCGAACCTGCGGGTAGAGTTCCGCTATCCGGACCGGCGCACGGGCACCGGCTACTTCGACCGGGCCGAGCTCGAACGGCTCGCCCCCTGGTACCGCGAGGCGGAGACCTTCGTCTGCGGGCCGGCCAAGCTGATGGACGGGGTGCGCGAGGTCTTCGAGGCCGAAGGGCTCGGCACCCGGGTGCACAGCGAGGAGTTCACCCTCTCGCCGGCCCCGGTCAGCACCGAGGACGTGCACGGCGCCACCACCTTCTCGGCCAGCGACGTCCGCTCCGACAACACCGGCGAGAGCCTGCTCGAGCAGGCCGAAGCCGCCGGGCTCACCCCCGAGTTCGGCTGCCGCATGGGGATCTGCTTCTCCTGCACGGCGGTCAAGCGCACCGGCTGCACCCGCAACCTGCGCACCGGGGAGACCGACAGCGATCCCGACCAGCCGATCCAGCTGTGCATCAGCGCCGCCGTCGGCGACGTCGACATCGAGATCTGAAGGAGTCAGCATGACCATCCTCACCGAGACCAAAGACGGCCCGCTCGTCCTCAGCCCCGAGAACATCGAGGAGATCGGTCGCGCCCTCGACGAGCTGCGCGACCGCGTCGTCGCCGACCTGGGCGAGCGCGACCGCGAGTACCTCTACAAGGTGATCAAGGCCCAGCGCGGCTTCGAGGTGGCGGGCCGCGGGCTGATGTACCTCGGCTTCCTCCCGCCGTTCTGGCTGGCCGCGGTGGCCTCGCTCTCCGTGTCGAAGATTCTCGACAACATGGAGATCGGCCACAACGTCATGCACGGCCAGTACGACTGGATGCGCGAGCCGGACATCAACTCCCGCGAGTTCGAGTGGGACAACGTCTGCCCCGCCGACCAGTGGCGGCACTCGCACAACTACATGCACCACACCTTCACCAATATCCACGGCATGGACCGGGATATCGGCTACGGCGTCCTGCGGATGGACGAGGGCCAGAAGTGGAACCCGTACTACCTGGGCAACCCGCTCTACGCCTTCCTGCTCATGGTGCTGTTCGAGTGGGGCGTCATGATGCACGACGCCGAGGCGGAGAACATCGTGCAGGGCAAGCGGAAGTGGTCCGACCTCAAGCCGCTGCTCAAGGGCTGGTGGAAGAAGGCCGGGCGGCAGACGCTCAAGGACTACGTGGTCTTCCCGGCGCTCACCGGCCCGCTGTTCCTCAGCACGCTGGCGGGCAACGCCACCGCGAACCTGGTCCGGAACGTGTGGGCGTTCTCGATCATCTTCTGCGGCCACTTCCCGACCGGCGTACAGACGTTCACGCAGGACGAGACGATGGACGAGACCCGGGGCGAGTGGTACATCCGGCAGATGCTGGGCTCCGCGAACATCGAGGGAAGCAAGCTCTTCCACATCATGTCCGGCAACCTCTCGCACCAGATCGAGCACCACCTCTTCCCCGACCTGCCCGCCAGCCGGTACCCGGAGATGGCGCCCGAGGTGCGGGCGCTCTGCGAGAAGTTCGGGCTGCCCTACAACACCGGGCCGTTCAGCAAGCAGATCGGCTCGGTCTGGGCCAAGATCTTCAAACTCGCGCTGCCCGACAGCTTCACGGAGGGCGATCCCACCCCCGGTGTTATCGTCATGCGAAAGCGAGAGGCGACCGAAGCGGGCGTGTGATGATCGGGAAATTCGAGAGCAACAAGGATCTCATCCAGGAACTGACCGTGTCGGGGGCGAAGCGGGTCGGCAATATCGCCTCGATCATCACCGGCACGGTCGGCGCGGTCACCCGCGAGATCGGCGACTGGATGACCGACGCCATCGAGATGCGCGAGGCGGCCGCCGCCGCCAAGCGCGACGCCGAGGCGCAGCGCGCGGAGGAGGCGGCCGACGTGGCGCCGCAGCCCGCGGCCGCCGCGCCCGTGCCGAAGCCGGAGAGCTCGATCCTCGATGCCGAGGTGGTCGACCACCCCGGTGACGGGGTCCGCTGACTCCCGGCATCCCCGGAATGCCCCGGCCGTGTACTCGGCCGGGGCCTTCCTGTCTCCGGGCCCGTCACCGAAATCGCGAGACCGCCGCCGCGGCGAGCTATCAGCTAATCTTCGGATCGTGCCCGCGTACGTCTCCTCCCCGGAACTCACCTTCGGGTTCCTGTTCGCGCTGGAGGATCCGGAGCGGATCGCCGACGTGGTGCGCGACCTGGTGGTCGGCAAGACCGTCTCGGTCTTCCGGCTGGCCCGGCTCTCCGACGACGACGCGCTGCCCGAGCGATTCGTGGTGAACTGGGCCGCGATCCCGCAGATCAACGTCACCACGAAGGCGCCGGAGCCGGATCAGCTCCGGGCCGACGGCATCCTGCTGGTGAACGCCTTCCTCGGGGAGAACGGCGAGGTCAGCCTCTACTCCGCGCACTGACCATCCGGTTTTGCGCAAAAACCGTGCAGAACCCGGTTGCGCAGTGTTAGAAACGCATGCGCTTCAGAAAGCTCGGAGCATCGTCGCTCACCGATCGGGGACCGCCCATGACCGCCTCTGTTTTCGAGACCGTCGAGTCGAACGTGCGCGGCTACTGCCGGGTCTGGCCGACGGTCTTCGCCACCGCGAGCGGCAGTTGGCTGCGCGACGAAGCCGGCCGGGAGTACCTGGACTTCTTCGCCGGAGCGGGCGCGCTCAACTACGGCCACAGCAACCCGGTCTTCAAGCAGGCGCTGGTCGACTACATCCTGAACGACGGCATCATCCACAGCCTCGACATGGCGACCATCGCCAAGCGCGACCTGCTGGAGACCCTGCGCGACCTGGTCTTCGTGCCGCGCGGGCTGGACTACAAGGTGCAGTTCCCCGGCCCGACCGGCGCCAACGCGGTGGAGGCCGCGCTCAAGCTCGCGCGCAAGATCACCGGCAGGCAGACCGTGCTGAATTTCACCAATGCCTTCCACGGCATGTCGCTCGGCGCGCTCTCGGTCACCGGCAACGCCGCCAAGCGCGCGGCCGCTGGCGTCCCGCTGCCGTACACCAACCCCATGCCCTACGACGGCTTCCTCGGCGGCGAGGACGAGCTGCGCTGGATGCGCCGCGCGCTCGACGACACCTCCTCCGGCCTGGACAAGCCCGCCGCGGTGATCGTGGAGACGGTGCAGGGCGAGGGCGGCATCAACCTCGCCCGGGTCGAGTGGCTGCGCGAGCTCGCCGAGCTCTGCGCCGCCCGCTCCATCCTGCTCATCGTGGACGACGTGCAGATGGGCTGCGGCCGCACCGGCCCGTTCTTCTCCTTCGAGATCGCGGGCATCACCCCCGACATCGTCGCCATGTCCAAGTCCATCGGCGGCTACGGCCTGCCCATGGCGCTGGTGCTGTTCAAGGCCGAACACGACCAGTGGACCCCCGGCGAGCACAACGGCACCTTCCGGGGCAACAACCCGGCCTTCGTCACCGCGCGGGTCGCGCTGGAGCAGTACTGGTCCGACGACGTCCTGGAGCGCGCGGTGCTGGCCAAGGGGGAGCGGCTGGCCGCCGGGCTCGGCGAGATCGCCGCGGGCTACCCGGGGACGACCACCCGCGGCCGCGGCCTCATCCACGGCCTGGTCTTCGCCGACCCCTCGCACGCGGGCAAGGTCTCGCAGGCCGCCTTCGAGCTGGGTTTGCTGGTGGAGACCTCCGGCTCGACCAACCAGGTCGTCAAACTCATGCCGCCGCTGACGCTGAGCGAGGACGAGCTGGACCACGGGCTCGGGCTGATCGGCACCGCGGTGGCGGCGGTCTGCGGCTGAGATTGCCGGTTTGCCCGCGATACGCGGCGGGTACATTTCCGGGGACATGCGCGTGCGCCGCCCATGGAAAGTGGTGTGCGCCCCCGGCAGGAATCGAACCTGCGACCTAGGGATTAGAAGGCCCTTGCTCTATCCAACTGAGCTACGGAGGCAGTCGCATCCACGGTGGCCGGTGGCATCCCCGCGTGCACCGGCACGGCGAGTATAGCGACCCGGCGCGCCGGAGACCCGGCAGCCGTCCGTCACGGAGTTTCCCGCTCGCACTACGCTGGGTCGTATGTCCGCCCCGCACGAATCCGCTCCGGTGAGCGATGTTCCCGCGGACGCTCCGGCGCCGGTCGCGGGGCCCTTCACCTTTCCGGTCCTGCTCGCCGTCGCCGGTGCCGTCGGCGCGGTGGTCGCCGCGCTCGTCGTCGGGCTCTCGGCGGCCGAGGCGCTGACCCTGCTCGGGATCCCCGATCCGGGGCCGCTGACCACCTACGGCCTGCCCGCGGTCCGGGCGCTCGCCGATCTGGCGGCGGCGCTCACCGTCGGCTCGCTGCTCTTCGCGGCCTTCCTGGTGCCGCCGCAGCGGGACGGCCTGCTCGACGTGGCCGGGTACCGCGCGGTCCGCCGCGCCTCCGACGCCGCGCTGGTCTGGGCCTGCTGCGCCGCGCTGCTCGTCCCGCTCACCGCCTCGGACACCACGGGGCGGCCGGTGCGCGATGTCTGGCAGCCCGCCGAGCTGTGGCGCGCCGTCGGGCAGATCGAGCTGGCCGGGGCCTGGCGAACCACGGTGCTCTGCGCGCTGCTCGTCGCGGTCGGCGCCCGGCTGGCGCTGCGCTGGGGCTGGACCCCGCTGCTGCTGCTCGGCGCGGTGATCGCCATGATGCCGCTGGCGCTGACCGGGCACTCCTCGTCCGGCGGGGCGCACGACGTCGCCACCAACTCGCTCATCCTGCACCTGATCTCGGCCGCCGTCTGGGCGGGCGGGCTGGCCGCGGTGCTGGCGCACGCGCTGCGCGACGGCGCGCACACCGCGCTCGCCGCGCGCCGGTTCTCCGCCGTCGCGGCGGTGGCCTTCGCCGTGATCGCGGCGAGCGGGGTGATCAACGCCTGGGTCCGGATTCCGCCCGGCGACCTGTTCGACACGACCTACGGCCGGTTGGTGCTGGCCAAGGCGGCCGCGCTGATCGTGCTCGGGGTCTTCGGGTACCTGCAGCGGCGGGCCGCGCTGCCCGCGCTGGCGGCCGATCCCGGCGACCGCGGGGCGCTGCTGCGCTTCGCCGGGGTGGAGGTGCTGCTGCTGGCGGCGACCTTCGGGCTGGCCGCCGGGCTCGGCCGGACCCCGCCGCCCGCCCCGACCGCCGTTCCCTCGCCGACCGAGGTCGAGCTCGGCTACGACCTGGCCGGGCCGCCGACCTTCGCCCGGCTCGCCTTCGACTGGCGCTTCGACCTGCTCTTCGGCACCGCCGCGGTGGTGCTGGCGGTGCTCTACCTGCTCGGCGTCCGACGGCTGCGGGCGCGCGGCGACCGCTGGCCGGTGGGGCGCACCATCGCCTGGCTCTCCGGCTGCCTGGTGCTGCTCGTCGCGACCTCGTCCGGGGTCGGGCGGTACTCGCCCGCCGTGTTCAGCGTGCACATGGGCGCGCACATGGCGCTCTCCATGCTGACCCCGATCCTGCTCGCGCTCGGCGGCGCGGTGACGCTGGCGCTGCGCGCCCTGCCGCCGGCGGGCCGGGAGAACCCGCCGGGGCCGCGGGAGTGGCTGCTGGCCGCGGTGCACAGCCCGGTGTCCAAGTTCCTGACCCACCCGATCGTCGCCTCGGTGATCTTCGTCGGCGGCTTCTACGCGCTGTACCTGGGCGGCATCTTCGACGCGTACGCCGATTCGCACGCCGCGCACGTCCTGATGAACCTGCACTTCCTGCTCAGCGGCTACCTCTTCTACTGGGTGGTGATCGGGATCGACCCCAAGCCGCGCCGGGTGGAGCCGCTCACCAAGCTCGCCATGGTGTTCGGCTCGCTGCCGTTCCACGCCTTCTTCGGCATCGCGCTGATGAGCATGACCACCGTCATGGGCGCCTGGTTCTACCGCAGCCTCGGCATCGACTGGAACGCCGACCTGCTCGGCGACCAGCGCACCGGCGGCAGCCTGGCCTGGGCCAGCGGCGAGGTCCCGCTGGTGGTGGTGATGCTGGCGCTGCTCATCCAGTGGTCGCGCGGCGACGAACGGCTGGCCCAGCGCACCGACCGCGCCGCCGACCGCGATCACGACGCCGAGCTGGCCGCGTACAACGCCATGTACGCCGAGCTGGCGCGCCGCGACCGTGGGCCGCGCGGTGACTGACTCCGCGACCACCGCCGCGCCGCCGCGGGTCTTCCGCTCCGACGTGCGCGCGGCCCGCAGGCGGCTCGCGGGGCAGCTCCGCAAGACCCCGGTCTTCCACACCACCGTCGCCGGATTTCCGGTCTCGCTCAAGCTGGAGTACCTGCAGCACGGCGGCACCTTCCAGCTCCGCGGCAGCCTGAACGCCCTGCTCACCGCGGCCGCGCGGCCGACGCAGGTGGTGCTCGCCGCCGGCGGCAATGCCGGGATCGCGGCCGCGCTCGCCGCCGCGGGGCTCGGCCGGACCTGCACCGTCGTCGTCCCGGAGACGGCGCCGCACAGCAAGGTCGCCGCGATGTGGTCGCACGGCGCCGAGGTGCGCTGGCACGGCACCACGCTCGCCGAAGCCTGCGCACACGCCGTCGAGCTCGCGGCCGGGAGAGGGGCGCTGTACCTGCCGGTGCACGACACGCCCGCGGTGGTCGCGGGTATCGGCGTACTCGGGCTGGAGCTGGAGGAACAGGTGCGCGGCAGGCCGCCGGTGCTGGCCGCGGTCGGCGACGGCGCGCTGATCGGCGGGCTGGCCGCCGCGCTCGGCAGGCGGCAGCAGGTGATCGGGGTGGAGCCGGAGCGCAGGGCGCTGCTGCGCGCCGCGCTGAGCGCGGAGCGGCCGGTCGGGGTGCCCGCCGCCGACTCCGCGGGGCCGGACCGGATCGGGGCGATCGCGCTCGACCTCGCCCGCCGCACCGAGGTCCCCGCGCTCACCGTGACCGACGACGCCGTCGACGCGGCCCGCGACCTGCTCTGGCGCGAGTTCCGGATCGCGGTGGAGCCGTCCGCCGCGGCGGCGCTCGCCGCCCTGCTCAGCGGTGCTTTCGTCCCCGAGCCGGGGCGCCGGACCATCGTGGTGCTGTGCAGCGCGAACGGCGACCCGGCCGCGCGCTGAGCCCGGGTTGTCCACAGGGGCGGAGTTATCCACAGCCCCCCTCGTGGACGGGGTCGTCCCCCGCCCCGCTGCGGCACCCTGGGAGCCGGACACGAAGAGCGTGGATGTGAAGGGGGCGCGACGATGTACGAGGCGATGGCGACGGTGGCGGGCACGGTGGTCACCCACCCGGCCAAGCGGGAGCTCGCGAACGGGGAGCCGGTGATCACCTTCCGGGTGGCGAGCAATTCCCGGCGGTTCGATCAGGCGTCGGGGGAATGGGTGGACAACGGCACGTTGTTCCTTACGGTGAGCTGTTGGCGGCGCTTGGTCTCCGGCGTGCACGCCTCGATCCGCCGCGGTGACCCGGTGCTGGTGCACGGCCAGCTGCGGACGCACGAGTACCGCGCCAAGGACGGCGTCGAGCGGCGCGACCTGGAGATGCGGGCCGTCGCCATCGGCCCCGATCTGGCGAGGTGCACGGCGGCGATCACCCGGCGCGCCGAACGGCAGAAGCCGGAGGCAGGGGAGTCGGAGGTGGCCACCGCGCCGATGCCGGAGGCCAGGGTGGCGCCGCGGGAGCTGCCGGAAGCCGCCGACGGGCCGTTCCCGGATCGCGCGGTCGAGTCGGGTACGGTGAGCCGCCCGGGTCCCACCCGCATCGCCGAGCCGGTCGACGCTTGAGCGCACGGTCGGCGGGCGCCCGCAGGGCCCGCTCCCGCACGGTATCCGTTTCCTTCCACCGATAGGCTTTGCTCCATGGCTGAGTTCATCTACCAAATGAAGAAGGTTCGCAAGCGGCACGGCGACAAGGTCGTACTCGACGACGTCACGTTGAACTTCCTTCCCGGTGCCAAGATCGGTGTCGTCGGTCCGAACGGCGCGGGTAAGTCGAGCGTGCTGAAGATCATGGCCGGACTGGACCAGCCGAACAACGGCGAAGCGTTCCTCGCGCCCGGCGCGACGGTCGGCATCCTGCAGCAGGAGCCGCTGCTGAACGAGGAGAAGACCGTCCGCGGCAATGTCGAGGAGGGGCTCGGCGAGATCAAGGTCAAGCTCGACCGCTTCAACGAGATCGCCGAGCTCATGGCGACCGACTACTCCGACGAGCTCATGGACGAGATGGGCAGGCTGCAGGAGGATCTGGACCACGCCGACGCGTGGGACGTCGACTCCCAGCTGGAGCAGGCCATGGACGCGCTGCGCTGCCCGCCGCCGGACGAGCCGGTCACCAACCTCTCCGGTGGCGAGCGCCGCCGCGTCGCGCTCTGCAAGCTGCTGCTGAGCAAGCCCGACCTGCTGCTGCTGGACGAGCCGACCAACCACCTGGACGCCGAGTCGGTGCTCTGGCTGGAGCAGCACCTGGCGCAGTACGCCGGCGCCGTGCTCGCCGTCACCCACGACCGGTACTTCCTGGACAACGTGGCCGGCTGGATCCTGGAGCTGGACCGCGGCCGCGCCATCGGCTACGAGGGCAACTACTCCACCTACCTGGAGAAGAAGGCCGAGCGGCTGGCGGTGCAGGGCAAGAAGGACCAGAAGCTGCAGAAGCGGCTCAAGGAGGAGCTGGCCTGGGTGCGCTCCGGCGCCAAGGCCAGGCAGGCCAAGAACAAGGCCAGGCTCGACCGCTACGAGGAGATGGCCGCCGAGGCCGAGAAGACCAGGAAGCTCGACTTCGAGGAGATCCAGATCCCGGCCGGGCCGCGGCTCGGCAGCGTGGTGGTCGAGGTGGAGCACCTGGACAAGGGCTTCGGCGACCGCCAGCTGATCAAGGATCTGTCGTTCACGCTGCCGCGCAACGGCATCGTCGGCGTCATCGGCCCGAACGGCGTCGGCAAGACCACGCTGTTCAAGACCATCGTGGGGCTGGAGCAGGCGGACAGCGGCATCGTCCGGGTCGGCGAGACGGTCAAGCTGAGCTACGTCGACCAGAGCCGCGGCGGGATCGATCCGACCAAGACGGTGTGGCAGGTGGTCTCCGAGGGGCTCGACTACATCCAGGTCGGCCAGCAGGAGATGCCGTCCCGCGCCTACGTGTCGGCGTTCGGCTTCAAGGGCCCGGACCAGCAGAAGCCGGCCGGGGTGCTCTCCGGCGGTGAGCGCAACCGGCTGAACCTGGCGCTCACCCTCAAGGAGGGTGGCAACCTGATCCTGCTCGACGAGCCGACCAACGACCTCGACGTGGAAACTCTGAGTTCGCTGGAGAACGCGCTCGAGCAGTTCCCCGGCTGCGCCGTGGTGATCTCGCACGATCGCTGGTTCCTCGATCGCACCTGCACGCACATCCTGGCGTGGGAGGGCGACTCGGCGAACGAGGCCGCGTGGTTCTGGTTCGAGGGCAACTTCGAGGCGTACGAGGCGAACAAGATCGAACGTCTCGGCCTGGAGGCGTCCCGCCCGCACCGGCTCACGCACCGCAAACTGACCCGCGACTAGTTTTTTCCGGCCGGAATTTCCGGGTGGGTTCGATCGCGACCGGTCGGACCCATCCAGCCGGTCCGTTCTCCCACTCACCACGGCCCGCAACTTATTGCCCCACCAGTAGCTTCCGTACTGTCGCGCCGTATTCGCGCGGAGTCGATAGTGTGGGTTACGTGCAATTCCAGGTTCGGTCTGAACCTTCCTCGCTCCGCCGTGCACTCGCCCTCGATCGCCGAGTGGTGAAATCCGCCGTCGCAGTGCGCGTTCCCGGACCCGCTGGAGTGTCCGGCGTGCACCGTCGAGGTGGTTCTCCCCGCATCATGGCCGATGCACGGCTGATCACCGAATCCGTACCGAGGGAGATGTCAGGAGCATGACGGTGTCGTCCGAAGTGTCCACAGAGCAGTGGTCCGAGAGTTTGCCGGAGCAGGTGCGCGTGTCGCTCACCGAGCTCGGGGAGGCGTACTTCCGGCATGTCGACGCCGGCGACGTCGACTACGCCATCCACGGCGGCACCGACATCTTCCGCCTGCACATCGAACTCGCCCGCGTGCGGCGGCCCCGCGAGGCCGTGGTGCGGGTCTTCCACCCGGACGCGTCGGACTTCGGCCCCGCGCTGCAGATCGTCACCGACGACATGCCGCTGCTGGTCGAGTCGGTCTCCGCGACGCTCGGCAAGCTCGGCGTCCGGATGGTCGAGCTGGTGCACCCCATCTTCGAGGTGCGCCGGGAAAACGGCGTCCTCACCGCGGTGACCCCGCACGGGGCGGGGAACCGGGGCGACGACTGGATCTCCGAGTCCTGGATGTTCGTGCAGCTGCCGCCGACGGTGAGCTCCGCGCTGCTGGAGAAGGTGCGCTCCTCGATCACCGAGGTCATCGAGGATGTGCGCCAGGTGGCCGCCGACACCGGCGACATCCTCCGGCAGCAGCAGGCGGTCGCCGGGGCGCTGCGCGCCGCGGCCGAGCGCGGCGACGCGCCGTTCCCCGCCGATGACCTGCTGGACACCGCGAAGCTGCTGGACTGGCTGGCCGAGGGCAACTTCACGGTGCTCGGTTACGGCCGCTACCGCTACCACGACGGCGACGAGGTGCCGGAGCCGATGCGGGAGAGCTGCCTCGGCGTGCTCGCCCCCGATGTCGGCACCGACTTCGCGGTCCCCTTCGCCGGCGCCGACCGGCCGCTGCTGGTGCTGACCCAGGGGCTGGTCCGGGCCACCGTGCACCGGGCGGCGTACCCGTACTTCGTCGGGGTCGCCGACTTCGACGAATCCGGCGCGGTGATCGGCGAGCACGTCTTCCTCGGCGTCTTCACGGTCACGGCCGTGCACGAGAACGTGCTCGACATCCCGGTCATCGCCCGCCGGGTGGAGACGGCCATCGAGCGCAGCGGCCACGAGCTGTCCTCGTACTCCGGCCAGGCGATGCTGGAGACCATCCAGTCGCTGCCGCGCACCGAGCTCTTCTCCTCCGACGCGGACAGCCTCGGGCACACCGCCTCCGCCGTGCTCACCGTGCGCCAGCGCAGGCAGGTGCGGCTGTTCCTGCGCGCGGACCGGCAGGGCCGCTTCGTCGCCTGCCTGGTGTACATGCCGCGGGATCGCTACACCACCGAGGTGCGGCTGCGGATGCAGGGCATCCTCGGGCAGCAGCTCGGCAGCGACGACATCGAGTACTCGGTCCGGGTCAGCGAAAACGAAATCGCCAGCGTGTATTTCACGATCCGGATGCCGCGGGGGACCGACCTGCCCGACACCGGCGACGAGAACCGCAGGCGGATCCAGCGGCTGCTGGTGGAGACCAGCAAGTCCTGGCAGGACCGGCTGGACGAGGAGCTCGCCACCACCGCCGTCGTCACCACCGAGGTGCTCGACCGCTACATCGGCGCCTTCCCGGAGAGCTACAAGCAGGACTTCGACTCGGCCCGCGCGCTGGCCGACATCGTGCGGCTGGAGCGGCTCGGCGCCGACTCCATCGACCAGTTCCTCTACCGCACCCCGGATTCCGCCCCCGGCTCGTGGCGGTTCAGCCTCTACATCGGCGGCTCCGGGGTCTCGCTCAGCCAGGTGATGCCGGTGCTGCAGAGCCTCGGCGTCGAGGTGGTCGACGAGCGGCCGTACCGGATCACGCCGCGCGCGGGCACCGCCGGGCGCGGTGAGTGGTGGATCTACGACTTCGGCGTGCAGGCCCGCCCCGAGCTGCTGCGCGACGCGCTGGACAAAGACCTGGACGCCGAGCTGCTGCGCTCGCCGAACGGCGCCACCGCGGTGCACGCCCCGCCGGAGGGGCTGCGCGACCGGTTCGTGCAGGCCTTCGAGGCGGCCTGGTTCGGCCGGGCCGAGGCCGACGGGCTGAACGAGCTGGTGCTGCGCGCCCGGCTCGCCTGGCGCGACGTCTCGGTGCTGCGCGGCTACGCGAAGTACCTGCAGCAGGCGGGGTTCCCCTACAGCCAGGTCAATATCGCCCGGGTGCTGCTGGTCTACCCGGAGGCCGCCCGGCTGTTGCTCGACCTCTTCGCCGCCCGGTTCGACCCCGATGCCGAATCCGCGGAGCGGGCCGCCGAGTTGGAGGGGCGGCTGCGCACCAGGATCGACGAGGTGGTCAGCCTGGACGCGGACCGCATCCTGCGTGCCCTGCTCGGGCTGATCCGCGCGACCCTGCGCACCAACTACTACGTCACCGGCGCCGACGGCGAGCCGCGCGACTTCCTCTCGATCAAGGTCGAGCCCGCCGAGATCGCCGAGCTGCCCAAGCCGCGGCCGAAGTACGAGATCTTCGTCTACTCGCCGCGGGTCGAGGGCGTGCACCTGCGCTTCGGTTCGGTGGCGCGCGGCGGGTTGCGCTGGTCGGACCGGCTGGAGGACTTCCGCACCGAGATCCTCGGGCTGGTGAAGGCGCAGGCGGTGAAGAACGCGGTGATCGTCCCGGTCGGCGCCAAGGGCGGCTTCGTGGTCAAGCGCCCGCCCGTGCCCACCGGTGACGCGGCCGCCGACCGCCAGGCGCTCGCCACCGAGGGTGTCACCTGCTACCGCACCTTCATCGCCGGGCTGCTCGACCTCACCGACAACGTCGACCTCGGCACCGGCGCGGTGCGCCCGCCCGCCCGCGTGGTGCGCCGCGACGGCGACGACACCTACCTGGTGGTCGCGGCGGACAAGGGCACCGCGCGCTTCTCCGACGAGGCCAACGACGTGGCCGGGCGGTACGGCTTCTGGCTCGGCGACGCCTTCGCCTCCGGCGGCTCGGCCGGGTACGACCACAAGGCCATGGGGATCACCGCGCGCGGTGCATGGGAGAGCGTCAAGCGGCACTTCAGCGAGCTCGGCATCGACACCCAGACCCAGGACTTCACCGTGGTCGGCGTCGGCGACATGTCCGGCGACGTCTTCGGCAACGGCATGCTGCTCTCCGAGCACATCCGGCTGGTGGCCGCCTTCGACCACCGGCACATCTTCCTCGACCCGGACCCGGTCGCGGCCACCTCGTACGCCGAGCGGCAGCGCATGTTCGCGCTGCCCCGTTCGTCCTGGGCGGACTACGACACCTCTCTGATCAGCGCGGGCGGCGGCGTCTGGGAGCGCACCGTGAAGGCGGTGCCGATCAGCGCGCAGGCCAGGCAGGCGCTCGGGCTGGCGGACGGCGTCACCTCGCTCTCCCCGCCGGAGCTGGTGCGGGCCATCCTGAAGGCGCCGGTGCAGCTGCTCTGGAACGGCGGCATCGGCACCTACATCAAGGCGAGCAGCGAGACGAACGCCGACGTCGGGGACAAGTCGAACGACCCGGTCCGGGTGAACGGCAACGAGCTGCGCGTCCACGTGATCGGTGAGGGCGGCAACCTCGGCGTCACCGCGCTCGGCCGGATCGAGTTCTGCCTGGACGGCGGCAAGATGAACACCGACGCCCTGGACAACTCGGCCGGTGTCGACTGCTCCGACCACGAGGTCAATATCAAGGTGCTGCTGGACGGCGTGGTCAGCGGCGGCGAGCTGGCCGCGGCCGACCGCAATCCGCTGCTCGCCTCGATGACCGACGAGGTCGCGGAGATGGTGCTGCGCGACAACGTCACCCAGAACATGCTGATGGGCGTCTCGCGCACCGAGGCTCCGCACATGGTGAGCGTGCATCGCAGGCTCCTCGACGACCTGGAGCGGCGGCGCGGGCTGGACCGGGAGCTGGAGGCGCTGCCCACCGACGACGAGCTGCAGCACCGCTACGAGCACCACAGCGGGCTCACCTCGCCCGAGCTCTCCAACCTGATGGCGCACGTGAAGCTGGCGCTCAAGGCGGACCTGCTCGATTCCGACCTGCCGGACATCCAGCACTTCTCGAACCGGCTGCCGCTGTACTTCCCGACCCCGCTGCGCGAGCGCTTCGCCCCGGCCATCAAGCGGCACCGGCTGCGCCGCGAGATCATCACCACGATGGTGGTCAACGAGGTGGTCGACTACGGCGGCATCACCTACGCCTACCGGCTGCGCGAGGAGATCGGCGCGGGCACCACCGACGCGGTGCGCGCCTTCGCCGCCGCGGCGCAGATCTTCGACCTGCCCGCCCTGTGGCAGCGGATCCGGGACTGCGATGCCCCCGCCGCGGTGCGCGACCACCTGGAACTCGAGACGAAGCGCACACTCGATCGCGCTTCGCGCTGGTTGCTGATCAATCGCCCGCAGCCCATCGCGGTGGGCGCGGAGATCAACAGGTACGCCGCCGGGGTGGCGGAGCTGCGCGAGGCGGCGCCGAACTGGCTGCGCGGGCCGCACGTCGCCAGCCTCACCGACCAGGCCTCCGACCTGATCGCCCGCGGCGCGCCGACCGGCCTCGCCACCGAGGTGTTCGGCCTGCTCAACCTGTATCCGCTGCTCGACATCCTCGACGTCGCCGACATCGTGAACCGGGACGGTGACGAGGTCGGGGCGCTGTACTACGCGCTGAACGAGCACCTCAAGATCGACTGGCTGCTCGCCGCGGTGAGCGGCCTCGAGCGCGGGGATCGCTGGCACGCGCTGGCCCGGCTCGCGCTGCGCGACGATATGTACGGTTCGCTCCGCTCGCTCACCATGGACGTGCTCAGTGACTCGGAGCCGGACGAGGAGCCCGGCGACAAGATTGCATACTGGGAGTCGAGGAATCAGTCCCGCCTCGGGCGCGCCCGGGCGGCACTGGCCGAACTGTTCGAGTCCGGCACCCACGATCTGGCCACCCTCTCGGTTGCGGCGCGGCAGGTCCGAAGCATGGTGAGCGGCGTGGGTGCGTAACCGGAGGTAGCAATGTGACCATCGTCGACGTACGTGACAGTGTCCGGGGAGCGGGGGCGCTCCCGCTCCGCTTCCACGCGAAGGTGGATATCCGCTGGTCCGATATGGACGTCTTCCAGCACGTGAACCACGCCAGGATGGTCACGCTGCTGGAGGAGGCGCGGATCCCGTGGCTCTTCGAGGACGGCAGGCCGACGGCGGCCATGCGCGAGGGCTGCGTCCTCGCCGACCTGCACGTTCGCTACCGCGGGCAGCTGCGGCACGAGGACACGCCGCTCGATATCGCGATGCGCATCACCCAGCTGCGGGCGGTCGATTTCACCATCGGGTACGAGGTCAGGGCGGCGGGCGCCGCGCCGGACTCCACCCCGGCGGTGACGGCGACGACCCAGATCGCCGCCTTCGACATCAGGACGCAGCGGCTGCGCCGGCTCACCGAGGCAGAGCGCGGCTACCTCGAGGAGTGGATGGAGTGAGCCACTGACCGGGGACCAGCGGGTCCTGCACGTCGCCGACCCGGCGGAGCGGGAGAACCTGGCGACCTTCGCGAACCGGGCGGTCCGGCTGGACCCGGCGGCGGTGATCCGGCTGCGCAGGCGCGGGCCGGAGCTGGTCTCGGCCTGGGCCGCGACCGGCTTCGAGACGCTCGCGGTACGGACGGTTTCCGCCGATCTGGCGCTGGACGACGTGACCGTCTCCGCCGACCTGCTGCTGAACGGGCTCGGCAGCGGGCTGCCGATCGACCTCGGCTACTCGCTCGACTCCGCCTGGCGCGGTGCGCTGCCGCCCGGCGGCGGGTGGGCGCACGTGGACGACGTGCCCGCGCGCACGCTCGTCGAGCTGGCCGAGCGCGGGGTCGAGCTGGCCAGGGAGCACGGGAGCGGGCACGGGCCGCCCGCCTCGCTGCTCGACCAGCCGGTGCTCACCGTCACCGGCGACGGCGCCGAGGTGGCGGTGCCGATGCGGGTGGTCTTCGCACTCACCGCGATGGACTTCATCCCGCATTCCGGGGAGAAGGCGGATCCCCGCCGCATCGCCGCCGACGAGATCGTCCGGGTGCGCAGCACCCGCACCTGGTTCCGCATCGACGCCCGCTATGGATCGGTCGCCCGCAGGCACGGGGGCGGAATCCCGCTCATCGCCAACTGAGCGTCAGGCGACGCCGAACAGGCGGAGCCCGGCGGTGACCCTCGCCGCGGCGAGCACAACCACGAGCAGCGGGGCTCTGCGCGAGGCCGGGACGCCGACGACCGCGACACCGCAGGGCAGCACACCCGACTCAGGCGGCGCCCTCGCCGAGGTACTGCAGCCACTGCGGGTCCAGCTCCGCTGTGGTGGAGAGCAACCGCCAGTGCGGCCCCTTCGGCGAGACCAGCGGGGCACGAAGCACCCAGCCCAGCTCGCTGAGCATCTTGTCGGCCTTGCGGTGGTTGCACGGCGCGCAGCTGGCCACGCAGTTCTCCCACGAGTGCTCGCCGCCGCGGCTGCGCGGGATCACGTGGTCGATGGTCTCGGCCTTGCCGCCGCAGTAGCCGCAGCGGTAGCGGTCGCGGTGCATGAGCGCGGCCCGCGTCATCGGGACCCGGGCGCGGTAGGGGACGCGCACGTAGGTGCGCAGCCGGATCACCGACGGCACGGCGACAGCGGCCTCGGCGGAGTGCACTACCGGGTTCTCCGGGTCCTGGTGCACCGGGTCGGCCTTGCCGCAGATGAGCAGCACGACGGCGCGCCGGGCGGAGAGCGCGGTGAGCGGCTCGAAGGTGGCGTTCAGCAGCAGCACCCGGCGCTTCAACCAACTGGGAGCCTCGGGCGGCGGGGCCGATCGCAGGACCGGCACGTGGCCGGTGGGGTGGTGCGAACCCGGATATCGGTCGGACAGAATGTGCAGCGGAGTAGCCCCCGACCCACGATTGTGGACGTCGGCGGGCTGGAGTTGTCGGTGCCCACGCGCCTCGGGTGACCGGGCGCTGTGCCGCTGCTTCATCGGGAGACCTCGATTTCATGATTGGCAGGATCATGTGTTATCTCGGCTGAGACTGCCCCCCAGTTGACCACGGTTCCCCCTGGATTGCACGGTGATTTCGAGCAATCTCCGGTTAACGGCGGCTGAATCACACGGGGCGGGGAACTCGGTATCCCTGGCTCCGGCCCGTGGCGGCGCGGTCGCCGGGCAGGCGGCAGAATGGAGCCGCGGAACCGCACCCAGACCAGCCCCCGAGAGGACCCATGACTTCCGGCGAGCAAGCGACGTCGTTCTACGAGGAGATCGGCGGAGCCGAGACGTTCCGGCGGATCCTGACGACCTTCTACCGCGAGGTGGCGGTCGACCCGGTGCTCCGGCCGCTGTACCCGGAGGAGGATCTCGGCCCGGCCGAGCGCAGGCTGCGGATGTTCCTCGAGCAGTACTGGGGCGGCCCGCGCACCTACTCCGACGAGCGCGGCCACCCCAGGCTGCGGATGCGGCACATGCCGTACAGCATCGGCCCGATCGAGCGGGACGCCTGGCTGCGCTGCATGCGCACTGCGGTCGCGGAGATCGAACCCGAGGTCCTGGACGACGCGCACCGCGCGAAGCTCCTCGACTACCTGGAGATGGCGGCGAATTCGCTGATGAACGCGACGTGGTGAGCGGCATGGTGCCGCGCCGGGCGTAATGCCCGTTTGTTCGGGCAGTATGACGGCATGACCGTTTCCCCCGCAGAGTCCACGCCCTGGTGGAAGTCGGCCGTCTTCTACCAGGTGTACCCGCGCTCGTTCGCCGACTCGAACGGTGACGGGGTCGGCGATCTCGGCGGCATCCGGGAGCGCCTCGGCTACCTGGAGCAGCTCGGGGTCGACGCGCTCTGGATCTGCCCGGTGATGCGCTCACCGATGGCCGACGGCGGCTACGACGTGGCCGACCCGCGCGACATCGACCCGCTCTTCGGCGGCCTGCCCGCGATGGACGAGCTGATCGCGGCGGCGCACGAGCGCGGCATCCGGGTCACCATGGACCTGGTCCCGAACCACACCAGCAGCGAGCACGCCTGGTTCCGGGCGGCGCTGGCCGCCGGGCCTGGCAGCCCCGAGCGGGCCCGCTACATCTTCCGCGACGGCAGGGGCGCCGACGGCTCCGAGCCGCCGAACAACTGGCCGAGCATCTTCCGCGGCCCGGCCTGGACCAGGATCGTGGAGCCGGACGGCAGGCCGGGGCAGTGGTACCTGCACATCTTCGCCGCCGAGCAGCCCGACCTGAACTGGGAGAACGCCGACGTCGTCGCCGACTTCGAGCAGACCCTGCGGTTCTGGCTGGACCGCGGCGTCGACGGCTTCCGGATCGACGTCGCGCACGGCATGGCCAAGCCGCCCGGGCTGCCGGACATGGCCAAGGTGGATACCAAGATGCTCGTCCACGACGACCACGACCCGCGCTTCAACAACCCGGGCGTGCACGACATCCATCGGCGCATCCGCAAGGTGATCGACGAGTACCCCGGCGCGGTGAGCATCGGCGAGGTCTGGGTGGACGACAACGTCCGCTTCGGCGAGTACGTGCGCCCGGACGAGCTGCACCTTGCCTTCAACTTCCGGCTCGCCGAGACCTCCTTCGAGGCCGCCGACATCCGCGACGCGGTGGAGAACTCGCTGGCCGCGGTTGCCCCGGTCGGGGCGACCCCCACCTGGACGCTCTCCAACCACGACATCGACCGCGAGGTCAGCCGGTACGGCGGCGGGGCGCCCGGCGTCGCGCGGGCGCGGGCGATGGCGCTGCTCGAGCTCGCGCTGCCCGGCGTGGTCTTCGTCTACAACGGCGCCGAGCTCGGGCTGCCCAACGTGGACGACCTGCCGGACGAGGTGCTGCAGGACCCGGTCTGGGAGCGCTCCGGGCACACCGAGCGCGGCCGCGACGGGTGCCGGGTGCCGCTGCCCTGGTCCGGTGCCGCGCCGCCGTTCGGCTTCACCGACGGCGAGCAGAGCTGGCTGCCGATCCCCGCGGCGTGGGCGGATCGCACCGTCGAGGCGCAGCTGGCGCAGCCCGGCTCCGTGCTCGCGTTCTACCGCGCCGCGCTCGAGCTGCGCCGTAGCAGGCCGGAGTTCGCGGCCGACGGGCTGGAGTGGCTCGACGGCCACGCCGACACCGTCACGGTGCGCAGGCCGGGCGGGCTGACCTGCGTACTGAACGCCTCGAACGCCCCGATCGCGCTGCCGACGGGCGAGCTGCTGCTGGCCAGCGGGCCGCTCGCGGACGGCGCGCTGCCGCCGGATACCGCCGCCTGGCTGGTCTGACGGTGGGTCGGAGGAAGAACTACTACACAGGATCGGATATCTTGGAGCCGTGAGCATTCTCGAGACTGTGCTGATTTTCGGCGGCGTTCCGCTGGTGATCTACGGTGCGATCGCCGGCCTGTCGTACCTCGGCAAGCCGCTGCCCGGCGAGAAGCCGGCGCGCTACGAACTCGGTCAGCCGTGGACGGGTGAGCCGGTGCTGTGGAGTGCCACCGACGAGGTGATCGGGCACGGGCACCACGGTGGGCACGGTGCCGCCGCGGAACTGATCGGAGGCCGGGCAAGTGGCAAGTTCTAAGTGGCCCGCGGTGGTCGAGACCGACCTGCCGCACGGGTACGCGCTGACCAGCAGCGGCCGGGTCTCCGGAGTGCACGAGCCTGGCACCGAGTTCCGGCGGGCGCCGTTCTCCGACCACGAGCTGGTCGCCTTGGACAACGCGCTCATCGAGGGGACAAGGGCCACCGGGGTCCGGTTCACCGTCTTCATCGGTGACCTCGGCGGCGATCCGGCGGCGGGCGCGGACGCGCTGCTCCCGACCGTCCCCGACCCGGAGCGAGCCGTGCTCATCGCGGTCTCGCCCAACGACCGCGCCATCGAGGTGCGCTCCGGGCACGACATCGAGGACCGGGCCAACGACCGGGTCTGCCAGCTCGGCGTCACCGCCGCCTCCAGCTCGTTCCGCCAGGGGCAGCTGATCGACGGTCTCGTCTCCGCCGTCCGAGTCATGGCGGCGGCCATCGGCCGCTGACGCGGCCGTGTCCTTCGGCGCTACCGCGCCGGGCAGGTTCCGCGCTGGCGCGGCGGGAAGTTCTGCGCTGGCGCGCCGCGAGGTTCTGCGCTGGCGCGCCGCGAGGTTCTGCGCTGGCGCGCCGCGAGGGTTCCCCTCTGGCACGGGGGAGGGTTCGGCGCTGGCGCACTGGAAGGTTCTGCGCCGGCACGGGCGAGGTTCCGCGCGGGCGCAGTAGACGTCTCGGCTGAGCGTTCTCGTGGCGCTCACCGGCTGGCCGGCGGTCGGCCTAAACTGCGCGGCAGCATTCTCTCGCGTCCGGCGCGGTCCCGTTCGGGACCGCGCCGGACGCGTTTTCTACTCCCGGTCGAAGGCGCGGGCGCGCAGGGCGCGCTCGACACCGGCTTTGCCCTCGCTGACCAGCCGGTACAGCGCGGGCGGGTGATCACCCGCGAGGAACTCGTCCGCCTTGGCGACCGCCTCCTCGGTGATCACCCAGGACGGGTACAGCCCCACCACGACGGTCTGCGCGACCTCGCTGGAGCGCCGCTCCCACACCCGCGCGATATCGCCGAAGTAGCGGTCGAGGTACGGCGCGACCAGCTCGCCCTGCCCGGTCGGCGCGAACCCGCCGACGATGGCGCGCGCGGTGATGTTCGGCACCGCGTCGTCCTCCATGACGGTCGCCCACGCCTGCGCCTTGACCTCGGCGATCGGCCGCGCCGCCGCGGCGGCCGCCGCCTGCCGCTTGCCCGCCGCGGTCGGGTCGCCCGCCAGCTCCTTGTCGATGGCGGGCGATTCGGTGCCGTCGGCGTCGAGCTCGCCCGCCGCGGCCAGCGCCGCCACGATTCGCCAGCGCAGATCGGTGTCGACCAGCAGCCCGGGCAGCCCGACCCCGGCCGGATCGCCGTCGAGCAGCTCGCGCAGCACCTCGGTGTGCCAGGCGGAGAGCCGCGCCGCGGCCAGCGCGTTGACGAAGGCGAGCTGGTGGTCCGAGCCGGCCTCGGCCTCGCGCGCCAGCTCCAGCAGCCGGTTGGCGAAGTCCGGCCAGCCGGTGCTGCTCGCCCACTCCGGCTCGGCGTAGGAGGCCAGCGTGGCGTGCGCCTGCATGAGCAGCCGCTGCACCACGCCGATCTCGGACTCCGCGCCGACCCCGCGCTGCACCAGCGCGACGAAATCGCGGGCCTTGAACTCGGCCTGCCTGGTCATCTCCCAGGCCGCGGACCAGGCCAGCGTGCGCGGCAGCGGCTCGGCGATATCGGCGATCCGGTTGACGAGCACGTCCAGCGAATCCGGGTCCAGCCGCACCGAGCAGTAGGTCAGGTCGTCATCGTTGACCAGCACGAACTTGCCGCGCGGGACGCCGATCAGCTGCGGCACCCCGGTGCGCTCGGCGGCCTCCAGATCCAGCTCGATCCGGGTGGTACGGACCAGCTTGCCGTCCTGCTCGTCGTAGACGCCGACGGCGAGCCGGTGCACCCGCTGCTCGCCCGCGCCCGGCGCGGCGCCCTCCTGCACCACCGCGAACGAGGTGAAGGCGCCGTCCGCGCCGACCTCGAACTCCGGTCGCAGGATGTTCAGCCCGGTGGTCTTGAGCCACTGCGCGCCCCAGCCGGAGAGATCGCGCCCGGACGACTTCTCCAGCGCGGCCAGCAGGTCACCGAAGGTGGCGTTGCCGTAGGCGTGGTCGGCGAAGTAGGCGCGCAGCCCGGCCAGGAACGGCTCCAGCCCGACGTAGGCGACCAGCTGCTTGAGCACGCTGGCGCCCTTGGCGTAGGTGATGCCGTCGAAGTTGACCTCGACCGCGGCCAGGTCGGGGATGTCGGCGGCGATCGGGTGCGTCGACGGCAGCTGGTCCTGCCGGTACGCCCAGGACTTCTCGACGTTGGCGAAGGTGGTCCAGGCGCTGGTGTACTCGGTCGCCTCGGCCTGGCAGAGCACCGAGGCGAAGGTGGCGAACGACTCGTTCAGCCACAGGTCGTCCCACCACTTCATGGTGACCAGGTCGCCGAACCACATGTGCGCCATCTCGTGCAGCACGGTCTCGGCGCGGCGCTCGTAGGAGGCCCTGGTCACCTTGGAGCGGAAGACGTAGTCCTCGAGGAAGGTGACGGCGCCCGCGTTCTCCATGGCGCCCGCGTTGAACTCGGGCACGAAGAGCTGGTCGTACTTGCCGAAGGCGTAGGGGACGCCGAAGTTGCTGTGATAGAAGGCGAAACCCTGCTTGGTCTCGGTGAAGAGCCGCTCGGCGTCCATGAACTCGGCGAGCGAGGAGCGGCAGTAGATGCCGAGCGGGATGGTGCCGTGCTCGTCGGTGTAGGCATCGGTCCACTGCGCGTACGGCCCGGCGATCAGCGCCACCAGGTAGGTGCTCAGCCGCGGCGTGGTGGCGAAGACATGGGTGCCGGGCGCGGCGCTCTCCCGCGCGGCGCCCGCGCCGTTGGAGATGACCTGCCAGTCGGTGGGGGCGGTGACCGTGACGTCGAAGGTGGCCTTGAGGTCCGGCTGGTCGAAGCAGGCGAACATGCGCTTGGCATCGGCCGTCTCGAACTGCGAGTACAGGTAGACGCTGCCGTCGGTCGGGTCGACGAAGCGGTGCAGCCCCTCGCCGGTGTGCGAGTACTCGCAGTCGGCCTCGACCACCAGCTCGTTGCGCTCGGCCAGGTCGGTCAGCGCGATGCCGGCGGACTCGTCGTAGCCGCTGACGTCGAGCGCGGTGCCGTTCAGCACGGCGGAGCGCACCGAGCGGGCCACGATGTCGACGAAGGTGCTCGCACCCGGGGTCGCGGTGAAGGTGATCACGGTGTGGGAGCGGAAGGTTCCCTCGCCCGGTTTGCCCGCGCCGTCGGTCAGGTCGAGGTCGATGCGGTAGTTCTCGACCTGCACCACCGCGGCGCGCTCGATCGCCTGGTCGCGTGTCAGGTTGGGTGCGGACACAGTGCTCCTTCTGGGTTCGGGTGACTGCAACGATGCCACTGTCTGTAGTTTTCACCCTACGAAATAAGGTGTTGTCCACAACCTGCGACGGAGGTCCGAGTGAAGCACGTGCACGCCGGAAAGGTCAGGGACCTGTACGAGGACGGCGACACCCTGCTGCTCGTCGCCTCCGATCGGGTCTCGGTCTACGACGTGTCACTGCCCACCCCGATCCCGGAGAAGGGCGCGCTGCTCACGCAGCTCTCGAACTGGTGGTTCGAGTTCTTCGGCGACATCCCGAACCACGTGCTCTCCACCACCGACGTCCCCGCCGAGTTCGCCGGGCGCGCCATCCGGGTGCAGCCGCTGCGCATGGTCCAGGTCGAGTGCATCGCCCGCGGCTACCTGGTCGGCATGGGGCTGCGCGAGTACCAGCGCGACGGCGCCGTCTCCGGCGTGCGGCTCCCCGCCGGGCTGCGCGAGGGCGATCGGCTGCCCGAGCCGATCTTCACCCCGACCACCAAGATCTCCGATACCGGGCACGACGAGTTCCTCACCTTCGCCGAGGTGGTCGACCAGGAGGGCCGCGAGGTCGCCGAGCGGCTCCGCGACCTGACCCTGGAGATCTACTCCCGCGGCGCCGCGCACGCCGCCGAGCACGGCGTGATCGTGGCCGACACCAAGGTCGAGTTCGGCTGGGACGGCGACGTGCTCACCCTCGGCGACGAGGTGCTGACCTCGGACTCGTCCCGCTTCTGGCCCGCCGCGGAGTGGGAGCCGGGGCGCCCGCAGCGCTCGTTCGACAAGCAGTTCGTGCGCGACTGGGCCACCTCGACCGGGTGGGACAGGGAGCCGCCCGGGCCGGAGATCCCGGCCGATATTGTCGAGGCGACGCGGGCCAGGTATGTGCAGGCGTACGAACTGGTCACCGGCCGCGCCTGGGCCGGCGTCCCGGTCTGACCGGCACCGCGGCCCGCGCGCCGCGGGGCCGGGATCAGCCCGGCTCGCCGCCCAGGTGCCGCGCGAGCCGGTCCAGGAACGGCCGCGGCCCGGAGCCGAGCTTCTCCCGTGCGGTCGCCAGGTCGAACCACTCCACCCGATCCAGCTCGGGGAACGCGGTGATCTTCCCCGAGCGCGGCGGCCACTCCAGGTCGAAGGTGCCCGGCACGATCGCCGCCGGATCCAGCTCGCCGCGCACCGCCCAGGCCGTCAGGTTCTTGTGGTTGCGTCCGCTGCGGTAGCGCACCGCGCCGAGCGAGCTCCATTCGCCCTCCGGCACCGGAAGCCCCAGCTCCTCGGTGAACTCCCGCGCGGCGGCGGCCTGCGCGTCCTCGCCGTCCGGGTCGTACTCACCCTTGGGCAGCGTCCAGGCGCTCGCGTCCTTCTTCGCCCAGAAGGGCCCGCCCATGTGCCCGAGCAGCACCTCGGTGACCGCCTCCGACTCCCGGTACAGCAGCACGCCCGCGCTGAACGTTTCGCTCACGGTCCAGCAGTATGCCGCAGCCGGGCGGCGCGCAGCGTGAGGTAGTCGCGCTCGGGTGTGCTCGTGGTCGCCGCCGCGGCCGCGTCGTAGTGCGCGACGGCGGCCGCGGTGTCACCGGCGATCTCGCGCAGGTGCCCGCGCACCGCGTCCAGCCGGTGGCTGCTGGCGAAGGCCGCCGCCAGCCCATCGGTCGCCGCCAGCCCGGCGGCCGGGCCGTGCACCATGGCCACCGCGACCGCGCGGTTCAGCGTGACCACCGGGCTCGGCGCCACCCGCTCCAGCACGGTGTAGAGCGCGAGGATCCCCGCCCAGTCGGTCTCCTCGACCCGCAGCGCCTGCGCGTGCAGCGCCGCCACGGCCGCCTGGATCCGGTACGGCCCGCCCAGCCCGGCGCCGATCGCCGCGGTCGCCAGCCGGACGCCCTCGCCGATCATGGCGCGATCCCAGCGCCCGCGGTCCTGCTCGGTGAGCGGGATCAGCTCGCCGTGCGGCCCGGTGCGCGCACCCCGCCTGGCATCGGTGAGCAGCAGCAGCGCGAGCAACCCGGTGACCTCGGGGTCGTCCGGCAGCAGCCGGTGCAGGGCGCGGGTCAGCCGGACCGCCTCGGCGGCCAGATCGGGGCGGTCCAGCTCGGCGCCCGCGCTGGCGGTGTGGCCCTCGGTGAAGATCACGTACAGCACCCGGAGCACCGGCTCCAGCCGCTCCCGCCGGGCCGCGGGGTCCGGCCGGACGAACGGCAGCCCGGCGAGCCGCTTCTTCGCGCGCGAGATGCGCTGCGCCATCGTCGCCTCCGGCACCAGGAAGGCGGCGGCGATCGCCCTGGTCTCCAGGCCGCCGACGGCGCGCAGGGTGAGCGCGACGGCCGCCGCCTCCGGCAGCGCCGGGTGGCAGCAGAGCACGTACATGGCGAGGGTGTCGTCGCGGGCGGGCACCTCGGCGTCGGTGACCTCCCGGTCGAAGACGGCCTCCTCGCGCCTGCGCCTGGCGACCTCGGCGCGCACGGCATCCACCAGCCGCCGCTGGGCGACCTGGAGCAGCCAGCCGCGCGGATTGTCCGGCAGCCCCTCGTCCGGCCACTGGGTCGCGGCGGCGATCAGCGCCTCCTGCACCGCGTCCTCGGCGGCGCCGAAATCGCCGGATCGCCGGGCGAGCACCCCGAGCACCTGCGGGGCGAGCTCGCGCAGCAGCAGTTCGAGCTCGGGCGGCTGCCCCGCCCTCACTGCCCGGCGGACATCACGGCGCGCACCTCGATGAACTCGCCGATCGGCGCACCGCCCGGCCCCGGCGCGGCCGACATCAGCGCGGCGATCTCCACCGCGCGCTCCCGGCTCGCCACGTCGACCACCAGGTACCCGGCCAGGAATTCCTTCGTCTCCGGAAACGGCCCGTCGGTGACCACCGGCGCGGTGCGCCCGTCCGAGTGCACCACCAGCGCCTGCTCCGGCCCGGCCAGCCCCTGCGCGTCGACCAGCTCGCCCGTGGCGGCCAGCTGCGCGCCGAGCGTGCGCTGGAAGTCGATGTGCGCGGCGATGTCCGCCGGGTCCCACCCGGACAGCGCGGTGCCGCAGTAGGCGGCGGGGGAGTGCGATTTCAACAGCATGTACTTCACGGTTCGCTCCTCGGTGCGGGCGCCCGGCGGGCGCGCTCACAGCATGGTCGGAGCCGATCGCGCCCGCTCGACACGGTTCGGGTCACAGCTCGGCGGCGGTGTCGGCCAGCCGCTCCGGATCGACCGGCTCGCCCGCGGCGACGAGCTCGCGGATCCGGTCGGTGACGTCCCAGACGTTGACGTTCATCCCGGCCAGCACCCGGTTCTCGCCGTCCAGCCAGAAGGCGACGAACTCCCTGGCCCGGGTGTCCCCGCGGACCACGACCCGCTCGGCGGCGCCGCGCGCGACGTAGCCGGTGTACTCCATGCCGAGGTCGTACTGGTCGGTGAAGAAGTACGGGATCCGATCGTAGCTCGCCTCCCGGCCGAGCATGGTCTTCGCCGCGACCCCGGGCTGGTTCAGCGCGGTCGCCCAGTGTTCCACCCGGATCCGGCCGCCGAGCACGGGGTGCTGCTGCTCGGCGATATCGCCGACCGCGACGATGTCCGGGTCGCTGGTGCTCAGGTGCTCGTCGACCAGGACGCCCCCGTCGGTGTCGAGCCCGGCCGCCTCGGCCAGCCCGATCTCCGGGACGGCGCCGACCGCGATCAGCACGGCATCGGCCTCGATCTCCGTGCCGTCGTCGAGCCGCAGCCCGGTCGCGACGGTGATCGCGCCTGCGTCCCGGGTGGTGATCTCCGCGACGCCGGTGTTCAGCCGCAGGTCGACGTCGTGCTCGCGGTGCAGTTCGGCGAAGACCGCCCCCATCTCCGGGCCGAGCACGCCGAGCAGCGGCTGCTCCGCGTTCTCCACGACGGTCACCGCGACGCCCGCGTTGCGCGCCGCCGCCGCCACCTCCAGCCCGATCCAGCCCGCGCCGATCACCGCGAGCCGCCGGGTGCCGCCGGCGAAGAGCTCGCGCAGCGTGTCGGAGTCGTCGATGGTGCGCAGCGTGTAGACGTTCGGGGCGTCCGCGCCCGGCAGGTCGAGGGTGCGCGGGCGGGAGCCGGTGGCCAGCGCGAGCTTGTCGTAGGCGAGCGTGGACCCGTCCGGCAGCGTGACGGTGTGCGCGGCCGGGTCGATCGCGCGCACCTCGGTGCCGAGCAGCAGCTCGACCCGGTGGTCGCGGTACCAGGCCTCCGGCGCGACGGTGAACTCGGCGAACGGCTTGTCGCCCGCCAGGTGTTCCTTGGAGAGCGGCGGGCGCTCGTAGGGCAGCTGCTCCTCCGCCCCGATCACCGTGATCAGGCCGTCGAAATCGTTGTCCCGCAGCGCCTTCGCCACACCCGCACCGCCGAGACCTGCGCCGACGACGATGAAACGACGATCCGAGGTCATGACGGACTCCTCACGGTGGAAGGGCCTGGCGGCGACCCCGCCCACCCTAGTGCCGGTCGCCGCGCGCGAGCCGGGGAATCGCGGCGCGGTTCGGGAACGATTCGCCACCCGGGGTGGTTGCTGCTGGAGAGGGTGGCGCGCGCCACCGCGACCGAAGCTGTGGAAGGACTCCGACCGTGAGCAAGGATGTTGCCGACTTCTGGTTCGACCCGCTGTGCCCGTGGTGCTGGATCACCTCGCGCTGGATCCTCGAGGTGGAGCAGGTGCGCGATATCGACGCCCGCTTCCACGTCATGAGCCTCGCGGTGCTCAACGAGGGCAAGGACCTGCCCGAGGAGTACCGCGAGATGATGAAGAGCGCGTGGGGGCCGGTCCGGGTGGCGATCGCCGCCGCGCAGAAGCACGGCGACGAGATCCTGCCCGACCTCTACACCGCGCTCGGCTCCCGCATCCACAACCGCAAGGACGAGTACGAGCGCGAGACCCGCGAGGAGTCGCTGGCCGCCGTGATCGCCGACTCGCTCGCCGAGCTGGGGTTGCCCGCCGAGCTCGCCGAGGCGGCCGGGAGCACCGAGTACGACGAGGCGCTGCGCGCCAGCCACCACGCGGGCATGGACAAGGTCGGTGACGACGTCGGCACGCCGACCATCCACATCAACGGCGTCGCCTTCTTCGGCCCGGTGCTCTCCCGCATCCCGCGCGGCGAGGACGCGGGCAAGGTCTGGGACGGCGCCGTCGCGCTCGCCTCCTACCCGCACTTCTTCGAGCTCAAGCGGAGCAGGCACGAGGGGCCCGAGTTCGACTGAGCGGCGGGTTCCGGTTCGCCGGGGCCGCGGGGTGCGGCCCGTGGAGCCGCAGTCAGTCGTGCGGACCCGCGCCGCCGGGGCCGGTGTTTCCCGTCGTGCCGGAGCCGGGCGGACCCGCGCCGTCCGGGCCGGTGTTCCCCGGCGTGCCGGGATCGGCTGATCCGCCGTCGCCGACGCTGCCGGGAGCCGCGGGCGCGCCGGGGCGCCACTGCGCCGTCGCGCCGAAATCCCCGTACCCCGCACCGGAGGGCGGCGTTCCGCCCTGGCCCCACGGCGGCACGGCGCTCCACGACGGTCCCGTTGCGTACGGGTTTCCGTACGGGCTCGCGCCCCCGTAGGGGGTCCCCGGCCCCCGGCCATACGGCTGAGCCCCGGTGCTGTACTGCCCGGCTCCCGTCTCATACGGCGCCCCCGCTCCGTAGGGCGCGTCCCCCTTGCCCAGCGGCACCGCACCGTACGGCGGCGGATACGGCCCCGCCCCGTACGGCGGCTGCACCGGCGCCGCCGGCCACCAGAACAACTTCCCGTGCCTGCTCCGATCCCGCAGCGCCCACATCCGCCAGGTCAGCACCGGGTGCGAGGAGAGCGCGTTCACCAGCCAGATGAAGAACGCCCGCTCCGAGGCGGCTCGATCCGCCATCTCGTCGAACCGCACCGACGAGTTCAGGTACTTGCCCGCGCCGAGCGTGCCCATCGCCCCCGCCGCCCCGGTGTGCCGGTTGCAGTACCCGTGGTTGTCCGCGGTGTACTCCTGCGCGCGGATCAGCGCGGAGCCGAGCAGCGGCAGGAACGGCGCGAGGAACATGCCGAGCTGCCGCCAGTAGGAGACGTGCCCGGCCGCGATGTGCCCGACCTCGTGCCCGATGATGAACGCCAGCCCGTCCGGCTCCCGCGCCGCGCCGCCGATCTCGAACAGATCGCTGTACACCACCACGTACCGCCGGAACCCGTGCCCGGAGGCGAAGGCGTTGATCTGCCCGTTGCCGAGCAGCACGTACGCCTCCGGCGCTTGTTTCATCCCGAACCGCGCCGCGGCCTCCTGCACCAGGCGGTAGCCATCGGGGAACTGGGTCGGCGACATCTTGACCGCGCCGACCCGCTGCGACGCGTAGTTCACGCCGCGCCCGAACCACACCACGATCGGCGCCCCGGCGATCAGCAGCACGTACTGGTTGACGCTGCCCGCCACCAGCACGGCGAGCGCGATCAGATACCCGATGACGGTCACCACGATCACCACCACCAGCAGCGGGATCTCCCAGGTGTGCCTGGCGGGCAGGCCGAAGGGCGAGAGCCCGCGCGGCGCGGGCGCTGACGGCGGCGGATGGTACGGCTGCATGCGAAGAACTCTAGGCAGGAACGGCCCGACCCGCCCCCGTGCGGCCGCGGAAACGCGCCTGACACAATCGCTGCCATGCGCGTATACCTGGGTGCCGACCATGCCGGCTTCGAGCTGAAGAACACCGTGAAGGCCCACCTCGAGCAGGCGGGGCACGACGTCGTCGACTGCGGCGCCCTGGAGTACGACGCGCTCGACGACTACCCCGCGTTCTGCATCGAGGCGGCGCGGCGCACCGTGGCCGATCCGGGCAGCCTCGGCCTGGTCTTCGGCGGCAGCGGCAACGGCGAGCAGATCGCCGCGAACAAGGTGCCCGGCGCCCGCTGCGCCCTCGGTTGGAGCGTCGAGACCGCGCAGCTCGCCCGCCAGCACAACAACGCCCAGCTCATCGGCATCGGCGGCCGCATGCACTCGGCGGAGGAGGCGCTGGCCATCGTGGACGCCTTCGTCAGCACCCCGTGGTCGGACGAGGAGCGGCACCAGCGCCGGATCGACATCCTGGCCGAGTACGAGAAGACCGGCGTTCCGCCGGCGCTGCCCGCCTCCTGACCCCGTGCCGGAGGGCCACACCCTGCACCGGCTCGCGAAGCTGCACCGGACGCGCTATGCCGGTGCGCCGGTGCGGGTCCGGAGCCCGCAGGGCCGCTTCGCCGCCGGTGCGGCGCTGGTCGACGGCCAGGTGCTGACCCGCGCCGAGGCGTACGGCAAGCACCTGCTGCACCACTACGAGTCCGGCCTCGCCGTGCACGTGCACCTGGGGCTGTACGGCGTCTTCACCGAGGTGCCGCTGCCGATGGGCGAGCCGACCGGCCAGGTGCGGATGCGCATGGTCGGCGCCGCCGGGTTCGGCACCGACCTGCGCGGCCCGACCGCCTGCGAGGTACTGAACCGGGCCGAGGTCGCCGCGCTCGCCGACCGGCTCGGCCCCGACCCACTGCGCCGCGGCGCCGACCCGGCCCGCGCGCTGGACCGAATCCACCGCTCGCGCAGGCCGATCGGCGCGCTGCTGATGGATCAGAGGGTGGTCGCCGGGATCGGCAACATCTACCGCGCGGAGCTGCTCTTCCGGCACGGCGTCTCGCCCTTCCGCCCCGGCGCCGAGCTGGGCGCGCAGGAGTGGGCGGCCATGTGGACGGATCTGGTCGCGCTCATGCGGGTCGGGGTGCGAGTCGGCAAGATCGTCGTCATCCGCCCCGGGGACGACCACGGCGCCCCCGCCTACGGCCCGAACCGGCCGCGCACCTACGTCTACCGCAGGCAGGGCGAGCCCTGCCGGATCTGCGCGACCCCCATCGCGCACGCCGTGCTCGAGGCGCGAAATCTGTTCTGGTGCCCCGGATGCCAGCCCGGCTAGCCGGCGACGGCGGTGCCGAGGTCGTTGCCGCCGGCATCCGCAGGGGCGTAGCGCCGCCCGCCCGCGGTCTTCGCCGAGTACATGGCGCCGTCCGCGCGGCTCAGCAGCTCGGTGAAGTCGCACGGGGTGCCCGGCAGGTTGTAGGCGGTGCCGACGCTCGCCGAGACCGGAACCGGGCCTGCGCTGGACCACACCGGTTCGCGCAGCGCGCCGACGATCACGGTCGCGAGCTCGGTGAGCGCGGACGGCGTGACGCTGCCGGCCAGCACGAATTCGTCGCCGCCGTACCGGCAGATGATCATCTCCGGGGTGCTCACCTCGCGCAGCCTGCGGGAGAGCGCGACCAGGACCTCGTCACCCACCGCGTGGCCGTAGCCGTCGTTGATCTGCTTGAAGCGGTCCAGGTCGACGACGAGCACACCGATGCCCTTGCTGCGGTCGGCCGCGATGGCGCGGACCCGGTCCAATAGCAAAGTGCGATTGGCGAGATCGGTCAATGCGTCGTGCGTCGCCTCGTGCCGCAGCCGGTGCTGCAGCGCGGCGATCTCGCGCATCCGATGCGACGTCTTGGCTTCTTGCTTCTCCTTCTCCTGGGCGAGCGCGCGTTCCTGCAGCGTCGCCGCATAGCTGTCGATGGCCTGGCTGGCAACCAGCGGCCAGCGCGTCGCGACCAGGGAACCCGGTGTGCCCGACGGGAAGCCGAGCAGCCAGCGGGTGGCCTGGGCGAGCATGCGCGTGCGTTCGAAGGGCTCCTCGGCCAGGATGGCGCCGAGCCTGCGCGCCTCCCGCACCGGGAACGGCTCCGACCCGGCCAGGTACAGCAGCCGCTGGATGATCTCGGTCAGCTTCGGTTCGACCTGGCGCACGGTCGTGCTCGACCCCGGCTCGGCGCAGATCGCCTGCGCCCATGCCCTGGCCATGACGGCGACCGGTGGCTCGAAGGTCGACATCGAGATCACCGGCGATGGGTGACGTGGAAGCCCGTGCCACAGGTACCTGCGTCACCCCGATAGAGCCCACTGCTATGCGGTCGGGTCCACCGAGTTCGGTGCACGCTCACCGCCCCCTTTCCAGATACCCCCGTCCGGCAAAAAGGATCCTAGCAAGCCACTCGGCACCGAAAAACGCCACTTGACAATGGTTGTCGGGGTTCACGGCACCGCGTAATGGCGATGGGGAGAGTATGACACCGCCGTGACCTCCGCGTGACATAAGAGCCTATTGTTCGCTGCTCGATCGCGGCCGGCGGTTCGCGCTTCCTCACCCGGCGGAGCGCGCCCCGCCGCCCCCGGGTGTGCGGAGTGCGCCACCGCCATCGACCGCACGGGGTGCGCGCGCCGGGCTCCGCCCCCGGCGACGTGCGCGGAACTCCCCATGCTTCCCCTGCCGATCACGCTCCGACGATGCTGGCCGACCCGCTCCGGCGCCGCCGGATCGGGTCGTGCCTCCATGTTTGCTCGCATTGCCCGAAACCGCCTCGATTTCCGGGAACATACTGCTGTTTATTTTTCGGAGCCCGCCCGATGCCCGCCCGCCCGTCAACCCCCCTGACGCGGCTGCCGCCGCACCCGTGATTGGCGCAAGCGGTCCGCCGTTCGGTACAGTCGGCTCGCACACGACATCGTGGCGATCCCATTGATGTCGTATGCCTGCGGGTGTAGTTCAATGGTAGAACCTCAGCCTTCCAAGCTGATGGTGCGGGTTCGATTCCCGTCACCCGCTCCACGGACGGACCCCTCGGCGCCCGCCCGAGGTCACGGGGTGTGGCGCAGCTTGGTAGCGCATCCGCTTTGGGAGCGGAGGGTCGCAGGTTCAAATCCTGTCACCCCGACCATCATTGGCGCAGTTCTGTCCTGGTCAGGCATGGCCATCCCTGGCTGAGGGAGGTCGGTAGCGATCGGTGGCACGCGCTCTTCCTCCGAACCTTCTCAATCCCAGAGTTCGGCGCACGGCAGTGGCGGTAGGTCGGCTCGCAAATCGTCGTCCACGGTAATGACCAAATCCTGGCAACTTCGCCTCAGCTGGGCAGCGACATCGGAGATTTGTTCGGCATCGGCCGCGTAGTTCAGCTCGAGGGGGCCGAACTCGACGCGGATGTGGCGGTGTCGTGGGGCGGTGTCGCCCATGACGAGTTCCTTGCGCAGGCATCGGAAGGTGCATCCGGCACCGAGGGCGGTAGCCACCGACCCCGACGATGTCTGCGGGATCGATGCGCCGAGGCGTCGGCGTCAGCCCGGTGCCGGATGCAGCTTCGACATTGCCGCACAACACGTTTCGGGCGATAGAGAGCTGTGGTGGGGTACGGTCTGCGTTGCGTGGGTGTTCATCCTGTCCAGTGCCGGTTTGTGAGGTGGGGCGATGATGCGAGGGCGTGAATGGACCGGATTCGAGGCGGTCGCCTTGCAGGAGGCGATGCGTCACTCGATTCGGGAGTTCGCCGCGCTGCTCGGCATCGAAACGACCACGATCAACAATTGGCGTTCCGGACTGAGTGCGGTCACGCCCCGATCGAAGATTCAGTCCATTCTCGATACGACCTATGGGCAGCGCGCCACGGCCGAAGACCGCGCTCGCTTCGCGGAGATCGTCGGTGAGGGTGAAGTAGCGTGGCGTGCGAGGCATCGCCGTATGCCGTCTGCGAATGCGAGTGCGAGTGCCGAAAAAGCAGTGGATGGTGGCCGCGGCATCTCGGAATAACTGCTCAGCGTGCTCGGCCGCCTGCAGAAGTTGAGCCGGTCGATCGACCCCGATGTCATCGAAGGTATTCGAAACAGCACCTACCGCACGATCGCGGGGTACGAGACGCTCGCTCCGGCCGCATTGCTGCCTGCTCTGCGGAAGCAGCGAACTTGGCTCGAGGGGCTCCTCGATGAATGCGGTGACCAACGACAGCGAATCGAGTTGTTCGAGATTGCCTGCCACACGTCGGGGCTTCTGGCCTACACCGCGGTCGGCTGCGATAACTTCCCGCTGGCCAGGGCATATTCTGAGGAGGCATTTCAGCTGGGGGACTACGCGGAGTCCGGGAACCTTCGAGCATGGGTGCGAGGAATTCAGAGTTTCTGTGAGTACTACGCCGGTAGCTATGAGCGGGCTTCGGCCTTCGCCGAGGATGGGCTGATTCACGCAGCGGGCGGACCGCAGAGTGCGCGGTTGGCGGCGAATGGTGTCGCGCGGGCGAAAGGGCGGCTCGGCGATGCCCAAGGAGTACACCGCGCTATCGGCGCGGCCTTCGGTCACCGGTGGGCTGAAGAATCGGCCGATTCACCATCCAGTATCTGTCTCGGCAGCTACAGCCCGTCGCAGGTCGCCGGCAATGCCGCGACCGCCTACCTGTCGTTATTACATCCGGAACGGGTGGAGCGATACGCGACCCAGGCGTTGACGGAGATGAGTCCGGACGATTCGCCGTGGGGGCGTTCGCTCATTCTGATCGATGTCGCACGGGCTCAGGTGCTCGGTGAATCGGCTGATCTGGAGGCGGCTGCGCACTACCTACGCGAAGCGCTCGAACCTGCTCGGGGCGTGCCGATGCTACAGGTTCGGCATCGCGGTGCGGAGTTCCTCCGGGATGCCACGGGCAGGTGGGGTGAGGTTCCCGAGCTTCGAGCACTCGAAGAGGTCTTGGCGACCGGTAGCGGTGCGTCGGATGGGTAGCGCACCCGAGCGATACGGCCGCGCTGAATCGCTGGGCCATTATTGGTTTCTGACCTTCGAGCACCAGCGGAATCTCCACAGATTGGCCGAAAAGTGTCGGCGGATTGCGAACGAGGCGCACTTCGCTCCGACCCCCACGGCCTGGCTGCACCTCACCCTGGATCGCATTGCGCGCTGCGGCGAAAGCACACGGGAACAACTCGAAGCCATCGCCGCGAGCGCGGAACATCTCTGCCGGAATTTCGCTCCGTTGGAGTTGACAATCGACCGAACCATCGACCTTCACGGCGCACTCGGCTTCGCCGTCGCACCCGGGGACCGGGTAACTGCCCTGCGCGACGCGATCCGGACAGCGACGCTGTCGGTACTCCCGGACGCGCCTGTGCGCGACTCGTCGTCCCCGCCGCACATCACGATCGCCTACCCGAAATCCGAAGGGCAGAGCCTCCGCGCCGGGGAGTGTGAGCGCATCACATTTCCGGTGACGGAGGTCGCCTTGGTGGCGCTGGAGCACCGGGACTTCTCGTACCGGTGGGATGTCGTCACCCGGGTCGGGCTGGGCCGCGGATAGGGACGGGATCAGACGCGGTTCAACTCGTACAACCGCGATCCGCCCGCGTCGTAGACCACCAGGTGGTCGGCGGCGACGAACTCGACTCCGTAGTGCGAACTGTCCGCGGACTGCCGGACCACCAGCGCGTAGCGCCCGGCGGGATCGGGGGCGATGGCGAGGGTGCAATCGGCGGCGGTGCCGAAGCCGGTGCAGGTGCCGCCGTTGGTGGTGAAGATCTTGGGGGCGGTGCCGTCGGAGGGGGTCCAGGTGCCGATGAGGGCGTCGGGGCCCGCTTTGCCGGTGCCGGCGGGGCCGGTGGCGGTGGAACTCGGCGGAGCGGATTCGGTGGTGGGGAGATCGCTGCCGCTGATCAGGCCGATGACTCCGGCGACGAGGACGATCGCGGTGGCGACGAGCGCGGCGGCGACGGCGGGGCGGGTGCGGGCCTGAACCAGGAGCCTGGTGCGGAGTCCAGGGGCGGGGAGGGGGGCGGGACTGCCCGCGGCGGCGCGCAGGGCGGCGGCGAAGGCGGGGTCGGCGCGGATGGTGTCGGCGATGGTGCGGACGGCGTCGGCCCTGGTGCGGCCGGTGACGGCGCCGCGCTCGGTCCCCGCCTCGACCAGGAGCCGCTCGACCGTCTCGCTGCCGCCGAGCCGGGCGACGACGACGGCGTGCACCCGGTCCATCGCGCGATCGAGAGCCTCGCCGGTGAACCCGGACGGGGCCAGCCGCCGGTCCCTGCCCGCCGCCCAGGCGATCAGCAGGCCGACGACGATCTCTGGTCCCATTGACGTCCTCCCGATGCGGTCCCGAACCCACATCGTGTGCGGCGCGCCGCGCGCCCGGTATCCATCGAACTCTCGATACCGCCCGCCCGCGGGCGAGCATCGGGCCGGTGCCGATCCAAGCGGGCTCCCGCCCCGAATTCGATGGGGGAGGGTTGCGCGGTTATGCGTCGACTGTGCATCGATTAACGAGGAATCGCCGGGAATCTCGGGAAAAACCCATCCATCCGTCGCAGTAGCGCGAACTCAGTGCATCAATCAAAGTACGGCTCGGTGCGTGGGCCGTCCCGGAAGATGTGGATGACGATGATCCGAACGAAGCAACGAACAGTACTGGTCGCGTCGATGCTGACGGCCGCGGTGCTGGGGATGTCGGCCTGCTCGGACGACTCCTCGGATTCGGCGTCCTCGACGTCGACGTCGGCGCGCTCCTCCTCGGCCATGACGACCACGACGGGTGCGATGAACGCCGGCGCGAACCCGGTCGGCCCGGGCTGCGCGGAGTACGCCGCGCAGGTGCCGAGCGGCGCGGGCTCGGTGTCGGGGATGGCGCAGGACCCGGTCGCCACCGCCGCCTCGAACAACCCGCTGCTCAAGACGCTGACGCAGGCGGTCTCCGGGCAGCTGAACCCGCAGGTGAACCTGGTGGACACGCTGAACGGCGGGCAGTTCACCGTGTTCGCGCCGGTCGACTCGGCCTTCGCCAAGATCGACCCGGCCACCATCGAGTCGCTGAAGACCGACTCGGCGACGCTGACCAAGATCCTCACCTACCACGTGGTGCCGACCCAGGTCGCGCCGGACGCCATCGCGGGCACGCACACCACGGTCGAGGGGCAGACGCTGACCGTCACCGGCACCCCCGACAACCTGAAGGTGAACGACGCCGGGGTGATCTGTGGCGGCGTCAAGACCGCGAACGCCACGGTCTACCTGATCGACACCGTGCTCATGCCGCCTGCCTGATCAGGCGAACACCGGGAAGCACGGGTCGGATCGGCCCGTGCTTCCCTGCCGTGCAGGCGCTGGACGACTGGAGCTTCGATGAGCGACCCGGAGCCGGCCCGGCCGGACCTCCTCGACCTGGCGTACCCGTACGCGCTGGACGCGGTCGCCGAGATCGAGCGCAGGCACATCGATGACCGGCTGCGCGCCGCCGATGCGGCGACCGCCGCCGAGTTCACCGCGCTGGTGCACGGGGTGCACGAGGCCATGGCGGCGGTCAGCGCGCTCGATGCGCGGCGGCCACCCGCCCATGTGGAGCACGCGGTGCTGCGCGCCATCGATGCGGCGATGAGCGGTGCCGTGCGCACCGCGACCGATGCCGCAGGCACGTCGGCGAGCGAACTCCGCGTAGCCGCGGCGAGCGAACTGCGCGTGGCCGCGGTGGGCGACGTCGCGAAGCGGCGATGCCGTGCCGACTCTCGGCGGCGGCTCGGGGCCGCGACCCCGCACCGCCCGACCGGGGCGCAACGGCTCGGCACCTCGACATTCCTCCCGATCGCGGCGGCCGCCGCGCTGGCCGTGCTGGCCGGGCTCGGCGCCGCGATCCTGCTGCGGCAGCAGGAATCCACCCCGCCGGCGGCGCTGCGCGCGGACACCGTGCTCGGCCAGCCCGACGTCAGGGGCCGGGCCGCCGAACTGCCCGCCGGCGGCACCCTCACGGTCACCTCGTCGGCGCGGCTCGGCGCCGCCACCGTCTCCTTCGCGGCGCTGCCGGAGCCGCCCGCCGGGCACTGCTACCAGATGTGGCTGCTCGCCGCGGACGGCACGCCGCGCTCGGTGGGGGTGATGGAGCACGCGCCCACGCCGGGGTCGAACGTGGTGCTGCGCACCGGGGCCGATGACGCGCTCGCGGTGACCGTCGAACCGGCACACGGCTCCGCGCTGCCGACCGGTATCCCGCTGGTGCGCATTCCGCTGGCCTGAATCGCCCCCGTGTCGGCGCCGATGCCGGACCGTAACCCCGCCAGTGGGTTAGCGTGTCGCGTGGTTCGGCCGACAGCGATGACAGGGGAGAAAATGGCGGTAACCCGTCGACGGTTCCTGGGTGCGGTGGCGCTCGGGGGAGTGGCGACGACGGTCGGCATGCCGGTCGCGGCGGCGGCGGAGCCGGAGGTGCTCGGCGCTGGCGACCCGCGCTACCTGCCGCTCACCATGCGCGGCTACAACCGCCGGTTCACGGCGCGGCCGTCGAAGATCTTCCTGCCCGGCGACGCGGAGCAGGTGCGGCTCGCGGTGGAGCGCTCGCTCGGCGAGGGGCTCACCCTCGGCGTCCGCTCCGGCGGGCACTGCTTCGACGATTTCGTCGACAACGACCGCACCCGCTCGCTCATCGATCTGAGCAAGCTCGCCGGCATCGGCTGGGACGCGGGGCACGGTGCCTTCTCGGTCGGCCCCGGCGCCGAACTCAGCGCGGTCTACCAGGCGCTGCACCCGTGGAACGTCACGCTGCCCGCCGGCATCTGCCTCGCTGTCGGGATCGGCGGGCACGCCTGCGGCGGCGGGTACGGCCCGCTCTCGCGCAGCCGCGGGCTGGTCGCCGACCACCTGTACGGCGTCGAGGTGGTCACCGCGAACGCGGACGGCACCGCGAGCCTCGTCCTTGCCACCAGGGACGGCCCGCACAGCGACCTCTGGTGGGCGCACACCGGCGGTGGCGGCGGCAATTTCGGCATCGTGACCCGCTACCTCTTCCGCTCGCCGGACGCCGACGGCAGCGACCCGGCCCGCGCGCTGCCCCGCTCGCCCGGCGGCATGCTGCACGGCAGGCTGCTGCTCCCGGTCACCACCGAGGAGTCGTTCGTCCGGTTCCTCGGCAACTACCTGGCCTTCCACGAGCAGCACAGCGCCCCCGGCGACCCCTTCGCCGGGCTCTACGCGCCGCTCAACTTCCGCACCGACGTGGTCGCCAGCGCCGAGGTGCTGATCTTCTTCGACGCCGACGCGCCGGACGCGCGGGCCAGGGTGGACGAGTTCGTCGCGGCGATCACCGCGGGGGTGACGCCGGGGGCGGTGGTGCAGCCGATCGAGCGCAGCTCGTACGCGGACACCGTCTCGAGGGTGTACTACCCGAAGGGCGCGGCGTACCCGCGGGTCAAGGTGAAGGCGGCGTACCTGCGCAAGGCGTACGACACCGAGCAGCTGCGGGCGCTGCACCGGCACGTCACCGACCCCGGGGTGGTCGGCGAATCGCAGCTGGAGTTCCTGCCGTTCGGCGGGGCGATCAATGCCGTCGCGCCGGAGGCGACGGCCTTCCCGGCTCGGGACACCATGATGAAGATGCTCATCCACGCGGCGTGGCGGTCGCCCGGTGACGACGAGCGGTTCCTCGGCTGGGCGCGGGAGACGTACCGCGACGTGTACGCGGGGTCCGGCGGGGTGCCGGTGCCGGGCGAGGCGCACGGGGGCAGCTACATCAACTACCCCGATCCGGACCTCGCCGACCCGCGCTGGAACAGCTCGGGGGTGCCGTGGCACGCGCTGTACTACGGCGGCAACTACGCGAGGCTGCTCGAGGTCAAGCAGCGGTACGACCCGGCCGGGGCGTTCCAGCACGCGCTCTCGATCGGGCGGCCGGACTGGTCGTGATTCCGCGCTCCCGCAACCGCGGCTGACGTGCTTTCAGTCAGGTGAGCGCGAGTACCCGGCAGGGACCGCCGGTGCCGCCGATGTGTTTCGGCGCGCCGACCACCACCGTCGCGCCCGCGCCGGGTGCCGCTGCCAGGTTGGCCAGCATCTCGACGCCGTAGCGGCCGCTGCCCAGGATCGCGGTGTGCGCCGGGCTGTCCCCGGCCGCCCCGCGGTCCAGGCTGAGCGTGTCGATGCCGAAGCCGACGACGCCGCACTCGGTGATCAGGTGGGCGGCGGCCTCCGGCGTCCAGCCGGGGGTGCGCTGGGTGCCGGTGGCGTCCAGGTTGAGGAAGGCGCCCGGCTCGCCCAGCCGCGATTCCCAGCCGGTGAGCGCGGCGACGAAGGCGCGCTCGGGGATGTCGCCGTGCGCGGCGCGCCAGGCGTCGATGTCGGCGACGGTCACCGCGGCGTCGGGGTCACCGGCCACGCGGGGGCGGATGTCGAGCACCACCAGCGGGGCCACCAGGTCCGCCGGGGCGATCAGGTCGACGCTGCCGCCGCCGGGGACGCGGTGCAGCGGGGCGTCCACGTGCGTGCCGGTGTGCTCCCAGTAGGTGATGGTGTTCTGAGCGAAGCCGCCGCGCTCGTAGGTCGCCACCGGTGTGCTGACGAACGGCGGGTTGCCAGGCCAGACGAGGAGATTCGGGCCGAGCGGGTGCGTCAGGTCGAGCACCCCGCCGGACCCGGCGGCGGCCGGTCCGGCGGCGGCCGCGGTAGCCGCGCCGAAGGCGGCCAGCCCCGCTCCGAGCAGCGCGCGCCTGCGCGGCACCCCGGCGCGCGGCGCCTCCCCACCGGGGCGAACGCCATCCGGCGCGGCCGTGCTGTCACCCTCGGCTTCCGCGGCCGCGCGGGTGCCCTCGGGCGAACTCACCCCCGGACCCGCGTCGGCGCTGTCGGGCGAACCGGACGCAGCCGCGCGGGCGCTCCCCGCCGTGGAGCGGCGATTTCCCCGCGCCATGTCGTGCGCGAACCGGACGATCCGGGGCGCGCACATCACAAGCCCCCGGTTCGCAGTACCGAACTCATGTCGGACACCCTAGGCGGACCGGTCGGTCTATATGGTCCTAAAGACTGACCTCCGGCCAGCTCCACTCCGCCACGCACGGAATATCCGCACCGTGCTCGCGCGTCCACGCCCGCGCCCGGAACCGCGCGTCCACCATCTCCTGCCGCAGCCCGGCCGCGCGCTCGCGCAGCTCCGGCACCCGGTCGATGACATCGGTGACCAGGTGGTACCGGTCCAGGTCGTTGAGCATCACCATGTCGAACGGCGTGGTGGTGGTGCCCTCCTCCTTGTATCCGCGCACGTGCAGCCCGCTGTGGTTGGCGCGCCGGTAGGTGAGCCGGTGGATCAGCCAGGGATACCCGTGGAAGGCGAAGATGACCGGGCGGTCGCGGGTGAAGAGCGTGTCGAACTCGCGGTCCGGGAGCCCGTGCGGGTGCTCCTCGCGGGGCAGCAGCCGCATCAGGTCGACCACGTTCACCACCCGGACCCGCAGGTCGGGCAGGTGCTCGCGCAGGATGGCGGCCGCGGCGAGCGTCTCCAGCGTCGGCACGTCGCCCGCGCAGGCGAGCACGACGTCGGGGCTGCTGCCCGCGGTGTCGCCGTTGCCTGCCCACTCCCAGATGCCCGCGCCGCGCGCGCAGTGCGCCGCCGCCTCGTCCACGGTGAGCCAGTCCGGCGCGGGCTGTTTGCCTGCCACCACCACGTTCACCAGGTGCCTGGAGCGCAGGCAGTGGTCGTAGGTGGCGAGCAGGGTGTTGCCGTCCGGCGGCAGGTACACCCGGACGATCTCCGGCTTCTTGTTCAGCACCACGTCCAGGAATCCGGGGTCCTGGTGCGTGAAGCCGTTGTGGTCCTGCCGCCAGACGTGCGAGGAGAGCAGGTAGTTCAGGCTCGGCACCGGTCGCCGCCACGGCACCGCCGCGCTGGCGTCCAGCCACTTGGCGTGCTGGTTGAACATGGCGTCGACGATGTGGATGAAGGCCTCGTAGCAGGTGAAGACGCCGTGCCTGCCGGTGAGCAGGTACCCCTCCAGCAGCCCCTGGCAGAGGTGCTCGGAGAGCACCTCGATCACCCGGCCGCGGCGGTCGAGCCCGACATCGAACTCGCCGATCTCGGCCTGCCAGTTCCGGCCGGTCACCTCGAGGATGTCCTGCAGCCGGTTGCTGGCCAGCTCGTCCGGGGCGAAGGTGAGGAAGTTGTCCGGGTTGGCCGCGGTGACGTCGCGCAGCCAGCCGCCGAGCACCCGGGTGGCCTCGTGCTCGGCCGCGCCGGGTGCGGGCACCTCGACGCCGTATTCGCGCCAGTCCGGCAGCCGCAGGTCGCGCAGCAACGCGCCACCGTTGGCCACCGGGTTGGCGCTCATCCGGCGCGCGCCGGACGGGTTCAGCGCGTCCAGCTCCGCGATCGGTGCGCCCGACTCGCCGAACAGCTCCTCCGGCCGGTAGGAGCGCAGCCACTGCTCCAGCACGGCGCGGTGCTCGTCGTCGCCGCGGGCGTTGGGCAGCGGCACCTGGTGCGCGCGGAAGGTGCCCTCGACCCGGTCGCCGTCGACCACCGGCGGGCAGGTCCAGCCCTTGGGGGTGCGCAGCACGATGAGCGGCCAGATCGGGCGGGCGCCGTCGCCGCCTGCGCGGGCGGCGCGCTGGATCTCGGCGATCCGGTCCAGCGCGCCGTCCACCGCGGCCGCGAGCGCCTGGTGCACCTCGGCCGGGTCGTCGCCCGCCACGATCACCGGCTCGTAGCCGTAGCCGCGGAAGAGCGAGCGCAGCTCGTCCTCGGGGATCCGGGCCAGCAGCGTGGGGTTGGCGATCTTGTACTCGTTCAGCGCCAGGATCGGCAGCACAGCACCGTCCCGCGCCGGGTTGAGGAACTTGGCCGAGTGCCAGCTCGCGGCCAGCGGCCCGGTCTCCGCCTCGCCGTCGCCGACCACGCAGAACACCGTGAGGTCCGGGTTGTCCAGCGCGGCGCCGAAGGCGTGCAGCAGCGAATAGCCGAGCTCACCGCCCTCGTGGAACGAGCCCGGCGTCTCCGGGGCGCAGTGGCTCGGCACTCCGCCGGGGAAGGAGAACTGGGCGAAGAAGGCCGCCATGCCCTCGCTGTCGCGCGGGATGTGGCCGTACAGCTCCGAGTAGGTGCCCTCCAGCCAGGCGCAGGCGTTCGGGCCGGGGCCGCCGTGGCCGGGGCCGGCGACGAAGACCGCGCTGAGATCGCGCTGCCGGATGGCCCGGTTGGCGTGCGTCCAGACCAGGTTCAGCCCGGGCACGGTGCCGAAGTGGCCGAGCAGCCGCGGCTTGATGTGCCCGGCCGCGAGCGGCTCGCGCAGCAGCGGGTTGGCCATCAGGTAGATCTGCCCGACCGAGAGGTAGTTGGCCGCGCGCCACCAGGCGTCCAGCGCGGTGAGTTCGGCGCGGTCCAGCGGGCCGGGGGCCGGGCCGAGGTCGTAGGGGCGCGGCGCGATCGTGGCGCCGTCGCCGCTGTCGGTGTTGTCCGCCGAGGTGTCGCCTCCGGCGCTGGCCAGCCGCGTCATCCGCGGGCTCCTCCCGTGCGGGTGCGAGGCCGGGGGCGCTGGTCGCGCCGGACCGGGTTCGCGGGTGTGGATCGATGGGCGGGCCCCGACCGCGCCGTCGGTCCCGGTGTCCGAGCTACCCCTCGCCGGGGGCGCCAATCCGTTGTCGAGCCTAGCCCGGTGGCCCCGCGGCGGCGCGCCGGAAGATAGGGTCCGCCGCATGCGAACTCTGCGCAGGATCATCGGGATCGGCGCCGTCGCCGCGGCGGCGAGCGGGCTCGTCGCATGCGGCTCGGACGATTCGAGCACCGCCACCGCGACGACGACCACCGCGCGGGCCGCGAGCTCCGCCGCGGCGGCGCCCGCGCCGAAGGGCCGCGAGTGCACCGCCGACGACATCGGCGTCGACGGCGGCTTCGGCACCGCGCCGGTCATCACGCTGCCGGACGACTGCGACCCGCCCAAGCAGCTGATCACCAAGGACCTGGTGCCGGGCTCCGGCCCCGGCGCGCAGCCCGGCCAGCAGCTCACCATGAACTACTCGCTGGTGACCTGGTCGAACAAGAAGAAGCTGGACAGCTCCTTCGACCGCAACGAGACCTTCCCGCTCACCCTCGGCGCCGGTCAGGTGATCGAGGGCTGGGACACCGGGCTGGTCGGGGTGCAGCAGGGTGCCCGCCGGTTGCTGATCGTGCCGCCGGATCTCGGCTACGGTCAGGGCGGCCGCGGGATCGCGCCGAACGAGACCCTGGTCTTCGTGACCGACGCCGTGCAGATCGGCGGCTGAGCCCGCGACCACCCGCCGGATGCGGGGCCGCGCGAGTGGTCCACTACCCTTGTCGGGATGCCTGACGCCGCACCAGCGCTGTCCGGCGAGCGCGGGATCGCCACGGTCGAGGGCCGGGGAGTTCGCTCGCGCCCGGCGGCGGGGGAGCGGCTGCCCCGCGCGGCGCGGCCCGGCGGGTGAGGTACGCGAAATGCCGACACCGAACGACGAACAAGGAGCATGTCCGTGAAGAGCACCGTCGAGCAATTGAGCCCGACCCGGGTCCGGATCAATGTCGAGGTGCCCTTCGAGGAGCTGAAGCCGGACTTCGACCGGGCCTACAAGGCGCTGGCCAAGCAGGTCCGGATCCCCGGCTTCCGCCCGGGCAAGGCGCCCGCCCGGCTGCTCGAGGCCCGCCTCGGCCGCGGCGCGATCCTGGAGCAGGTCGTCAACGACGCGCTGCCCGCGCGCTACAGCGAGGCCGTCACCACGGCCGAGGTGAAGGTCATCGGCCAGCCGGAGATCGAGATCACCAAGATCGAGGACGGCCAGGAGCTGGCCTTCTCGGCCGAGGTAGACATCCGCCCCGAGGTCGTGCTGCCCGACTACAGCTCGCTCTCGGTCACCGTCGACGCCTTCACCATCGATGACGACGACATCGACGAGCAGCTGCAGTCGCTGCGCCAGCGCTTCGGCACCCTGAGCGGGGTCGAGCGGGCCGTGCAGGAGGGCGACTTCGTCTCCATCGATCTCTCCGCCACCGTGAACGGCGAGGAGGTGCCGGAGGCGGCCACCACCGGGCTCTCGCACGAGGTCGGCTCCGGCCAGCTCATCGAGGGGCTGGACGAGGCGCTGATCGGCCTCTCGGCCGGCGAGTCCAAGGAGTTCACCACCAAGCTGGTGGCGGGCGAGCACGCCGAGCAGGACGCCGTCGTCACCGTCACGCTGCAGTCGGTCAAGGAGCGCGAGCTGCCCGAGGCGGACGACGAATTCGCCCAGCTGGCCAGTGAATTCGACACCCTGGACGAGCTGAAGGACGACCTGCGCACCCGGGTCGAGCGGGTCAAGAAGGTGCAGCAGGCCGGCGAGATCAGGGACAAGGTGCTCGAGGCGCTGCTGGAGCAGGTCGATGTGCCGCTGCCGGACGCCGTCGTGCAGGCCGAGGTCGACGCGCTGGTGCACGACGCCGTGCACGGCTTCGACCACGACGAGGCCAAGTTCGCCGAGTCGCTGGAGGCGCAGGGCAGCAGCCGCGAGGAGTTCGACAAGGACACGCGCGAGGCGGCCGAGAAGTCGGTGCGGACCCAGCTGCTGCTCGACGCCATCGCGGAGAAGGACAACACCCAGGTCGGCCAGGACGAGCTCACCGAGCGGATCCTGTTCCAGGCGCAGCGCTACGGCATGGCGCCGGAGCAGTTCATCCAGCAGGTGCAGCAGGCGGGCCAGCTCGGCGCGGTCTTCGCCGACGTGCGCCGCGGCAAGGCGCTGGCGGGCGTGGTCGGCCAGGTCACCGTGACCGACTCCGACGGCAACGCGGTCGACACCGGCGAGCTCTTCGGCGAGCCGGAGGGCGGGGAGGTCGAGGAGGTCGAGACCGACGTGGTCGAGGCCGCCGACGCCGACGCCGACGAGACCGAAACCGCGACCGCCACCGCGAAGGCGGAGTGACGCGAATGCCGCGAGCAGCGCGCCGCCGGGTGTGCGGTGTGATTGCGCTGTGAGCGAAGAGGGGCGGCACCGGGAGTTCGGTGCCGCCCTGCTTCGTTAATGTTTGTGACAGTGAAGCGATGGCTGTGTGGCGCATCAGCGACGAGCCGGTGAGAGAGGGCAGGTATTCGTGGAAAACAATCAGGCGGGGGTGCGCATGACATCCGCAACTGCTGGACTGAACCTCAGTGATTCCGTGTACGAGCGGCTGCTGCGCGAGCGCATCATCTTCCTCGGCACGCAGGTCGACGACGATATCGCCAACAAGCTGTGCGCCCAGATCCTGCTGCTGACGGCGGAGGATCCGACCCGCGACATCGCGCTGTACATCAACTCGCCCGGCGGCTCGGTCACCGCGGGCATGGCGATCTACGACACCATGCAGTTCGCCGAGTGCGACATCCGCACCGTCGGCATGGGGCTGGCCGCCTCCATGGGGCAGTTCCTGCTCACCGCGGGCACCAAGGGCAAGCGCTACGCGCTGCCGCACGCGCGGATCATGATGCACCAGCCGTCGGCGGGCATCGGCGGCTCGGCGGCCGACATCGCGATCATGGCCGAGCAGTTCGCGCACACCAAGCGGGAGCTGAACGAGCTGCAGGCGCAGCACACCGGCAAGTCGGTGGAGCAGGTCGCCGCCGACGCCGACCGCGACCGCTGGTTCACCGCGAAAGAGGCGCTGGAGTACGGCTTCGTCGACCACGTGGTCAGCCACGCGAACCAGGCCAACGGCGCAGGCGCCTGAGCACCGCGCCGAGACAGACCCCGCCCGGACCCGGACGTCCGGCTGCCGCACAGACTTTGGAGACGAACATGGTCAACCCGACCGATCCGCGCGCCGGCCTCTCCGGCGTCGCTCCGCAGGGTGCGCAGTCGCGCTACATCCTGCCGTCCTTCATCGAGCACTCCAGCTTCGGCGTCAAGGAGTCGAACCCCTACAACAAGCTCTTCGAGGAGCGCATCATCTTCCTCGGCGTGCAGGTGGACGACGCCTCGGCCAACGACGTCATGGCGCAGCTGCTGGTGCTGGAGTCGCTCGACCCGGACCGTGACATCACGATGTACATCAACTCGCCCGGTGGCTCCTTCACCTCGCTGATGGCCATCTACGACACCATGCAGTACGTGCGCGCCGACGTCGCCACGGTCTGCCTCGGCCAGGCCGCCTCGGCCGCCGCCGTGCTGCTCGCCGCGGGCACCCCGGGCAAGCGCGCCTGCCTGCCGAACGCCCGCGTGCTGATCCACCAGCCGTCGCTGGAGGGTGGCATCCAGGGCCAGGTCTCCGACCTGGAGATCCAGGCCGCCGAGATCGAGCGGATGCGCAGGCTGATGGAGACCACCCTCGCCAGGCACACCGGCAAGGACGCGGACACCATCCGCAAGGACACCGATCGCGACAAGATCCTGACCGCCGACGCGGCCAAGGAGTACGGGATCATCGACACGGTTTTCGACTACCGGAAACTGAGCGCACAGAAGTGAACACCGCCCTCGCGGCCGGACCCGTCGCTGTGACGGGCCCGGCCGCGAGGGTATCGGCGCGGTGCGCGGTGCCGGTCTCCGGTGAGAACACGCACACGCCGGGCGAGAAACATGCCCGAGTTGTCGACCTGCGTCGCAGATGTTGGGTACGGTCGACAACAGGGACCTCGGCTCCCGGTTGACAGCCTGGCTGTCGACATCGCCGCCCCGCCCGCCACACCGGTGGATCGACCGTCGTGACGACGAGTGTTCGCCTCGGCACCGAGCGTGTCGCGACGGCGGCGGGGCCGCAGCGCGGACGGACGTCGCCGCGGTGCGGACGAACGGCGGACAGCTGGCAGCCGGGAACAACGGTTGCACGCGGACAAGGAAGTAGGGACCCACGAGATGGCGCGCATCGGTGATGGCGGCGATCTGCTCAAGTGCTCTTTCTGCGGAAAGAGCCAGAAGCAGGTCAAGAAGCTCATTGCGGGACCAGGGGTGTACATCTGCGACGAGTGCATCGATCTCTGCAACGAGATCATCGAGGAGGAGCTCGCCGAGTCGAGCGAGGTGAAGCTGGACGAGCTGCCCAAGCCGCAGGAGATCCGGGATTTCCTGGAGAACTACGTGATCGGGCAGGACACCGCGAAGCGCACCCTCGCCGTCGCCGTCTACAACCACTACAAGCGAATCCAGGCGGGCGACAAGAGCCGGGACAGCCGGGGTGAGACGGTCGAGCTGGCCAAGTCGAACATCCTGATGCTCGGCCCCACCGGCTGCGGCAAGACCTACCTGGCGCAGACGCTGGCCAAGATGCTCAACGTCCCCTTCGCGATCGCGGACGCCACCGCGCTCACCGAGGCGGGCTACGTCGGCGAGGACGTCGAGAACATCCTGCTCAAGCTGATCCAGGCCGCCGACTACGACGTCAAGCGCGCCGAGACCGGCATCATCTACATCGACGAGGTCGACAAGATCGCCCGCAAGAGCGAGAACCCGTCGATCACCCGCGACGTCTCCGGCGAGGGCGTGCAGCAGGCGCTGCTGAAGATCCTGGAGGGCACCCAGGCGAGCGTGCCGCCGCAGGGCGGGCGCAAGCACCCGCACCAGGAGTTCATCCAGATCGACACCACCAACGTGCTGTTCATCGTCGCGGGGGCGTTCGCCGGGCTGGAGAAGATCATCTCCGACCGCACCGGGCACCGCGGCATCGGCTTCGGCTCCGAGGTGCGCTCCAAGGCCGAGATCGACACCGCCGACCAGTTCGGCGAGGTGATGCCGGAGGATCTGATCAAGTTCGGGCTCATCCCCGAGTTCATCGGCCGGCTCCCGGTCGTCGCCTCGGTGACCAACCTGGACAAGGAATCCCTGGTCAAGATCCTCTCCGAGCCGAAGAACGCGCTGGTCAAGCAGTACGTCCGGCTCTTCGAGATGGACGGCGTCGACCTGGAGTTCACCGATGACGCGCTGGAGGCGGTGGCCGACCAGGCCATCCTGCGCGGCACCGGCGCCCGCGGCCTGCGGGCGATCATGGAGGAGGTCCTCCAGCCCGCGATGTACGACATCCCCAGCCGCGACGACGTCGCCAAGGTGGTCGTCACGGCGGACACGGTGAACGACAACGTGCTGCCGACCATCGTGCCGCGCAAGCAGCAGCGCAGCGAGCGCCGCGAGAAGTCGGCGTAGCAGTCTCGCGCTCCCCGGGCGAGCAGCTCGCCCGGGGCAGGCGAAAACTTCTGGTGTAGCGAGGTCGCACAGCGGGTACTCGGTAGGGAAGGTTGAGATACACCAGCCCAGTTCCGAGGCATTCCTTTCGAGGCGCTGATCCCGGGGCGCTCATCCCCGCCGACCCCGGTCGACGCGAACGCACAGGACCGAGGTCCTCATGATCGTTCTCGCCCCACCCTCTCAGCCCACCGCGCCGCCTGCCCCCGCCGCCAAGCGCGGCAGCCCCGCGGACCGGCTCCGCGTCGCGGTCACCCACCCGGGCGCCGCCCTGACGCTCTGCGCCGTCGCGGGCGCTGTGGACGGCTACACGGCCGAGATCTTCGCCCGCAGGCTCGGCACCGCGCTGGATCTGCCCGCCCCGCTGGTCGCGGTGGATCTCTCCAAGGTCACCTTCTTCGGCAGCGCCGGGCTGCGCGCGCTGCTCGACATCCGCGCCGAGCTCGCCGAGTCCGGGCGCGCGCTCTGCCTGGTGGCCTGCGCGCCCGGGGTCGAACGGCTGCTCGCGGTGGCCCCGGTGGAGCCGCCGGTGCGCGTGGTCCCTGACCTGGCGGCCGCGGCCGCGCTCGCGGCGCGGACCGGCTAGCGGGATTCCGCCCTACCCCTCGACCTTCATGTCGTCCTGGCCCCAGTAGGCCCGCATGTGCGTGATCCGGCCGTCGGCGTCGAACTCCATGACATCGATCGGCGAGACCACGAAGCTCTGGTCGCCGAACTTCGTGGTCAGCGTGAACTGGAAGGCGGCGTGCCCCTCGACCGCGCGCACGGTGCCTTCGGCGAGCTCGGTCGAGCGCTCCAGGCCGGTGATGACGTCGTAGAACGCGGCGATCTCGGCGTGGCCCTTCTTCGGCTCGGTGCCGACCGGATCCTCGATCACGGCGTCTTCGGCGTAGAGCGCCACGATATCCGCGGTCGAACCGGACCCGACCAGTTCGACGTACCTGAGCACCACGTCGCGGATCTGCTGTGCCATGCCAACCTCTGTTTCCGAGCGAAAAATGAAACGTGTTCTAGTTCGCGGGGTAGCAGTGTGCGCGGCCGGCTCGGTCCGGAACAGGAGTGGGAAGCGTCGTCGATTCCCTCGGGTTCGCCGTTGAACCCGGTGTTCCGATGCCCTACCCGAATGTCGGATTGCCGGGAGAGTGCGTTACCTCATATCGGTGCAGACGGGCTATGACGGCGGGATTCATCGCGTTCGCACGGCGTTTTTCCGGTGTGTCGGCCGTTCGGCGCCGATCCGGTGCTGTCTAATCGGTCCGGTTGATTCAGATGTTCGATGTGACGAGTGAAAGCGGAGGAGAAATGGCACTGCCCACGATGACCGCCGAACAACGCTCGGAAGCGCTGGCCAAGGCGGCGGCGGTTCGGAAGGCACGCTCGGAGCTGATCGGCAAGGTGAAGTCCGGCAAGGTGAGCGTCGCCGATCTCCTGAAGAAGGCGGACTCGGACGAGCTGGTGAAGAAGACGAAGGTGGCCGCCGTCATCAAGGCACTGCCCGGGGTCGGCCCGGTCAAGGCCGCGAAGCTGCTCGACCAGGCCGACATCCCCGAGGACCGCCGGATCGGTGGCCTCGGTGCGCGGCAGCGGGCCGCGCTGCTCGACGCGCTCGCTCCCTGACGCACTACATTTTCCAGGTATGACCGGGGAATCGACGCTCACCTCCGTGGCCTGGCTCTGCCTGCGGGAGCGCAAGCTGCTGGCCGTCCGGACCGAAGGCAGGGACGCCTTCTACCTGCCGGGCGGCAAGCCGGAGCCGGGGGAGACCCTGGCCCGCGCACTGGTACGCGAAGTGCGCGAGGAGGTCGGCGTCGACCTGGAACCGCACGGGATCACGCCCGTGGTGACGATCACCGCGCCTGCCCACGGGCTTCCGGGGACCCTGGTCGAGATGCACTGCTTCACCGCGCCGGGGCACGGCACGCCAGCCCCGGCGGCGGAGATCGCGGAAATGGCATGGTTCGGGCCGGAGGACGCGCACCGCTGCGCCCCGGCCGTGGTGAAGGCGCTGGAGCACATCACCGCGCGCGGCGCGTGGGCCGGGTTCTGAGAAGCGGGTCTCGCCGGTGCGCGGCCGGGGCGAGCGACTTGCGGAGCTCCCCGCCGGTGGTGGAAGTTCGCGATGCGTCTCGGAGGGCGCCGAGCTGCGCGAGCGTGGGTCAGCGGGGCGCGGCGTGCGGCTCCGGCCGCGGTGCGTCGGCGGGAACCACGCGGTGCTCGCCCGCGTAGATGTTCATGGTCTCGCCGCGCAGGAAGCCGACGAGGGTGAGGCCGGACTCCACGGCCAGGTCGACGGCGAGCGAGCTCGGGGCGGAGACCGCGGCCAGCAGCGGGATCCCGGCCAGCACCGCCTTCTGCACCAGCTCGAAGGAGGCGCGGCCGCTCACCACGAGCAGCAGGTCGTGCAGCGGCACCCGGCCTTCGCGCAGCGCCCAGCCGACCACCTTGTCCACCGCGTTGTGCCTGCCGATGTCCTCGCGCACGCAGACCACCTCGCCCGCCGGGGTGAAGAGCCCGGCGGCGTGCAGCCCGCCGGTGGCGTCGAAGACCGACTGCTCGGCGCGCAGCGCGTCCGGCAGCCCGGCCAGCACCTCCGGCGGGACCACCGGGCCGTCGCCGGTCAGCGGGTACGCGGTGCCGGTGCGCACCTGGTCCAGCGCGGTGCGGCCGCAGAGCCCGCAGGCGCCGGTGGTGAGCACCTTGCGGGCGGGGATCGCCGCCGCGTGCCGCAGCTGCACGTCCAGCACGTTGTAGGTGTTGCGGCCCTGGTCGTCGGTGCCCGCGCAGTACCGCGCGCTCACCACGTCGTCGCCGGTCGCGATGACCTTCTCGGCCAGCAGGAAGCCGTGCACCAGGTCGATATCGCTGCCCGGCGTGCGCATGGTGACGGTGAGCGACTGCCCGTTCACCCGGATCTCCAGCGGCTCCTCGACCGCGAGCGAATCCGGCCTGGTGATCTGCCCGGCCGGGGTGATGCGGCGCATCCGGCGGCGCGCGGTCACCCGGCTCACGCGGGGGCACCGACGTGCACGTGCGGCTCGATCCGGATCACGACCGCCTTGGAGACCGGGGTGTTCGAGCCGGCCGCCACGTGGTCGAGCGGGACCAGCGGGTTGGTCTCGGGGTAGTAGGCCGCGGCGTTGCCGCGCGGGGTCGGGTAGGGCACCACCCGGAAGGCGACCACCCGGCGCTCGACGCCGTCGGTGAACTCGGAGACCAGGTCGACCAGCTGCTCCGGCTCCAGGCGCAGCTCGGCGATGTCGTCCGGGTGCACCAGCACCACCCGGCGCGCGTTGCGCACGCCGCGGTAGCGGTCGTCCAGGCCGTAGATGGTGGTGTTGTACTGGTCGTGGCTGCGCAGCGACTGCAGGATCAGCCGCCCCTGCGGCACCGGGAGCCAGGTCAGATCGTTGACCCCGAAGTTCGCCCTGCCGGTGCCGGTGTGGAATTCGCGCGCGTCGCGCGGCGGGTGCGGCAGCTGGAAACCGTTGCGCGAGCGCACCTTGGCGTTGTAGTCGGCGCAGCCGGGGACGACCCGGGCGATGGCGTCCCTGATCCGGTCGTAGTCGCGGCGGAACTCGCCCCACGGCACCGGGTGCTCCGGGCCGAAGAGCTCCGCCGCCAGCTCGCAGACGATCGCGACCTCGCTGCGCAGCTCTCCGCTCACCGGCCGCAGCCGCCCGGTGCTCAGGTGCACCATCGACATGGAGTCCTCCACCGACACCTGCTGCCGCTCGCCGCCCTGCACGTCGGCGTCGGTGCGGCCGAGGGTGGGCAGGATCAGCGCGGTCCGGCCGTGCACCACGTGGCTGCGGTTGAGCTTGGTGGAGACCTGCACGGTCAGCTCGCAGGAGCGCAGCGCGGCCTCGGTGACCTCGGTGTCCGGCGAGGCGGAGGCGAAGTTGCCGCCCATCGCCATGAAGAACTTCGCGTGGCCGTCGCGCATGGCCCGGATGGCGTCGACGGTGTCGAAGCCGTGCGTGCGCGGGCTGGTGATGCCGAGCTCGCGGTCGAGCGCGGCGAGGAACGGCTCCGGCATCCGCTCCCAGATGCCCATGGTGCGATCGCCCTGCACGTTCGAGTGGCCGCGCACCGGGCAGACCCCGGCGCCCGGCTTGCCGATCATGCCGCGCAGCAGCAGCAGGTTGGTGGCCTCCTCGATGGTGGCGACGCCGTGCGCCTGCTGGGTCAGCCCCATGGCCCAGCAGATGATGGTGCCGCGCGACTCGGCCAGCCGCTGCGCGGTGCGCTCCAGCTGCGCGCGGGTCAGCCCGGTGGCCTGCTCGACCTCGGCGAGGTCGGCCGCGCGGGCCTGCCGCTCGTACTCGGCGAAGCCCGCGGTGTGGTGCTCGATGAACTCGCGGTCGATCACGGTGCCCGGCGCGCGGTCCTCGGCCTCGAAGAGCAGCCGGGCCAGGCCGCGGAAGAGCGCCATGTCGCCGCCGAGCCGGATCTGCAGGAAGTCGTCGGCGATCTCGACGCCGGTGGTCAGGCCGCGCGGGGTCTGCGGGTCGCGGAAGGCGAGCAGCCCGGCCTCCGGCAGCGGGTTCACCGCGACCACGGTCGTGCCCGCCTGCTTGGCCTCGCTCAGCGCGCTGAGCATGCGCGGGTGGTTGGTGCCCGGGTTCTGCCCGGCCACGATGATCAGGTCGGCCTTCGGGAAGTCGTCGATCGAGACCGAGCCCTTGCCGATGCCGATCGAGCGGGTGAGCGCGGTGCCGGAGGACTCGTGGCACATGTTCGAGCAGTCCGGCAGGTTGTTGGTGCCGTAGGCGCGGACCAGGGCCTGGTAGAGGAAGGCGGTCTCGTTGGCGGTGCGGCCGGAGGTGTAGAAGACCGCCTCGTCGGGGGAGTCGAGGGCGCGCAGGGCTGCGGCGACCAGGCGATATGCCTCGTCCCAGGCGATCGGGCGGTAGTGGGTGTCGCCCTCGCGCAGCACCATCGGGTGCGTGATCCGGCCCTGCCGGCCGAGCCAGTACCCCGACCTGCCCGCCAGGTCGGTGATCGAGTGCTCGGCGAAGAACGCCGGGTCGACGGTGCGCAGCGTGGCCTCCTCGGCCACCGCCTTCGCGCCGTTCTCGCAGAACTCGGCGGGGCGCCGGTGGCCGGATGGCTCCGGCCAGGCGCAGCCGGGGCAGTCGAAGCCGTGCACCTGGTTCAGCCTGGTCAGGGTGCGGGCGGTGCGGACGACGCCCATCTCCTCGACCGAGCGCTTCAGCGCCACCGCCACCGCCGTGACCCCGGCCGCCTGCTGCTTCGGCGCGCTGACCTCGAGCGCGGCTTCGTCGATGTCGGTCCGCGGGCTGTTGCGATGCATACCCGACACTATCCGCCAAATCGTGGGATGTGTCAGTGCGGTTGGTCGGGGAGGTAGGTGAGGACCCGGTCACTGATCCGCACCCGGGCCCCCGGCGGGAGTTCGGTGCGGTCGGTGCCGATGCGCGCCCACTCGTCGGTGCCGGGCGCCGCGACGAAGGTGCCCGCGCCGGTCCCGGCGTCGCGGACGAAGACATTGCCGTTGTCGATGTCGACGTAGGCGTGCACCCGGGAGACGTGCCGGTCGCGCGGGAGTACCAGCGGCGCGGCGACGGCGGCCTTGACGGCGTCATCGGCCTGCGGGCCACGGCCGATGACGTACGGGCGGTCCAGCGGGTAGGCGGTGCCGTCGACGAGCAGGGCGCCGAGCGCGCCGCTCTCCGGGTCCGTCACCACCGGCAGCACCCTGGTTCCGCTTCCCGTCGCCTTGCGCAGCGCCACCCGGCCCTTGGCGTCCCGGCCGGGGGCCTCGCCCTGGCGCGGGGGGAACATGCGGGCGGACGGGGGTGCGCTGCCGGTGTGCGGGGCGAAGGTGTGTGGGCCGTCCGGTACCTGGGACCAGGCCAGGGGGCGCGGCGGGTCGGGTCGGGGAGGGGCCTTGGCGGTGGGGTCGGCGTCGGCGCCGTCCGGGAAGGTGTGGCCGGTGGGCAGGGGTGTGCCCGCCGGGGAGTGGGCGCTCGCCGCCGATGTTCCGGCCGGGGAGTGGCCGGTGGCGTAGGGCGTTCCGGCGGGGCCGTGACCCGTCGGGGTCCCCGCGGCTGCCGGTGATCCGGCGGCATGGCCGGTTGCCGGTGATCCGGCGGGAGCGTGGCCGGTGGCTGCCACGGCGTGGCCCGTCGCGGCGGGGGACCCGGCGGCGGAGTGGCCGGTCGCGGGGGCGGGTCTCGCGTGGCCGGTCGCGGGCGCGGCGTCGGCGCCGGAGTACTGGGTGGCGGACGGATTTCCCGCGCCTGCGTAGCCGGTTGCGGACGGATTTCCCGCGGCTGCGTGGCCGGTGGCGGGCGACGACGCTGCTGTGTGACCGGTCGCGGGACGGTTGCCCGCTGCTTTCTGCCTGCCCTTGCCGACCCGGACGGTCGGGCCGGGCTCGGCGGGCGCGGCCATGCCGGGCAGGGCGGCTTCCGCGGCGGTTGCCGGACCCGCGGAGACAGCGGGGCCGGCGCCGGTGGGCTCGGGGGTGGCGACGAAGCCGGACGCCTGGGTCGGGGGCGACTCCGCCTGCCCAGCGGCGGGCTTCGGGGCGCGCCGGGTGGCGGCCTTGCGCCCACCGACCCTGCGCAGCGCCGCGCGCAGCACGAAACCACCGCCGGGCACCACACCTTCGCGCAGGTCGCTGTGCGCGGCGACGGTGAGCGGGAACGCCTCGTCCGGGCCGACCGAGACGGTGCGCACCGGCTCCCGGACGATCTCGTCGACCCAGGTGAAGGCGCGCTCACCGGAGAGCGTGCGCACCCCCTCCGCGCCGTGCAGCTGCGCGCTCACCGGCCCGCGGAGCAGGAGCAGCGTGCCGTCCGGAGTCGGCGCGACCACGCCGAACGGCGGCGGCTCCGCGCTCCCGGCGAAGACCACAGCGGCGAGCCGCTGTGCGATAGCGGGCCCGGGCCGCTCGCCCTCGGCGGCCGCGCGCACCGCGCCGAGAATCCGGTCGGTGGCGGCGTTCGCGCTCGCGAGGAAGACGACGACCCCGCCGAAGCGGGCGACGAGCCCCGCGCCGGGAACGATCCCGACGGTGGACGTTTCACTGCGCATCCGCGCCCTCCTTCCCGGGACATCCCCAGCCAGCATAGAGGCGGGCGCCCGCCCCCGAGCCCGGTCGGCGGGTGGCGAAGGGCACCGCAGCGGTTGTCCGCACCGGGGCGAAAAGGGCAGCGCCGGACCTGGCCGCGCGGTTAGGGTGCCTCCCGTGATCCGCCCCGCCGTCCCCGCCGACCTGCCGATCCTGCAGGAGCTCGAAAAAGCCGCGGGGGCGCCCTTCGCGGCGCTCGGCATGCACGCGGTGGCCGAGGACGACCCGCCCGCGCTGGAGGTGCTCGGCGAGTACGTCCGGGCCGGGCGGGCCTGGGTCTGGGACGCGGACGGCCCAGCCGGCTACCTGGTCCTCGACCTGGTGGACGGCGCCGCGCACGTGGACCAGGTCTCGGTCGACCCGGCGCTGCGCGGCAGCCGCATCGGCCGCAGGCTGCTCGACCACGCCGCCGCGTGGGCACTGTCGCGCGGCCTGACCGCGCTCACCCTGACCACCTTCGTCGAGGTGCCGTGGAACGGCCCGTACTACCGGCGGCTCGGTTTCCGCTTCCTCGCGCCGGAGGAGGAGACGCCCGGGTTGCGCGCCCTGCGCGCCGCCGAGGCCGCGCACGGCCTCGACCACTGGCCGCGCGCCTGCATGCGCGCCGAACTCGCCGACTGGCGGCCCCTGACCGGCTAACTGAGCCACCCGTGTACCCCACCGCCGGGCGGGCGCGGTCGTGCGCCGCATCGCCGGGCGGGCGCGGTACGCGGCCGATGGCGCGCGGCGCGCAGTCGCTCAGCCGAACGCCGCCTCGGCGGCTGGCAGCGCCGCCTCCCGGTCGGCGGCGACGAGCCCCACCCGGCTGCGCCGGTCGAGCAGGTCGTCGGGGGCGAGCGCGCCCTCGTGGCCGATGCCGAAGGCGAATTCGGCGTGCGTGACGTCGCTCCCCGGTGCGATCGGCTCGGCCGAGCCCGCCCCGGCGACCAGCGGCGCCTCGGCGCCGTACCGCTCCAACAGCGGCTGCGGCGCGACGAGCCGGTCCCGCGCCGCGCCGGAGACGGCGCCGACCAGCGGGAGGTCGCGAGTCCGGCACGGACCGGCGGTCAGCCCGGCGGTCCGCACCGCGGTGTCGACGGCGTCCTCCGCCATCCGGCGGTAGGTGGTCAGCTTGCCGCCGACCACCGTCACCATGCCGGTGGGCGAGACCAGCACCGCGTGCCTGCGCGAGATGTCGGCGGTGGCCCCGCCCTCGGTGCGCAGCAGCGGGCGCAGCCCCGCGAAGCTGCCGCGGATATCGCCGCGCGACAGCGGCTCCCGCAGCACCGTGTTCACCACGTCGAGCAGGAACTCGACCTCACCGTCGGTCGGCTCGGGAACGTCGGGCACCGGCCCGGGGGCATCCTCGTCGGTGAGCCCGAGGTAGACCCGGCCGTGCGGGGCGGGCAGCGCGAAGACGAAGCGCCCGACGCTGCCGGGCACCGGCACGGTGAGCGCGGCGCGCAGCCCGTCGAACGCCGCGTCGTCGAAGACCAGGTGCGTGCCACGGCTGGGCCGCAGCGAGATGCTCGGGTCGACGGTGTCCGCCCACACCCCGGCCGCGTTCACCACCACCCGGGGCCGCAGCTCCAGCGTCTCGCCGGAGAGCGTGTCGCGCAGCACCGCGCCGCCGCGCTCGGCCGCGACCCGGGTGAGCACCAGCGCCCCGTGCGCCGCCGCGGTGCGCGCCAGCCCGACCACCAGCCTGGCGTCGTCCACCAGCTGCCCGTCCCACGCCTGCAGCCCGCCGCGCAGCCCGGCGCGGCGCACGGTCGGCGCCAGCCGCAGCGTCTCGGCGGCGGCGATCCGGCGCGAGCGGGGCAGCGTGGCCGCGCCGGTGCCCGCGCCGCGGCGCAGCACGTCGCCCGCGGCGAAACCGGCCCGGACCAGGGCGCGCTGCGCGCCGCCGATCCCGGGCAGCAGCGGCACCACCTGCGGCAGCGCGCGGACCAGGTGCGGGGCCGTGCGTTCCAGCAGGATGCCGCGCTCGACCGCGCTCTCGTGCGCGATCCCGATCTGCCCGGAGGCCAGGTACCGCAGCCCGCCGTGCACCAGCTTGGAGCTCCACCGGCTGGTGCCGAAGGCCAGGTCGGCGCGCTCGGCGAGCACCGTGCGCAGGCCGCGGCTCGCGGCGTCCAGCGCGACCCCGGCGCCGGTCACCCCGCCGCCGATCACCAGGACGTCGACCGCGGGGTCGGCGCCGAGCGCGGCCAGCTCGCGGGCGCGCCGGGCGGCGTTGAGTGCGGAATCGCCGGTCATGGGTTTTCCTCTCGGTCGGGCCGCAGGTAACCGTCGACGGCGCGGGTGAGCTCGGCATCGAGCGCGGGGCCGTCCAGCAGTTCGGCGACGGTGCCCGCCGACTGGACCGCGGACTGCACGATGAGCAGCAGCATGGTCGCCATCCGCTCCGGCTCGCCCGCGCGGATGGAGCCGTCCCGCGCGCCGTCGGCGACGGCGGCCGCGAAGAGCTCGATCAGGGCGCGCTGGTTGCGGCCGAGCCTGCCGAAGACGTAGGTGAGCATGAGGTCGGTGTCGGTGCGGAAGATCTTGATGAACAGCGGGTTCGCGCGCACCAGCCGCGCGCCGCCGACCACGCCGGTCACCAGCCTTTCCCTGGCGTCGCCGTCGGCGGGCATGCTCGTCGCGACGATCTCGCGCAGCTCGCGGACCAGCAACTCGGCGATGAGCGAGCCGGTGTCCGGCCAGCGCCGGTAGACCGTCGGCCTGCTCACCCCGGCCCGCCGCGCCACCTCGGTGAGCGTGGTGCGCCGCACCCCGAACTCGGCCACGCAGTCGCGCGCGGCGCGGAAGATCGCGTGGTCGACGGTCTCGGGTTCCGGCACGTTTCCCCTCGGCTTACTGCTTGACAGTTCGTGTCACACTGTAACGCATGGTGGAGACGAGGAACCCCGCGGCCGAGACCGACCGGACGGCGTCCGCACCGGGTATGGTGTGGGACGCCTGGGGGGTCCCCGCCGGGCACAAGCCGCTCCCGGAGCAGGTCCGGAGCCTGGTCACCCAGGTTTTCGGGGTTTCGGGGGCGCCGGTGGCGCGCCGCGATGAGGGCGGCGTGCCACTACCGGAGCCCGCCCTGCCCGCGGCGCTGCTCGCCGGGCTCGGCGCGGTGACCGGCGCCGAGCACGTGTCGACGGCGCACCGCGACCGGCTCCGCCACGCGGGCGGCAAGAGCACCCCCGACCTGCTGCGCCGCCGCGCGACCGGCACCCAGGAGGCGCCGGACGCGGTGGTCTTCCCCGGCAGCCACGACGAGGTGCTCGCGCTCCTCGCCTTCTGCGCCGGCCTGCGGATCGCCGTCGTCCCGTTCGGCGGCGGCACCAGCGTGGTCGGCGGGGTGCAGCCGCTGCGCGGCGACTGCGCGGCGGTCATCGCGCTCGACCTGCGCAGGCTGGACGGGCTGACCGAGGTGGACCCCATCGCGGGCACCGCGACCCTCGGCGCCGGGCTCACCGGCCCGCAGGCGGAGGCGCTGCTGGCCGGGCACGGCCTCTCGCTCGGCCACTACCCGCAGAGCTTCGAGTTCGCCAGCATCGGCGGCTTCGCCGCGACCCGCTCGTCCGGGCAGGCCTCGGCCGGGTACGGCCGCTTCGACGACATGGTGGAGCGGCTCACCGTCGCCACCCCGGCGGGAACGCTCACGCTCGGCCGCGCCCCCGCCTCGGCCGCGGGCCCCGATCTGCGCGCGCTCTTCCTCGGCTCCGAGGGCACGCTCGGCGTGCTCACCGCGGTGACGCTGCGGGTGCATCCGATCCCCGCCGCGGTCGAGTACCAGGGCTGGTCCTTCCCCGACTTCGAAACCGGCGCCGCCGCACTGCGTTCGGTGGTGCAGGCGGGTGCGGCGCCGACCGTGCTCCGGCTCTCCGACGAGGCCGAGACCGGGGTGAACCTGGCCCGCTCCGGCGATATCGGCGGTGGCGCGGTGACCGGGTGCCTCGCCGTGACCACCGTCGAGGGCAGCGCGGCGCACGTCGCCGCCCGCTCCGCCGAGGCGCACGCCCTGCTGACGGCAGCGGGTGGCACCCCGCTCGGGCCGCAACCGGCGCGCGACTGGGAGCACGGCCGCTTCGGCGCGCCCTACCTGCGCGACGCGCTGCTCGACGTCGGGGTGCTCTGCGAGACCCTGGAGACCGCAACCACCTGGTCGAACCTGAGCGCGCTCAAGGCCGCCGTCACCGCCGCGCTCACCGCGGCGCTGCAGGGCCAGGGCACGCCGCCGCTGGTCATGTGCCACGTCTCGCACACCTACCCGACCGGCGCCTCGCTCTACTTCACCGTGGTCGCCAAGCAGCTCGACGACCCCGCCGAGCAGTGGGCGATCGCGAAGACCGCGGCGGGCGACGCCATCACCGGGCACGGCGGGACCATCACCCACCACCACGCCGTCGGCACCGACCACCGCGCCTGGATGTCCGCGGAGATCGGCGACCTCGGCGTGCGGGTGCTGCGCGCGGTCAAGCGCGAGCTCGACCCGGCGGGCATCCTCAACCCCGGAAAGCTGCTGCCGTGATCCGCCGGGTCACCGTCGTGACCAACCCGCACTCCGGGGCCGGGCGCGGGCACGGCGTCGCAGGCGCCACGCTGGCCGCGCTCACCGATCGTGGCGCCGAGATCACCGAGGTGCGGGCGGCGACGGCGGCCGAATCGGTTCGGCTGGTCACGGATTCGGTGCGCGGCCGGGAGCCGCGGCCGGACGCGGTGGTCTGCGTCGGCGGCGACGGGCTGGTCAACGTGCTGCTGCCCGCGCTGGCGAACACCGGGGTCGCGCTCGGGCTCGTCCCCGCCGGGACCGGCAACGACCTGGCCCGCGAACTCGGCATCCCGGTGGACGACCCGGTCGCGGCGGTCGAGCTGCTGCTCGCCGGGAACGTCCGCACGCTCGATCTGGGGCTGATCGAGGGGGCCGCGGGGGAGCAGTGGTTCGTGACCGTCGCGGGCACCGGCTTCGACGCGCGGGTGACGTTGCGCGCCAATGCCATGCGCAGGCCGCGCGGCTCGCTGCGCTACACCGTGGCCGCGCTCGCCGAGCTCGGCAGCGGGCTCGGCGTGCCCTACCGGCTGGAGCTGGCCGGGCTCGCCCCCGGCGCCCTGGACAACCCGGCCGGCGCCGACGGCACCGCCGTGCTGGAGACCGAGGCCGTCATGGTGGCGATCGGCAACACCCGCACCTACGGCGGCGGCATGCTGATCTGCCCCGACGCCGAACCGGACGACGGGCTCCTCGACCTCACCGTGGTCGGCGCGGTCTCCCGGCTGGAGATGCTGCGCCTGCTCCCCGCGCTCGCCGCCGGCAGGCGGATCGACCACCCGGCCACCACCCAGCTCCGGGTGACCGAGGTGACGCTCACCGCGCCCGGCGCCCCCGCCACCGCCGACGGCGAACCGGCGGGCGAGCTGCCGATCACCGTGCGGGCCGTCCCCGCCGCCCTGCGCGTCCTGGTGCCGAGTTAGGACGAGGGTCGCGCCGCGCTACTCGGGCCGGCGCCGAGCCGGGCGGGTCCCCCGCCCCGTGCGGGCCGGCGCGGGGGTTCCGTCGTGTCGTCGCCCGCCGCCCGACGGTGCGGGTTCCGAGACGGCGCGGCCGGTCGCAGCGGTGCGTCGGGGACTCAGTCCTGGAAGACGATGCGCTGCAGCCGATTCAGCGCCGCGCGGTCGGTGAGCACGGCGGAGGTCGTCCGCCCCGGTGCGGCGGTCTCGCTGACCGCGTCGGCGACCAGCCCGCGCCAGCGCCTGCAGTGCAGCGCGAAGGTGACCGGATTGATCCGCCGCCCGCGCGCCCGCTGCCCGGCCCGCGCCACCTCGGGCGCGACGTCGAGCATGACGACGTGCAGCTCCCGCCCCGCCTCCGCGGTCCAGCGGGCGATCATCCGCCTGGCCCAGCGGTAGGTCCCGCAGTCGTGGATCACCACCGGCCCGGCGGCACCGCGCAGCGCCGCGCGCACCGCGCGGTAGTGCGCGACGTGCACCACCGGCCGCCACAGCGGGTACGGCAGCCAGGCCAGGCTGCGCCGCCAGCGCACCCTGGCCTGGTGCGAATCGACGACGACGGCGCCGCGCTCGGTGCGCGCGGGGGCGTCGGCGTCCGGCTCGGTGCCGAAGAAGGTGTGCAGCGCGGTGCTCTTGCCCGCTCCGGGAATGCCGGCGACGACCAGCGCGGCCCGCGCCGGATACCGCAATTCGCCGACGGCGCCGCCGGTTTCGCCGGTCCGGCGCAGATCGTGCAACGTGTGCGGCGCGAGTGCGAAAGCCCGCACAACGGGCAAATCGGGCTCGGGCGATGAGACCGATGCAATCTCCAGCGGGGGGTTCACCCCTTCCAGCCTCCCCATCGAAAGCCGCTTCGGCAACCGGGAAAACCCTGGGATCACCCGGCTTTCGGCATCGCGGCCCCGCGGAGCACCCGGCTACTCGCCGGTACGGGCCACCGACCGAATCCGCCGACCTCGGAAAAGGACGTATCGGATACGGCCGCGGCGAGACAGAGAATTCCCAGCTGGGCGGCCGGTTTTCGGAAGCTGAGAATCCCCTGTGGATAGTCCGTCCGGCGGATGATCGCCGGTAAGCTCAGGGGTGTCGGCGAGGCGTCCGGTGTCCCTCATCCATCGGACGCCCCGCCGATCTATCGTCTCGGGCGGTATCCGTAGAATCACGGCGTGACCAGCACAGCCCCCGACAGTTCGCGTAATCGTGCCGAAGAACTCCCCAAGAGCTGGAATCCCGGCGAGGTGGAGTCGCCGATGTACGAGCGCTGGGTAGCCGCTGGGTACTTCGCCGCCGATCCGGCGAGCGGCAAGCCGCCGTACTCCATCGTCCTCCCGCCGCCCAACGTCACCGGCAACCTGCACATGGGCCACGCCCTCGACCACACCGTCATGGACACGCTCACCCGCCGCAAGCGCATGCAGGGCTACGAGGTGCTCTGGCTGCCCGGCATGGACCACGCGGGCATCGCCACCCAGTCGGTGGTGGAGAAGCAGCTCGCGGTGGACGGCAAGACCAAGGAAGACTTCGGCCGCGAGCTCTTCATCGACAAGGTGTGGGACTGGAAGCGCGAGTCCGGCGGCGCCATCCAGTGGCAGATGCGCGCGCTCGGCGACGGCGTCGACTGGGGCCGCGACCGCTTCACCATGGACGACGGCCTCTCCCGCGCGGTGCAGACCATCTTCAAGCGGCTCTACGACGCCGGGCTCATCTACCGCGCCGAGCGGCTGGTGAACTGGTCGCCCGCGCTGCGCACCGCGATCTCCGACATCGAGGTCAAGTACGAGGACGTCCCCGGTGAGCTGGTGTCGCTGCGCTACGGCTCGCTCGACGATGCCGAGCCGCACGTGGTGGTGGCCACCACCCGGGTGGAGACCATGCTCGGCGACACGGCGGTCGCGGTGCACCCGGACGACCCCAGGTACCGGGCGATGGTCGGCACGACGATCGAGCACCCGATCACCGGGCGGCAGATCCCGATCGTGGCCGACGACTACGTCGACCCGGAGTTCGGCACCGGCGCGGTGAAGATCACCCCCGCGCACGACCCGAACGACTTCGAGCTCGGGCTCCGGCACGACCTGCCGATGCCGACGATCATGGACGAGCGCGGCCTGATCGCCGGTACCGGCACCGAGTTCGACGGCATGGACCGCTTCGAGGCCAGGCTCGCGGTGCGCGAGCGGCTGGCCCGCGAGGGCCGCGTTGTCGCCGAGAAGCGGCCCTACCTGCACAGCGTCGGGCACTCCGAGCGCAGCGGCGAGCCGATCGAGCCGCGGCTCTCCATGCAGTGGTGGGTGCGGGTGGAGACGCTGGCAAAGGCCGCGGGCGACGCCGTGCGCGACGGCGACGTGGTGATCCATCCGGCGAGCCAGGAGCCGCGCTGGTTCGAGTGGGTCGATAACATGCACGACTGGTGCATCTCGCGCCAGCTGTGGTGGGGCCACCGCATCCCGATCTGGTACGGCCCGGACGGCGAGGTGGCCTGCCTCGGCCCGGACGAGACCGCCCCCGAGGGCTGGGAGCAGGACCCGGACGTCCTCGACACCTGGTTCTCCTCCGGGCTGTGGCCCTTCTCCACCATGGGCTGGCCGGAACACACCGCCGAGCTGGAGCGCTTCTACCCGACCAGCGTGCTGGTGACCGGCTACGACATCATCTTCTTCTGGGTCGCCCGGATGATGATGTTCGGCATGTACGTCGCCGAGGACGCGCCGCTCACCGAGGGCAAGCCCGCCGGGCAGAAGCAGGTGCCGTTCCGCGACGTCTTCCTGCACGGGCTGATCCGCGACGAGCACGGCCGCAAGATGTCGAAGTCGAAGGGCAACGGCATCGACCCGCTGGAGTGGGTCCGCGACTACGGCGCCGACGCGCTGCGCTTCACGCTGGCCCGCGGCGCGCAGCCCGGCGGCGACCTCTCGGTCGGCCCCGCGCACGTGCTCGCCTCCCGCAGCTTCGTCACCAAGCTCTTCAACGCCACCAAGTTCGCGCTGATCAACGGGGCCCGCACCGGCGACCTGCCCGCCGACCGCACCGACGCCGACCAGTGGATCCTCGACCGGCTGGACGCGGTGATCGTCGAGGTGGACGCGGCCTTCGACAGCTACGAGTTCGGCAAGGCCTGCGAGGCGCTCTACCACTTCGCCTGGGACGAACTCTGCGACTGGTACCTGGAGCTGGCCAAGGTGCAGTTCGCCGAAAGTGACGCACGCGCCGAGAACACCGGGGTGGTGCTCGGCCACGTGCTCGATTCGGTGCTGCGGCTGCTGCACCCGGTGATCCCGTTCGTCACCGAGGAGCTGTGGCGCGCGCTGACCGGCGGCGAGTCGGTGGTGATCGCGCCGTGGCCGCGCTCGACCGGGATCGCCCCCGACGCCGAGGTGACCCGTCGGCTCACCGACGCGCAGCGGCTGATCACCGAGATCCGCCGGTTCCGCAGCGACCAGGGCCTCACCGACAAGCAGCGGGTCGCCGCGGTGCTGGACGGGCTGGACGCGGCCGGGCTGGAGGCGCATCGCGCGAGCATCACCAGCCTGGCCCGGCTCACCGCGGCGGAGGCGGATTTCGCCGCCACCGCCGAGGTCGAGGTCCGGCTCAGCACCACGACGGTGACCGTCCGGGTGGATACCTCGGGCACCGTCGACCTGGAGGCCGAGCGCCGCAGGCTGGAGAAGGACCTGGCCGCCGCGGAGAAGGAGCTCTCCGGCACCACCGCCAAACTCGGCAACGAGGCCTTCCTGGCCAAGGCGCCGGAGCCGGTGGTGGAGAAGATCCGGACCAGGCGCGATGTCGCCGCGGCCGAGGTGGAGCGGATCGGCGCCCGCCTCACCGAGCTGAGCGCGCGGTGACCGGGCCGGACGGCAACCCCGACCCGGAGACCAGGCTCGGCGCGGACGCCAGGCTCGGCACCGGCGCCTCGCCGGTGGAGCTGGCCGAGCTGGCGCTGGTCGAGGCCGAGCTCGACAAGCGCTGGCCGGAGACGAAGATCGAGCCGTCGCTGACCCGGATCTCCACGCTGCTCGACCTGCTCGGCTCGCCGCAGCACGGCTACCCGGCGATCCACGTCGCCGGTACCAACGGCAAGACCTCGGTGACCAGGCTGATCGACGCGCTGCTCACCGCGCTGCACCGGCGCACCGGCCGGATCACCAGCCCGCACCTGCAGCTGGCCACCGAGCGGATCGCGGTCGACAACGCGCCGATCACCCCCGGCCGCTACGTCGAGCTGTACCGCGAGCTGCTGCCGTACCTGGAGCTGATCGACGCCCGCTCGATCGCCGCGGGTGGCCCGGCCCTGAGCAAGTTCGAGGTGCTCACCGGCATGGCCTTCGCGGCCTTCGCCGAGGCGCCGGTCGACGTCGCCGTGGTGGAGACCGGGATGGGCGGTACCTGGGACGCCACCAACGTGGTCGACGGCCAGGTCGCGGTGATCACCCCGATCGGGCTCGACCACCTCGACTACCTCGGCCCCGACCTCACCTCCATCGCGGGCGAGAAGGCCGGAATCATCAAGAAGGCGCCGGAGAGCCTGGTGCCGAGGGACACCGTCGCGATCATCGCCGAGCAGCAGCCGGAGGCGATGGAGGTGCTGCTGCGCCGCGCGGTCGAGGTCGACGCCGCGGTGGCGCGCGAGGGGTCGGAGTTCCGGATCCTCGGCAGGCGGATCGCGGTCGGCGGCCAGCAGCTGGAGCTGCAGGGGCTCGGCGGGGTCTACGACGACATCTTCCTTCCGCTGCACGGGGAGCACCAGGCGCACAACGCGGTGCTCGCGCTGGCCGCGGTCGAGGCGTTCTTCGGGGCGGGTGCGGACCGGCAGCTCGACATCGACGCGGTGCGCGCCGGGTTCGCCGCCGCGGCCAGCCCGGGCCGGATGGAGCGCATGCGCAACGCGCCGACCATCTTCGTCGACGCCGCGCACAACCCGGAGGGCGCGCGGGCGCTCGCCGCCACGCTCACCGGGGAGTTCGACTTCCGCAAGCTGGTCGGGGTGGTCGGCGTGCTCGGCGACAAGGACGTGTCCGGCATCCTGGAGGCGCTGGAGCCGGTCTTCGACGAGATCGTCGTCACGCAGAACGGCTCGCCGCGCGCGCTCGACGTGGACGCACTCGCCGATCTTGCGGTACAGCGCTTCGGCGACGAGCGCGTCGTCACAGCGGCCAGCCTGCCGGACGCGCTGGAGACGGCGATCGCGCTGGCCGAGGAGGTCGGCGACGCGGGGGAGGCGGTCTCCGGCGCGGGGGTGGTGGTCACCGGGTCGGTGGTCACCGCGGGCGCCGCGCGCGCCCTGTTCGGAAGGGATCCGGCGTGAGCGAGCCAGGGCGGGAGCGCGGCCCCGAAGGGGCGCCGGGCGGGCCCGGCGAGACCGGCACGGCCGCGCCCGAGGTCCCCGATCCCATGAAGGGGTTCCGCGGGGTGATGGCCGGGACGCTGGTGCTCGAGGCCATCGTGGTGCTGCTGGCGCTGCCGGTGGTCGCCACCGTCGGCGGCGGAATTACCTGGGTCTCCGGCGTCTACCTGGTCGGGCTCGGCGTGGTGATGTTCCTCGGCGCGGGGCTGCAGGGCCGGTCCTGGGCGATTCCGTTCAACCTGGCGCTGCAGGTGCTGGTGATCGCCGGCGCGCTGTTCCACCTGTCGATCGGCGTGATCGGGCTGATCTTCGCGATCGTCTGGGCCTTCCTGCTGATCCTGCGGCACGACGTCAAGAAGCGCTACGACCAGGGGCTGCTGCCCAGCCAGCGGCTGCGCGGCCGCTCAGGCGGGTAGCACGGCGAGCAGGACGAGGCGGTTCCCGGTCTCCTCCAGGTAGGCCCGCGGCCACCACTCGGAGGCGGCCTCGCCGGTGAGCGCGCGGTCCAGCGCGCGGCCGGTGCGGAACGGGCCGGCGGGCAGCAGCGGCCGCAGCGGGTCGCGCAGGTCGGGGTCCTCGCCGGTGAGCATGCTCAGGGCCCTGAGCTCCCCGGCGCGGTCCGGCCGCAGCTCGACGACGGCCTCGATCCACACCGTGCTCGGGCCGGGCGCGGCGCCGCGCTCGGAGTTGTTGTCCCAGCTGACCCACCCGGTCGCCACCGGCTCGCCGAGCCCGGGGAAGCGCTGGGTCAGCGGCTCCGGTTCGTGCCGCACCGGCAGGCTCTGCCCCGGCGTGCTCCGCTCGGCGCAGCCCGTGCCGACCGCGAGCGCCACCGCCGCGAGCGCTACCAGCCGCATCACTGCCGTCATCGACCTCGCCCGCCTCCCGTCCGGTTCTCGCCGCACCCTAGCGGTGCGCGGGCCGCCCGGTGGCCGATGGGGTGTCCGGGCGGTTCGTGTCCTAGGCTCGGCGCCGTGACCGAACAGACGTTGGTACTGATCAAGCCCGACGGCGTGCGCCGCGGCCTCGTCGGCGAGGTGCTCGCCCGGATCGAGCGCAAGGGCCTGAAGATCGCGGCACTCGAGCTCAAGCACGTCTCCGCCGAGCTGGCGGGCAGCCACTACGCGGAGCACGCCGAGAAGCCGTTCTACGGCTCCCTGATCGAGTTCATCACCTCCGGCCCCGTGGTCGCCGCCGTGCTGGAGGGGCCGCGCGCCATCGCCGCGTTCCGGCAGCTCGCGGGCGGTACCGACCCGGTGGAGAAGGCGGTGACCGGGAGCATCCGCGGCGACCTCGCGCTGGAGACCCAGGAGAACCTGGTGCACGGCTCCGACTCGCCCGAATCCGCCAAGCGCGAGATCGCGCTCTGGTTCCCGGAAACCAGGGGCTGACCGGCCCCGCGGCCTGCCCGCGGCCCGGGGCGCGGGGTGTTTTCGCACCGCACCCCGGCCGCGCGCCCGCCGTTCCCGAGCGCCGATGGCGAACCCCCGGCGTCCGGTATGGGATACTGACTGTGGCCGTGGACGACGCCGCCGACTTCGCGCAGGTACGCGAACGGCGGTCGACGCACTCGGCCGGATGACACCGCGGTTCGATGCCGATCATCGCTGCCACGGCCCCGCCCACGATCTGGGTGCGGGCCACCCCGGCACGCTGGATGAGCGCTCACGCCGCGGGGTTCAGCCGTACAGCCAGGCTCCGCGTGACCAGTTGGACCGACCGATGTCAGACCAGGTGATAACCGGGCACGCGGGGCGAGACCACTGACCGCACGCCGACGAGGCGTGTGGATGGGACAACGCCCCCGCGACGGCCGCGTCACTCCGTACCGGGAGGGACGCGCCCGGGGGCCCGAGGAGACTTCGTGGCCGAAAAAGAGCCGCTGCACACAACAAAACAGGATGCCGAAGAATTGCCGGAGCGAATCCGAGTTCATGCCCTCGCCAAGCTGCTCGGAACGACGAGCAAGCGCATCCTGGCCAAACTGACCGAATTGGGGTCCGAGGCGCGGAGCGCGCAGTCCAATGTGGACCGCGACGTCGCGCACTCGGTGCGCCGAGCCTTCGCCGAGCAGGATCCCGAGGGTTCGCCGGGGGTTGCCCCGGCGGTAGCCGAGCCGGCGTCCGCCGCCGAGCCCGCGCTCGCGGAGCCGGCGGGCGAGGCGTCCGCGGGGGGTGACTCCGCGGCCGGTGCGCCCGCTGTCGCCGAGCCCGTCGCCGGCGGCAAGCCCGCCCGCAGGCGGCGCGCGACCCGCGCCTCCGGCGGGGAGACCACTGCCGCGGAGACCACCGCCGCTGAGCCCCGCTCGGATGCCACGACCGTGGATGTCCCGGCCGGGGACTCCGGCGCGGCTGCCGCGCCGGAGCGGGTGCACACCCCCGCGCACGGCAGCCTCTTCACGCACCTGGAGACGCCGGAGGAGCCGGTCGCGCCCTACGACGCCGCCGCCGTCGCCGTCCCGCTCTTCCAGGCGCCCGACGCCGCCGCGGCGGAGGAGGAGCGCAAGCGCCGCCGCGCCGAGCGCGAGGCCGCCAAGCGCAGCCGCGAGGAGGAGCGCGCCCGCGACGAGGCCGCGCGGCAGGCCCGCGCCGAGCAGGCCGAGGACGACCGGAGGGCCGAGCAGGCCCGCGCCGAGCAGACCCAGGACGACGGCGACGACGAGGACGACGACCGCGAGTCCGGCGAGCACGACGACGACCAGCCGCGCCGCAGGCGCCGCGGCCGCCGGGGCCGCGGGCGCGGCAGGGGCGAGCAGAACTCGGACGGCGACGACGACGAGCGCGCCGAGTCCGATGACGACGACCAGCGCGAGGACGAGCCCGAGGGCCGCTCCGACGACACCGGGGACCGCGCCGACGACACCGCGGGTCGCGCCGCCGCCAAGGCGGACGACTCCGACGACTCCGACGACTCCGACGACTCCGACAACGACACTGACGACGAGTCCGGCGTGCCCGAGGGCGCGACCAGGCGCCGCCGCAGGCGCCGCAGGCGCAAGGTCGGCGGCGACGCCGACTCCGGTGACGCCGCCCCCGAGGACGACCCGCCGAACACCGTCGTGCACGAGCGCGAGCCGCGCGCCAAGAGCCGCAAGCCGGTCGACGAGGTGCAGGGCATCTCCGGCTCCACCCGGCTGGAGGCCAAGCGGCAGCGCAGGCGGGACGGCAGGGAGGCCGGGCGGCGCCGCCCGCCGATCCTGACCGAGTCCGAGTTCCTGGCCCGCCGCGAGGCGGTCGACCGGGTCATGGTGGTGCGCGAGAAGTCCTTCCCGGACCATCCCACCGCCACCCAGGTCGCGGTGCTCGAGGACGACATCCTGGTCGAGCACTTCGTGACCAGCACCGGCCAGGCCTCGATGGTCGGCAACGTGTACCTGGGCAAGGTGCAGAACGTGCTGCCGAGCATGGAGGCGGCCTTCGTCGACATCGGCCGCGGCCGCAACGGCGTGCTCTACGCCGGTGAGGTGAACTGGGAGGCCGCCAAGCTCGGCGGCCGCGAGCGCAAGATCGAGCAGGCGCTGCGCCCCGGCGACCAGGTGCTGGTCCAGGTCTCCAAGGACCCGGTCGGGCACAAGGGCGCCCGGCTCACCACCCAGATCAGCCTGGCGGGCCGGTTCCTGGTGTACGTGCCGAGCGGCACGTCGGCCGGGATCAGCCGGAAGCTGCCCGACACCGAGCGCAAGCGGCTCAAGGAGATCCTGCGCGACATCGTCCCCGACGACGCGGGCGTCATCATCCGCACCGCCTCCGAGGGCGTGAGCGCGGCCGAGCTGGCCCGCGACGTGGAGCGGCTGCAGGCCGCCTGGCGCACCATCGAGGAGGCGGCGAAGGGCGGCTCCGGCGCGCCCAAGACGCTCTACGAGGAGCCCGACCTGCTGGTCAAGGTCGTCCGCGACCTCTTCAACGAGGATTTCTCCAACCTGGTCATCGAGGGGGACCGGGCCTGGAGCACGGTGGAGAACTACGTCCGCACGGTCGCGCCGGACATGCTGTCCCGGGTGCACCGGCACGACAACGGCAACGTCGACGCCTTCCAGACGTACCGGATCGACGAGCAGCTGGCCAAGGCGCTGGACCGCAAGGTCTGGCTGCCCTCCGGCGGCACGCTGGTCATCGACCGCACCGAGGCGATGACGGTGGTCGACGTCAACACCGGCAAGTTCACCGGGTCCGGCGGCAGCAACCTGGAGGAGACGGTCACCAGGAACAACCTGGAGGCGGCCGAGGAGATCGTGCGCCAGATGCGGCTGCGCGACATCGGCGGCATGATCGTCGTCGACTTCATCGACATGGTGCTGGAGTCCAACCGCGACCTGGTGCTGCGCAGGCTCACCGAGGCGCTCGGCCGGGATCGCACCCGGCACCAGGTCTCCGAGGTGACCTCGCTCGGGCTGGTCCAGATGACCCGCAAGAAGCTGGGCACCGGGCTGGTCGAGGCCTTCTCCACCACCTGTGAGCACTGCCACGGCCGCGGGCTCATCGTGCACAGCTACCCGGTCGACGGCGGCAGCGCGCCGGAGGAGAGCGGCGGTGGCCGCGGTGGCCGCGCCGAGAGCGGGACGCGGCGGCGGCGAGGCCGGGACAAGGGCGCCGCGGCGCCCGCCCCCTCCGGCAACGGCGTCGCGCAGCCGGAGCACGACGAGGACACCGCCACCCGGCGGGCGCACCCGGTCGCGCTGGCCATGGCCGCCGCGCACCAGGGCGACGAGGTGCTCGCGAGCGATATCGCGGACGGGGCCGACGAGGCCGCCGTCACGCCCTCCGGCCCGGATGTCGCGGTCGTGATCGGGGCCGGGACCACCGGCCCCGACGCGGGCGACGACGCCGAGCACGTGCCGAGTGGCCGTGGGCGCAGGCGTAGCAGGCGGGCCTCCCGCGGTGCCGGTCGGGCCGGCGCCGAGGAGCGCGCTGCCAGTGAGCAGGCGGCCAGTGAGCAGGCGGCAGGCGAGCAGGCGGCAGGCGAGCGTGTGGCGGCCGAGCGCACGGTCGGCGAGCCGGTGGCAGCCGCGCAGGCGACGGGCGAAGCCGAGGCCGATTCGGCGACGAGTTCGGCGATCGAGCCGGGTGATGCGCCGTCCGCGGCGGATGTCGCCGAGGTCGCCGCGGAGATCGCGGCCGGTCAGCAGGTTACTGATGCAGTCGCGGAAGAAGCAGCGGAGGCCACCGAGGAGGCGGATGCCGAGCAGCCGGTTACCGAGCAGCCGAGCGCCGAGCAGCCGGTTGCCGACGTATCGGCCGCCGATACCGGGCAGCGGGACACCGGAGCGGCAGCCGCCGCACCGGAGCCCGCCGCGGCGGCGGGCGAGGCCGCGGATGCGGCACGCTCGGCGATCGAGCCGGGTGACGCACCGTCGGCGGACGCCGTCGCCGCGGTGGCGACCGAGGTGAACGGTGCGGCCGCACCGGCCACCCGCCGCCGCCGGGTGGCCCGATCGGCCGCCGCGCCGAGCACGGACAGCGCAGGGGCTGTCTTCGTGCTCCCCGGCGCGGCCCCCGCCGCCGAGCCCGCCCCGGCCGAACCGGTCGCCGAGGAGGCGGTCCAGGTACCGCCCGGCCGCCGGCGCCGCCGCGCGGTCGGCCGCCCGGCCGGTCCGCCGGTCGACGGCGAATGACCCGTTCGCCCCGGGATCACCCGTGGTCCCGGGGCGATTGGGAGGTCGAGGATGCCCTCTGGTAACCTTGCCCAGTCGCTGTCCGGCGATGTTTGCGCTGCTGTCAAGTCCTTGGGGACTTTCGCGCAGCGCCGTGACCGGGATCGTGCGGCAACCCGCTGAGCATCGCTTGGGCAGCCCGGCTGCGCACGATCAGGGGCAGTACACCGAAGACAGTCGTGGCGCCGACGCGCCGCGGGAGAACGAAGAAACAGTCGAGTGGAGGAAGCCGACCGATGGCAACGTACGCGATCGTCAAGACCGGCGGAAAGCAGTACAAGGTCGCGGTCGGTGACCTGGTGAAGGTCGAGAAGATCGAGGGCAAGGTCGGCACCGCGGTGCAGCTCGCCCCGGTCCTCGTCGTCGACGGCGCCGATCTGACCACCGACGCCGACAAGCTGGCGAAGGTCAATGTGGCCGCCGAGGTCGTCGAGCACACCAAGGGCCCGAAGATCCGCATCCACAAGTTCAAGAACAAGACCGGCTACCACAAGCGTCAGGGTCACCGTCAGCCACTGACGGTCCTGAAGGTCACCGGCATCAAGTAATCGGCGAGGAGAAGCAGCCATGGCACACAAGAAGGGCGCGTCCAGCTCGCGCAACGGTCGTGACTCGAACGCCCAGCGCCTCGGCGTGAAGCGCTTCGGCGGGCAGGCCGTGCAGGCCGGCGAGATCCTGGTCCGGCAGCGCGGCACCCACTTCCACCCCGGCGTGAACGTCGGCCGCGGTGGCGACGACACCCTGTTCGCCCTGGCGACGGGCGCGGTGGCGTTCGGCACCAAGCGGGGTCGCAAGACCGTGAATATCGTGGTTCCGGAGCCGGCGCAGGCCTGACGCCGCCGCCACTTCCGTATACCAAGTCAGCGGGTCAGGGTGAGACACCCTGGCCCGCTTTCGCGTTTCCGAATCGGGCCGGACGGGCCCGCGACCCTCGAGGGAGGATGATCGGCCTATGTCCAAGTTCATCGATCGGGTCGTCGTGCACGTCCGCGCGGGCAACGGGGGACACGGCTGCGCCTCGGTGCACCGCGAGAAGTTCAAGCCGCTCGGCGGCCCGGACGGCGGCAACGGCGGCAACGGTGGCGACGTCGTGCTCGAAGTGGACGCCAACGTCCACACCCTGCTCGACTTCCACTTCCACCCGCACGCCAAGGCGGGCAGCGGCAAGCCCGGCGAGGGCAGCAACCGGGACGGCAAGCGCGGCGGCGAGCTGGTGCTGAAGGTGCCGGACGGCACCGTCGTGCTGGACGGGAAGGGCGAGGTGCTGGCCGACCTGGTCGGCGCCGGGCAGCGCTTCGTCGCGGCCCGCGGCGGCCGCGGCGGCCTCGGCAACGCCTCGCTGGCGTCGAAGGCGCGCAAGGCACCCGGCTTCGCGCTGCTCGGCGAGGAGGGCGAAGAGAACGAGTTGGTGCTCGAGCTCAAGTCGGTGGCCGACGTCGGGCTGGTGGGCTTCCCGTCGGCGGGCAAGTCCTCGCTGGTGTCGGTGCTCTCCGCGGCCAAGCCCAAGATCGCCGACTACCCGTTCACCACGCTGGTGCCGAACCTCGGTGTCGTGCTGGCGGGTGAGATCACCTTCACCGTCGCCGACGTGCCCGGCCTCATTCCCGGCGCGAGCAGCGGCCGCGGCCTCGGGCTCGACTTCCTGCGGCACCTGGAGCGCTGCGCCGTGCTCGCGCACGTGGTCGACTGCGCCACCCTGGAACCCGGCCGCGACCCGATCTCCGACGTGGACGCGCTGGAGGACGAGCTCGCCGCCTACCGCCCCGCGCTGGCGGGCGACATCGGGCTCGGCGACCTGGCCGACCGGCCGCGCGTCGTGATCCTGAACAAGGTCGACGTGCCGGACGCCGCCGAGCTGGCCGAGATGGTGCGCCCCGAGTTCGAGGCGCGCGGCTGGCCGGTCTTCGAGATCTCGGCGGTGAGCCGGGAGGGGCTGCGGCCGCTCACCTTCGCCCTCGCCGAGCTGGTCAGCGGGTACCGCGAGGCGCATCCGAAGGCGGAGCCGAAGCGGCCGGTGATCCGGCCCATCGCGACCGACGAGTCCGGCTTCACCGTCGTCCCCGACCCGAACGAGCCGGGCGGCTTCGTCGTCCGCGGCGTTCGGCCGGAGCGCTGGGTGCGGCAGACCCAGTTCGACAACGACGAGGCCGTCGGCTACCTGGCCGACCGGCTGGCCCGGCTCGGCGTCGAGGACAAGCTGGTCAAGCTCGGTGCGAAGCCGGGCGCCCCGGTGACCATCGGCCCGGTGACCTTCGACTGGGAGCCGCAGATCTCGGCGGGCGTCGACATGGTGCCCACCGGGCGCGGCACCGACCTCCGGCTGGAGAACAACGACCGGATCCGCGCGGCCGAGCGCAAGCACGCCTCCCGGGTCCGGCGCGGGCTGGTCGAGGACGGAGACGAGTAATGACGGGCGCTGACCTACGCTCCGGGATCGAGCTGAGCGAGGCCAGGCAGGCCATCGCGGGCGCGCGCCGCGTGGTGGTGAAGATCGGCTCCTCCGCGCTCACCAGTCTGGCGGGCGGGCTGGACACGGTGCGGCTGGATCGGCTCGCCGACGCCGTCGAGGCGCGCATGCGGGCAGGCTCCGACGTCGTCGTCGTCTCCTCCGGCGCGATCGGCGCCGGGATCGCACCGCTCGGATTGACCACGCGGCCCCGTGATCTCGCGACCAAGCAGGCCGCGGCGAGCGTCGGGCAGCTGGCGCTCGCGCACGCCTGGGGCACCTCGTTCGCCCGCTACCGCCGCACGGTCGGGCAGGTGCTGCTCAGCGCCGACGATTTCTCCCGCCGCGAGCACCACCGCAATGCCCAGCGCACGCTGGAGCGGCTGCGCTCGCTCGGCGCGGTCGCGGTGGTGAACGAGAACGACACGGTCGCCACCGAGGAGATCCGGTTCGGCGACAACGACCGGCTCGCCGCGCTGGTCGCGCACCTGGTCGGCGCCGACGCGCTGGTGCTGCTCTCCGATGTGGCCGGGCTCTACGACGGCGATCCGCGCAAGGGCGACGCCGCGCTCATCCCCGAGGTGCGCAGCAGCGCCGACCTGGACGGCGTGATCGCCGGGACCGGCGGCGTGCTCGGCACCGGCGGGATGGCGTCCAAGCTCTCCGCGGCGCGGCTCGCCGCCGATGCCGGGATGCCGGTGCTGCTCGCCGCCGCGGCCGACGCGGCGGCGGCGCTCACCGCGGGCACCGTCGGCACGGCCTTCGCGGCGCGGCCGGTGCGGTTGTCCGCGCGCAAGTTCTGGGTGCGGCACGCGGCGGACAGCAGGGGGGCGCTGCTGCTCGACGAGGGGGCGGTGCAGGCCGTGGCGCACCGGCGGCGGTCGCTGCTCGCCGCCGGGATCGTCGGGGTGCGCGGGCGGTTCTCCGGCGGGGACGTGGTCGATCTGGTCGCGCCCGACGAGCGGGTGGTCGCGCGCGGGATCGTCGAGTACGACAGCACCGAGCTGACCGGCGTGCTCGGCCGCTCCACCGGCGAACTCCCGGACACCATGCAGCGCCCGGTGATCCACGCCGACGACCTGGTCAGCGTGTAGTTCAGGCGCCGGGGATGACGCCGGGCTGGTCGGTCGTCGTCCCCGGTGGCGGGGTGACCTCGCCGCCCTCCGGCACCGGGCCGGTGATGCCCGGCTGGCCGTCCGGATCCGGCAGGGCCGGGTCGCCCGAGCCGCTCGGCGGGGGCGGGGGAGCGGGGGCCGGTGCCTGGGGAGGTGTCGTCTGCTCCGTCGGCGGCGCCGGTTCCGGGGGTGCGGAAGACTCCGGAGCTGGCGCCGGGCTCGCCGGTGCGGAAGACTCTGGGCTCGGCACGGGCTCGGGCGTCGGGCTCGGTACCGGCGCGGGCTCCGGCGTCGTCGGTGCGCTGCTCGGTGGCGGTTCCGGAGCCGGATCCGCGGGCGCGCTGCCCCCGGGCACTTGCCCATCGGAGCCCGAGCCCTCGGGCACTTGTCCATCGGGACCAGCGTCGCCGGGCGCTTGCCCGCCAGGACCAGGATCGCCGGGCGCTTGCCCGCCAGGACCAGGATCGCCGGGCGCTTGCCCACCGGGACCCGAGTCCCCGGGCGCTTGCGCACCCGGTCCCGAGTCGCCGGGCGCCTGCCCGTCCGGGCCGGTGCCACCGGGCGCCTCTGCGCCGGGGCCGGAATCGTCGGGTGTCTGCCCGCCGGAATCGGGCGCCTGCCCGTCCGGCCCCGTCTCGCCGGGCGCCTGCCCGTCCGGTCCGGCGCCCTCGGGTGCCTGCCCCTCCGACTCGGAGTCGAGGGGCACCTCCTCGGAACCCTCCGGCCCCTGACTCCCGTACTCCGACTGGTACGAATCCCACTCGGGGACAGCCCCGTTCGGCACCGCCGACGATCCGCCGGGCAGCGGGGGCGGCGCGGGCAGCGCCGGAACCCCGTCTCCTGCCGCCTGATACGCGGGCTTGTAGACCATGTTCATGGCCAGCACCGCTTCCTGCCGCAGCAGCTCCTGCGTCATCTGCGCGTCGATGATCCGCGCCGACTCGAGCAGCCGCGCGATGGCCCCGACCGCCCCGGAATCCCCCGGCGGCACCACCGCCACCTTCACCGCCTCCGCGGCGGCCGCGACCGCCCCGAGCCGCGCCCCGACCTGCCCCATGACGGCGGCGAGCTCGTCCACCGAGGCGGCGAAGCTGCGCGCGCTCGCGTAGGCGGCGTCGGCGGTCGCGCCCTCCCACTCCAGGGAGTTCATCACCCGGTCGACGCTGGCCCTGGTCAGCGGCATCGAGGTGGCGAGCGTGCCGGCCGCCTCCAGCCAGGTCACCGAGGCGCGCAGGATGGCGCCCGCGTCGATCTGCTGGGTGCGCGCGTGGATCTCCTCGTGCGTCATCGACTCGAAGTGCTCCATCGAGCTGACGTAGGTCGGGTCGGTTCCGGTCATCGCGGTTGCCTCGCATCGACGGCGCGCAGCGCGGCGGCGGCCGCGGCGTCGGCTTCTTCGAACAGCCCGGCGCTCAGCAAAAACGCCTCCTTCATCCGGTAGGCGGCCTCGATGTACCGGTCGAGCAGCGCCGCCGCGTCCCGCGCCTTGTGCGCGAACCCGGCCTGTAGCTGCTGCGCCGAGACGAAGCCGCCGAACCCGTGCAGCTCGCCGACCGATTCCAGCCGCTGCCGCAGGTAGAGCAGCCGGTCGGCCTGATGGTCGTACATCTCGGCGCACCGCCGCGCGGCCGCCGGGTCGAAGGCGACGGTGCCCGTCCGCGCCTGCTCGCCGAATCTCGCGATATCGGCTCGGCTGGTCTCGATCGTCATCACGCACCCCCGCCAGATCGTCGGACGCGTTCAGACTATCCCGAGACGCCGATCCCCGACACCGAAGCTCAGGCCGGAATCCGTTTCTGCAGTTGCGCGGCGAGCTGCTCGGTGCCCGCGGGCACCAGGTGCACGGTGTCGCCGGACTTGATCAGGTAGCGGCCGTCGCCGTCCACATCGATCCAGGTGTAGTGCAGCGCGGGCGGCGGGGCCGGCCGGTCCAGCCTGGCCTCGATCCGGATGTGCCCCTCGGCGGTGTGCGGTTGCAGCAGCACCTTCCGGATCAGCCGGGCGGCGGGCGGAAGGCTGTGCGTCTCCTCGTCCCGCACCGCGTCCACCGTCGCGGCCCGCGCGGGCAACCTGCCCGCCCGCGCGGGGGGCAGCGCCTGCGCGATCCGCGCGCCGAGCTTGTTGGTGTGCCCGATCGAGAGCCGGACCGCGCCACCGAATTCCGGCTTCCGCCCCGGCTCCTGCACGACGAGCACCGCGTGGTCGAAGACCGCGCAGGCCAGCAACCGGATCTCGGCGCCGGGCCGCGGCCCGCCGCCGATCACCACGATCCGGGTGTGCGGCGCGGAGAGCAGCCGCAGGCAGGCGGTGAGGTCCGGGTCGGCGCGGTGCGGCAGCCGGGCGGAGAGCTCGACGCGCAGCTTCGCCGCGGCGTCCTCGGTGCGCGGGCTCTCCAGGATCCGGAGCGGATAGGGCACCCGGTCGCTCTCCGTCTCCCGCCAGACGTGGGCGAACTCGTCCGGGGTGAAGCTCCAACCCATGTGCCGATCACATCCTCACCCACCCGCCGAGACGGCCCGAGCCTAACCGCGCCGCGCGCGGCAGCGAAAGACCGCGCCCCGTGCGCGGACTCGATCGATCAGTACCCGGCCCCCGGATCGACCGGGGCGAGCAGGTCGTCCCCGGCCGCGAAGCGGATCACGTTCTTCCGCACGTGCGCCGCGAAGGCCGCCACCCGCACCTGCGGCGGATTCGAGTCGTGCGGGGTGATGATCACGTTCGGCAAGGTCCAGAGCGGGTGCCCGTCCGGGAGCGGCTCCGGGTCGGTGACGTCCAGCCCGGCGCCGCCGATCGTGCCCGCGCGCAGCGCCGCCACCAGCGCATCGGTATCGACCAGGCTGCCCCTGGCGACATTGATCACCCACGAGTTCGGCCGCAGCAGAGCCAGTTCCGCCGAGCCGACCAGGTGCGCGGTCGCGGGCGTCGCCGGAGCGGCGACGACGACGTGGTCGGCCACCGGCCAGACCGTGTCCAGGCGGTCGGCGGGCACGGTGGTGATCCCGTCCGGGATGCCGGGGCCGGTCACCGGAAGGCCGGAACGGTTCACCGCGATCACCTCGGCGCCGAGCGCCAGCAGCGCAGGAATCAGCGCCTTGCCGATCCCGCCCGCCCCGACCACGGCGACCGTGCTGCCGCGCAGCGTGCCGACGTGCGGCAGGAAATCCCGCTGCCGCCAGGTGGTCGCGCGCAGGTGCTCGGGCAGGTAGCGGACCCCGGCGAGCAGCAGTGCCAGCGCGTGCTCGGCCACGGTCGCGGAGAAGGCGCCGGCCGCGGAGGTGAAGCGGACCCCCGGGTTCCGCTCCAGCACCCCGGCCGCGACGAAATCCTCGATGCCGGCCGCGGGCAGCTGGACCCACTCGATCCCGGCGGGCAGCCGCTCCGGGAAGCCGGCGGCCTTCGTCACCCAGACCAGGGCGCGGGCATCGGCGAGCGCGGCGAGTTCGCCGCCGCCCGCCTCGATCGCCGCGCGCAGTTCGTCCGGGACCTCGGGGGCCACGGCGACCGGAATCGTCACGCTCTACTCCTCGTTCTCGCTGTCCAGCTCGACGGCATCGACGCCGTCGCGATCGGCCCGTTCCAGCAGCGGGTCGATCCGGAACACGGCGTCGTCGATGCCCGCGTGCAGGTCGCCGAGCTCGGCGAAGCGCGCGGGCACGGTCCGCACCGTGAAGTCGCGCGGGTCGATGTCCGCAATCTCGTCCCAGCGCACCGGGGTGGAGACGGTGGCCTCCGGCACGCCGCGCACCGAGTAGGCGGCGGCGATGGTGTGGTCCCGCGCGTTCTGGTTGTAGTCGACGAAGAGCTGAGACGGGTCGCGGTCCTTGCGCCACCAGGTGGTGGTCACGTCGTCGGGGGCGCGGCGCCGCACCTCCTCGGCGAAGGCGAGCGCCGCGCGGCGCACCTCGGTGAAGCCGTGCTCCGGTGCGATCCGCACGTAGACGTGCAGCCCCTTGCCGCCGGAGGTCTTCGGCCAGCCGACGGCGCCGAACTCGTCCAGTACCTCGTGCACGACGCCCGCCACCCGCCGCACCCGGGACCACGGGCACTCCGGCATGGGGTCGAGGTCGATCCGCCACTCGTCCGGGCGCTCGGTGTCGGCGGCGCGCGAGTTCCAGGGGTGGAACTCGACGGTGGACATCTGCACCGCCCAGACCACGTCGGCGAGCTCGCGCACGCACAGCTCGTCGGCGTGCCTGCCGTAGCGCGGGAAGAAGACCCGGACCGTCGGCACCCAGTCCGGTGCGCCCGCGGGCAGCCGTTTCTGGTGCACCTTGGCCCCGGTGAGCCCCTTCGGGAAGCGGTGCAGCATGCACGGCCGCTCACGCAGCGCGTTCACGATGCCCGGCCCGACGCTCAGGTAGTACTGCACCAGGTCGAGCTTGGTCAGCCCGAGGTCGGGGAAGTAGACCCGGTCGGGGTTGCTGATCCGGACCGCGCGGCCGCCGACGTCGAGCTCGAGCGCGGGAGACGACGATTTGCCGGGCACCCCATCGACCCTAGCGGCAGGGGTGCCGCGGTGCGCGGCACCCGAGCCGATGTCGCGGCCCCGCTCAGGTCGGGGTGGCCAACGCGAACGGGAGCACCGCGGGTGCGCCGGCCGCGCGCAGGGCGCAGGCGGCGACGGTGAAGGTCCAGCCGGACTCGCTCTGCGCGTTCACCAGCAACACCGGCCCGCCGACGTCGTGCAGGTCGGGGACGTCCCACGAGCCGTACAGCCCGGCGACCCGGTGCGCCGAGTTGGCGGCGGAGACCGGCGGGTGCTCCGGCCGCTTGTGCAGCACCCCGAGGTCGCGCAACTTGCCCACCTCGGCGAGCCGGGCGGCGAGGCTGCGGGTGAGCTCGGCGTTCCGGTCGTCGTCGAGGGCGAGCACCGCGACCGGCCGCTGCGCCCAGTCCCACTCCTTGAGCACCGCGACGCAGGCGGTCACGATGTCGTCCGGCACCGGGCCGTCGGGGGCGTCGAGCAGCGCGCGCAGCCTGCGGCCCCAGCCCAGGTCGCTGAGCCTGCCGAGCACCCGGCCCGGCTCGGCGCCCGCGCCGATCTTGCCGGAGAGCGGGATGCCGAGCGTCTTCATGCCGGTCGGCCACTGCTTGCGCGGGGCGAGGTCGATGCCGGGGCGGGCGATCCGTGCCCTGGTGGCGGCGACGGTCTCGGCGCCAGGCGTCGGGTCGAGCCTGGTGCCGGTGCAGTTGTCGCAGCGGCCGCAGGTCTCGCCGAGGGTCAGCCCTGGATCGTCGAGCTGGCCGCGCAGGAAGACCATCCGGCAGCCGTCGGTGGCCTGGTAGTCGAGCATGGCCTGCTGCTCGGCGGAGCGGGCGCGCTCCAGCCGCGCGTAGCGCTCGGCGTCGTAGTGCCACGGCTGCCCGGTGCCGAGCCAGCCGCCGCGCACCCGGCGCACCGCGCCGTCCACGTCGAGCACCTTGAGCACCATCTCCAGCCGGGAGCGGTTCAGCTCGACCCGCGGCTCCAGCGCCGCGGTGGAGAGCGGGCGCTCCGAGTCGAGCGCGTCCAGCACCGCGCGCACCACCGATTCGCGCGGGAAGGCGACCGAGGCGAACCAGCTCCAGATCCTGGCGTCCTCCGGGCCGGGCAGCAGGATCACCTCGGCCCGCTCGGTGGCCCGCCCCGCGCGCCCGACCTGCTGGTAGTAGGCGATCGGCGAGGAGGGCGCGCCGAGGTGCACCACGAAGCCCAGGTCCGGCTTGTCGAACCCCATGCCGAGCGCGGAGGTGGCGATCAGCGCCTTGACCTCGTTGCGCAGCAGCGCCTGCTCCAGGTGCTCGCGCTCGGTGGGGTCGGTCTGGCCGGTGTAGGCGGCGACCTCGTGCCCGGCGGCGCGCAGCACGCTCGCGACATCCTGCGCGGCGGCGACGGTGAGCGCGTAGACGATGCCGGAGCCGGGCAGCCGGTGCAGCTGCTCGCCGAGCCAGGCCGTGCGCTCCACCGCGTCCTCGATCCGGACCACCGCGAGGTGCAGCGACTCCCGGTCGAGGGTGCCGCGCAGCACCAAGGTGTCGGCGTCGATCCGGCCGCCGGTGCCGATCTGCGCGGCCACGTCGGTGACCACCCGGTCGTTGGCGGTCGCGGTGGTGGCGAGCACCGGGATGTCGGCGCCGAGATCGGCGACCAGGGTGCGGATGCGCCGGTAGTCCGGCCGGAAGTCGTGCCCCCAGTCGGAGACGCAGTGCGCCTCGTCGATCACGACCAGCCCGGCGTCGGCGGCGAGCCGGGGCAGCACCTGGTCGCGGAAGTCGGGGTTGTTCAGCCGCTCCGGGCTGACCAGCAGCACGTCGACGGTGCCGGTGGCGACCTGCTCGTGGATGGCGTCCCACTCGGTGACATTGCCGGAGTTGATGGTCGCGGCGACCACGCCCGCGCGCTCGGCCGCCGCCACCTGGTTGCGCATGAGCGCGAGCAGCGGCGAGACGATCACGGTCGGGCCGCGCCCGGCCCGGCGCAGCAGCTTGGCCGAGATGAAGTAGACCGCCGACTTGCCCCAGCCGGTGCGCTGCACCACCAGGGCGCGCCTGCGCTGCACGACCAGGGCCTCGATGGCGACCCACTGGTCCTCGCGCAGCCGCGCGGCCGGGCCGGCGAGCTCGCGCAGCAGCTCCTCGGCCTCGTCGCGGAGTTGTGCCGATCCGGTCGCGCGGTCCGGCTCGACGCCGGTGTCGGGGGAAGGGCTCATCCCGCCATCGTGCCGCACGACGCCGACACCCGCGTCCGGCCTGCGCGGACCGCGCGTTCGCGGTCGGGTGGCAGCACCCGTACCGGCGCTCCGGCCCCGGCACAGTGGCCGCTGGGCCGGCCGCCGGGCCGCCGAGGACCGGCACTACGAGTGCCGGTCCTCGGGTCGACTACCCCTTCACGCAGAGCACCTGGCGCAGCGTCGCGACGACGTCGACCAGGTCGGACTGCGCCGCGATCACCTCGTCGATGTCCTTGTACGCGGCCGGGATCTCGTCGACGACGCCCGCGTCCTTGCGCGACTCCACGCCCTCGGTCTGCGCGACCAGGTCCGCGACCGTGAACTGCTTCTTGGCCGCGCTCCGGCTCATCCGCCGCCCCGCGCCGTGCGACGCGGAGTTGTAGGAGGCCGGGTTGCCCTTCCCGCGCACCACGTAGGAGCGGGTGCCCATGGAGCCGGGGATCAGCGCCAGGTCGCCCGCGCCCGCACGCACCGCCCCCTTGCGGGTGACCAGCATGGGGACGCCGTCGATCTCCTCCTCCGCCACGTAGTTGTGGTGGCAGGAGATGGGCTGCTCGAAGCGCACCGGACGGCCGGGGAACTCGTCCCGGACGGCCCGGCAGACCAGGGCGAGCATGACGGCCCGGTTCCTGGCCGCGTACTCCTGCGCCCAGGTCAGGTCGCGCCGGTAGGCCGCCATCTCCGGGGTGCCTGCCAGGAAGACCGCGAGGTCGCGGTCGGGCAGCCCGGTGTTGTGCGGCAGCTCGCGGGCCACCGCCATGTGCCGCTCGGCGAGCTCCTTGCCGATGTTCCTGCTGCCGGAGTGCAGCAGCACCCACACCGTGTCCGCCTGGTCGAGGCAGAGCTCGATGAAGTGGTTGCCGCCGCCGAGCGTGCCCATCTGCTTCTGCGCCTTCGACTCGCGCGGCGCGACCTTCCGGTCGAGCGCGTCGAAGCCGCGCCAGAACCGGTCCCAGCCGGTGCGCAGCGTCGCCGTGCTCGCGCCGAGCTGGGAGACCTCGGCGCCGAGCGCGGTGACGTTCACCCGGGAGTCGTGCGCGTGGAAGCCGACCGGGACCGCGGCCTCGATCCGGGAGCGCAGCCCCTTCAGGTCGTCCGGCAGGTCGGCGGCGGTGAGGTCGGTGCGCACGCTCTCCATGCCGCAGCCGATGTCCACCCCGACCGCGGCGGGCGCGACCGCGTCCCGCATGGCGATGACCGAGCCGACCGTCGCGCCCTTGCCGAGGTGCACGTCCGGCATGACGCGGACGCCGTGCACCCATTCGAGCTGCGCGAGGGTGCGCAGCTGCCGCAGGGCGGACTGCTCGATCTCGTGCTCGTTGGCCCACATGAGCGTCTGCGCACGGGTGCCGTGCAGCTCGACGGGAAACATCGGTCTTTCCTTCCGTTCGGGTAGGTCAACGGTAGGGATCCGACCGCAGGTCGCGCCAGGGATTTTCGCCCTCCCGGGGCGGCGGGCGAGCGCGGCTCAGCCCGGTTGTGGCGCCCGCCCGGCGAGCAGCCCCGCGATCGTCGCCGCGTCGGGAACAGCCGTGGTGGCGCCGAGCGCGGTAGTAGCCAGCGCGCCCGCGGCGCAGGCCCAGCGCAACGCGGCTTCCGGCCCGTGCGCCCAGCGGGCGGCGAGCGCGCCGGTGAAGGCGTCGCCCGCGCCGGTGGTGTCGACCGCGCGCACCGGGACCGCGGGAACGGTGAAGCACCCGTCCGGCCCGTCGTACCGCGCGCCGTCGGCGCCGAGCGTGGTGACCCGGTGCGGCACCTGATCCAGCACGTCCCCGATCGCCTCCGCCTCGCCCCGGTTCAGCACCGCGATGTCGACCAGCTCCCACAGCTCGGCCGGAAGTCGCTGCACGGGTGACGGATTCAACACGGTGACCGTCCGGTTCGCCCGCGCGTGCGTGAATCCCGCCGCCACCACCGGAACCGGAAGCTCCAGCTGGCACAGCAGGATGTCCGCCGCGGCGATCGCGGCGAGGTCGTCCGGATCCAGCTCGGTGCGCGCGTGATTCGCGGCGGGCACCACCACGATCGAGTTCTCCCCGTCCCCGTCCACGACGATCGTCGCCGTCCCGCTCGGCCCCGCGGCCGTGCGCAAGCCGCGCACATCGATCCCCTCCCGGACCAGCGATTCCCGCAGCGCGGGTGCGAACACGTCGTCCCCGACCGCCCCGAGGAACCGCACCACGGCCCCGCCGCGCCGGGCCGCCACCGCCTGGTTCGCGCCCTTCCCGCCCGGCACCGCGGCGAACCCGGTGCCGAGCACCGTCTCCCCGGGCGCGGCCCGCCGCCCGACCGTGGCCACCAGGTCCATGTTCACGCTGCCGAGCACGACGACGTCGGCAGGCGCGGGTTCGGCACTCACCGGCCGGACAGTAGCCCGGACAGCGCCTCCCGCGCGCGGGATACCGCTGGGTAGGCTGTACCCATGACGGCAGGAACGACGACCGAGCAGGGCTCAGACGTCCGCGAGGCGGTGCACGCGGCCGCGCGCCGGGCCCGGGTCGCCTCGCGCACGCTGGCGCAGCTCACCACGGCGCAGAAGAACGAGGCGCTGCACGCCGCCGCCGACGCGCTGCTCGCCGCCGCCGACACCGTGCTCGCCGCCAACGCCGAGGATCTGCTGGCCGCCCAGTCCGCGGGCACCGCCGACTCCCTGCTCGACCGGCTCCGGCTCACCAAGTCCAGGATCGACGGCATCGCCTCCGGGCTGCGCCAGGTGGCCGGGCTGGCCGACCCGGTCGGCGAGGTGGTGCGCGGCTCGACGCTGCCGAACGGCCTGGAGATCCGGCAGCTGCGGGTGCCGCTCGGCGTGGTCGGCATGGTCTACGAGGCCCGCCCGAACGTCACCGTCGACGCCTTCGGGCTGGCCCTGAAGTCCGGCAACGCGGCGCTGCTGCGCGGCTCCTCCTCGGCGGCGCACTCGAACGCCGCGCTGGTCGAGGTGCTGCGCGCGGCGCTCGACGGGCTCGGCATCCCGGCCGACGCGGTGCAGCTGCTGCCGAGCGCCGACCGCTCCAGCGTCACCCACCTGATCCAGGCCCGCGGCCTGGTCGACGTGGTGATCCCGCGCGGCGGCGCCGGGCTCATCTCGGCCGTCGTGCGCGACGCCACCGTGCCGACCATCGAGACCGGTACCGGCAACTGCCACGTCTACGTGCACTCCGCCGCCGACCTGGCGATGGCCGAGGCCGTCCTGATCAACGCCAAGACCCGCAGGCCGAGCGTGTGCAACGCCGCCGAGACGGTGCTGATCGACGCGGCCGTCGCGGAGACGGCGGTGCCCCGGCTCACCGAGGCGCTGCGCGGCGCGGGCGTCACCATCCACGGCGACCTGCCCGGCCTGGTCCCGGCCACCGACACCGACTGGGGCGAGGAGTACCTCACCCTGGACATCGCGCTCAAGGTCGTCGACGACCTGGACGCCGCGGTCGAGCACATCAACACCTGGGGCACCGGGCACACCGAGGCCATCGTGACCGCCGACCTGGCCGCCGCCCGCGCCTTCAGCGCCAGGGTGGACGCCGCCGCCGTCATGGTGAACGCCTCCACCGCCTTCACCGACGGCGAGCAGTTCGGCTTCGGCGCGGAGATCGGCATCTCCACCCAGAAGCTGCACGCCCGCGGCCCGATGGCGCTGCCCGAGCTCACCTCGACCAAGTGGATCGTCTGGGGCGACGGCCAGATCCGGCCGGTCTGACCCCGACCCGAAAGGACGGCACGGTGAGCATCACCGACGTACAGGAACCCGTGTTCGGCTCGGTCGAGGACGTGATCGATCGCCTCGCGGAGACCGGTTACCTCGCCGACAAGGGCACCGCCACCTCGGTCTTCCTCGCCGACCGGCTGGGCAAGCCGCTGCTGGTCGAGGGCCCCGCCGGGGTCGGTAAGACCGAGCTGGCGCGCGCCGTCGCGCAGACCACGGGGGCCGAACTGGTCCGGCTGCAGTGCTATGAGGGCGTGGACGAGGCGCGGGCGCTCTACGAGTGGAACCACGCCAAGCAGATCCTGCGGATCCAGGCATCCTCGGAGAACGACTGGGCGGAGACCAAGGCCGACGTCTTCACCGAGGAGTTCCTGCTCTCCCGGCCGCTGCTCACCGCCATCCGGCGCACCGAGCCGACCGTGCTGCTGATCGACGAGACCGACAAGGCCGACGTCGAGATCGAGGGGCTGCTGCTGGAGGTGCTCAGCGACTTCGCGGTCACCGTCCCTGAGCTCGGCACCATCACCGCCGCCCGCAAGCCGTTCGTGCTGCTCACCTCGAACGCCACCCGCGAACTCTCCGAGGCGCTCAAGCGGCGCTGCCTCTACCTGCACCTCGACTTCCCGGACGAGGAGCTGGAGCGCCGCATCCTGGCCAGCCGGGTGCCCGAGCTGGCCCCGGCCGTCGCGGCGCAGCTGGTGCGGATCGTGCACGTGCTGCGCGGCATGCAGCTCAAGAAGCTGCCCTCGGTGGCCGAGTCCATCGACTGGGGCCGCACCCTGCTCGCGCTCGGCATGACCGACCTGGACGACAACGTCGTGCGCTCCACGCTCGGCGTCGTGCTCAAGCACCGCAGTGACCACGAGCGGGCCCTGAACGAGCTGAAGCTGGCCTGACCGTGGCCGAGCAGCCCACCCTGCACGCGCCGCACGGCATCCCCGGTCACCTCGTCGGCTTCGTGGAGGCGCTGCGCACCAGGGGAATCCCGGTCGGGCCGTCGGAGACCGTCGACGCGGGCCGGGTGCTCACCGTGCTCGACCTGATGGACCGCGAGGTGCTGCGCGAGGGGCTGGCCTGCGCCCTGCTGCGCCGCACCACGCACCGGACCACCTTCGACGGCCTCTTCGACCTCTGGTTCCCGGTCGCGCTCGGCGAGCGTGGCAACTGGGCCGAGGACATCGAGATCCCGCGTACCCCGGACGGCCGGGTCGACATCCCCGAACTGCGCGCCCTGCTCGCCGACCTGCTCGCCCAGGAGAACCCCGGGCCCGAGCTGCAGCAGCTCATCGGGCAGCTGGTCGAGCAGATGGGGCAGTACCAGTCCGCGCGCGGGCCGTCGTTCTCGGCGTACCAGGCGCTGCGCGACGTCCAGCCGCAGACGCTGCTGGCGAAGATCCTGGCCGGGCTCGGGCTGCCCGCGGATGCCAGCGACTTCGACACCGAGGTGGCGCGCAGGCAGGCCAGGCAGCGGATCGAGGGCTTCCGGGCCGGCGTCGAGGCGGAGACCAGGCGCCGGGTCGCGGAGCGGATCGGCCGCGAGCGGGTCGCGAGCTACGGCGTGGCCAGGCAGGCCGAGGACGTCGACTTCCTGCGCGCCTCCGAGCGCGAGCTGGCCGAGCTGCGCCGCAGCACCCAGCGGCTGGCGCGGATCCTGGCCAGCAGGCTCGCGGCCAGGCGCAGGCATGCCAAGCGCGGCGAGATCGATCTGCGGCGCACGCTGCGCAAGTCCATGTCCACCGGCGGCGTGCCGATCGACCTGGTGAACCGCAAGCCCAAGCCCGGCCGCCCGGACCTGGTGCTGCTCTGCGACGTCTCCGGCTCGGTGGCCGGGTTCAGCAACTTCACGCTGCTGCTGGTGAGCGCGCTGCGCGAGCAGTTCTCCCGGGTCCGGATCTTCGCCTTCGTCGACCAGGTGGACGAGGTCACCCGGTTCTTCGACCCGCACACCCAGCTGGACGAGTCGCTGACCCGGATCTTCGCCGAGGCCGACGTGGTCGGGCTGGACGGCCACTCGGACTACGGCGCCGCGCTGAACGGCTTCGCCGACCGCTTCCCCGAGGCCGTCACCACCCGCAGCTCGCTGCTGATCCTCGGCGACGCCCGCACCAACTACCGCGACCCCCGGCTGGCCACGCTCGCAGCGCTGGTGGGAACGGCCAAGCACGCGCACTGGCTGAATCCGGAGGCGACGACGCACTGGGGCTCCGGCGACTCGGCGGCGCGCAAGTACGCCGAGATCATCGAGATGCACGAGTGCCGGTCGGCCAGGCAGCTGACCGAGGTCGTGTCCCGGTTGCTCCCGGTGTGACCGGTTAAGCTCGGCAGCCATGCGGGAAACAGGACGGCCGGCCCGGCGGCTCGGGGTGATGGGCGGCACCTTCGACCCCATCCACCACGGGCACCTCGTCGCGGCGAGTGAGGTCGCCCACCGGTTCGACCTGGACGAAGTGGTCTTCGTCCCGACCGGGCAGCCGTGGCAGAAGGCGGACAAGAAGGTCAGCGCGGCCGAGGACCGGTACCTGATGACCGTCATCGCGACCGCCTCCAATCCGCGCTTCTCGGTGAGCCGGGCCGACATCGATCGCGGCAAGATGACCTACACCGTCGACACCCTGCGCGAGATGCGCGACCGCTTCCCGGACGCCGAGCTGTACTTCATCACCGGTGCGGACGCACTGGCCAATATCCTCACGTGGCAGGATTGGGCCGAACTGTTCGAGCTGGCGAAGTTCGTCGGGGTGAGCCGTCCCGGGTACGAGCTCAATGCCGACCACCTGGCGGAGTACCTGCGCGACATGCCCGCCGACGCGGTGACCATGATCGAGGTGCCCGCGCTCGCCATCTCGTCGAGCGAGTGCAGGCGCCGCGCCGCGGAGAACCGCCCGGTCTGGTATCTCGTGCCCGACGGCGTCGTGCAGTACATATCGAAGCGGCACCTGTACGTGCCGAACGGACCGGAAGGTAGCGAATGAGCGCATCGGACGAAGCGGTGCAGATGGCGCGGGTCGCCGCGGTGGCGGCGGACGAGAAGCTGGCCTCCGATGTGGTGGTGCTCGACGTCTCCGAGCAGCTGGTGATCACGGACTGCTTCGTGATCGCCTCGGCGCCGAACGAGCGGCAGGTCAACGCCATCGTCGACAACATCGAGGAGAAGCTGCGCGACGCCGGGCACAAGCCGGTGCGCCGCGAGGGCACCCGCGAGGGGCGCTGGGCACTGCTCGACTACATCGACATCGTGGTACACATCCAGCACACCGACGAGCGGAACTACTACGGCCTGGAGCGGCTCTGGAAGGACTGCCCGACCATCCCGGTGCCCGGCATCGGCGCCGACGGCCGCCCCGCCGACGCCGCCGCCGGGGCCGCCGAGTGAGCAAGAACGCCGGCGTCCGGACGCTGATCCTGCTGCGGCACGGCCAGACCGAGTGGAACGCGGTCGACCGGATGCAGGGCCAGATCGACACCGACCTCACCGAGCTCGGCAGGCACCAGGCGAAAGAGGCCGCGCGCGAACTCAACTCGCGCAACGGTGTCGCGATCCACTCCTCCGACCTGCGCCGGGCGCGGGACACGGCGCAGGCGCTCGGCGACAGCACCGGGCTGCCGGTCACGCTCGACCCGCGGCTGCGCGAGACCAGCCTCGGCATCTGGGAGGGGCTCACCCACATCGACGTCGACCGGGACTACCCGGGCGCCAGGGTGGCCTGGCGGATGGACGCCACCTACACCCCGCCCGGCGGCGAGAGCAAGCTCCAGGTCGGTGCCCGTGCGCTGCCGCTGGTGCACGAGCTGTACCGGGAGCGCGCCGACTGGCCGGGCCGGACCGTCTTCCTGGTGGCGCACGGCGGGCTGATCGCCGCGCTCACCGCCGCGCTGCTCGACCTGCCGCCGCAGAACTGGCCGATCCTCGGCGGGCTGGCCAACACCAGTTGGGTGCAGCTCAGCGCGCACGGTCCGAGCCTCGAGCGGCCCGGCTGGCGGCTGGACGTGTGGAACGCGGCGGCGAAGGTGGCGCCGGATGTCCTCTGAGGCCGTGCCGCCGGCCGCCGCCGCGGGCAGGCCGACGCTGCTCGTGATCGCGGATTCGCTGGCGTACTTCGGGCCGAGGGGCGGGCTCTCCGCCGACCATCCGCGGATCTGGCCCAATCTCGTTGCGGCCGAGCTGGGCTGGGACGTCGAGCTGGTCGGCCGGATCGGCTGGACCTGCCGCGACGCCTACTGGGCGCTGATCGGCGACCCCCGGGTCTGGGCCTCGGTCCCGCGCGCGGGCGCGGTGATCTTCGCGACCGCGGGCATGGACTCGCTGCCGTCGCCGCTGCCGACCGCGCTGCGCGAACTCATCCGCTACGTCCGCCCGCCCGCGCTGCGCCGGCGGGTGCGCGACGCCTACAACGCGGCCCAGCCGCACCTCGCCAAGCTGGGCAGGCCGGTCGCGCTGCCGCCGCGGGTGAGCGTGGACTACCTGGAGCAGGCAAGGGAGGCGCTCGCCGGGCTGCGCCCCGAGCTGCCCATGATCGGCGTGCTGCCCTCGGTGCACGTCTGCGAGGCGTACGGCAAAGTGCACACCGGGCGCGAGCCCATGGTGCGCGCGCTCACCGAGTGGTCGGCGCGCAGCGGCGTCCCACTGGTCGACCTGGGTGCGGCGGTGCGGGAGAACGTGTTCTCCGGCGCGGGCAACCCGGACGGGATCCACTGGGGCTGGGCCGGGCACGCCGCGGTCGCGGAATCCATGCTGAAGGTGCTGGCGGCGCAGCCCGGGCTCGCCGCGGAGAGCGTGCGGGAGGGCCGGTAGACCGTGGCCGTCGTGGTCGTCACCGATTCGTCCGCCTCCCTGCCCCCCGACCTGGTCGCCGAACTCGGGATCGTCGTCGTCCCGCTGCACGTCCTCGCCGGTGACCGCACCGTCAGGGAGGGCATCGACCCGATCGACGTCGACTACGGCTCCGACGAGGTCAGCACCTCCGCCGCCTCGCCCGGCGAGCTGCGCGCGGTCTATGAGCGCGCGCTGGCGCGCAGCGCGGGCGCCGGGGTGGTCGCCGTGCACCTCTCCCAGCAGCTCTCCGCCACCTGGGAGGCGGGCAGGCAGGCCATCGCCGAGCTCGGCTCGGAGCGGATCCGGCTGGTCGACTCGCTCGGCGCCGGGCTCGCCACCGGACTCCCGGTACTGGCCGCCGCGCGCCGGGCCGTCGCGGGGGATGGGCTGGACGCGGTGCACGAGGCCGCCGTCGCCGCCGCGAGCCGGTCGCGCACGTTCTTCCTGGTGAACCGCACCGAGCAACTGCGCAGGGGTGGCCGGCTCAGCACCGCGGCCTCGTTCTTCGGCAGTGAGCTGGTGACGAAGCCGCTGCTGCAGATCGTCGAGGGGCGGTTGGAGCTGCGGGAGAAGGTGCGGACCAGGTCCAAGGCGTACAGCAGGCTGGTCGCCGCGGCGGTCGAGGCGGTCGGGGGTGAGCCCGCCGCGGTCGGGGTGCAGCACCTGGGGGCGGGGGATGCGGCGGCGACCGTCGTGGCGCAGTTGCGCGAGCGGTTGCCGGACGTGACCGAACTCGTGCAGGCCGAATTCGGACCTGCCCTTGCGGTGCATCTCGGGCTCGGTGCGGTGGGGATCGTCGTGCTGCCCGGTGGGTGCGGCTGACGCACGCCCTTGCGGGCGCCGCCCGCGGCTCAGCGGGGAGCGAGTCCGCGGCGCAGCAGGCGCCACGCCCGCTGCGCGATCTCACCCCGTGCCGCCGGATCCGACTCCGAGAGCACATTCGCCAGCATGGCGACCGCGAGCACGACATCGGCGGCATCCAGCGCGGGGTCGAGATCCCCGCGCTGCGCCGGATCCGCCAGCTTCTTCGCGATCAACGCGTCGAACCGCTGAGCCACCGCCAGCAACCTCGGCTCACTCCCGGTCGGCCGCAACATCGCCACGAACGCCGCCGACGCGGTGATCTGCTCGACGATCACCTCCAGCACCGTGTCGACCCGCGTCTCCGGATCAGCCGCCAGCGCCTCCACCTCCGCGATGTTCTCGTCGAAGACCGCGAGCGCGATGGCGTCCCGGCTCGGGAAGTGCCGGTAGAGCACCCCCTGCCCGACCCCCGCGGTCCGCGCGATGGAGCTCAGCGGCGCGTCGAACCCGCTGCTGGCGAACACTCTCCGGGCCGCGGCGATGAGCGCGGCACGATTGTCCGCCGCGGCGCGCGGGCCCCTGTTGACCCGCCCGGGTGAAGTCATCCGCTCACTCTAGCGAGCGCGGACAGCACCGTCCGGTCGGCGGCCCGGTCTGATTCGTCCCGTTCGGTGCATGCCCTGATCCGGACACCAACCCACCTGCCGGACGGCCGTCACCACCGCCACGTAGAGTGCGGGCGTTCGATGATCGACGGGGAGGAAGCACGTGCTCATCTGGGGCTGGCAACGTCAGGTACTGACACTGGCCGTACTCGCGGCCTTCTGCGGCGCCTGCCGCAACACGGGCCCGCACGGCCTGCGCAAACTGGCCACCAAGTTCACCCTGTTCTTCATCCCGCTGTTCCCGATCAGCAGCCGCACCTACCTGGAGTGCCCGGTCTGCGGGGTGCAGTCGCCGGTGCCATCCGCCGACGTCCCGAACCTGGTCGCCCAGGCGAATCAGCCGCCCGTGCCCGGGCAGCTCATCCACACCGTGCCGCCCGGGGCGCAGCAGCCGGTGGCACCCCAGGGCTGGCAGCCGCCCGTGCCCGCGCAGCAGAATTGGCAGCAGCCCGTGCCCGCGCAGCAGAATTGGCAGCAGCCCGTGCCCGCGCAGCAGAACTGGCAGCAGGCGGCTCCGTCCCAGCAAGCCTGGCAGCAGTCAGTGCCCGCTCAGCAGGCCGCGCATCAGCAGGGGTGGCAGTCCGCCCCTCCGCCGCAGTAAGGCGTTTGCTTCAACGGGCTCGCAGGGCATCGGCTCAGTAGCAGCCAGGTGATGACAGGCGCGCCGGTAGCGCGCCTGCGAGTCCTGCGCCCGCCGCACTAACCGAGCGCTATCCAGTACCGGCGGGCCGGACCGAGCTCGGTGTCCCGCACCGACTCGAGCACCCCACCCGCCTTCTCGATGGTCCGCGCCGACGCCACGTTCCCGTCCGCGCAGAGCAACAGCACCTGCCCCATTCCACGCTCCCGCGCAATCTCCAGCATGCCCGCGAGCGCCCGGCTCGCGACCCCGCGCCGCCGCGCCGAGGGCCGCACCCCGTACCCGATGTGCCCGGCCCGCAGCACCGCATCACTCGTCCCGTACCGCAGCGCGATCCCCCCGAGCACCTCCCCGTCCGCCACGATCCACCGATGCGCGCACCCCCCGGACTCCGCCGCCAACCGCCGCACCCACTCGGCGAACCCGGCCGCCGACTCGACCTCGTCGTCGGCCCGCAACCCGAACCCGTCCTCGTGCACCCCCGGCCCCCACTCCCGGTGCGCCACCAGCCAGGCCGCGTGCAGGGAGGCGGTAGGCGCGATCAGCTCGGGCATGTGCCGACCCTGCTCACGTCAGCGCCGGTGCGGCGGTCTCCGGCGCGTAGACCGCGAACGCCTCGATCAGCTCGTGAATGTCGCCTCGAACTTCCCCGGGGCGGAACCCGGCACCGGTCAGTACCGCTGCCACCGGGCCGGGCGAGCAGTTGCTCCCTGTAGTCCGCCATGACAACCCCCTCTCCCCACATTCGACGCTAGAGCTCGCGCGGGTGCTGATCAAGCCGGATCGGCGGGGATCCGCACCTCGTTCGCTGTCTTGTCCGAACGGAGCCCCCGCCAGCTCGGATGCCGGAGCCCGGAGGAGCTCGCCTCGCGGAATTCGATGTCGCCGACGAGGACGGGCTGGACCCAGTGCACGCCGGGGACCGCCGCGGGGGCCGGAATACGGTCGAGCGGGACCGAATCGCGGGCGAGGTCGTCGAGGCGCCCCTGCAGCGCCCGCCGCACCGCGGCGGTGAACCCGGTCCCCACATTGCCGATGTGCACCAGCCGCCCGCTGTCGTCGTGCGCCGCCAGCACCAGGGAACCGAAGGTCCCGGTGAACCGCCCGCTCCCCGGCAACCATCCGGCGACGATCGCCTCGGTACTGCGGCGCAGCGGCGTCTTGATCCAGGCGGGCGAGCGCCGCCCCGGCTGATACGTCGAGTCGAGCCGCTTGCACACGATGCCTTCGAGGTGGTGCTGCGCCGCCACCTCGAGCAGCGCGGCCGGCCGCACCCCGGTCCAGAACGGTGGCACCGGCACCAGTTCCCCGGCCAGCTCGAGCGCGGCCAGATCGTCCCTGCGCCGGGTGTACGGCCGGTCGAGCAGCGATTCCCCGTCGAGTTCGAGCACGTCGAAGACGATGAACTCGACGGGGTAGGCGGCGAGCAGCCCCGGCGTCGGCGTGACCACGTGCATCCGATGCTGCAACCGCCCGAACGACGGCGCCCCGGTCGCCGGATCGGGCGCGACGATCTCCCCGTCGATCACCAGCGGAACGTTCGGAGCCAGGGCGGCGAGCGCCTCCCCGAGTTCGGGGTACGAGCGCGAGATATCCCTGGCATTCCTGCTGGTGAACCGGCAGTTCCCCGCCTCGATCCGGACGATGGCGCGGACCCCGTCCCACTTCATCTCGACCGCCCAGCGCGCGGCGTCGTCCGGTGGCCGTCCGGAGACGGCCAACATCGGCGCCGGGTTCGCCACCACGGGTTCAGCATACTTCTGGCAAACGTCAGGATCGAGGGCTCGCTCCCCGAGTTGTCCCCAACACCGCCGCTATCCACAGGGCAGTAGAAGGCCCAGTTCACCGCCGCGGGGCGGGCGGCGCCCAGACCTAGCGTCGGCCCCATGTCACGACACGAGGAGCACGACCGCATCCGCCGACGCCTGAACGTCCTCACCCCCACCGCCGACGGGCCGTCCGCCGACGGCCCCCTCCGGGTCCCGCTGCCGATGAACGCACTCGACCCGGCGGGGGAGCGGCCCGCGGTCACCGATCCCCGCTGGTCCGACAAGACCGAGCAACTCGACGCCAGGCGTCGGCTCGGCCGCTGGCGCGAGACCGATCCATGGCCCGCCGACCGTGACACCGAGCCGGAAGACGACGAGCCGGAACAGCCTCGCGGCAGTCGCCGCACCCGCGGCGGCGAACCCCGGCCCGACGGGGGCGAACCCCGCACCCGCTGGGGTGAGCCCCGCGCCGGCAGCACCGACCCCGATGATCCCGACGCCATCGGCGAGCCCGACTGGCTGCACGCCCAAGCGGGCCCGCTGCGCTGGTACGAACGCCTGCTGCCCGCCCGCTTCGCCGCGGCGCGCATCGGTGTCACCCGCCGCGCGGCAGCGGCACTCGCCCTGATCGGCCTGGTGGCCGTCGTGATCTCCGGCTACGCCGTGTGGCGCGAACGCCCGGTGATCAGCCAGGCGGCACCGGTACCGGCCGTCCGCATGGCCGCGGCAGCGCCGAGCAGCCGGGGCCCGGAGCCTGCTCGCAGCGACGTCGCCCCCGCCCACGAGAGCCAGGGCGAGCTGGTGGTGAGCGTCGTCGGTCTGGTGCACCGCGGCGGCCTGCTGCGGCTCGCCCCCGGCGCCAGGATCGCCGACGCGCTCGACGCGGCGGGCGGTACGCTCCCCGGCGCCGACCTGCAGGGGCTCAACCTCGCCCAGAAGGTCTCGGACGGCGACCAGATCCTGGTCGGCGCCGCGGACCCCACCGCCCCGCCACGCGCCAGCGGCACCGCGAGCACCGGTAGCGCGGCGAGTGCCTCCGGCTCCAGCCCCGCAGCCAAGGGGAAGGTGGATCTCAACACCGCCACCGAGGCGGAGCTGGACGCCCTGCCCGGAGTCGGCCCGGTCACCGCCCGCGCCATCGTGGCCTGGCGGAGCAGCAACGGCCGGTTCAGCGATCTCGAGCAGCTCGGAGATGTCGAGGGCATCGGCCCTGCCCGCCTCGCCAAGCTCCGCGAGCTGGTGACGCTGTGAGCGGGCAGCGGCCGCCGGGAGACCCGGTGACCACGCTCTCCGGCTACTGGCCGATCGTCCGCCCGGACGAGCCGCCCGCACCGGAGCCGCGCGCACTGGACGCCCGCCTTGTCCCGGCGGCCGTGCTCTGCTGGCTGGCGACCATCGTGGCCATCACCGCGGGCTGGGTCGCCGGTCTCGTCCTCGCGGCACTGCTGGTCGGCACCGCCTGCGGGCTCTGGATCTGGCTGCTGCGCGGCGGTGTGCGGCGCTCCGACCGGTGGCGGGTGCTGGTGTGGGGAATGGTGGCCGCGCTGCTGCTCGGCACCGGCTTCGCGACCGCCGCCGCCTGGCGGGAGCAGAGGGTGGCCGCCCATCCGCTGCGTGCCCTCCCGGACCGGGCGTCGGTGCAGATCTACGCGGTGCCGACGGACGACCCGAAACCGGTGCGCGGCAGATCCTTCGGCGATCAGCGGCGCTGGGTGGTCCGCGCCGACCTGGTCGAGTACCGGCACGCCGGACAGCGGGTGCGGGCGGGCGGGGCCGTCACCATTCTGGCCGGCGGCGACGAATGGGGCCGGATCACCCCGGCGCGCTGCTCCGCTTCCAGGCCCGGCCGATGCTGCCGCAGACGAGCGACCTCACCGTCGCGGTCCTCCGCGCGAACGCCCCACCCGTGGAGCTGGAACGACCACCCTGGTGGCAGCGCGCGGCCATGCCGGTCCGCGGCTCGCTCACCGAAGCCGCCCGGCGGGTGCTCGGCCGCGATGCCGCTGATGTGCTTCCCGCGCTGGTGCTCGGCGACACCTCCGGGCTCACCGACGAGGTGCGCGACGATTTCGCCACCGCCGGGCTACAACACCTCTGCGTGGTGAGCGGCGCCAACATCACGATCGTGCTGACCGCGGTGCTCGCGCTCTGCCGAGCTCTTACCCTTCCGCCCGCCGCCTGCGCCGCCACCGCTGCACTGGCACTGCTGCTCTTCGTGGTGATCGCCCGGCCCGACCCGAGCGTCCTGCGCGCTGCCGCTATGGGCTCGGTGACGGTGCTCGCACTGCTGACCGGGCGGCGCGGGCAGGCGCTCCCCGCCCTGTGCGGCGCGGTGATCCTGCTGCTCGCGGTCTGGCCCGCGCTGGCGGTGAGCATCGGCTTCGCGCTCTCCGTCCTCGCCACCGCCGCCCTCGTCCTCATCGCCCCCGGCTGGGCCGCCGCACTTCGCGGACGCGGCTGGCGGCGGGCGCCCGCCGAGATCGTGGCCGTCTCGGCCGCTGCCTTCGCCGTCACCGCGCCGCTGGTGGTCGCCGTCACCGGCAAGTTGAGCCTGGTAGCGGTACTCGCGAATGTGCTCGTAGCGCCGGTGATCGCCGCCATCACCGTGCTCGGCGCGCTCGCCGCCACCATCGCCTGGGCCTGGGCGCTCCCCGCCGAGCTGCTGCTCCGTCCCGCCGCCATCCCGCTCTGGTGGCTGCTCGAGGTCGCCGAGCACACAGCCCGGCTACCCGGCGCCACCGTCACCGTCCCCGGCGGCGCCCTTGCCGGAACCCTCGCGGCCGCGGCGCTTCTCGGCACCGCGCTCGGGCTCCGTGTCCGCGCTGCGCGCCGGAGAATCCGAGCCGAAACGGGACCGTGACCCCCTGTCACCGCCGAACCGTAGGATCGACCGCGTGAGCGAGACCGCAGCGGTGCATCTGGTGCTCGGCGACGAGGAGTTGTTGATCGAGCGCGCGGTGGCGACGGTGACCACCGAGGTCAGGGCGACCGCGCCGGACCCGGAGGCGGTGCCGGTGGAGCGCCGCAGGGCCGGCGAGGCCACCACCGCCGAGCTCGCGGAGATGCTGAGCCCGTCGCTGTTCGCCGAGGACCGGCTGATCATCCTGGAATCCGCCGCCGAGGCGGGCAAGGAGGCGGCCGCGCTCATCGCCGCGGCCGCCGCCGACCCGCCGGACGGCGTGGTGCTCGTGATCCTGCACTCCGGTGGCGGCCGCGCCAAGGCGCTCGCCACCACCCTGCAGAAGGGCGGGGCGCGGCTGCACTACTGCGCCAAGCTCACCAAGCAGGCCGAGCGGGTCGACTTCGTGCGCGGCGAGTTCCGGGCGGCGGGAGTCAGGGCGGGCGGCGAGGTGGTGCAGGAACTCCTCGATGCCGTCGGCTCCGACCTCCGCGAACTGGCCGCCGCCTGCTCCCAGCTCGCCGCCGACACCGGCGGCAAGGTGGACGTGGCCGCGGTGCGCCGCTACTACTCCGGCCGCGCCGAGGTCAGCGGCTTCGACGTGGCCGAGCTCGCCGTGGTCGGCAACCGGGCCGCCGCCATGGAGGCGCTGCGCTGGGCCGACGACCGCGGCGTTCCGCACGTGCTGCTCGCCGACGCGCTCGCCGACTCGGTGCACACCATCGCCAGGGTCGGCTCGGCAGGCCGCGGCGACCCGATGCAGCTCGCGCAGCAGCTCGGCATGCCGCCGTGGAAGGTGAAGAAGGCCAAGGCGCAGGCCAGGGGCTGGAGCCTGGAGAAGATCGGCACCGCCATGCGGGTCGTCGCCACCCTGAACGCCGATGTCAAAGGCGGCGCCGCCGACTCCGGCTACGCCCTGGAACAGGCGCTCGGCCGCATCTGCGACCTGCACGGCGGCAGCTGAGTCGTCAGCCGACCGGCAACCGCTCCTCGACCTTCAGGTCGCCGAACGTCACGGACTGCGTCATCGGCCGGCGCAGGAAGTCGTGCGGGAAACCGAGCTCGACCGCACTGGCCCGCTCCAGCCGGGCCGACTGCTCGGCGGAGAACTCCACAGCGAGGGCACCCAGATTGTCGGTGAGCTGGTCGAGCGTGCGGGCGCCGACGATCGGCGAGGTCACCCCCGGCTGCCGCAGCACCCAGGCCAGCGCCACCTGCGCGGGGGAGTATCCGGCCTCGCGGCCGATCGCACGCACTACCTCCGCGATACCGAGGGCGCGCTCGGTGAGCGAGCCCGCCGCCGCGGCCACATTGCGCCGGGTGCCCGCGGCGTCGGCCGAAATCTCGACATCCAGGTCGGCGCGGCTGTACTTGCCGGTCAGCACCCCGCTGGCCAGCGGCGACCACGGTATGACGCCGAGGCCGAGCTCCCGCGCCATGGGCACCAGCTCGCGCTCGACGGTCCGCTCGACCAGGTTGTACTCGATCTGCAGCGCGATCAGCGGCGCCCAGCCGCGCAGGTCGGCGATGGCCTGCATGCGGGACACCTGCCAGGCGGGCGCGTCCGAGATGCCGACGTAGAGGACCTTGCCGGAGCGAACGAGGTCGTCCATGCCGCGCAGGATCTCCTCCACCGGGGTGCGGTAGTCCCAGGCGTGCAGGTAGAGCAGGTCTAGGTAGTCGGTGTTCAGGTTGCGCAGGCTGGCCTCCACCGAGGTGACCATGCTCTTGCGCTGGTTGCCGCCGGAATTGGGGTCGCCGGGGCGGCGCAGCATCGTGTACTTGGTGGCGATCACCAGGCTGTCCCGGCGGTCGGCGGCGAACTCGCCGAGGAAGCGCTCCGAGGTGCCGTCGGTGTAGGCGCTCGCGGTGTCGATGAAGTTGCCGCCGCGGTCGACGTAGGTGTCGAAGATTTCGCGGGCCTCGGCGGCGTCGGCGCCCCAGCCCCAATCCGAGCCGAAGGTCATGGTGCCCAGCGACAGCGGTGAGACCCGCAGCCCCGAGCGGCCGAGCAGCCGGTAGTCGTCGAGGGCGCGCACGTCGGTCATGTCGAACTCCTTGCCGGGTCGAATGTCGTTGCGCCACCGAGTCTGCCGAGCCGGGAGCGCGCCGGTCAGGGAGACTTCTTCCTGGGAAGGCCGGTCCTACGCTCCGTACCATCGGGGTGGTGACGAGCACGGTGGACACGACGCGGGAACTCGCCGCCTTCCTGCGCACCCGGCGCGAGCGCCTCTCGCCGACCGCGGCGGGGCTGCCCGCGCGCGGGCAGCAGCGGCGGACGCCGGGGCTGCGGCGCGAAGAGGTCGCCGAGCTGGCCGGAGTGAGCACCGACTATGTGGTGCGGCTGGAGCAGGGGCGTGGGCTGCGGCCGTCGGTCGAGGTGCTCGACGCCCTCGCCCGGGCGCTGCGGCTCACCGACGCCGAGCGGATCTACCTGTTCGACCTGGCGCAGCAGCGGCCGTCGAGCAGTGCGCAGCCGGAGCGCGAGGTGCCCGCGCCGGCGCTGACCAAGCTCATCCGGGTGTTCTCGCCGCTGCCCGCCATGCTGGTGAACCATCGCTGCGACATCCTGGCCTGGAATCCCGAGATGGCCGCGCTGCTGCTCGACTTCGCCGCGGTGCCGGAGCGGCGGCGGAACGCGCTGTGGCTCTGCCTCCTGCACCCGGAGTTGCGGGATCGCTACGGCGATCGGGAGCGGATCATCCAGGACGGTATCGCCGACCTCCGCGCCGCCTGGGCCGCGCACCCGGACGACCCTGCCCTGGCTGCGATGATCGCGGAGCTCACCGAGACCAGCCCGGAGTTCGCCCGCAACTGGGACCGGCGCGACGTCCTGGTCCGCGGCCGCGGCCGGAAGCCGCTGCACCATCCGGTGGCGGGCGATCTGGTGGTGGAGTTCGAAGTGCTGCTCTCGCAGCAGGACCCGGACCAGCGGATCATCGTCTACCACGCCGCCGACGCCGCCTCGGAGGCCGCGCTCGCCCGCCTCACCTCGTAGCTGCGGCACCAGCACTCACGACCCGCCCACAGCGGAACGGCCGGTCGCTCGCCCGCCTCACCTCGTAGCCGCGGCACCGGCGTTCACGACCCGCCGACAGCGGAACGGCCAGTCGCTCGCCCGCCTCGCCTCGTAGCTGCGGCACCGGCGTTCACGACTCACCGACAGCGGAACGGCCGGTCGATCGCCCTCGCGATCTCCCGGCCGCGCCGAAGGACGAACTCACTCCCCGGACGTGAGGACCAACCCCTCCTCCTCCACGTCCGACTCCTCGAACCGCCCGTCCCACTCCTCGTACGACGGCACGTCCTCGTCCCGGGTGACGATCCACTCCAGCGCGTAGCCACCCTCGTCGTCGGGCACCATCACATTTTCGATCTTGATGCCGATGCCGAGCACCTCGGCGGCCCGGATCACCTCCGGGAGATCCTCGGCTCGGACCACGGTCTGATTCGCGTACACGGTCACCATGTGCGGAATCGTAGCCAGCGCGACGGACACCGCGCCGAACCCCGCGCGGGCGATCCACCGGCAGCAGCACCGCCGCCGAACCGCCGGTGGGGACGACAAAAGCCGCCGTGGTCATCGAGGCCACGGCGGCGACGTACGGTGAGCGCTGCGGCAGCGCCCGGACGATCAGATCTTGTTGAAGGCCAGCGCCAGCGCGGACTTCTTGTTCGCCGCCTGGTTGGCGTGGATGACACCCTTGGAAGCAGCCTTGTCCAGCTTGCGGCTGGCGAAGCGCAGGCGCTCGGCCGCCACATCCTTCTCGCCGGAGTCGGCGGCCTCCCGGAAGCTGCGGATCGCGGTGCGGAGCGCCGACTTCACCGACTGGTTGCGCAGCCGCGCCGCCTCGTTGGTGCGAATCCGCTTCAGCTGGGACTTGATATTGGCCACGCCGGTATCCTCTGGTTCCTGTCGGTTAGGTGTGCTTCGGAAGCTCTTGCGCATGCGGTGGTCGCACCGGAAGCGGTGCGGACCAGCAGGTAACGCTGCGCCGAAGGTCGAGGTTACCAGCAGCCCGCGCGCGGACGAAATCGCGGTCCCCTCCTTCGTAGCGCGAAATTAACCTGCGTCTCACGAGAACCGGACACGGGCATTGCAATCTCGGAAGATGACCGCGCTGCATCCGACCACGACGACCGGCGTCTTCGACGGCTACGGCCCCGGCCGGTTCCGCGAGGCATTCGACGAGATGTTCGCCCCGGACGGCGCGGTGCGGCACCCCTACGCGGGGCTCTTCGCCGCGCTCGCCCCGATCCACGCCGACGAGCTGGCCGCGCGCTTCGAGGCGCTCGGCCGCGCCTTCGTCGACCAGGGCATCACCTTCTCGCACTCCGGCCAGGAGCGGCCGTTCCCGCTGGACCTGGTGCCCCGGGTGCTCGCGGCCGCGGAGTGGTCGGAGCTGGAGGCCGGGATCCGGCAGCGGGTGCGGGCGCTCGAGCTCTTCCTCGCCGACGTCTACGGGGAGCGGCAGATCCTGCGCGAGGGGGTGATCCCGAAGCGGCTGGTGACCTCCTGCGCGCACTTCCACCGCGCGGCGGTCGGGGTGGTGCCGCCGAACGGGGTGCGGATCCACGTGGCCGGGATCGACGTGATCAGGGACGAGCGGGGCGGCTTCCGGGTACTGGAGGACAACCTGCGCTCGCCGTCGGGCGTCTCCTACGTGATGGAGAACCGGCGGACGATGGCCAGGGTCTTCCCCGATCTCTTCGGTTCGCACCGGGTGCGCGCGGTCGGCGACTACCCGACGCACCTGCTGCGCGCGCTGCGGGCGGCGGCCGCGCCGAACGAGGCCGATCCGACGGTGGTGGTGCTGACGCCGGGCGTGCACAACGCGGCCTACTTCGAGCACTCGCTGCTGGCCAGGCAGATGGGGGTGGAGCTGGTCGAGGGGCGCGATCTCTTCTGCCGGGACAACGTGGTCTACATGCGCACCACCGCGGGCGAGCGGCAGGTGGACGTGATCTACCGCCGGATCGACGACATCTACCTGGACCCGATGCACTTCCGCCCGGACTCGGTGCTCGGCATCCCCGGGGTGCTGAACGCGGCGCGCGCGGGCACGGTGGTGATCGCCAACGCGGTGGGCAACGGGGTCGCCGACGACAAACTCGTCTACGCCTACCTGCCCACCATCATCGAGTACTACCTGCGGGAAAAGCCGATCCTGCGCAATGTCGACACCTTCCGCTGCTGGCTGGACTCCGAGTGCGCGGAGGTGCTCGACCGGCTGGACGAACTGGTGGTCAAGCCGGTGGAGGGCTCCGGCGGGTACGGCATCGTGATCGGCCCGGATGCCTCCCGCGCCGAGCTGAACGAGGCCGGGCGCAACATCAGGGCGAATCCGCGCGGCTGGATCGCGCAGCCCGTCGTGCAGCTCTCGACGGTGCCGACGAAGGTCGGCGACGCGCTCGTGCCGCGCCACGTCGACCTGCGGCCGTTCGCGGTGAACGACGGCGAGCGGATCTGGGTGCTGCCCGGCGGGCTCACCCGGGTGGCGCTGCCGGAGGGCTCGCTGGTGGTGAACTCCAGCCAGGGCGGCGGCAGCAAGGACACCTGGGTGCTCTCCGCGCAGGCCGCCCCGGCCGACCGCGAACTCGGCGGCGGCGAGCTGGTCGCCGAGCCGCCGCAGGCCGACGCCTTCGAGTCCGACCGGCAGCCGACCCCCGCGCAGGCCGGGCAGCAACAGCAGCAGCAGCAACAGCAGGCGGCCCGCGCGGGCGGGCCGGCGACCGGAGGGAGCACCTGATGCTGGCCAGGAACGCGGAATCGCTCTACTGGATCGGCCGCTACGTGGAGCGCGCCGACGACACCGCCCGGATCCTCGACGTCGCGGTGCACCAGCTGCTGGAGGACGCCACCGTCGACCCGGACCGCACCTCGCGGCTGCTGCTCCGGGTGCTCGGCATCGAGCCGCCCGCCGGGGTGCTCGACGTCTGGTCGGTGACCGAGCTGGTGGCGTTCAGCCACGCGCACGGCGGCTCGATCGTCGATTCGGTCGCGAAGGCGAGGGAGAACGCGCGCGGCGCGCGGGAGGTGACCTCGGGGGAGATGTGGGAGTGCCTGAATGCCACCTACAACGGGCTGGCCGCCGCCGAGTCCGCGGCGCGCGGCCTCGGCCCGCACGAGTTCTTCCACTTCGTGAAGGACCGCGCGGCCATGTTCGCCGGGCTCTCCGACTCCACCCTCAGCCGCGACGACGGCTATCGCTTCCTGCTGCTCGGCCGGGCCATCGAGCGGGTCGACATGACGGTGCGGCTGCTGCTCTCCCGCGCGGGCGACCGCACGTCGTCGCCCGCCTGGGTGACGGTGCTGCGCTCGGCGGGCGCGCACGACACCTACCTGCGCACGCACCGCGGCGCGCTGGACGCCAACCTGGTGGCCGAGTTCATCCTGCTCGACCGGCTCTTCCCGCGCTCGGTGTTCCACTCGGTGCAGGTGGCCGAGGCCTGCCTGGCCGAGTTGGACCAGCGGCCGAGCAGCCGGGTCGGGGCGCGGCACGAGGCGCAGCGGCTGCTCGGCCGGGCCCGCAGCGAGCTGGAGTTCCTGGCGCCGGGGGTGCTGCTGGAGAACCTGCAGGCCCGGCTGCTCTCGCTGCAGCGCACCTGCCGCGAGGTGAGCGAGGCGGTGGCGCTGCAGTACTTCCACGCGGCGCCCTGGGTGGCCTGGACCGACCTGCAGGTCAGCCACGATCAGCGGGTCGGCGTGGAGGGGGAGCTATGAGCTGGCGGACCAGGGTGGTGCACACCACCGACTACGTGTACGAAGCGCCGGTCACCCGGTCGTTCAACGAGGCGAGGCTGACCCCGCGCGGCGACCACAGGCAGAACGTGGTGCTGAACCGGGTCGAGACGGTGCCCGCCACCCGTTCCTACCGGTACACCGACTACTGGGGCACCGCGGTGACCACCTTCGACCTGCACGCGCCGCACACCGAGCTGCAGGTGATCGGCTCCTCGGTGGTGGAGACCGACCCCTTCCCCGGCCCGGCCGAGGAGCTGAGCTGGGCCGAGCTGCGCACCGACGCGGTGATCGACCGCTTCGACGAGCTGCTCGCGCCGACGCCCTACGTCCCGCTCGACGACGACCTGCGCGCGGTCGCCGAGCAGCTCGCGCGCACCGACTCGCCGGCCAAGGCGGTGGTGCGCGCGGCCGAGTGGGTGTACCGGGAGATGGACTACACCCCGGCCAGCACCTCGGTGCACACCTCGGCTGTGCAGGCCTTCGCCGAGCGCCGCGGCGTCTGCCAGGACTACGCGCACCTGACCCTGCTGCTGCTGCGCGCCATGCGCATCCCGAGCCGGTACGTCTCCGGGTACCTGCACCCGCAGCCGTCGGCGGAGATCGGGGCCACCGTCGAGGGGCAGTCGCACGCCTGGATCGAGGCATGGACCGGCCAGTGGTGGGGGTACGACCCGACCAACGACATCGCCATCAACGAGCAGCACGTCGCGGTCGGCGTCGGCCGCGACTACTCCGACGTGCCGCCGCTGAAGGGCATCTTCTCCGGCGGCGGCTCGACCGATATGCGCGTGGTGGTGGAGATCACCCGGCTCGCGTAGTAATTTCACTACCGCTCGACCTCTCAGCAAATATGCAGTTTCCTCTGGAAGCACGAGGTGGCGGTATGTCTCCCACGGCGCAGGAAATCGTCGAAGAAGTAGTCGAGCAGCGGCCGATTCCCGATGTGAAGAAGTGGGGTGCCGAGGCGTTCGGCACCTTCATCCTGGTGATCGGCGGTGTCGGCACCGCTGTGCTGGCCGGTCAGCGGGTCGGCGCGCTGGGGGTCGCGCTCGCCTTCGGACTCACCCTGCTTTTCCTGGTCTACGCGATCGGGCCGATCTCCGGTTGCCACGTGAACCCCGCGGTGACCCTCGGGCAACTGCTGCTCGGCAGGCTCGGCGTGGTCAGCGCGGTCGGGTACTGGATCGCCCAGCTGATCGGCGGGCTGCTGGCCGGGCTGGTGCTCTTCGCGCTGGCGAAGAACCTGCCCAGTTACGACCGCGCCGCCGACGGCCTCGGCGCCAACGGCTGGGGCGCGCACAGCCCGTCGGCCACCACCGGCCCGCTCGGCATGGTGGTGATCGAGGACGGCTACGGCCTGGCCGCGACGATCATCGTCGAGGTGATGCTCACGGCGCTGCTGGTGTTCGTGGTGCTTGCCTCCACCGACCAGCTCTCCGACCTGCCGCTGGCGGGCATCTCCATCGGCTTCACCCTCGCCGTGATCCACCTGATCTCGATCCCGGTGGACAACACCTCGGTGAACCCGGCGCGCAGCATCGCGGTCGCGCCGTACCAGGACGGCGCGATGGGGCAGCTCTGGGCGTTCATCGTGTTCCCGCTGCTCGGCGGGGTGCTCGGCGCGCTGCTGTACGGGCTGCTCTTCGGCCGCTCGCGGGACATGATCTCCTGAGCGAACGGGCTCAGTGCCAGCCGTACTCGGCGACCAGCCGGTGCGCGACCAGGTCGAAGGTCTTGCGGGCGAGCACCGCGCCCTCGCGCCTGATCCCGTCCTCCGGCACGTCGAGCACCCGGTCCAGCCGGACCCAGCTCGGCCTGCCGTCGTGGTCCCAGTTGCCGCTGCCGATGCCGATCCAGTCCGAATCGTGCGCGCGCTCGGCCTTCGAGGAGAGCATCAGCCCGAGCAGCGTGCGCCGGTCCCGGCCGACCACAAGCACCGGGCGGTCCTTGCCGTTGCTCGGGTCCTCCTCGAAGGGCACCCAGGTCCAGACGATCTCGCCGGGGTCGGCGCGGCCGTCCAGCTGCGGGGCGTAGACGACCTGCCGCGCGCGCTCCGCGGTCGGCACCGGCACCGAGGCGGTGGGTCGCACCGAGACGTTCTTGCGCCGAGCACCGGAGAGTGAACCGAGCAGCCGCTCCGCGATTTTCGGTCCGTGCTGCCGGACGATCTTCGGGCCCTGCTGCTTCGCGATGATGCCGAGCTGCTTGCCGATGGAGTTCCACGTGCGGGCCATCCGGGAAGAATAACGAACCGCCGGCGGGGGCTCCACCGCACTCGTGGGACGATGGTGCCCGTTCCCCCAGCCCAGAGCCGAGGAGTGGAGTGCCCGCCAGCTTCGCCGACACCACGTTCACCGATCCGTCCAGGATCCGGAACTTCTGCATCATCGCCCACATCGATCACGGCAAGTCGACGCTGGCCGATCGGATGCTGCAGCTCACCGGAGTGGTCGAGGAGCGGCAGATGCGCGCGCAGTACCTCGATCGGATGGACATCGAGCGCGAGCGCGGGATCACCATCAAGGCGCAGAACGTCCGGCTGCCGTGGCAATTGGACGGCACCGACTACGTCATGCACCTGATCGACACCCCAGGCCACGTCGACTTCACCTACGAGGTGTCGCGCGCACTCGAGGCCTGCGAGGGCGCGGTGCTGCTGGTCGACGCCGCGCAGGGCATCGAGGCGCAGACGCTGGCGAACCTGTACCTGGCGCTGGACAAGGACCTGACGGTCATCCCGGTGCTGAACAAGATCGACCTGCCCGCCGCCGACCCGGACCGCTACGCCGCCGAGATCGCGCACATCATCGGCTGCGAGCCCGGCGACGTGCTCCGGGTCTCCGGTAAGACCGGGATCGGCGTGCCGGAGCTGCTGGACGAGGTGGTCCGGACGATTCCCGCGCCGCAGGGGCAGGCGGACGCCCCCGCGCGCGCCATGATCTTCGACTCCGTCTACGACACCTACCGCGGCGTCGTCACCTACGTGCGCGTGGTGGACGGCAAGCTGATCCCGCGCGAGAAGATCAAGATGATGTCCACCGGGGCCACCCACGAGCTGCTGGAGATCGGCATCGTCTCGCCGGAGCCGAAGGCCACCGCCGGGCTCGGCGTCGGCGAGGTGGGGTACCTGATCACCGGCGTGAAGGACGTGCGGCAGTCCAAGGTCGGCGATACCGTCACCGCGGCCCGCAACGGCGCCGCAGACCCGCTCACCGGCTACCGCGAGCCGCGCCCGATGGTCTACTCCGGGCTCTACCCGGTGGACGGCTCGGACTACCCGAACCTGCGCGACGCGCTGGAGAAGCTGCAGCTCAACGATGCCGCGCTGACCTTCGCCCCGGAGACGTCGGTGGCGCTCGGCTTCGGCTTCCGCTGTGGCTTCCTCGGGCTGCTGCACATGGAGATCACCCGCGAGCGGCTGCAGCGCGAGTTCGACCTGGAGCTGATCTCCACCGCGCCGAACGTGGTGTACCGGGTGGAGATGGAGGACGGCGCCGAGCAGGTGGTGACCAACCCGTCCTTCTGGCCGGAGGGCAAGGTGCGCTCGGTGTACGAGCCGGTGGTGAAGTGCACCATCATCTCGCCGAGCGAATTCATCGGCTCGATCATGGAGCTGTGCCAGGCCCGCCGCGGCGAGCTGGGCGGGATGGACTACCTCTCCGAGACCAGGGTGGAGCTGCGCTACACGCTGCCCATGGCGGAGATCATCTTCGACTTCTTCGACTCGCTGAAGTCGCGCACCCGCGGCTACGCCAGCCTCGACTACGAGGAGTCGGGCGAGCAGGTGTCGCAGCTGGTCAAGGTGGACATCCTGCTGCAGGGCGAGGCGGTGGACGCGTTCAGCGCCATCGTGCACCGGGACGCCGCGCAGGCGTACGGCCACAAGATGACCACCAAGCTGCGCGAGCTCATCCCGCGGCAGCAGTTCGAGGTGCCGATCCAGGCGGCCATCGGCGCGAAGATCATCGCGCGCGAGAACATCAGGGCCATCCGCAAGGACGTGCTGGCCAAGTGCTACGGCGGCGACATCAGCCGCAAGCGCAAGCTGCTGGAGAAGCAGAAGGAAGGCAAGAAGCGGATGAAGACGATCGGCCGGGTCGAGGTGCCGCAGGAGGCCTTCGTCGCCGCGCTCTCGTCGGACGCCGCGGCGGACAAACCGAAGGACAAGAAGTAGCTTCGTACCGGCGGTCCGGTAATCCCGTGTGAAACGGGGCTTTCGTTCAACTCCCGCCTTTGGCAAGGTAGGGGTGCTCACCACAACCGAGCGCTGCGAGCGGCGGAGAATATGACAGCTCCGGGCCCGCGAAATAAGGTGGGGCCGACTCCGCGGGACGCCCGGTGTGGTGCGCCGCAGGAAATCGAGAGCTGGAGCTTCAATGACGCGTGATCTGCCCTTCGACGGCGACGAGACGGGGGAGCGCGGGGGCGGGGATACCGCATACCGTGTGGCCAACGGCGTCGCGCGCACCGCGCGCGCGGGCGCCTACGTCACCGGCGGCGCACTGGTCGCCGCCAATGGCGGCGGCGTTCCGGCCCAGCCGGGGTCGGAGCAGCACCTGGACAGCTGGAACGCGGGCTGGGCCCGGAGCAGCGACCCGGATCCCGACGTCCCGAGCCCGGTACTGACCTTTCCGGACCCGGGTCCGGCGGGCACCGCGCCGCAGCCGGTCGCGCACCCGGGCCCGAACGCGCCCGCGCCGTTCCCGGCGACCGAGGCCACGCTGCCCGTGCCCGGGCTCCGCTTCGGCACGCCGCCCGGCGCCGACAGCATGGTCGCCGGCATCCCGCCCACCCCGGGCTGGGAGGGTGCGACGACGCCGGGGGTCGACGTCGGCCACGCGCCGGGCGCAGGCCAGATCCCGTTGACCCCCGGCTGGGACAGCGCCGCGGTCGGCCCGACCCCGGGCTGGTCCGGGCACGAGTTCGAGCTGCCGGGCACCGGAACGCCGCTCTTCCAGGCGCCCGAGATGCCGAGCTGGTGGGAGGGGATCGGCGGCGGGCCCGACGACGACGACCAGGCCGACGGTTTCGGTCTCCCCGCCCACGGCCTCGGCCAGGCCGGGCACGGATTCGGCACGGGCGACATCACTTTCACCGCGCCGGGAGCGGATCCGCTCGGCCTGACCCGGATGTCGGACGCCGACGCGGTGCGCACCGAGGACGGCGTCCACGAGCACCACGACTCCGGCACCCCGGGAACGAGTTTCGGCGGCGGGCTCTTCGACGGGATCGGCAGCGACCCGTTCGGCGTCTACCTCGGCGTCGAGGCGGGGGCGGAGATCGACACCCACTTCACCGTCGACTTCGGGCTCGGGCCGCAGGGCGCCTACCTCTACACCGATCTGCGGGTGGAGGGCTCCGCCGGGGTCACGGTGCAGACCGCCGCGGGCACCGGCATCGGCGACCAGCTCGACCGCTTCGGCGAGTGGCTCGGCTCCACGCCCGGTAGCGGGCGCACCGGCACCGAGGGCGCGCTGCCGGGGGCGAGCGGATCCGGGCTGAACTCCGGGCTCGGCGGCTCCGGCGCCCCGGCGAGCCCGGGCTTCGGGCCGTCGCCGGTCCAGGCCGCCGTCGCGCCCGCGCCGCAGCCCGCGCCGGTCGCACCCGCCGCGGTGCCGGTCGCCGTCGCCCCCGTCGTCGTCGCGCCGCCGGTGGTGGCCGCGACCCCGCTGCAGACCACCATCCAGCCGGATGCCGCGAGCACCCCGATCGCCAACGTGCTCGCGCCGCCGCCTGGACCGTCGCCGCTCACCGCGCCCGCCGCCGACCTGCCGCTGCTCTTCCCGGCCGTGGTGCAGCCGCCGCTGCGCCCGGAGCCGAGCACCCCCGTCGGCACCGATCACACCGCGCCGCACCCGGATCCGGCCGCCCCCGGCACCGGGCTGCCCACCACGGTCACCCGGACCACGGTGCAGGTGCCATCGGCCGAGCCGAGCACCCCGCCCACCAGGCCCGGCGCCGAGACCGGCGTGACCACCAAGCCCGCGCCGACCACGCTCCCGGACGTCACCGTCACCCGGACCCCGCCGACCGGCGACACCGACCCCACCCGCCCGAGTCAGGGCAGCACCGCCCCGAGCGTCGACGCCACCACCCCCGGCGGCGGCGCGGGCAGCACGGCGCCGACCGCGCCGACCACCCGCCCCGAAGCCCCGACCCGGCCGAGCACCCCGGACCAGCAGCCGGAGCCGGGCCGCCCCACCACGGGCGGCGGCCAGACCGGCTCGCCCGGCACCGGAAGCCCCACCGCGGGCGGCGACAGCGGCGGACCGGGCACCGGTTCGGCGCCCACCGTCGACCTGCCTGCCACTCCGGCGCCGACCGGCGTCAAGCCGCCTGCCGCCGATCAGCCCGGTACCCTTCCGACCGTGGACAATCCGTCCATCCCGGCGCCGCCGAACCCGGCCACCCAGCCGAAGCCGAGCGCGCAGGGCATCGCGGACGACGGCCACTCGCACTGGTGGCAGCTGCCCGCGCTGACCGATCACGCTCCGCACACGCTGGCGGCCAGCGAGTTCGGCACCGCGGCCGGGTTCGGCTACGGTGACCCGCTGCACCCGCTGCACCCGCTGCACCCGCTGCCCGACGACCACCACGGCGCGCTGCTGTAGGCGTGCCGCGCCGGGAGCCGGACCGAGCGGTTTCGTACCGCGCCGCTGCGAACGGCGGTCCGATGCACCACTATGGCTGGAAACATCGCGGCGCCGGTCGGCATCGCGACGATCGAGAGTGAGGAGACCGGCTTGTCTGCCGTAGCCGGGCTTGAGGCCGCGACGGCGAAGAATCCGGAGGTCATGGCGCCGCTCATCCGGATCCTCGAGGATCTCAGGGAGACGGCCCGGTTCGCGGGGCGCGAGGATCTGAACGGCCGCATCGGCATGGCGCTGGCCAAGCTCAGCGATCCGCGGGTGCGGCTGGTCGTGGTCGGCCGGCCCAGATCCGGGATGAGCACCGTGGTGAACAGCCTGATCGGGGCCCCGGTGAGCGTCACCGAAGGCAACGGCGTCCCGGTGATCGTCGAGTACGGCCTGGAATCGGCTGCGACGCTGGTCAAGTCGACCGCGCCGGGGCGCACCGAGCGCACCCCGATCGACCCGCGCGCCGCTGGCGCCGCACTGGCTGCCACCGACGGCGTCGTCCGGATCGAGTACACCGAGCCGAGCCCGTTCCTTGCCGACGGCATCGTCCTGATGGACGCGCCCGGCTCGACCGGCGACGACCACATCTCCTGGTCGATGATCGCCGCCGCCGACGCGGTGCTCTACGTGACCGACGCGGGCGCCGAGTTCGACGCCGAGCAGCTGGAGCGGCTCGACCGCATCCACCGGGTCTGCCCGACCGTCATCTGCGTGCTCACCAAGATCGACCAGTACCCGCACTGGTCGAATGTGCAGCAGCGGAACCGGGACCTGCTCGACTCGGCCGGGCTCGGCCTCGCGGTCGCCCCGATCTCCGCGCAGCTGCACCTGGACGCGGTCGCCGACGGCGACTACCACCGCGACATCGAGTCCGGGCTGCCGCAGCTCGTCGACCACCTGCGCGACTTCGTCGTCGCCCGCGCCGACGTGGTGGCGCGGGACGCCGCCATCGGCGACATCCGGCTGATCGCCGGACACCTCGAGGGCTCGCTGCGCACCGAGCAGGAGACGCTGCGCGACCCGCGCAGGCGCGCCGAGATCACCCGGCGACTATCCCTGGCCAGGGACGAGGCCGACCAGCTCCGGCAGCGCACCGCCAACTGGCAGGTGACGCTGGTGGACGGCAGCACCGAGCTGATGGCCGATATCGAGCACGACCTGCGGCACCGGCTGCGCAGCCTGGTGCGCGACGCCGAGGCCGAGATCACCGAGAGCGACCCGGCCACGCGCTGGAAGGAGTTCGCCGCCGACCTGGACGCCAGGATCTGCGAGGCGGTCGAGGAGAACTTCGTGGTCGCGCACTACCGCTCGGTGGAGCTGTGCGAGCAGGTGGCGGGGAGGTTCCCGGCGCACCACCGGATGCCGCCGCTGCCCGACCTGCGGCTGGCCAACCCCGGCGAGGTGCTGGAGGAGGTGGCGCCGCTGGAGCCGCTGGAGAGCGGCAAGCCCGGCGTCACCCAGCAGTTCCTCTCCGCGCTGCGCGGCTCCTACGGCGGCATCCTGATGGTCGGCCTCGCCACCAGCCTGCTCGGCATGTCGCTGGTGAACTGGTACTCGGCGGGCGCGGGCGTACTGCTCGGCGTGAACGCGCTCTGGGACGACCGCAAGGCGCGCAAGCAGCGCCGCCGCGCCGAGGCGAAGGTGGCGGTATCCCGGCTCATGGACGACGTGGTGTTCCAGGTCGGCAAGGAATCCAGGAACCGGCTGCGCGCGGTGCAGCGCGCGCTGCGCGACCACTTCACCGAGCTGGCCACGGAGGTGCTCCGCGGCGCCGACGAGGTGCTGCGGGTGGCCTCGGAGGCCGACGGCCGCTACGGCCATCGGCGCGCGGAGCGCCTCGCCGAGCTGGAGCGGCACCTCGACGAACTGCGCGGCGTGCGCGGCCGGGCCGAAGCGCTCACGCCCTTCTAACCCGGTGCTCGCGCCATCCGCCGGTCAGCGCGCCTGCGCGGGCGGGGAGTGCGCGGGCTGGAAGTATCCGGCGTCGCGGCTCTGCTCCGCCCGGATCACGTGCGTGACCGCGTTGATCAGCGCCAGGTGGGTGAAGGCCTGCGGGAAGTTGCCGAGGTGCCTGCCGCTGCGCGGGTCGATCTCCTCCGCGTAGAGCCGCAGCGGGCTGGCCAGCCCGAGCAGCCGCTCGCAGAGGTGCTTGGCCCGCTCCAGCTCGCCGATCTCCACCAGCGCCGAGACCAGCCAGAACGAGCAGATGGCAAAGGAACCCTCCTCGCCGGAGAGGCCGTCGTCGGTGGTTTCGGTGTCGTACCGCAGCACCAGCCCGTTCACGGTGAGCCGGTCGGCGATGGCGAGCACGGTGGCCCGGATCCGCTCGTCGTCCGGGGGCAGGAAGCGGACGAGCACCGCGAGCAGCAGCGAGGCGTCCAGGGTGTCGCTGCCGTAGGCCTGGGTGAGCACGCCGTCGGCGTTCACGCCGCCGGCCAGCACGTCGGCCTTGATCTCCTCGGCGATGCCGAACCACTCGGTGGCGTGCTCGGCCTGGCCGTGCAGCTCGGCCAGGCGCGCGCCGCGGTCGAGCGCCACCCAGCACATGATCTTGGACGAGGTGAAGTGCTGCGGCTCGCCGCGCACCTCCCAGATCCCGCGGTCCGGCTGCCGCCAGTGCTCGACGGCGGCCCGCACCTGCCGCTCCAGCAGCGGCCAAAGCGTCTCCGGCACCTGCTGCCTGGAGCGCACGTGCAGGTACACCGAGTCCAGCATGGTGCCCCAGATGTCGTGCTGCACCTGGTCGTAGGCGGCGTTGCCGACCCGCACCGGGCGGGCGCAGTCGTACCCGGACAGGTGGTCGAGGGTGCTCTCGCTGATCTCCAGCTCGCCGCCGATGCCGTAGAGCACCTGCAGCGGAACGGGTTCGCCGTCCGGGCCGGTGGCGACGTCGTTGAGGAAGGCGAAGAAATCGTCGGCCTCGCGATCGAGCCCGAGGGTGTAGAGCCCCCACAGCGCGAAGCTGGAATCGCGCACCCAGCTGTAGCGGTAGTCCCAGTTGCGTTCGCCGCCGGGGGTTTCCGGCAGCGAGGTGGTGGCGGCTGCCATCAGCGCGCCGGTCGGGGCGTAGGTGAGCCCCTTCAGCGTGAGCGCGCTGCGCTGCAGGTAGTTGCGCCACGGGTGGTCGGGGAACTTGCCGAGCGTGACCCACTGCCGCCAGCACTCGACGGTGGCCCACATCTTCTCCGCCGCCTCGGCGAAGCTCTTCGGCGCGGGCAGCTCCGACCAGGTGAGCGCGACGAAGACCTCGTCGCCCTCGACCATCCTGGTCCGCGCCCGCGCCTCCCTGCCCTCCAGCCCGAGCCGCAGGTCGGAGGTGAGCGTCAGCGTCGGCCCCGCCTCCGGGTCGGCGGCCATGGTCGCGGTCGCCTCCTCGTAGACCTTGCCGGTGTACTCCCAGCGCGCGGCGGCCCGGTGGTAGTCGAAGGCGGGTTCGCAGCTCATCTCCAGCTCGACGGTGCCGTTCACGCACTTCACCGTGCGCAGCAGCATGTGCTCGGCGTCCCAGTCCATCGGGGTGCGCCGGTGCGTGCGGCTGCGCTGGTCGTTGTTGTGCCACGGCCCGAGCACCAGCGCGTCCCGGACGATGAGCCAGCCGGTCTCGGTCTGCCAGGTGGTCTCCAGGATCATGCCGCCGGGCAGGTAGCGCCTGGCGGCGGGGACGTTGCGGCCGTACGGCCCGATCCGGAAGTGCCCGGCGCTGCGGTCCAGCATGGCGCCGAAGATGCTCGGCGAGTCCGGGCGCGGCACGCACATCCACTCCACCGCGCCGTTGCTGGCGATCAGGCAGGTGGTCTCGCAGTCGCTGAGGAAGGCGTAGTCGTCGATCGGCGGGTAGGCGCCGTAGCGCCTGGCCTCGGTGGTCGGGCTGAGCAGCGGCACCTCACCGCCGATCGCCCCGGCAGGCAGGGCCGCGGCCGGGGGCGAATCGCTGAGCGCGGTCTGGTCGGGGTGATCGGTCGGCGCCATCCCCCCATCATGCCGGGTCGTTCCCGGTACCGGCCGCGACCACTAGGGTGGGGGCGTGGAGCAGATCGCAGGCTGGTGGGACGGGTTCGAACTCTGGGTGGCGGGGCTGCCGTTCATCCCGCAGTTCGTCGTCGTCCTGCTCGGCATGGTGCCGATCAGCGTCGCCATCGCCATGGGGCTCGACCGCACGCTGCGCGCCGTGCTGCACCTGCTCGGCCGGGACGGCAAGCCGGAGCCGGGGGAGACGCCGGGCGCCTCCGCCCCGGCCGGGGTGCGCTGATGCCGCGCTCACGGGTGCAGCTGGCCCTGGTCGCGCTGCTGGTGCTGATCGTCGTCGCCTGGCTGGTAACTCGCTGACCGGCTACTTCCCGCCCACTCGTTCGAATCGAATAGCTATCGACGCTCTGATACAGTCTGCCCGTGTCTCCGAGTGCCGTCCCGCTGGTCCGCCATGAATTGGCGTTGATCGCTGTCGGCAACCTCGCGGTCGCCGATATCCTCTGTCGGTGATCTGCGGGGTCACCGTCGCGTCCGTTCGATGAACCGGCGCGCATCCGGCGACGGGGCTCCGAGAATCAACGGATCGTTGTGCGATCCGGCGCGCCGTCTCGGATGTCCACCGCACCCAAGCAACCCCGTCGCGGTGGATCACACAGGAAGGTCCAGCGATGTCTCGCAGGTCGTTGTTCGCCGGTCGTACCCGGTCCCGTCGCAAGCCGCTCGCGATCGCCCTCACGGCGCTCGCCGCCGTCGCGCTCACCGCCTGCGGTGGCGGCGCGAGCGATTCCACCGAAGGCGGGGGCGCCGACGGCAGCGGTGGCACGCTGAACCTCTACGCCTACGCCGTGCCGAAGCCCGGCTTCGACAAGGTGATCCCCGAGTTCAACAAGACCGACGCGGGCAAGGGCGTGCAGGTCCAGCAGTCCTACGGCGCCTCGGGCGACCAGTCCCGCAAGGTCAAGGACGGCGCCGCCGCCGACGTGGTGAACTTCTCGGTGGAGCCCGACATCACCCGCCTGGTCGACGCCGGGCTGGTCGACGCGAGCTGGAACGCGGGCGCGGACAAGGGCATCCCGTTCGGCTCCGTGGTCGCCATCGTGGTGCGCGAGGGCAACCCCAAGGGCATCAAGGACTGGGACGACCTGCTGAAGCCGGGCGTCGAGGTGGTCACCCCGAACCCGTTCAGCTCGGGCTCGGCCAAGTGGAACCTGCTCGCCCCCTACGCCGCCAAGTCCGACGGCGGCAAGAACCCGCAGGCCGGGCTGGACTACCTGTCGCAGCTGGTCTCGCCGGAGCACGTGAAGGTGCAGCCGAAGTCCGGCCGCGAGGCGACCGAGACCTTTCTGCAGGGCACCGGTGACGTGCTGCTGAGCTACGAGAACGAGGCCATCTTCTCCGAGCGCAACGGCGACCGGATCGAGCACGTGATCCCGCCGGTCACCTTCAAGATCGAGAACCCGATCGCGGTGCTGAAGAACAGCCCGAACCTGGAGAAGGCGAAGGCGTTCCGCGACTTCCAGTTCACCACCGAGGGGCAGCGCGCCTGGGGCCAGGCCGGCTTCCGCCCGGTCGACCCGGCGGTCGCGGCCGAGTTCAAGGCCGATTTCCCCACCCCGGCGAAGGAGTGGACGATCGCCGACCTCGGTGGCTGGAAGGCCGTCGACAAGGAGCTGTTCACCGCCGAGACCGGCAAGGTCGCCGTCATCTACGACAACGCGACCAAGTGACGCCGTGACTCGGAGCACACGGGATACTGGACGATCGTGACCGAGAGCAATGCATCCGGAGCCGGGCGCGAGCCCGGCTCCGGTGTTCCCGACAGTGCGCCCGCCCCCGCGTCGGGGCCGGCGGTGCGCACCGATACCGCGCCCGCGAAGCCGCGGCGCGACCTCTCCTGGCTGAAGGTGACCGGGTCGATCGGCCCGCTCGGCATCGGCACCGCGGTGCTGTGGCTCAGCATCATCGTGGTGCTGCCGCTGGCGGCGCTCACCGTGACCTCGTTCGAGCACGGCTGGTCCGGTTTCTGGGACGCGGTGACGGCCCCCGCCGCGCTGGACTCGCTGCGCATCACCGTGATCGTCTCGGTGATCGTCGCCGTGCTCAACGTGGTGATGGGCACGCTGGTGGCCTGGGTCCTGGTCCGCGACGACTTCCCCGGCAAGGGCGCGGTCAACGCGCTGATCGACCTGCCGTTCGCGCTGCCGACCATCGTGGCCAGCATCGTGCTGCTCTCGCTGTACGGCCCGGAGAGCCCGGTCGACATCCACCTCAACGCCACCCAGCCCGGCCTCGTCGTCGCGCTGGCCTTCGTGACGCTGCCATTCGTGGTGCGCGCGGTGCAGCCGGTGCTGATCGAGGCCGACCGCGAGGTGGAGCAGGCCGCGCTCTCCCTCGGCGCGAGCAACTGGACCACGTTCCGGCGGATCGTGCTGCCGACGCTCACCCCCGCGGTGCTCAGCGGCGGCGGCCTCGCCTTCGCCCGCGCCATCGGCGAGTACGGCTCGGTGGTGCTGATCGGCGGCAACATCCCGCGCAAGACCGAGATGGCGTCGCAGTACATCCAGAAGCAGATCGAGATCGACCGGCAGGTGAACGCGGCCGCGGTGTCGGTGGCGCTGCTCGCGATCTCGTTCGCGTCGCTGCTGCTGCTCCGCCTGCTGGCCGAGCGCAGCTCCCGGCGGGAGGCGGCGAGCCGATGAAACTCTCCTTCCCGGCGCGGCTCACGCTGCGCGTGATCGCGCTCGGCTACCTGTTCGTGCTGCTGGTGCTGCCGCTGCTGGTCATTCTGTGGCGCACCTTCGAACGCGGCATCGTGACGTTCTTCGAGTCGGTGACGACCCCGGCCGCGATCTCGGCGTTCCAGCTCTCGCTGATCATCCTGGTGATCGTGGTTCCGGTGAACGTCGTCTTCGGCATCGTCACCGCGCTGGCGCTGGTGCGCGGCCGGTTCCCCGGGCGCAGCCTGGTGCAGGGCATCGTCGACCTGCCGTTCGCGGTCTCGCCGGTGGTGGTCGGCGTCTCGCTGATCCTGCTCTGGGGCGTCGGCGGCTGGTTCGGCGGGCTGGCGAACATCGGCATCACCGTCATCTTCGCGCTACCGGGCATGGTGATCGCGACCATCTTCGTGACGCTGCCGTTCGTGGTGCGCGAGGTGGAGCCGGTGCTCCGCGAGATCGGCGACGAGCAGGAGCAGGCGGCGGCCACGCTCGGCGCCAACGGCTGGCAGACCTTCTGGCGGATCACGCTGCCCGCCATCCGCTGGGGGCTGACCTACGGCGTCGTGCTCACCGTCGCCCGCTCGCTCGGCGAGTTCGGCGCGGTGATCATGGTCTCCTCCGCGCTGCCGGGCAAGTCGCTCACCCTGACCCTGCTGGTGCACGGCCGCTACATCAACGACCACAACGTGTTCGGCGCCTACTCCGCCGCCACCGTCCTGATGGCGCTCGCCCTGATCACCCTGCTGCTCATGACCCTCCTCGACCGCAAGCGGAGCTCCCGATGACGATCACCGTAACCAACGCGAACAAGCACTACGGCACGTTCGCCGCGCTGGACGACGTCACGCTGGAGATCCCCTCCGGGGAACTCACCGCGCTGCTCGGCCCCTCCGGCTCCGGCAAGTCGACGCTGCTGCGCTCGATCGCCGGGCTGGAGTCGCTCGACTCCGGCATGGTGGTGATCGCCGACCGCGACGTCACCCGGATCCCGCCGCAGAAGCGCGACATCGGCTTCGTGTTCCAGCACTACGCCGCCTTCAAGCACATGACGGTGCGCGACAACGTGGCCTTCGGGCTGACCATCCGCAAGCGGCCGAAGGCCGAGATCAGCAAGCGGGTGGACGAGCTGCTCGGCATCGTCGGGCTGGACGGCTTCCAGCACCGCTACCCGGCGCAGCTCTCCGGCGGGCAGCGGCAGCGGATGGCGCTGGCCCGCGCGCTCGCCGTCGACCCCAAGGTGCTGCTGCTGGACGAGCCGTTCGGCGCGCTGGACGCCAAGGTCCGCGCCGACCTGCGCAAGTGGCTGCGCCGGCTGCACGAGGAGGTGCACGTGACCACGGTCCTGGTCACGCACGACCAGGAGGAGGCGCTGGACGTCGCCGACCGGATCGCGGTTATGAACAAGGGCCGGATCGAGCAGGTCGGCAGCCCCGAGGACGTCTACGACCGGCCCGCCAACGAGTTCGTCATGTCCTTCCTCGGCGAGGTGGCCCGGCTCAACGGCCACCTGGTGCGCCCGCACGACATCCGGGTCGGCCGCGACCCGGGGATGGCGCACGCCGAGAACGAGGGCACCGCCGAGTCCGCCGGCGTCACCCGCGCCACCGTCGAGCGGGTGGTCCGCCTCGGCTTCGAGGTCAGGGTCGAGCTCCGCAACGCCGCCACCGGCGACCTCTTCGCCGCCCAGGTGACCAGGGGCGACGCCGAGGCCCTCCGCCTGGCCGACGGCGAGACGGTCTACGTCCGGGCGACCCGGATTCCGGAGATCTAGGACGCGATTTCGCGGCGCGGGGCGGGGTACGTCATGACGTACCCCGCCCCTCTGCTGTCGGCAGGTTGACGTTACCGCGTGTAGGTGTAACCATGGGGAACAGTTAAAGCCGACTACGAGAGGCAGTGACGACGATGTCGACAGCCGAGAAGCCCTTCGCGGATACCGACCTCGCCCGGGCCGACGAATACGCCGCGAAGCTGCTGCTGTTGTCGGAAGGGTCGGTCAACAAGAACTTCGACCCCTTCACCGACATCGACTGGGACAACCCGGATTTCGCCGCCGACACCGGCGAGGAGCGCTGGATCCTGCCGCCCTCCGCCGACCCGCTCGGCAGGCACCCGTGGTACCTGGCGCTCCCGAAGGAGCGGCAGATCGAGATCGGCAAGTACCGCCAGGCCAACATCGCCAAGGTCGGGCTGCAGTTCGAGGCCATCCTGATCAGCGGCATGATGCAGCACGTCTTCGGGCTGCCGAACGGCTCGCCGGAGTTCCGCTACTGCTCCCACGAGATGATCGAGGAGCACAACCACACCCTGATGTTCCAGGAGATGGTGAACCGGATCGGCGTCGACGTGCCCGGCATGGGCCCGCTGGTCCGCCAGCTGCGGCACCTCGCGGTGCCGGTCGCGGTGAACTTCCCGAACCTGTTCTTCATGGCGGTGCTGGCCGGCGAGGAGCCGATCGACCACATCCAGAAGGACATCCTGCGCTCCACCGACGACATCCACCCGATCATGCGCGGCGTGATGGCGATCCACATCGCCGAGGAGGCGCGGCACATCTCCTTCGCGCACGAGTTCCTCGAGCAGCACGTGCCGGAGCGCAACGCGCGCCAGCGCTTCGTGCTCTCGCTGGCCATGCCGCTGATCATGTGGATCCTCGGCCGCGCCATCGCGACCCCGCCGCGCACCTTCTTCGACGAGTTCGACGTGCCGGAGTCGGTGCGCAAGGAGCTGTTCTACGGCTCCGACGAGGCCAAGAAGGTCTTCGCCGACTACTTCGGCGACGTCCGGATGCTGGCCGAGAAGATCGGCATGATGAACCCGATCTCCCGGCGGCTGTGGAAGGCGCTCGGCATGAACGGCCACGTGACCCGGTTCCGCTCCGAGCCGCTGCGCCTGGTGAAGACCGCCTGAGATGCCCTACGTCGTCACCCAGTCCTGCTGCAGCGACGCCTCCTGCGTCTACGCCTGCCCGGTGAACTGCATCCACCCGACGCCGGACGAGCCGGACTTCGCCACCGCGGAGATGCTCTACGTCGACCCGGCCGCCTGCGTCGACTGCGGCGCCTGCGCCTCGGCCTGCCCGGTGGACGCCATCACCTCCAGCAAGAAGCTGACGCCGGAGCAGCAGCCGTTCATCGAGATCAACGCGGACTTCTACCGGCAGGCCCGGCCGCGCCCGCTGCTGGCCCGGCCGGTGCCGGCCGCGCGGATCGAGACCGAGCGCAGCCCGCTGCGGGTGGCGATCGTCGGCTCCGGCCCGTCCGCCATGTACGCGGCCGACGAGCTGCTCACGCAGCCGGACGTCGCGGTGACGGTGCTGGACCGGCTGCCGGTGCCGTACGGCCTCGCCAGGCACGGCGTCGCGCCGGACCACGCCAGGACCAGGCAGGTGAGCGCGCTCTTCGACGTGATCTCCGCGCAGCCGGGCTTCGGCTCCTACCTGAACGTCGACATCGGCGCCGACATCGCCCCGGACGAGCTCCGCGACCACTTCCACGCGGTGATCTACGCCGTCGGCGCCTCCACCGACCGCAAGCTCGGGATTGCGGGGGAGGGGCTGCCCGGCGCCGTCTCCGCCACCGACTTCGTGGCCTGGTACAACGGCCACCCCGACCACGCGCACGCCGGGTTCGACCTGGACCAGCGGCGCGCGGTGATCGTCGGCAACGGCAATGTGGCGCTCGATGTCGCGCGGATTCTCACCGCCGACCCGGAGACGCTCGCCGCCACCGACATCGCGCCGTACGCCCTGCGCGCGCTGCGCGAGAGCAGGATCGAGGAGGTGGTGGTGCTCGGCAGGCGCGGCCCGGCCGAGTCCGCCTTCACCGTCCCGGAGTTCGTCGGGCTGCTCGGCGCCGACGTGGACATCGTGATCGACGGCGAGCTGCCGCCGATCACACCGGAGCTGCCGTACCGGGTCGAGCAGAAGCTGCGGCTGCTGCACGAGGTGGCGAAGCGCCCGGTCGGCGCGCGGCGGCGGATCGTCTTCCGCTACCTCGCCGCGCCCACCGAGATCGTCGGCACCGACCGGGTCACCGGGCTCGAGCTCGCCCGCACCGCGCTGGCCACCGGCGCCGACGGCCGGGTGGCCGCGGTGCCCACCGGCGAGGTCGAGCGGCTCGACGCCGGGCTGGTGCTCACCTCGGTCGGGTACAAGGGTGTCGCGGTGCCGGGGCTGCCCTTCGACGAGGTGCGCGGGGTCGTGCCGAACGCGGCGGGCCGGGTGCTCTCCGAGCCGGGCGGGGCGCCGGTCACCGGCAGCTACGTCACCGGCTGGATCAAACGCGGCCCGACCGGGTTCATCGGCACCAACAAGTCCTGCGCGCAGGAGACGGTGCGGCAGCTCGCGGCGGACTTCAACGCCGGGCTGCTCGGCACCCCGCCGCGCGGCGCCGACGAGTTCGACCGGCTGGTCCGGCTGCGGGCGCCGCGGGTCCGGCCGGGCGGCGCGGCGCTGCCCGCGACCAAGCGGTCGCGGTTCCGGAGCCTGCTCACGCAGGGCTGATCGGACGAGTTCCGCAATCCGGGGCGGGCAGCCTGCGCGATTCAGCCGCGATCTACGGGCTATTTGCCGGTTTTGCTGGCCTGACATGTCGATTAGGTGACGAAAATCGCCAGATATCGCGCTCCGGGCGTACGATCGGCAATGGGTCAGCTACTCCCCCCAAGTGCTGTCCCGCATCGCGGCTCGAACCCCCCTGCGAGCCGCGCTTCGAGTAGGCGCCGCCGGACTTCCCCCAAGTCCGGCGGCGCCACTTTCGTCTGTGGCTATCCATTGGTTACCGACTGGTTGGTCATCGTGGCTCGCTTCCTTCGCGGATGGGGTTCGCGCCCGTCCACTCTGATCGCTGATCGTTAACCAGCTCCTGGCCGACACGCTCGAACAGTAAAGCGAGCCGACCGGTCTGAATACGCTCTCCGCTGGGGTTTTGGCTGATCGCACGAACCGGTCGGCCTAAAATGCGGTGTGTCATACCAATTCGGCATGTGTTCGGAGTCGGAACAGCTAACCTGTAGTCGCTGTGCGGAAGACGACCGCGGCCACACGGGTATCCGGTGTGCTGGACGTGGTCACGGTGCGTTGACGGGATGGCAATGACTACTGGCGTGGGTATCTGCATGGGCTCGGCGACCTCGGTGACGGCTTCCGTCACCGCTGGGCAACCGCAGCCCTCGGTGCGGGTACGGCCCACGACGGTCTCCTTCGACAGCCGCGGCACCGCCGGGATCGGCGCACCCGGCGTCGCCAGGGTCGGCGCGACCGCCGAGATCAGCGGTTCGGCAGCAAATTTCGCGGATCTCACCGTCGACGGTGAGCCGCTGGTCGTCGGCGGGCGGCTGTGGACGCCGGCCGCGCTGGTCGCCGCCGTGGTGAGCGACCTGCTGCGCGCGGAGCCGCCGCGGGCCGGGGTGGTGCTCGCACACCCGGCGGTCTACGGCGCCGACGAGGTCGCCCGGCTGACGCAGGCGCTCGACCTCGCCGGGGCCGGGCACGTGCTGCCGGTTCCGGAGCCGGTCGCCGCGGCCGAATGGCTGGAGTGCGAGACAGGGCCGCTCACAGCGGGTTTCGTGCTCGTCTACGATCTCGGCGCCACCAGCCTCGACCTCGGCATCGTCCGGGTCGGCGCGGACTGGCCGGACCACCCATTGGTCGGAACCCCCGTGCGCTCCCGCGATTTCGGCGGCGAGCCGCTCGGCGCGCTGATCGCCGAGCGGGCGTACCGGTGGCCCGGCGCGCCCGGCACCCGCGGACTCGACACCGAAGGGCTGCGCGCGGAACACATCCGGGCGAGCTTCCCGCTCGTCGTCGACTGCCTCGCGAGCAGCGGCATCGACCGATCCGAGTTCACCGGCATCCTGGTGGTCGGCGGCGCCGCCCGGCCGCCCGAGGTCGCGCGCACCCTCGGTGAGCTCGGGCTGCCGGTACTCCGGGGCGCCGATCCCGGCCACACCATCGCGCTCGGCGCCGCGCGGTTCGCGGCGCGCACCCTGGCGCCGCCTGCGCGGCGGGCCGAGCCCGTCGCGCACGTCGGGGTGCTGTCCAGCGCCGCACTGGTCTCCGCGCTGGCCATGTCGGCCGCGACGGTGTTCGGCGGGCCGGCGCCGCAGTCCGCGCCCGGGCTCGATCGGTTCCCCGGAGTGGAGGGGCAGTTCGGGATGGGGCAGGGGATCGCGCGGGTTCCGGTCGCCGGGGCCGCGCCGGTGGCCGGCGGTCGGGCTGTGCCGTATGCGGGTGGCGGGGCGCCGATCGCCTTCGGCGGGGCGGTGGCGGCGCCGGTTCGTGTGTACGGGCCGCCGCTCACGCCGGTCTCCCGTTCCGGGAGGGGCGGGGACGGGGCGCCGCGGACGGTGCCGAGCGGCGGTGCCTGTGCGAACCCGGCTCGCTTCACGAATTCGCTGCTCTTTCTGGAGCGCTTCGGGTTCGGCTTGAACGGGCGGGGTGGGATCGGGCCGGAGCTGGGCGTCGTCGGACTTTCGTCGGCCGGGGTGGTGCCGCCGGACGGCGGTGCGGGGTCCGGCGGTCCCGCCGGCGGGCAGGCACCGGCCGGGGTGAGCGCCGACGCGGCGGGGACGTCGGGAGCGAGTCCGGCCGGTGGTCCCGCGGGCGGTGGCGATAGCGCGTCCGACGGCTCGGGCAGCGGCGGTTCGCCCGGTGGCACCTCGGGTGGCGGCGACTCGGGCAGTGCTGATTCGGTCAGCGGCGCGGGCAGCGACGGCCCGAATGGCGCCGGCTCGGGCGGCGATGCAGGCAGTGACGGCTCCGACGGCGGTGCGGGCGACGGCTCCGATGGCGGTGCCTCGGGTAGCGGCGGCTCGGGTGGCGGTGCCACGGGCGGCGGTGCCACGGGCGGCGGCGATTCGGGGAGCGGCGGCTCGGGGAGCGGCGGCTCGGGTGGTGGCGGCTCGGGTGGTGGCGGCTCGGGTGGTGATGCCTCGGGTGGTGGTGCCTCGGGTGGTGGTGCCTCGGGTGGCGCCGGCACGGGTAGCAACTCGAACGGCGGGAACTCGAACGGCGGCCGCACGGGCGACGGCGGGTCCGACGGCGGGTCCGGCGGCAACGGCTCGGGGCGCGACGGCTCGAACGGCGATAGCCCCTCCGGCTCTGACAGCGCCGGACCGGGGAACGGCGGCTCCGCCAAGGCCGGCTCCGGGAACGGCGGCTCTGGCAAGGCTGGCTCCGGGAACGGCGGCTCCGGCAAGGCCGGCTCCGGAAACGGCGGCTCCGGAAAGGCCGGCTCCGGAAACGGCGGCTCCGGAAAGGGCGGCTCGGGAAAGGGCGGCGGAGGCGGCGGCTCCGGCGGCTCGAACTCCGGCGGCTCGGGCGGCTCGCGTGGGGGAGGCTCCGACCGGTAACAACCGGTCGGGGGCCGCCGGACAACTCCGGCGGCCGAACCCCGGCCACCCGCGGCGCTCGTCCGAGGTGGGTCCGGTCCAGAACCGGATCGTCGAGGGAAAACTCCGGGCGCGCCCGGGTGGCCGGGGCAGAATGAAGGGGTGGACGCTACGGGGGAAGAACCGCGCCTGATCGCGCTCGACGTCGACGGCACCCTGCTGAAGTCCGGCTCGCCGGTGAGCCGCCGGGTGGTCGACGCCGTGCGCGCCGCCGTCGCCGCGGGCGCGCACGTGGTCGTGACCACCGGCCGCTCGATGCTCTCCGTGGCGCCGGTCCTCGCCGAACTCGGCCTGCTGGAGGGCCACGCCCTCTGCTCCAACGGCGCCGTGCACCTCGACGTCGCCCGCGGCGAGGCACTGGCGGTCGCCGACTTCGACCCGCTGCCCGCCATCACCGCGCTGCGCGCGGGCGCGCCGGAGATGGTGCTGGCGGTGGAGAAGGTCGGGGTCGGCATGTGGGTCACCGGCGACGGCCCGAGCGATTACCCGCTCGGCCACGTCCGGGTGGTCGACCACGCCCTGCTCGGCAGCGAGCACACGCCGCGGCTCAGCGGCTGGTGGCCCGGCGGCACCGACGAGCAGATGGCGGAGCTGCTGCGCGAATTCGACGTGCCGGGCACCGGCTGGATCCACGGCGACTTCGGCCCCTGGCTCACCGTCTCCAGGCACGGTGTCTCCAAGGGCTGGGCGCTGGAGCAGCTCAGGCAGATCCTCGAGGTGCCGACGGAGGCGACCCTCGCCATCGGCGACCACCTCAACGACCGGGAGATGCTGGCCTGGGCCGGGCACTCGGTCGCCATGGCCAACGCCCCCGCCGAGATCAGGGCGGCCGCCGACGAGGTGACCGCCGACGTGCTCGAGGACGGCGTCGCGCTCGTCCTCGAGCGCTGGTTCCGCTGAGCCCTACGCGGGCCCGGTCCTGGCCAGGATCTCCGCGTAGTGCGGGTTGCTCATCAGCCCGAGCACGTTGCCGAACGGGTCGACCACCGACGCGGTGACGAAGCCGGTGCCCTCGCCGCGCGGGGTCATCGGGTCGTAGAGCGTGGCGCCGAGCTCCAGCACCCGGTTCAGCGTCGCCTCGAGGTCGGTGACGGCCCAGTTGGCGATGGCGCCGCCCGGCGCGTTGTGCGCTCCGGCCGGTGCGTACGCGCGGTTCACGATGCCGAACTCGGCCTGGTAGTCGCCGATCCGCCACTCGTAGTAGCCGCCGGCCACGGTGAAGTAGGGCGCGGTGCCCAGGAATTCGGTGTACCAGTCCTTGGCCGCCTCCAGGTCGTCGGCGTAGAAGGTGAGCGTCGCCAGTCCGCGCAGCATGTCGTTCTCCTCGGGTCGGGATTCGGTGTCGGTTCCCATCCTGCGCGGTGAAGTGCTCATCCTCTGCGCACTTTTCCGGGCAGGATGGGAACTATGCGAGCGGACAGATTGGTGGCCGTGCTGCTGCTCATGCAGACGCGCGGCCGGGTGACGGCGGCCGAGATCGCCGCCGAACTGGAGATCTCGGTGGCCACCGCCCGGCGCGACCTGGAGGCGCTCGGCCGCGCCGGGGTGCCGGTGTACCCGCAACCAGGGCGCAACGGCGGCTGGCAGCTGGTCGGCGGCGCCCGCACCGACCTGACGGGTCTCACCGCCGGAGAGGCGAGGGCGCTGTTCCTGCTGGCGGGCCCCGCCGCGGGCGGGGTCCCGGAGGGCCGCTCGGCGCTACGGAAGCTGGTCCGCGCCCTGCCCAAGACCTTCCGCGGCGACGCCGAGGCCGCCGCCGACTCGGTCGTGCTCGACCCAGCGGGCTGGGGCGCGCACGCCGCCGCCGCCCCGCCGCTCGTCGCCGCGGTCCAGGACGCGGTGATCCGCCGCGACCGGCTCCGCCTCGGCTACCTGCGCAGGGGCGAGCAGACCAGCCGCGTGGTCGACCCGTGGAGCCTGGTCGACAAGGACGGCATCTGGTACCTGATCGCGGGCACCGACCGCGGCCGCCGCACCTTCCGGCTGGACCGGGTGACTTCCGCCGAGCCCACCGGCGAGACCTTCGATCGCCCCGCCGATTTCGACCCGGCGGCGGCCTGGCGCGAGACGGTCGGCGCCATGGAGCTCCGCCGGGCCGCCGAGGGCGCCACCGTGCTCGTCGCCGCGCACCTGGTCCCGGTGCTGGAGCACCAGCAGGGCAGGCACTGCGCGGTCATCGGCCCGGACGGCGACGGCCGCGTGCGGGTGCGGGTCACCGCGCCGACCCCGCGGATGATCGCCCAGCAGCTGGCGGGCTGGGGCACCGAACTCGAGGTCGTCGAGCCGGAATCGGTGCGCGCCGAGCTCGCCCGGATCGGCGCCGAGCTGGTGGCCCGCTACCGCCGGACGGCCTCCAGCTCCTGAGCCAGCCGCTGCACCACCGCCGAGGCCAGCGCGGCCTGCCCACCCATGGAGAAGTGGATGAGGTCGGCGCTCATCAGGTCCGGGCGCAGCCGGATCGGGTGCGGCCACAGCTCCAGCAGCACCGCGTCGTAGCGCGCCGCCACCGCGCGGATCACGTCGTTCAGCGCCGCCATCCGCTCGCGCATGCCGCGCATCGCCCGCATCTGCTCGCGGTCCCAGACATCGGTCAGGGTGAAGGTCGAGATTCGCGTTCCGCGCACCGCGAAGGCCGCGAAGAGCGCGTCCAGGTTGGCGTGCGTGGCCGTGAGATCCGGCTCCGGCACGAAGAGGTCGTTCCCGCCGCACACGATGTGCACCAGGTCGGGCTCGAAGGCCAGTGCGCGGCCGAGCTGTTCGGTGAGCACCTCCGCGCTGGTCGCGCCCTTGCGTCCGGTGTTCAGGTAGGCCAGCTCCGGCCGCACGCGGCGCAGCGCGTCCGCCACCCGATCGGCCCAGCCCGCGTCCCGGTACCCGGGCGTGGAGTCGCCGATGCCCTGCGCGATGGAGTCCCCGACCACCGCGAAGCGGCGCCAGGGTGCGTCCGCGAGCAGCGCGGCCGCGGTCTGCACGGCGAGCAGGGCGGGGTCGTCGGCTTCGGTGAAGGTCTGCATGGGGCTCCGTCCCGAGATCAGAAAACAACACGAACGATCGTGCGCAAAATGACAGTACGATCGTTCGTGCTTTCGGGCAAGGGGTGGCGCACAATGGGTCCGTGAACTACGACCCGCCCGTCGAACCGGCGCCGCCCGCCGCCGACGGCAGGCGGGCCAAGGGCGACCGCGCCCGAGCCGCCATCGCGCACCGCGCGGCCGACATCGCCTCGGTGGAGGGGCTCACCGGGCTCAGCCTGGCCCGGGTCGCGGACGAGCTCGGGCTCAGCAAGAGCGGCGTCGCCACCCTGTTCGGCACCAAGGAGGCGCTGCAGCGGGCCGCCGTCGCCGCCGCCCGCGCGGTGTTCGTGGAGCACGTGGTCCGGCCCGCGCTGGTACACCCGCGCGGCGCAACGCGGCTGCGCGCCCTGGTCGACGCCTGGTTCGCCTTCATCACCGAGCCGGTGCTGCGCGGCGGTTGCTTCCGGGTAGCCACCCTGGCCGAGTTCGACAGCAGGCCGGGCCCGGTGCGCGATGCCGTCGCCGCCGACCACCACGACTGGCTCAGCTTCCTCGCCCGCCAGATCGGCCACGTCCACCCCGACGCCGAACCCGAGCTGCTCGCCTTCCAGGCGGATGCCCTGGTCGCCGCCGCCAACACCGCCAACCAGCTCGGCGACGCCGCGCGCGTCGCCGCCGCCCGCACCCTGGTGGACCGGCTCATCGGCTGAGCCGGACCGAGTCTGCCGAGCGGCGGGGCCGCTTCGCGACGGCGGCGCTGAACCTGCCCGGTGTACTTCAGGCGGAGCGGAGATGCCGCTCGACGACGGCGGTGTCGTAGCGGCTCCAGATCAGCTCGGTGAGCGCGGGGTGCGCGCCGAGCGCGGCGGCGTGCGCGAGATCCGCTGCCGCGGCGGCGATCCGATCGGTGAGCAACCCGGGAGCCAGGAAGTACGGGGCGACGACGAGGTGCCGCGCGCCACGGGCGAGCAGCCGTGCCCGTGCCACCTCGACGCCGGGTTCGGTGGTGGCGAAGCAGATCTCGGTGCGCCAACCGGTGCGTGCGGCGAGCTCGTCCGCGACCTGTCCGGTACGGGCATTGGCCGCTGCCGACGAGGCGCCGACGGCGGCGACGATCACGCCGGGATCGCTCGCCGCCCGCAGCTCCCGGACACGGTCCGCGAGCGCATCGACCAGCCGGGTATCCGGCCCGAGCACCTCGGCCTGGTCGACCCGGAGCAGCGGGTGCCGCTGCCGCGCGGCGGCGAGCAGCCCCGGCAGGTCGACCCTGGCGTGGAAAGCACTGCCGAGCAGCAGCGGAACCACCACGGCGTGCCGATGCCCCGCCCCCGCGACGGCGTCGAGCACCCGCTCCACCGACGGCGCGTCGAGGTCGAGGAACGCGGTCCGAACCGGATGCCCCGGCCGCGCGGCGGCCACCGCGTCCATGACCGCGCCCACCGTCGCCGCCGAGCGCGGATCCCTGCTCCCGTGCCCGACCCCGATCAGCACCGGCGCCGACCGGTTCGAGCCGGGCCGAACCCGCACCTCAGACCCCGGCGCCGACCTCGACCGCGGTGAGCACGTCGCCGACCAGCCCGGCCGCGAGCGTGTTCCCGTTGGCCGGGTCGATGAGCAGGAAGCTGCCGGTGTGCCGGTTCGCCCGGTAGTCGTCGGCCGGGATCGGCTCGGCGACCCGGATCGAGATCCGGCCGATGTCGTTGAGCGCCAGCGTCTCCGGTGACGGGTCGGCGGCCAGCCGCTGCTCGTCGAAGCGCTCGACCAGCGCGCCGACGATGGCCTGCGTGGTCTTGGTGCCGTGCTTGAGCAGCAGCCGGGCACCGGGCCGCAGCGGCTTGTCGCCGAGCCAGCAGACCGTCGCCTCGAAGTCGTCGATCGGCTCCGGCGCGTCCGCGACCGCGGCGATGATGTCGCCACGCGAGACGTCGACGTCGTCGCTGAGGATCAGCGTGACGCTGCGGCCGGTCTGCGCCACCGCCAGTTCGCCCGCGGGCGTGTCGATCCGCTCCACCGTGGTGCGCACCCCGGAGGGGAGCACGACGATCTCGTCGCCCGGCGCCACCGAACCGGCGGCGATCTGCCCCGCGTAGCCGCGGTAGTCCGGGTACTCGGCGGTGCGCGGCCGGATCACGTACTGCACCGGGAAGCGCAGCCCGAGCGAGTGCGGGCCTGCGCTGTCCGCGTCCACCGGCACCGACTCCAGGTGCTCGATCAGCGAGGGGCCGTCGTAGTACGGGGTATTCGCCGAGCGGGTGGCGATATTGTCGCCGCGCAGCGCGGAGACCGGGATCTCGAGCACGTCCGCCGACGCCCAGCCCAGCGCGCCGGTGAGTTCGTTGAACTCGGCGGAGATCCGCTCGAACACCGCGGCGGCGTCGTCCACCAGGTCGATCTTGTTCACCGCGAGCACCAGCTTGGGCACGCCGAGCAGCGCGAGCACCGCCGCGTGCCGACGGGTCTGCTCGATGACGCCCTTGCGCGCGTCGACCAGCAGGATCACCAGCTGCGCGGTGGAGGCCCCGGAGACCGTGTTGCGGGTGTACTGCACGTGCCCCGGCGTGTCGGCGAGCACGAACGAGCGCTTCGGCGTGGCGAAGTAGCGGTACGCCACGTCGATCGTGATGCCCTGCTCGCGCTCCGCGCGCAACCCGTCGACCAGCAGCGACAGATCCGGCGTCGCCAGCCCGCGATCCACCGAGGCGCGGGTGACGGCGTCGATCTGATCGGCCAGCACCGACTTGGTGTCGTAGAGCAGCCGCCCGACCAGCGTGGACTTGCCGTCGTCGACCGAGCCTGCGGTCGCCAGCCGGAGCAGCTGAGCCGGCGGCTCGCTCGGCACCGTGTCGGCCATCAGAAGTAACCCTCTCGCTTGCGGTCTTCCATCGCGGCCTCGGAGACCCGGTCGTCGCCGCGGGTGGCGCCGCGCTCGGTCAGCCGGGAGGCGGCGACCTCGGCCAGGATGGCCTCGTTGGTCGCGGCCGCGGAGAGCACCGCGCCGGTGGAGGAGCCGTCACCGACCGTGCGGTACCGCACCGACCTGGTCTCCAGCACCTCGCCGTCGCGCGGGCCGCCCCAGACACCGGGCGTCATCCACATGCCGTCGCGCTGGAACACCGGCCGCTCGTGCGTGTAGTAGATGCTCGCGAGATCGACATCCTCGCGCGCGATGTATCGCCAGATGTCGAGCTCGGTCCAGTTGCTCAGCGGGAACACCCGCACATGCTCACCGGGCGCGTGCCTGCCGTTGTACAGATTCCACAGCTCGGGGCGCTGCCGCTTCGGGTCCCACTGGCCGAAGGCGTTGCGCAGCGAGAAGATCCGCTCCTTGGCGCGCGAGCGCTCCTCGTCCCTTCGGCCGCCGCCGAAGACCGCGTCGAAGCGGTTCGCGGTGATGGCGTCGAGCAGCGGGACCGTCTGCAGCGGGTTGCGGATGCCGTCCGGGCGCTCGGCGAGCCTGCCGTCGGCGAGGTACTCCTCGACGCTCGCCACGTGCAGCCGCAGCCCGTGCCGCTCGACGATCCGATCCCGGAATTCCAGCACCTCGGGCAGGTTGTGCCCGGTGTCGACGTGCAGCAACGTGAACGGCAGCGGCGCGGGCCAGAAGGCCTTGAGCGCCAGGTGCAGCAGCACGGTCGAGTCCTTGCCGCCGGAGAAGAGGATCACCGGCCGCTCGAACTCGCCCGCGACCTCGCGGAAGATGTGGATCGCCTCCGACTCCAGCGCGTCGAGGGTGTCGAAATCGCTGAGCCCGAGGGAACGCTCGGTGCGAATGGTGTCGGTCATGAGGCGTGCAACCCGCATTCGGTCTTGGCGGAGCCGGCCCAGCGGCCGCTTCGCGGATCGGAACCCGGCTCCGGCTTCCGCGTGCACGGAGCGCAGCCGATGGACGGATATCCCTCCTCGACCAGGGGATTCACCAGAATTCCATGGGTCTCGATGTAGGCCTGCATCTCGTCGTCGGACCAGGCCGCGATCGGGTTGATCTTCACCAGCCCGAAGCCCTCGTCGTAGGAGACCAGCGGGGCGTTGGCCCGGGTCGGCGCCTCCACCCGGCGGATGCCGGTGGCCCAGGCGTTGTAGCCGCTCAGCGAGCGCTGCAGCGGCACCACCTTGCGCAGCCGGCAGCACTCGGCGGCGTCCCTGGCGAACAGGTCGCGCCCGAGCAGCGCGTCCTGCTCGGCGACGCTCTGCTCCGGGCGCACGTTCACCACGTTCACCCCGTACACGGCCTCGACCGCGTCCCTGGTGCCGATGGTCTCGGCGAAGTGGTAGCCGGTGTCGAGGAAGAGCACGTCCACCCCGGGCCGCACCTGCGCGGCCAGCTGCACCAGCACGCCGTCCTGCATGTTCGAGGCGACGATGTAGCCGGTGCCGAAGGTCTCGTCGGTCCAGCGCAGCAGATCGAGCGCCGAGGCGCCGTCGAGCTCGGCGGCGCCGCGCTCGGCGATCGCCCGCAGCTCCTTCTCGGTGAGTTTCCCGGTCAGTCCCGTTGTCATCGCTGA